>CABYOT010000005.1 GCA_902520695.1 uncultured Pelagibacteraceae bacterium
GGCTCTGCAGAAGATGCTGATAAAGCAATAAATGCTGCCAAGATCGCATTTGAGACTTGGAGAGAAAGTACAAAGGAAGAAAGATTAGCTTTACTTGAGAAGTTTGATGAAATTTATAATAGAAGATGGGATGAAATGGTTGAGGCACAATCTAAAGAAATGGGCGCCCCACTAGATTTTGCTTCCGAAACACACACTAAAATGGGTGCGGATATTTGTAGAAATAACATTGAAATTTTAAAAGATTTTAATTTTGAACATCAATTTGATCCTAAATCTAATAACCATATAAGATATGAACCAATTGGAGTTTGTGGATTAATTACACCTTGGAATTTTCCTATGAATCAAATCGTATTAAAGGTTATTCCTGCTTTAGCTGCTGGTTGTACAATGATTTTAAAACCATCCGAAATTGCTCCAGTGTCAGCAGTATTGTTTGCAGAAATGATTGATGAAGCTGGCTTTCCTGCAGGAGTTTTTAATTTAGTTAATGGAAATGGAGAAGTTGTTGGAAATCATATTTCTGGTCATCCTGATATTGATATGGTTTCATTCACAGGATCAACAAGAGCTGGAAAATTAATTCAAAAAAATGCAGCTGATACTATAAAAAAAGTAACTCTTGAACTAGGCGGCAAAGGTGGAAATATAGTTTTTGCGGATTCTTATCCAAATGCTGTTAGAGATGGTGTAAGAAATATAATGAGCAACTCAGGACAATCATGTGATGCTCCAACAAGAATGTTGGTTGAAAAACCAATCTATGAAAGAGCTGTTAAAGAAGCTGTTGATGAAGCAAATAAAATTAGAGTTGATCTGGCTTCTAAAAAAGGAGATCATATTGGACCTTTAGTTTCAAAAGTACAATATGATAAAGTTGTAAATCTTATCAATGAGGGAATAAAAGAAGGCGCAACATTAGCTGCAGGTGGACCAGATTTGCCAAATGGACTTAACAAAGGTTATTTTGTTAAACCAACAATTTTTTCAGATGTAAATAATGACATGAAAATTGCAAGAACTGAAATTTTTGGACCTGTGCTTTCAATTATACCATTTGAAACTGAAGAAGAAGCAATAGCAATTACAAATGATACATCTTATGGACTAGGTAATTATCTACAAACTGAAGATAAAGAAAAAGCCAAAAGAGTTGCTAGAAAAGTTAGAGCTGGAACGGTTTATATCAATGGTCAAGCCACAGATACTGGAATGCCGTTTGGTGGTTACAAACAATCTGGTAATGGTCGTGAAGGTGGTGTCTGGGGTTTCACTGAATTTTTAGAAGTAAAAGCAATTACCGGTTGGAATTAATATTTTAAATAACTTATAATCAAAATTAGTTAATAGAGGTTTATATGATTGGTTATGTGATGGTAGGTACTAATAATTTAAATGAGGCTATTACATTTTACGACAAAGTTTTAGAAGTAATTGGTTTAGATAGAAACGAGACAATAGAAGATGATTATGCTGCATATGGGGCAAAAGGTACCAAAGATATTGAGTTTTACGTCACTAAACCTTTCAATAAAAAAGATGCTACCTTTGGAAATGGAACACAAATCACATTTTTAACTTCATCAAGATCTCACGTAGATAAATTTCATGAGGTAGGTTTAAAAGCTGGAGGAACTAGTGAGGGATCTGGTGGTGAAAGACCAGAAGGCTCAGGAGTTTATTATTCTTATCTTCGTGATTTAGATGGAAATAAAATTTGTGCATTTACAAATAGTAGAGAATAAAATTTATGTCATACGACCCAATCAAGACAAAATTAGAAAACAATAAAATCATTATTTTAGATGGAGGTATGGGCGCAGAACTAGAAAAAAATGGTGCTGAGATGGATAAGCATATGTGGTGTGGGAAGTGTTCTGTTGATCATCCTGAATTGGTTAGAAAAGTGCATGAGGATTATATAAATGCTGGAGCTGATGTAATTACAACTAATACTTATAGCACTACTCCAATATCAATGAGACAATATGGTTATGCAGACTCTATAGAAAAATTTAATCAAACAAGTGTTAAGGTTGCAAGAGAAGCAATTGAAAATACTAACAACAATACTGCATTAGCTGGAAGTGTATCAACTTTTGGAAACTTTTATAAACTTGGTATCAAAGCAATGATACCTGGTTTTCATGAACAACTAAAAATTTTATCTGAAGCTGGAGTAGACTTAATTATTTTAGAAGCTATGTCTTCACAAGCTGACATAGTTGAAGCAATGTTAAATTGTTCCACAAAAGTAAATATACCTGTTTGGTTATCTGTATCATGCGTAATGGATGATCAAAAAAATATAATGCTTGGATATAATGATACTATTGACTCTGATACACATGTCTATGAAAACTTTGAGACATCCATAAATAATTTTAAAAAATTACACAGTGGACCAATATTGGTTGCTCATTCAGATATAAACATTACAGGAAAAGCAATTGAAACTGCAAAGAAGAATTATGATGGAATATTAGGGGCATATCCAAATAAAGGTTATTATGAAAAACCACACTGGAGATTTGTAGATGACATGACGCCAGCTGGGTATTTAAATGAAGTTAAGTCATGGATTAAAAATGGAGCTCAAATTATAGGTGGCTGTTGTGGAATAGGAGTTGATGAGATTAAAGCCATTTCAATTTTAAAAAACTAAAGTATAAATTAAAAAATAATGAAAACATTTATTGGTGGTATTGGTTGTTTTTGGGATGAAACTAAGTACGAAGGTATTAAAGGTATAATCTCTACCGAATGTGGTTACTGTGGAGGGGATGATCCCAATGTAACATATAAAGCTGTGTGCGGTGGTGACACTGGCCATATTGAAGTTGTAAAAGTTGAATATGATGAAAAAGAAAAATCATATGAGGACATGGTAAATCTATTTTTTGAACTACACGACTCAACACAAGTAAATCGACAGGGTACTTATGTAGGAATTCAATATAGATCGGAAATTTTTTATAATACTGATGAGGAAAAAAAGATTGCTGAAAAAGTATTAAACGAGGTTAATAAGAAATTGGACGGTAAGGTATCAACAAAAATATCCAAGGAAAAAAATTATTGTAAAGCAGAAGGATATCACCAGAAATATGAACAAAAAAAATCATTGAAATATTGAAAATAAAAAAATTAGCTTCTGTTAAAAATCCTGAATTAGAGACAATTAGAGACAATAAGGCTTTATGGAATCTTCCAAAAACTAGAAGATTAGGTTACAGAAATCTACATAAAATAAATAGATACAGTCTTTATTTAAGATCCGATCTAGTATTAAGACTAAAGTTAAAACCTAATAATAAAATTAGTAAAATACCATTGGTTAAAAAAATGATCAAAAATAAATCTTTTTGCTCATTAATTGTTGGCAAAGGTCAAAATATATTATTTGAAAAATACGCTAAAGACTTCAAAAGAAATCAGCCGCAGACAATTATGTCAATAACTAAAATGTTTATTAACTTATTTGTTGGAGAACTGTTAAAAAAAAAATCGATAGATTTGAATAAAAAAGTTTCACATTATTTGCCTAAAATTGGAAGCGGTTATGCTAATGCAAAAGTACAAGATGTTTTAAATATGAATATTATAAATTCCTATACCGAAGATTATACTAAAGCATATTCTTCATCTTTTTTACATGAGCCAGTTGGAGGTTGGAGACTACCAAAAAATTTAAAAAATCATTTAAGCCAAGAAGAATATTTAAATTCAATTAAAAAAATTAAAAACAAAAGTATAATAAATAGTTGTGAATATGCATTTTATAAATCAGCGAATACTGATGTAGTGGGATTAATTGTAGAAAAGGTAAGTGGAAGAACTTTAAGAGATTGGGTATTGTCGGCAGTTGAAGCAGCTGGCTTTGAAGAAGGTTTATATATTGCCTCTGATAGATATGGGATGCCATGGATGTCTGGCGGTGGTTGTTTAATTGCCAGAGATTTTTTAAGAATGGGTTTGCTTTTTGCAAGGAAAGGTATAGGGGTTGGAAATAGAAAAGTTGGATCACCTTCCTTTTTACACAAAACAATTAAAAATTTAGGACCTAAATACATGGAATTATCAAAAAACAAATATTTGTATTACTCAAATTCAACAATGGTATCTGGTAACATGATTGGACACTCTGGATATGGAGGTCAATTTTTGGCAACAAATTTTAAAACTGGCAAAGTCGCAGCATTTTTTTCAGTATTGGAAACAAAATCTGCAACAAAAGAGAGTTATAAAGTTGATATGATTAATATGTTGATAAATTTAGTTAATAATTAAAATTAAGAATATCTAGAAATTAATTTTTTAAGATGATTATCTGTAACACCACAACACCCTCCGATAATTTTAATTTGTTCATCAATTAGATTTCCACATTCATAAGCAAATTCATCCTCTGCATAGGTCACTATTGCCTTGTGTGTTTTTGTATCAAACTTATGTATTTCTGGATAAAACATAATTGGACCTTTCCAATTATCTTTAATTACCTTCAATCCATCAAAGGCATCAACAAGCCAAGTATGCATAATACCATAAACATCTCCGCCCATATTGGTCAGAGACTTCATAATATCATCTAAAAGAACAATCTTATCATCAGGAATGAATTTTGGTTGCTCTTTGTATATGCTTTCATCATAAATAAGTGATTTTTCTTTTTCAGCTCTAAAATTTCTTCCAATTACGCTATTATCAAATTTACTAATACAGCAGCTTAATCCAACCCAAACAGGTAAACCAGTTTCTAAAACAGAGTTAAGTAAAATTTTTGAGTGATCTATATCTAATAACATTTCTAGAATTAATACATCGACTCCTTCTTCTTTTAAGATTTTAGCAGCCTCTTTATAATTTCTCTCTTCCTCTCTAAATGAAGGTATGTACTTTGGATCTGGAACAAATTCATTTTCTTTTAATGAGAAAAAATTTGACAAACTACCAGCTACCCCAACTATATTCTCTTTCCCTTTATTCTTAATTGCCTTTTTGGCTATATCAACAGATCTAACAATAAACTCCTTTGTTTCATTACCTCTATTAATACTATTCATATTGTGTCTTGTAGTGCTAAAAGTATTTGCTGTAATAAGATCACAGCCTGCATCCATAAAATTTTCATGAACTTGTCTTACAATTTCTGGTGCTGTGATTGTTGCTAATGCAGAAAAAGCTGGGGTCATCTCACCTCCTAAGTTTGCAATCTCAGAACCATTTCCACCATCTAAGAATATTTTTGAATTTGATTTAAACTTTTCTTTAAACAGCATCTATTTTTTTTCTTTTGGTGCTAGAACAACAGCTAATACTCCTCCTACAACAATCATTGTACTTCCAACAACTTCTCTCCAACCAAATACCTCATCTGTTAAAATACCAGCTGATATAACACCAACTACTATTTCGCTTAAATATAATATTGCACAAAGGCCTGCACCTAAAACAGATGGAGACCACATTATAACTACTCCGGTAGGAATAAAATAAAATACTGAAATAAGAACTAAAAAAGTAAACATTGATGTAAAAGCTTCGAACGGTGGCATAGGTCCTAAGTAATCTTTTAAAATAAAGCCAGCAAAAATATTAAATATTGTCCCATAAAAAAAGAAAGAAAAGATTACTGGAAAGACACCATCTGTTTTGGAAATTTCTAAACGTACTAACCCAGCCCCAAATAGTACACCACCTACCAATGCCAACCAATCTCCTGCATTTTGTGGTAACGGTATAATGTTAGACTGACTAAAAACTACCCACAAACCCCCTAGTGCTAAGCTTAAAGTTAAAACTCTTTCTAAACCTGGTCTTTTTTTTAAAAAATATATTTCAAAAATAGTCGTCCAGACAGGTATCATGTAAAACATGATTAATGCTCGTACAACATCTGTAAGCAAGAAACTTAATGCGTAACATATAAAACCACTTCCCGTTAAAAAACCAACAAAAGGAATTTCTAAACCAGATGTACGACCTTTATACTTTCTCCACAAAGAGATGGGTGTAAGTAATAAAATTCCGATCATCATTTGAGAAATTGTTCCCCAACCTCCAGTAAGTCCCCCATCTTCTAAAATTCTTTGAGGTAGCCAATAAACTCCCCATGATCCAGCAGCTATTGCTAACGCAAAAGCTATTTTAAAATGATGTTTGTGTCTGACCATTAGTTTAATTTTGGTTTAATTTTAGAAAAATTAAAAATTTCTTCATATCTTTTTGCAAAAGATATCACTTTTAAATCTTCTTTTTCTTTTGCTATAATTTGAATACCTATTGGAAATCCATCTTTATTAAAACCAATAGGTAAAGAAATTGATGGTAAGTAAAAAAGACTAGCAAATATATGTATTTCAATCCATCTATGATAAGTGTCCATTAATTTTTCATTAATTTTTTCTGGGTGTCTTAAATTTTTATCAAAAGGAAATGATTGTTGAGATGGTAAAGCTAAAAAATCAAAATCACCAAACAAACTATTTACATCATTTGATAATTCAATTCTTAAGTTAAGAGCAGATTTTACATCTTCCTCTGTAAGCTCGATACCTTTATTGTATTCCCATAACGCCTGTGGAGTCATTTCGTTAACATCTTTGATATTCATTGTAATAATATCCTCATAAATACTTTTTGCTCTTAATGTGCCCCAGCAATTCCATAGTTTATGAGCATCTATTTTTGGTTTTAAGTTTTCAATTATAACTTTATGTTTTTCAAGATTGTTTAGTTGTTTGTTACTTATCTCAATTATCTCTGGATCATATTGATAGTTGCCATTCATGTCAGATAACCATCCAATTTTTATTTTTGAAAATTCGTGGTCACTAAAATTAACCTCACTAAAAGAATTATCTAAACTGAAAGAAATTGAATCTTCTTTATGTTCTCCAACTATGACATCTAAAAGAATAGACATATCATCAGGTGTTCTTGCAAGACATCCTGGTGTTGAAATAACTGGAAGATTTTTCTTTTTTTCATTTGTTCGATAATCGGGAAGTAATCCTGGTGTTGGTCTAAAACCATAGACATTTGCGTAAGCAGCAGGTGTTCTACAAGAACCCATCATATCTGTACCATCAGCAAATGGCAGTAAATTTGCTGCAACTGCAACACCAGCTCCACCACTTGATCCACCAGATGATTGACTATTTCCATAAATGTTTGGTGTTATTCCAAACAATCTATTCGCTGTATGAGCGCCCACTCCTAATTCAGCAGTGTTTGTTTTTCCAATTATTATTCCACCGGCATCTATTTGACGATCAACAATTATAGAATTTTTTTTTGGAAAATAATCTTTATATCCAGGAAAACCATAAGTGGTTGGAAAACCAACTACATCTAGCAAATCTTTAGAGGCAAGAGGTAAGCCAAAAAGCGGCTTATTCTCGTCAAAATTTTTATCCTTAATCTCAGCTTCTTTAATTATTTCTTCTTCATCCTTAATTGAAACAATAGCATTCAAAGATGGATTAAATTTTTTTATTCTTTCAAAATATAAGCCAACTATTTCTTTTACTGAAACATCTTTTTTCTTAATTAAAGAAATAATTTCTTTAACTGATTTATTTTCAAGCATGAGAATTTACTATTACCTAGCTTTTTTAATGGATGCTAGAGTAATTTCCTTTATTTCTTCCAAAGTTGCTTTTCTAGGATTTTGTCCATAGGCTTGATCTTTCATTGATTTTTCAGCAATTCTATCAACACAACCCTCGGGGACTCCAATTTCGCTCAAACTTTTTGGAATTTTAATTCTATCAAGAATGTTTTCAATGTTTGATATAAATGCATCTACAGAATGATCTTTAAATTGCATAGCCTCTGACATTCTTTTAACTTTTTCTTCCATACCTGGTAGATTATATTTTAAAACTACAGGCAATATTATTGCATTCGTTAGTCCGTGATGAGTATTGTATTCGGCTCCAACCATATGAGCAATAGCATGTACTAATCCTAAACCTTTTAAAAAAGAAATTCCTGCTAAACAAGATCCAACATGCATTCCACCTCTTGCAACTATATTGCTTGGATCTTCTACAGCTGTGACTAAAGATTTTGATATCAAAGATAAACCTTCTAAAGCAGCACCATCACACATTGGATTGAAACCAGGAACACAATAACCCTCTATACCATGGATTAAAGCATCTGCACCAGTCCATGCAGTTAAATTTGCTGGTAAGCCAATTGTAAGTTCTGGATCTAATAATGCTAAGGAAGGTCTAACATCTGGATGCCACATACAAAATTTCATGCCTTCTTTTAAATAAGTAACCATAGCTGAAATTTCTGTTTCAGCTCCAGTTCCAGCAGTTGTTGGAATAGTTATAATTTTTGGGAATGGGTTATCCTTACTAATTTTAGGCGGAGTTAATTCAAACTCAAAATCTCTTAATGGAACATCATTGTTCGCTGTGAGGCAAATTAATTTTCCTCCATCCATAGCACTACCTCCACCAATTGCAATTATAGCGTCATGTTTATCATCTTTAAATTTACTAACACCATTTGAAACTTCATCTTCTCGAGGATTAGGAGATATATCAAAAAATAAATCTGATTCTATGTTTGAGCTATTAAGATAGCTTTGTAAATTTGTAATAAATGGTAATTTTGGACTTCCTTTATCTGTAACTATTAACGGATTTTTAATATTTAAATTATTACAAATACTTCCTATTTCTTTTAATCTACCAGGGCCATAAGCAATGTTAGTAGGAAACGTCCAATCTTGATTGGATAGAATATCAGTTTCATTAAGTTTAAAACTTTGCATTTTTTTTATAAAGTATACAATTTTAAAAAATTATAAATGAATATTTATTCAGAAAAAACAGATTTAAAAAAAACATATTTAGCAATATTTACCATGCTCTTAGCAATCCTATGTGTGGATATGTATATGGTTGTAATAAAGTTTTTGGGCAATGAATATACTGTAATTCAGTTAGCAGTATTCAGAAATATTGCAGGGGTAATCCCTTTATTTATACTTATTTTATTTACTCAAGAGTATATTTCAGTTTTTAAGAACCTAAACAACAAATTCATTGCCTTAAGCTTTTTTAGAGGTTTGGCTTTCTTATCAATGAATATATTTATATTTATTTCAGTTATTAATTTAGAATTTGCAACCGCTATGGTTCTTACATTTTCTTCGCCATTTTTCATTGTAATTTTATCAATAATTTTTTTAAAGGATAAAGTTGGTATTTATAGATGGTCCGCAATTTTTATAGGTTTTTTTGGAGTTGTTTTAATTGTTCAGCCTGGAAGTGACATTTTTAGCTTTTACTCAATATTTCCAATTTTAACGGCAATTGCTTGGGCATTGAGTGTGATAATTTTAAAATTTATACCTGATGGTCACTCAACAGCAAAAATTCAGTTATACACTTTAATATTTAATGTAATTGGTGGTGTTGTGGTATTTTTATTGACTAGTGGACATGCAGAAATAAAAAGTACCCAAGATTTTTTTCTTATGACATTGACTGGTATTCTTGGAGGTACTGCAGCAATACTTTTTATCTATTCTTATAGATTAATCTCTGCAAGTAAGATGGCTTCGTTTGAATATTTTGGCATTCCTTCATCATTTGTTTTAGGTTGGTTATTTTTTAATGAGGCTCCTTGGGAACAATTATTCCCGGGTGTATTTGTAATAGTATTTGCTGGAATGATTATAATTTGGAGAGATAAAATAAAAACAAAAAGCACAAAAGTTACAAGAGAGATTAACTAGCAGACTTCATAGATTTCATAACTATCGCCCTGTCTATTTCACCAATCAATTTTCCAGTTTTTGTATCTACAACTGGAAATTTTTGATCTGTATCTACTAATTTATCAATCAATGTCTCAATTTTTGAGTCGTGTGGAATATTATTAGATCCATTTTCAAATAATTTTTTTGTGTCATCGCAACATTCCTCCCGCATTACTTTGCTTGCGCTTAATACTTTGTATTTTGGAACATCTTCGCAAAAATCTTTTACATATTGGTCTTTGGGATTTGCAACAATTTCCTCAGGGGTACCAACTTGTGAAACCTCTCCATCTTTCATAATAGCAATATGATCCCCCATCTTTATGGCTTCTAAAAAATCATGAGTAATAAATACCATTGTCTTTTGAAGTTTTTCTTGAATTTTTAACAATTCATCCTGCATTTCTCTTCTAATTAGTGGGTCAAGTGCAGAAAAAGGTTCATCAAAAATTAAGATTTCTGGATCAACTGCAAGTGCACGAGCCAGACCGACTCTTTGTTGCATACCACCAGAAAGTTCTCTTGGGTAATTATTGTGCCAGCCTTCCAAACCTACCATTTTTAAAACTTCCATTGATTTTTCTGTTCTATCGTTTTTTTTATTTCCTCTAATCTCTAAACCATAACCAATATTTTCAATAACAGTTCTATGCGGGAACAAACCAAAATGTTGGAAAACCATACTCATCTTATTTCTTCTTAAATCTAATAAATCTCTTCCACTCATTTTCGTTACATCAACATCATCCATTTTAACAGTTCCAGAAGTTGGTTCAATTAATCTAGAAATACATCTAACTAAAGTAGATTTTCCACTCCCAGATAGACCCATTACTACAAAGGTTTCGCCTTTCTCAATTGAAAAGCTTACATCTTTTACTGCTACTACATGTCCAGTCTTTTCCTGAACTTCTTTTATTGATAAGCTTTTATCTAAATCTTTAATTATTCTTTGTTCCTCAGAACCAAATAATTTCCAAACATTTGAACACGTTATTTTTGGTTGATTATTCATATTTTGTTATTTTAATAACACAAAAATAGACAATATTTTTCTTTAAAAGTAAAATTATTTATTTTAAATTTTAAATAATATGTCATCTGAAGTAGCAAGTATCCAAGGAAAGCCAAATTCATCAAAAAATATTATTACATATTCTGTAATCTTAATAACATTTTTAGTTGCATTGTGGTTATCTTTTCAAAGTGATGGTCCTTCAAAAATGCCAAAGGTCGTCACTGACCAATTTACATTTACAGCATGGGTTAATGAGGGTGAAGATTATTTAAAGAAAAATTATAGATGGATTACCAAAATAATAGCCAGTTATATAAAAAATGTATATTACTTCGTTGAAGATTTTTTGATCGACTCTCCTTGGCTATTAATTGCTGCATTAATATTTTTACCCTGCTTAATTGCAGGTGGTTTAAGATTAGGGTTGTACTCTTTATTCGTTATTTATTTTTGGGGTGCAACAGGAATGTGGGAACCGTCTCTGCAAACAGTGGCATTGATGGGTTTATCTGTTTTACTGTGTGTAGTAGTTGGAGTTACCTTGGGTGTGCTTTGCTCACAAAGTGACAGATTTGAAAATTTTATGAAGCCTATTTTAGATACAATGCAAGTAATGCCTGCGTTTGTTTATCTTTTTCCAGCTCTTTTCTTTTTTGGAATTGGAGGGGCTCCAGCAATATTAGCCACAATGATTTACTCTATGCCTCCGATCATAAGATTAACAAATACCGGTATAAGACAAGTTTCAGCAGAAACAATAGAATCTGCAACCTCATTTGGATCAAGTAAATTACAACTCCTATTTAAAATTAAAATTCCACTTTCACTTCCAAGTATAATGATGGGAATTAATCAGGTGATAATGATGGCTTTAGCGCTTGTAGTTTTAGCATGTTTTATTGGAGCTGAAGGAATCGGTGGTCAAGTATGGCAAGCAATTAGAAGACTTGATGTTGGATGGGCAATGGAAGGAGGACTCTGTATTCTTTTCATGGCAATAATGTTTGATAGATTTAGTATGTCATTTAGTAAAACGAAACAAATACTTCCATCGAACGTTCAAAAATTTTATTTGCTTCCTCAATCTTGGGAAAAATTTACTATAGCAAGAATTATAGAAAAGCCTTTAGAATTTTTAGGTGGTTTAATTAATTTTGTTTGTACAAATTTGACAAAATTTATTGCATATGTATTTGAATTTTGTATTTCGTTAGCAAATAGACAAACAGCAAGAGATATTAGTGAAATAATTTCTAAAAGATATTATATCATTCCATCTTTTTTACTTGTTCTGACTATATCATTCATTGATTCTTATATGATAAGTATAGGATCATTTCCTGAAGAGTGGAGATTATCAATAAGACAACCAATTTCTAATAGTGTAGAGTCTTTAACTGTTAATCCTGGTTTTATTGCATTTACAAAAGCTCTTAGAGGATTTGTATATCTTAAACTTTTAAGACCACTTGATATATTCCTAACTCATGTGCCGTGGTGGTATACACTAGGTGTATTTGCAGCAATTGGATATTTTACTGTTGGTATCAGATTTGCAATTATTACAGCAATATTATTACTTTTTATTGGTGCTTGTGGGATATGGCCACAATCAATGATAACACTATCATCTGTTTTAGTGTCTGTAGCTCTATGTTTTATAATTGGAGTTCCTCTTGGAATTATTGCTTCTTATAATGAGAGATTTAGAAATGTTCAAAACGTGGTTTTAGATGCCATGCAGACTTTACCTTACTTCTGTTATTTAATTCCTGTTTTGATGTTTTTTGGAGGAGGAATAGTATCTGCTGTACTAGCAACAGTAATATACTCCATACCACCCATCATTCGATTAACATCTTTAGGTTTAACTCAGGTATCTGGTACTTATTCAGAGGTATCACGTTCATTTGGAGGAACTCTTCTACAAACTTTAAACAAAATAAAATTTCCATTAGCAATTCCAAGTTTAGTTATCGGATTTAATCAAACAGTAATTATGGCTTTCGCAATGCAAATCGTTACACCATTGATAGGCGGAAAAGGTTTAGGTTTGGAAGTATTCAATGGGTTAGCAAGGTCTGACACAGGAAGAGGTTTAGCTGCAGGTATAGGAATTGTGCTATTAGCAATAATTATTGACAGAATTTCACTTGCCTGGACCAAAAAACAAAGAGAAGCTTTAGGTTTAAAAAACTAGCAAAAGCATCATTATTCACAGTTTACAAACTAGTATTTTTTGTTTTAAAATAAGACTTTAATTAATTAAAAGAGAGGAAATAAATGAGGTTATCAAAAACAATATCAGCTCTATTTTTATCTTTCGTAATTTTATTTGCAAGTCTTACTCAGGCAAATGCAAAAAGATTACATGCTGCTATTGCTGACTGGACAGGTGGAATAATTACTTGTGAAGTTGCAGTAGCAATTCTTGAAAGAGAAATGGGCTATAAAATTAAACAAACAGTTTTCCCTTCTGGTACTGGATTATGGGAAGCAATTGCAGCTGGAGAACTTGATTTCGCTTGCGAGAGTTGGCCAAGTTATGCAGAGGCAGACGATGTAATGTTTAATGAAGATTTAATTTATGACGGCAAAGTAGTAAAGTCTTATAAAGGAGATGGAACAGTTGATCTTTTAGGAACTACTGGAATCATCGGTATGTCAGATTACTGGGTACCTAAATATGCTGCAGATGAATTAGGCATTAAAACTTGGAGAGACCTAAACAAACATAAAGCTAAATTTGCAACTATTGAAACAGGCGGTAAAGGTAGATTAATTGGATGTCCTGTAGCTGGTTGGAACTGTCATGACCAAAAAAGACTTGATCTTTTAGGAATTGATTTCCAAGCAGATGAGCTAGGTACTGAAGCGGCTGCAATTGCAGAAGCAAAAGCTGCTTACATGAGAAAAGAGCCGTTCTTGTTATACTTATGGTCACCACACTGGTTCTTTGGTGAGTTTGACATGGTTGGAGTTCAACTTCCTGAATACAAAACTTGTGCAGGAGACACTTTTACTGAAGCAAACAACTGGAAGACTTGTGGTACAGATGGATGGCCAGCAACTGGTTGGGATAAAGATTACACTATGAATTATGGAAATCCTGACACTTTTGCTAAACCAGAGCATGCTAAAGCAAAAGCTTTTTTTGAAAGAATGAAGTTAGAAAACTTAGACCAAGCTAAGATGCTTGTTGAAGTTGACATCAAAAAAAGAGACGTTAAAGAAGTTGTAAATGAGTGGTTAGACAATAATCCAGATAAATGGAAAAGTTGGTTGCCTAACTAATAATTAAACTTCAAAAAATAATTAAGGGCTTTGTGGATACAGAGCCCTTTTTTTACATGCATATAATACACAGAGGAATTGTAAATAAGAGTTACAAAGAAAACTGCATAGAATCCTTTAAAGAATCATTTAAGGAAAAATTTGGGATTGAGACAGATATCCATTCAACCAAGGATAAAAAGTTTGTATGTTTTCATGATTTTACATTAAAGAGAATTTTTAAAATAAACAAAAGTATCAAAAATATTAATTATGAAGATCTAAAAGAGATTAAAAATAAAAAATTTCAAATACCACAATTGAAAGAGGTTCTAAAAATCTCAAAAAAAAAATTTCCCGTCTTTATTGAAATAAAGCCATTATTTAGTAAAAAACTTTTATCTAATTTGATTAAAGAAACTAAAGGTTTCAAAAAATGTATTTTTATCTCTTTTAAGCATCAAAATATTTATAATCTTCTTAAACTTAATTCAAAGCTATCAGTGGGTTTATCATTTTCCAACAAATCTAGCATAAAATCTATTTTGAAAAGTAGTCTTAATAAAAGAGTAAAATATCTAATATTAGATAAAAAGTTTTTAAATAATGGAAAAATACAAATGATTAATAAAGAGAAATATTATTACACAATTAAAAGTAAAAAGGAGTTTTTGAAATATAATAAAAATAACAATCTTATATTTGAAAACTTATAATTTATATTTTTTAAGATATTCCAATCTTCCAAGTATTTCATCTCTATCTAAATAGTATCCTTGAAGATGACGATGACCTGAATTTGGATCAAAAGCTGTTCTGCCGTGTAAAACACGCCTATTATTAAAAGAAAATATGTCTCCTGGTCCCAGTCGAAATTTAATTTGAAATTTATCATCATGTAAAAGATTACCAAATCTGTGGTGAGCTTTATAAACTTTGTCCATTTGGTCTGGATGGCAGTCTAATGCATCCATAGTTGCAACGCTAAATCTAATATCATGAAAATCTTTATCTTTTGTTAAACTAATTGCTGGGGCATGGAAGCTTCGATGAGATTCTTGAGTATAATCCTTATCTCTAAACTTTAGTGGCACAGAGATTAATGTTTCAAAAATCTCTTTCTCATTTTTCCTTAAATAATCAGCAACAGCAAAGCCATCAATCGCGGAAGAGTCTCCACCCTTTGCATCATTTACTAAACAGTGTAAAAACTGATAACCAGGTGGTAATTCAAACCAAGGTAAATCCATATGGTTTCTTAAAGCATGAGCTGTGTAAGCAGAATTATTTGGTTTTGGAATGTTGATTACTTCAAAGGGGGTTTTAAAAAAGGTTTCTCTTACGTGACTTATTCTATGAAGAATATCAAAACCTGATTTTTTTTCTGTTGGTGAATTTTTTACTATTGCTATACCTTTATGATGTAATAATTCTAACCACTTTATTAATCCTTCATCAGAATTAATTACATCATCGTGTTCAATACATATCGACGAAAATTCGTTTTCCAAATTATTATCCCAAAGATGATAAGGTGAGACATATTCTTGTTTATTTTTAATAGTATAACAATTTTCTCTCAACCACTTAGGATCATAATAACTTGTATGGTCACCCTCACTCCACTCTATTTCTAATTTGCCATCACCATTTAGTGAATATTTTTTAGGATTTATTTCTTTTGATACCTCTAAGATATTAAACATTCTATGTCTTGAGTCTTTATCATGTGCAGTAGGACAATTATCTCTTAACCACATGTAGTTAAATTTACTTTCTTCACCATCGTTCCAAGTAATTTGTAAATAAGTGCTATTTTTTGCGATTTTAGAAATAGAATTCATATTAAATGATTATATAAAATCAAAAAAATTTCAATTCAATTAATAGTTGAATTTAATAAAGTTATTTTATTGTTGATTTGCTTTGATGAACTAAAAGAACTAAACTTTAAATAGATGTCTAAAATCGAAATCAATAACGTATACAAAATTTTTGGTCCAAAACCTGCTAGCGTTCTTAAAATGGTGCAAGAAGGAGCTACAAAAGAAGATGTTCTAGAAAAAACTGGACATACGGTTGGTTTAGATAATGTATCCTTAAAAATTGAAGAGGGAGAAACATTTGTTTGTATGGGTTTATCTGGATCAGGAAAATCAACACTAATTAGACACTTAAATAGATTAATAGACCCAACCTCTGGAGAAATTCTAGTAGAAGGCAAAGATGTTACCACTCTAAATAAAGAACAATTAATTGAATTTAGAAGACAGAAAATGAGTATGGTATTTCAACGATTTGGACTGTTCCCTCACAAAACAGTTTTACAAAATGTTGGTTACGGACTCGAAATGCAAGGTATGGAGGTTGAAAAAAGAAATTCTGTTGCAATGGAAAAAATCGAGTCTGTCGGTTTGACTGGATTTGAAAATCAATATCCTGCACAGCTTTCTGGAGGTATGCAACAGCGAGTAGGTCTTGCAAGAGCTTTAGCTACTGACACGGACATTATGTTAATGGACGAAGCTTTTTCTGCATTAGATCCTTTAATTAGAAGTGATATGCAGAAACAACTAATAGACCTACAATCAGAATTAAAAAAGACGATAGTATTTATTACTCATGATCTTGATGAGTCATTAAGGTTAGGAGATCATATTGGAATTTTGAATGCAGGAAAACTTGTACAGGTAGGAACGCCTGTAGAAATTATAATGAACCCTGCTGATGAATATGTTGAGGCATTTGTTAAAGACGTAAATAGAACAAAGGTTATTAAAGCAAAAATTATAATGAAACCAATTAATCAATCAGATGATATAGACAAATCAAATTTGATAAAAGTCGAAGAAGACCAATTTATAGAGGAATTTCTACCTCAAGTTGTTTGTAGTAATTCTAATTGTGAGGTAGTTGATAAACAAGGAAATGCTAAAGGCTATATATCTAACAAAGAATTGCAAGAATCACTTTCAAACTCATAATTAGATTAAATAGTTATGAAAAAAAGTTTAAGTAACATCGTTGATTTAGTTAAATACCCAATTCATGATTTAAAATCACCAAAGATCAAGAAAGTAATTGAAAAATGTAAAACTGAATTAGATAGCGATAGTTGTTCGGTGATTCCTAATTTTATTTTACCAAATTCTTTAAATGTAATGAAAAAAGAATTAGAGCATCAGCTTAATGAAGTTTATATGTCTAAAGAAAGTATCAACGCATATCTTTATGCAAAAGACGACCCTACTCTTCCCAAAGATCACCCAAAAAGAATATTTATGGATAGATTTAATGGATATTTAAATTCAGATTGTTTTGCAAAAAATTCTGAGATGAAATTTTTATATGAAACCGACGAATTATTAAAATTTGTATCTGCTTGCTTAGGAATTGCACCTATATATAGATGGGCTGATCCTTTAGCCTGTCATGCATATAACGTTATGGAACCTGATGGAATATTACCTTGGCATTTTGATAGTTGTGAATTTACTTTAAGTCTAATGATTCAAAAACCAGAAGAAGGAGGAATATTTGAATATTGTCCAAACATAAGAGAACCGGGTAACGAAAAATTTGATGAGGTTAAGAAAGTACTAGATGGGGATCGCACAAGAGTAAAACGACTTGAGCTTGAACCTGGTGATTTACAAATATTTAAAGGTAGATTTACTATGCATAGAGTAACTAAAGTTATGGGAAAAACATCACGTTTTATGTGCATACCTGCGTATGTATTGGATCCCTGGAGAGTAAATACACCTGAACATTCAAAAGCAATTTATGGAAAAGTATTGCCCATACATTTAGAAAGAAATAAAGTTAGATCTGATGGATTAACAGATTAATGTCATACAATTTCAAAAATAAAAAAATAATTATCTCTGCTGGTGCATCAGGAATTGGATGGGCAACAGCAAAGGAGTGTCTTGAAAAAGGTGCGAAGGTATTCGTTTGTGATATCGATAAAAAATCTATAAACAAATTAAAAAAAAATCCTTTAAATAATAAAAGGTTGTTTTCTTTTCATTGCGATGCCTCAAACGAAAACGATGTAATAAATTTTTTTAAAGAAATTAAAAAAAAAACACAAAAAATTGATGCATTAATTAATAATGTTGGAGTTGCAGGCCCAACAGGGACTATGGATAAACTTAAAACAAAAGATTGGGAACAAACTTTAAAGATAAATGTAATTAGTCATTTTATTTTTTCAAAATTAGCAATCCCAATGTTGAAAAAGAATAAAGGTGGATCAGTAGTCAATCTGTCTTCTACAGCAGGTATATTTGGTTTTCCATTAAGATCTCCCTACTCAGCCAGTAAATGGGCGGTAGTTGGGATGACTAAAACTTTAGCAATGGAATTAGGCAAGTTTAAAATTAGAGTTAACGCAATTTGTCCAGGAACTGTAAAAGGAGATAGAATGGGAAGAGTTATTAGAGATAAAGCTAAATTTTTGAAAATTTCAAAAAAAGCTGTGGAGAGTGAATTCGTTTCTATGACTTCTCTTAATACTTGGGTTTACGAAAAAGATATTGGTAAAATGTGTTGTTATTTAATATCCGATGAGTCTTCTAGAATTTCTGGTCAAGTAGTTGGCGTTGATGGTAACACTTTAAGAATGCATTAAGTTTTTATAAACTTTCAATAAATTCTATTAAGTTATTTGCAATTTGCTCAGGAGCCTCTATCAAAAAAGAGTGTTTTACCTCTGGTATGATAACTAATTTAGAATCTTTCACCTCATTTGACATTTTTTTGTTATGAGAAGGAGTGCATCCACCATCATTTTCTCCCGTCATAAATAGACAGGGTTTCTTTATATCTTTTAACCAAGAGATCATCTCAGTTTCCGCATAAATTTTAAAAACATTTATAAATACATCTTTATCTGTATCTATTACTTGTTTTAATCTCCTAGATACAAGATCTGGATTTTTTTCAATAAAATTATCTGTAAACCATCTGTTAGTGAGATTTTTTAATGTCTGTTCAACGCCCTTATCTTTTAGATCTGAAATGACACTCCACACTTTTTGTTTATCTTCATCAGATCTTCCTGCAACTGTTGATAATAAGCCAACTGACAAAACTCTTTCTGGAAACTTTTTAGCATAAGCAGGAGCAATCATGCCCCCTAAAGAATGTCCCATAAAATGGGCTTTTTGGATGTTTGTCTTTTCTCTTACTCTTTCAAGATCTAATACAAGATCATCTAAATTAAAATCTTTATTATCTACAGGTGATTTTCCATGACCTCTTAAGTCATATGTCACAACTGTGAACATGCTTTTAAGTTTTGGAGTAATAAATCTCCATGCATCTTCTGCGCCTCCAACTCCATGAGTTAAAAATATTGCAGGTCCTGATCCTGTCACTGAGAAATTACAATCTATGATGCTCATAGATATTTAAGCTACTTGTATATTAGATTTTTTGAAATATGGGATTACGTTTTCACCAATTCTATACATTGACTCTATTAGGTCTTCTTGAGATTGTCCAAAACTTGAACTAAGAATTACCTCATCAACTCCTGCTTCAGCATAAACGCTAAGTTTATCGATCATTTCGTTTAAAGGGCAAATTAAAAGATTTTCTTTTAATTCTTCTAAAGTTTGTTTTCTTGGCAAAGCTTCTATATTCCCTTCTTTTACTTTTCCTGGTCCTGTAAACATATTGTCAAATCTTTTGTAATATTCGTAAGCAAGTTTTGTTTTCTCTCTAGCTTCATTTTCATCTTTTGCTAAGTAAGCCATTCGTTGCATGGAAAGTTTGAGTAACTTACCTTTTTCACCTAGTTGAATGCAGCCTTCTTTAAATGCATTAACTCTACTTAACAAAAGATCTTTTGTACCTGATAATACTGTTGATTGAACATGAAATCCTCTTGAAGCTGCATCTTTTATACTTTCTAAATTCATTGCGGCAACCATCATTGGTATTGGATTGCTTATAGGTCGAGGCATTATAGTTAATGGTTCGAAGTCATAGTATTTGCCTTTATACGAAACTTCTTTATTTTTTAACAACAATTGTAGAACCTCTAAAGACTCTACAAATTTTTCTTTTGATTGTTCTATTGGTGTGCCTAGTCTTTTCATTTCCCACGGAAATGCTCCTCTTCCTACACCTAAGATTAATCTACCATCAGTTAATATATCAGTAGTAGCTACTTCACCAGCATATGTTCTCATATCGTGTAGAGGCAAAACAACTATCCCTGTTGTTATTTTAATATCTTTTGTAATTGATGCAATTTTTACAGCCATTTGTAAAGGTGATGGCATCATAAGTAAATTAATTAAATGATGTTCAGGAATTGATACCGTTGCATAACCAAGTTTTTCAGCAGTTACACATTCTTCAAGCATATTTTTAAAATGCTGCCTTGAGCCAATACTTGTATCTGGCATATAACTTGTTAAAAAATGATTAAAATCCATACAACTAAATTACCATTTTAAGTTTTCTTTAGATATCTATTTTCTAATTTTATTTTCATATTTTTTTCTAAGGTTTTGTAAGTTGACTAAGTACTCATCTCTTATATTTGACAATTGATTGATTGACTTTCCTTTAGCTTGCTTTTTTGTACCAGAAATCAATCTTTCTGAGAGTTTTTTTGATAATTTTGGTGCTTTAAGCTTAGTCCATGGGAGTTTTAATGCTGGCCCAAATTGTTCAAGCATATGTTTCATTCCGGCTTTTCCTCCTGCTAAATGAAAAGTTAAAAATGTACCCATTAATGAGTATCTTAAGCCTGGGCCGTCCTCAACAGCTCTATCTAAATCCTCTGTTGATGCATACCCTTCATTTATAATATGAAGCGCTTCTCTCCATAAAGCTTCTTGCAGTCTGTCAGATAGATATCCTGGCAGCTCCTTTTTAAGGGTAATTGGGTTCATTGAGATAGATTTATAAAATTTATTTGCTTCCTTTAATGATTTAGAACTTGTTTTTTTTCCTGGAACTATTTCAACTAAAGGTAGTAAATAAACAGGATTAAATGGATGGGCAATGATACCTCTTTTATTATTTTTACATTTTGAAAAAATCCTTGAGGGTAATAATCCTGATGAGCTTGACGATATCAAAACTTCAGATTTACAATTATTTGAAATTTGACTTATTAATTGAGTTTTAAGTTTATAGTTTTCAGGAGCACATTCTTGGATTAGATCTGCATCTTTAACTGCACTCGCCAAAGAAGAAAAAAATTTTAAATTATTTAAGTTAATTTTTTTTTTGTTAAATAGTTTTTTTACATAAGGTATAGCTCTTTTTATTTCTTGGATTAAGTTATTTCTTTGAATTAAATTTTTATCGTAGGCTAAAACTTTTATGTTGTGAGCCAAGAGTCTTATTGTCCAGCCTACTCCAATTACTCCTGTGCCAATTACTGCCACTTTTTTAATTTTGGACATTACTTGTGTTTTACAAGCTTTAATTTTTTCCTTGTTTCTTCTGCAGTCATTGTCGATGCTCCAAGATCAGTTACAATTCTAATCGCTTTTTCAACTAACTGAGCATTAGTTGCAAGTTTACCTTTTGATATATATAAATTATCTTCTAAACCAACTCTTGGGTTTCCACCCATAACAACTGTTTGTGCTACAAAAGGCATTTCATTTTTTGATATAGCAAAACCTGACCACACTCCTTGTTCTGGCATTATATCTTTCATTGCTTGCATTGCTAAAGGAGTAGCAGGAGCCCCCCAAGGAATACCTAAACACATTTGAAACATTGGTGGATCATCAAGTAAACCTTCTTTATACAATTGTGATCCAAACCACATATTTCCTAAATCAAATGCCTCTATTTCTGGTTTAACTTTAATCTCTTGTAATTTTTTTGCAGCCTTTCTTAAATCATTTGGTGTATTAACTGTAATAACTGATCCATCTCCAAAATTTAATGTACCGGCATCTAAAGTACAAATTTCTGGCAAGAATTGTTCTGCATTAGCTATTCTTTCCATTACATTTGCCATATCAGTCATTGGACCGAATTCTAGAGGATTTTTACCTTGACCAATGTCTAAATCTCCACCCATCCCAGTTGTTAAATTTAAAATAACATCTGTTTCACTTGATCTAATTCTATCTACTACTTCTTTATATAATTCTAGTCTTCTGCTTGGTGTTCCGTCTTCTTCTCTTACATGAATATGAGCAATTGCAGCTCCCGCTTTTGCTGCCTCTATTGCTGATTTAGCTATTTGCTCTGGAGTTTTTGGTAAATCAGGATGTTTGCTTGCAGTATCTCCAGATCCAGTAACTGCGCATGAGATAAAAACGTTATTGTTCATAATTTATTTTTCAACTATATTTTAAAATCATACAAATGGAAATATCTGAATTACAAAAAGAATTAGCTGCAACTTTTAGATGGACAGCAAGACTAAATATGCACGAGGGTGTTGCAAACCATTTTAGTGCATGCGTTCCAGACTCTTCTGATTTTTATGTAAATAAAGCAGGCATTCACTTTAGTAATATGAAGGCTAGCGATTTAATCTTAGTGACTAAAGAAAATAAAGAAGAACTGAAGAATAAACCAGACATAATTGATCCAACAGCTCTATATATACACAGTGCAATTCATGAAAAAGCAGCTCACGCAAGGTGCATTTTTCATGTTCATTCAAAATATGCAACTGCCCTCTCTACTCTAAAAGATCCTGTTATGAAACCTATCGATCAAAATACAATGATGTTTTACAATAGAGTATCTGCATTCAAACAATTTGGAGGTCTAGGACTGGAGGAAGAATCAATAAAAATGGCAAATGCTTTAGGAAACAAACAACACATGTTGCTTGCAAATCATGGAATTTTAACCACAGGAAGAACTGTGGCTGAAGGTTTTAACTCTCTTTATTATTTTGAGAGAGCAGCAGAGACATATCTTACAGCTTTATCAACAAACCAGGAACTTAATGTTGTAAGCCATGAAATTGCAGAAAAAACTGCAGAGGAGCATGAAAATTTTCCCACAGATTTTGCAAATTTATTTTTATCTCAAATTAGGATAATTTTAGATAAAGAAGAGCCAGATTATAAAAATTAAGATGGACTTAGATAAATTAAAAGTAAGAAGAAGTTTTATATTTACACCAGGGCTTCACCCTGAAATGTTTCCGAAAGCGATTTCATCAGGGGCTGATATGGTTTGTATTGAATTAGAAGATGGGATAGCAATAAATGACAAAGAACAAGCACGAAAAAATACTATAGAAGCTCTTAAAACGCTCGAAGTTAAAAATGATGTAGAATTAGTTGTAAGGTTTAATAATCAAAGAACTAAATTTGGTCTTTTAGATCTAGAAGCTTTTATCTCAAGTAAAGTAAATCTAAAAGCTATTATGTTACCAAAAGTTAAAACACCAGATGAAATAACATTTATAGACGATCTACTAACAGACTGTAGTTTAGATACCGATCTTCATGTTATTATGGAAACAAATGAAGCTTTAGAAAATATTTATAATATTGCTCATGCTAGCAAGAGAATAGTAGCTTTATACTTTGGTGGTGTTGATATGGCTGCAGAGCTTAGAGTTGAAAATAAATGGGAAAATCTAGTTCACGCAAGATCAAAGCTTGTTCATGCAGGTGCAAGTGTCGGTGTAGACGTTATAGATGTGCCTTATTTAGATCTAGAAAACATGGACGGAATGAGAAAAGAGGCTGAACAAGTAAGAAATCTAGGATTTACTGGAAAAGGCTCTATTCATCCCAAACAAATTCAAATTTTAAATGAGGTATTTACACCACCAAAAGATGAAATTACTAAGGCAAAAAAAATATTAGAAGAGTTTAATAACTCAAATACAGGTTTAGTAGTTATAGATGGTAAGCTAATTGAAAAACCTGTTCTTAGAGAAATGAAAAGAAAAATACTAATAGCTGAAAAAATTAATAAGGGTTAAAAATGTCGTTTCATCTTGCCACAAGAAAAATTATCAAAGAGTGGACAGATTATAATGAACATATGAATATGGCTTATTATATCTTAATCTTTGATCAAGCGTGGGAAACGATGCTTAATAAATTTCAAATGGGTGGTAAAAATGCAAAATCAAATCTGAGAAGTACTATGGTTGTTGAAACTAGAACTACTTACAATAATGAGGTTAAAGAAAATCAAGAAGTAGAGGTATATTGCACTCATTTTGACCATGATAAAAAAAGATTACATTTAAAATGTGAGATGTATGAAAAAGAAACTAAAACTCTTGCTGCTACAATGGAAAGTTTATCCCTTTATATTGATTTGGGGAAAAGAAAGGTCACAGAATTTGAGGAAGATAAGCTAAAAATAATGGGTGAATTTATTAATGAAAATAAATCAAGTTTTAAGTCTGAAAACTTAGAATTATCTGGTAGATTAAAAAAATAGATTATGGAAATAAAATTAGTATCAGGTGCATTAGGAGCAGAAGTAAAAGGCATCGATTTAAAAGATAGTTCTTTAGAAAATTGGAAAAAGATAAATAATTTATTATTAGAACACAAGGCTTTATTCTTTAGAGATCAAGATATTACATCGGAAGAACAGATAAATTTAGCAAAACATTTTGGTCCATTAGAAAGACATATTTATGTTAAAGGAAGAAAAGATTATCCTGAAATACTAAGAATAATTAAAGCGCCAGAAGAAAAAAGACAATGGGGTGAAACTTGGCATACTGACGTAAGTTATAATCCAAAACCAACAAAAGTAATTATATTAAGATCAATTAAAGTTCCTCCAGTTGGTGGAGATACAATGTTTTCTAATATGGAAATTGCTTACGATACATTAAGTGATGAAATTAAAGATAAAGTTAAGGATAAAAAAGCCATTCATAGTTCTTTAGGTGCGGCAGCATTTGTTGAAGCATATAAGGAAATGGAAGGGAATGGTAATCTAGATGAATATTCAAATTCCCATCCAGTAGTTAGAACTCATCCTGAAACAGGAAAAAAAATTTTGTATGTAAATTCAATGTATACAAAAAGAATTTTAGATTTAGATGAAAATGAAAGTTCAGATATTTTAAATGAAATATTTTTACATCAAGAAAGACTTGATTTTACATGCAGGTTTAAATGGACTGAAAATGCTGTAGCAATTTGGGACAATAGAAGCACTCTTCACCAAGGTCTGACTGATTTTTTTCCTGGCAGAGGATTGGGCCATGAAAGAGTTATGGACAGGATTGCAGTAGAGGGCGATAATCCAAATTAAATGCAAGCTTTCGATTATCTCATAGTTGGTGCTGGTTCAGCTGGATGTGTAGTAGCAAATAGGCTATCTGAGAATCCTAACAATTCTGTAGCTATTTTTGAGGCAGGTGGATCTAGTGATATTTGGAAGGTTAAAATGCCATTAGCTCTTCTATATACGATGCATGATCCCAAATATAATTGGAAATATTATTCAGAACCTGAGCCATATTTGAACAATAGACGTGTTTTTTGCCCTAGAGGAAAGATGATTGGAGGATGCTCATCTCATAATGGAATGGTCTTTGTAAGAGGAAATAGAGATGACTATACAAGATGGGAAAACTTTGGTTTGGATGATTGGTCCTATGATAAAGTTCTTCCTTATTTTAAGAAGATTGAAACTTGGTCTGAAGGTGAAAATCAATACAGAGGATCATTGGGTCCACTTCCGATAAATTTATCTAAAAATTCAAATCCACTATTTAAAGCATTTATTGATGCTGCAGCTGAAGCAGGTCACAAAACAAATATAGATATGAATGGTGAGGAACAAGAGGGTTTTGGTATGTTTGATACAACAATGCATCAAGGTGAGAGAGCTGGAGTTGCCAAGTATTATTTAAACCCTGTTAAAAATAGAAAAAATTTAAATATTTTAAAAAACTCATTTGTTGAAAAGATACTATTTGAAGGAAAAAAAGCAGTTGGCCTTCAAGTAAAAATAAATAACAAAGTTGAAAAGATTTATGCAAATAAAGAAGTAATTTTGAGTGGAGGATCTATAAATTCTCCACAATTATTAATGTTATCTGGTATAGGTGACGAAACCCATCTTAGAGATAATGGTATTAAAGTTATTCATCACTCAAAGGGGGTTGGAAAAAATTTACAAGATCATCTTGAAACTTACATACAGCAAAAATGTAAAACTCCTAATACACTTTACACATACACAAAACTAATACCTAAAATTTTAGCAGGTATGCAATGGTTTATGTTTAAATCTGGACCTTGCTCAAAATCATTTTTGGAGGCTGGTGGTTTTGCAAAATCATCGCCAGAAAGAAAAGTTGCTAACATTCAATTTCATTTTTTTCCATCATTTGTGATAAATCATGGCTTAGAAGATCCTGACTCACATGGTTACCAATTACATGCAAGTCCAAATCATCCAAAAAGTAGAGGTGAAATAACACTTAATTCCTCAGACCCGTATGATTATCCTAAAATATTATTTAACTATTTAAAAGAAGAAGAAGATCTTAAACAAACAAGAGAATGTATTCATGTTGCAAGAAAAATTCTATCACAGCCAGCTTTAGCAGAGCATGCTGGTGATGAAGTTGGGCCAGGTTTTGATGCACAGTCAGATGATGAATTAAATGAATATGTTAGATCTAAAGCAGATACTGCTTATCATCCTTGTGGAACATGCAAAATGGGAGTTGATGGTATGGCAGTAGTAGACCAGGATTTGAAAGTAAATGGGATTGGAAATTTAAGAGTAATTGATGCATCAGTGATACCTGAAATTCCAAGTGCAAACCTAAATGCTCCTACACTAATGATTGCTGAAAAAGGTTCAGAGGCAATTTTAAATAATTAATATTATTATTACTACTGATTTGATATAGGTGTCTCATGGATACAAACCAAAATACCAGAGGTATTTTTTTTATAATGACTGGTATGGCTTTTTTTTCAATACAAGATGCTCTAATTAAGTTTATTTTTGAGGATATTGCTTTATTCGAGCTTTATTTTGGAAGAACCCTTATACAATCAGTATTTTTGCTATCCTTTGTTTTAATAACTAAAAAAACAATATCTTTAAAAACACATTACCCATTATTAACACTAATAAGAGTTATATGTTTTTTCTTTGGTTTTAGTTTTTTTTATATTTCACTGACCTTTATGACACTTGCTATGACAAGTGCACTATTTTTCTCCTGCCCGTTCTTTATGTCTATGTTTGCTAAATTTTTCTTAAAAGAAAAAATTGGAATTAGAAGATGGAGTGCAATAGTAGTTGGATTTATTGGTGTATTGATTGTTTTAAATCCATCTTTAGATGATTTTAATTTCTTTAAATTAGCACCTGTAGCATGTGCTCTTTGTTATTCAATCTCGATGACTATAACAAAATATACATCTGATAAAGATACTATCTATACTCAAATGACATGGCTTTATATTTTTGCATTATTTGCAAGTTTGGTAATATTTTTTGTTAGTGGTGATGGAAAATTTAATACTTTTACAGATCCAACTTTGCAATTTATTGTGAGAGAATGGTTTACTAATCCAGGGGAGGCTTGGCCTTATGTTTTAATTATGGGAATAGTTGCATCGATTTCGTTTTTTTGTGTATTTACTGCTTATAGTATTGCCTCACCATCGGTTGTTTCATTATTTGAGTATTCATACATAGTGTTTGCAATGATTGCTGGTTACATATTATTTAAAACAATTCCAGTACCAAGAACTTTTCTTGGAGCAACAATAATTATTGGTGCTGGTGCGTATATTTATTTTAGAGAAAAAGTACGAGGACAAATGATTGCTACAGATACACCAACAAATAGATGATAAGAAAAAATTATATTCCAACAATCAATATTAATCCTATTCTAAAAAAAAACTTCAATTCAAAAGCAACATTAAAAATAATAAGAGAAATTGAAAAAGCCTGTGTCGAAGTTGGTTTTTTTCAAATAATTGGTCATGGAATTAAATTCAAACAAATAAATAAAGTATGCAAAATTGGAGAAAATTTTTTTAAATCAAATAAAAACAACAAATTTAAGTTAGCCCCAAAGAAATGGAATAAAAAGAACAAAAATATTTATCGAGGATATTTTCCAAATGATGTTAATGGAAAAGAAGGATTAGACTTAGGTGATTTGAAAGTGACAAAGGGTTTTTCCAAAAAAACTAAAACTCAATACATCGAGCATTTGAGCATAGAAAAATCATTTAACAAACAATCTATCAAAAAAATATCTGATTATTATGAAAATTTATTTAATCTTAGCGAAACTCTTTTTAAATGTATTATAAAAATTTATAAAAAAGACACTTATTTATCTAAAAAAGTTTTTTCAAGACTTAAAACTCTCAGTACTTTAAGATTTAATTATTACTCTAATCAATCTAAACCAATCGAAATATCTAAAGAAGATGGTGTAGCACTTGGATGTGAGACGCATGTTGATAGTGGTATTTTCACAGTTTTATATCAAAACAAAAAGGGTGGCTTGCAAGTTCAAAACCGAAAAACAAAAAAATGGTATGATGTCCCTTTCAATAAAAATGCCTTGGTAGTGAATACAGGTAGAGCGCTAGAATATTTAAGCAAAGGTAAGTTTAAAGCAACTAATCATAGGGTATTATGGAACAAGCAAAAAAGGCTTTCAGTTCCATTCTTTTTTGAACCCTCATATGACTTTAAAATGAATCTTTCATTTCTTAATAATAAGAAATTAGCAAAAAGTGGTATCAGATATGATAAATTTCTTAATAAATCCCTTAAAAAATTCGTTGAATATCAAAGGTAAGAATAATAATATTATTGCATAAAGCGATACATAACTCGTCGTAAAATCATATACGAAAGTGGGATCGGTCGTCTTTAAATTAATTTTTAAAGGAGGCTTAATGAAGTTTGGTTATTTTTGTAATACTACAAATTGGACACACAAACCGTATCATAAATTATTAGATGAAACTAAACAGATCACCGAATATTGTGATCAAAACAGTTGGAATTCAATTTGGTTTACTGAACACCATTTTAACCATGAAGGAATGGAGTCGTGTACCAACCCCCTAATGCTAGGAGCGGATGCTGCAGCAAGAACAAAAAATATAAGAATAGGACAAGCAGCAAATGTAATAACTTTTCATAATCCTATAAGATTAGCAGAAGATATTGCTACACTTGATCAACTTTCAAAAGGAAGAGTAGAAGTTGGTGTTGCAAGAGGAGTTTATGGGAGAGAGGCAATTAATTTAAACAAAGAAGCGGATTTAAAAGATCAGGCAAAAAATTTTAGATTATTTGCTGAAACATTAGAAATTTTGAAAAAAGCATGGTCAGAAAAATTTTTTAATCATGATGGAGAATTTTATACTTACCCATCACCAAATTATGTTTGGCAGCATGACATGAGCCCGCCAAGTGAAGAATTTATGAATATGGAAGATAACACTATGAAAAAAATTAGTGTTCTTCCAAAGCCTTATCAAAATCCACACCCTCCAATACATCAAGTTGTTGATGGTATAAGATCTATAGAGTGGGCTGCAGAAAATAATATAAACGTAATTATGTGGATACCTACAGTTAAAGCATTGAAAATAAGATTTGAAGCTTACAAAAATAAAAGATCGGAAGTTACTAAAAAAAATGTTCCTTTAGGTGAAGGTGTTACTCTCGTCAGAGATATGTTTGTTGCTGATACTATGGAAGAGGCTAAAGAGAAAGCTGGACAACATATGGTAAATTATATGAAATGGGTTTGTCATTGGAGAGGTCTTGGTAATCACATGGATCCCGGTGAAGAAATTCCAGAAACAAAGGGTAAATTAGATCTTCTTAATTACGAGTTTTTACATAAGCGAAATATGTTATTTGGTACTCCTGAATATGTAACAGATAAGATTAAAGAACTTCAATCAGAGCTTAATCTTCAAAATCTTCAAGTCTGGTCTAACTTTCCGGGCGTTAAACATGAAGATTGCATGAAAAGTATTAAACTATTCACTGAAAAAGTAATACCTAACTTTAAAGATGATCTAGATACTGAAGTTAAAAAAGTATCGTGATTACGTCCAAGAATACCTTGACCGGTGGTCAGGCGGCAGTGAAATCTCTAAAAAAAGAAAAAGTTAAACATGTCTTTGGCTTAATTGGTTCAGCTACAATGGAAATGTTTGATGCGTTGTATCATGAAAAAAAAATTAAATTTATCGGTGTAAGAGACGAAAGAACTGGAACGCATATGGCAGATGGATATGCACGAGCTTCAAATCAACCAGGTGTAATAATTGCTGGTCAAAACGGTCCCGGAGCAACTAATCTCGTTACAGGCATAGCGCAAGCAAAAGCAGCATTTTCTCCTGTGGTATCTATTGCCGGTTTATATTCTACTAAAGACAAGATGGAAGATGCTTTTCAAGGACTTGATCAACAATCACTTTTTGATCCTATAACAAAAAAAACTTGGACAGTAAAAAAAGCAAGTCATATACCAATGGCTTTTAGAGATGCTTTTAATCTTGCAATGTCACCTCGAAGAGGACCAGTTTGTATAAACCTTCCAAGAAATGTTCTTTCTGATACTTCAAAGTTTAAGATTAATGAAAATAAAAAATCCTATAAAACTGAAAGTGACTTAAAAAGTAAAAAGAATTCAATTGACAGAACTGTAAAACTTATTCTCAAATCAAAAAAAACTGTGATTGTTGCTGGAGGAGGAATAAAATATAATTCAAAATTTAAGTCTGTAACTAAGCTTGCTGAATTTTTAAATATTCCAATTGTAACTGCAGCAGGACATGGAGACGCGATTCCATTCAGTCATAAGTTAAATGCTGGACAAATGGGGCCTAGAGGAAATATTGTTGCATCAAGATTAGTCAAAGAAGCAGAGCTAATTATTGCAATTGGTACAAGACTTGGTTTCAATTCTACATTCTATTCGTATGACAATATAAATAAAAACGCGAAAATTGTACAAATTGAGTTAGAAAAAACAATGATAGGAAGATACTTTCCAGTCAATGTAGGTATTCATGGGGATGCTGCTCTGGTGACAGATCAAATTTTAGCTGAATTAAGAAAACAAAAGAAAATTTTCAATTACAAAGAGTGGACAAATAGTTTTTTGTTAGAGAGATCAAAATTTCTTAAAGATAGAGATAATATAAAGTCAAAAAATTTTCCAATCCAACCAAACGGTCTATTCAAAGAATTAAGAAAAGTACTACCGAAAAATACTGCAATAACACTCGATGCTGGCACACTCTGTCTTCAAGCTACAGATGCTTTAGAATATTACAATCCTCCTGCACTTTTCACTCCCCTTGATTTTGGTTTAGTAGGCTTCTCATTTGCATGTGGTTTAGGCATAAAGGTTGCAAAACCTAATAAAACTGTCGTTAGTTTAATGGGTGATGGTGGTTTCGGAATGACTATTTCAGAACTAAGTACAGCTGTAGAACATGGCATAAACACAATTACAATAGTGATGAACAACAAAAGTTGGGGAGCAGAAAAAGCATATCAAAAAGATTTTTATGGTGAGAGATATCTAGGAGCTGACATTCAAAGCCCTCCCTTTGATGAAGTTGCTAAACTGTATGGCGCTAAGGGAATTAAAGTTAAAAAATTATCAGAGGTTAATGAAGCAGTAAAAAGTGCATTAAAAGTAAATAAACCAGTTGTTATAGATGTTGATGTAGATCCAAAAGCGTTATACAGTTTTAGGAGAGATAGCTTTACACATAGAATTAAAAAATGAAATTAGAATTACGTAAGTTTACTAAATTTGTAGATAAGACTTTTATTGAAGGTGGAAAAGAAGCTAAAGAACCAGTTGTGATGGTTTCTGTTGCTGCAGTTTTTAAAAATCCTTGGGATGGAAAAGGTTTTGTAGAGGACTTAAAACCCACTATTTTAGATCTAGCTCCTAAACTTGGAGATTTATTGGTTCCTGAACTTATAAAAGAAATAGGCTCTCCTGATAAAATATTAGCTTACGGGAAAGCAGGTGTAGTTGGACTGCATGGAGAAATAGAACATGCATCAGCATTTATTCATACATTAAGATTTGGCAATAAATTTAGAGATGCTGTGGGGGGAACTTCTTATTTAAGTTTTACGAATACAAGAGGTCCAGCTGGATCAAAAATATCTATCCCAATGATGCACAAAACCGACTCTGGTTTAAGACCATATTATCTTACACATGAGTTTACAATTCATGATGCTCCATTTGATGATGAAATTGTTATTGCAATTGGTGGCGCTTCGACAGGTAGAGCCCATGCAAGAACAGGTGATAGGTACCAAGATATGAAGGAGATGGGCATTGAACCAAAATAATAATGATCAATGCAACAGCCTCTAAAGGTACATTTTATAAACTAAATCAAAAAGAAGGAATTCCAATTGTATTTATTCATGGTGTAGGTCTTGATCATAATATATGGGATCCACAAATTAATGAATTTGATAATACGGTTTTAATTTACGATATCCTTGGACACGGTAGAACTCCTTTAAATAAAGAAAAAATAAGTTTTGATGATTTTTCAGATCAAATTATTGATCTTATTGATGAATTAAAATTTGATAAAATTCACCTTGTTGGATTTTCAATAGGCTCATTGATTGCAAGAAACTTTGCAACGAGATTTAGTAATAGATTGAAATCCCTAACGTTGTTGTGCTCAATATTTAATAGATCTGATAATGAACAGAAGATAGTAAATGAAAGGTTTGAACAGACAAAGAAAGATAAAAAACTGACAAAAGACGCACTCAATAGATGGTTTAATAAGGATTTTATTGAGAAAAATCCTCTAATTTCAGATAAAATTTTCTCAATACTTAACAATAATAATATGGACAACTTTATTAAAGTTTACTCGTTGTTTGTAAATCATAAAGATAACGAAAAATTTGAAAATATTAATGTCAAAACACTTGTGATGACTGGAGAAGGTGATGTAGGCTCAACTCCAAAAATGTCTGATAATCTGAGTAAAAAAATTAAAAACTCTGAAGTAAAAATAATACCTGTAGGCAAACATCTATGTAGTATTGAATGCTCATATGATGTAAATAAAGCAATTAAAGATCATATACAAAATGCCTGAATTAAAAAAATATAAAATGTTTATAGGGGGACAATGGGTTGACTCTGATACTAAAAAAACTTTTGAAACTTTAAATCCGGAAGATAATAAACCCTGGGCAGTTGTTCCTGAGGCAAGTGCTTCTGACGTAGATAAAGCAGTTCAAGCTGCTCAAAAAGCTTTTGAAGGTGATTGGCCTAAAATACTGCCGCGTGAAAGAGCAAAATTTCTAAGAGCTATTGGTAATAAGCTTAGAGAAAATGCGGAATTGCTTGGAAAAATTGAAACTATAGATACAGGAAAACTTTTTAGAGAAACAAATAAGCAGGCAAATTACATTGCTGAGTACTATGATTATTATGCTGGTATGGCAGACAAAGTCGAGGGTACAGTTCTACCAATAGATAAACCAAATATTCAAGCTATAACTTCAAGAATACCTATTGGTGTCATTGCTGCGATTGTTCCATGGAATTCTCAAATGTTTTTAACAGCTACAAAACTTGCGCCTGCTTTAGCAATGGGAAATACGGTGGTTATTAAATCATCAGAACTTGCTCCAGCAGTAATGTTTGAATTTGCAAAACTTATTGAAGAAACTGGTATTCCTAAAGGAGTAGTTAATGTTATTACAGGATTTGGAGACCCATGTGGAAAGGCTTTAACTACACATAATTTAGTTGAAAAAGTTGCTTTTACAGGAGGACCCGAAACTGCAAGACATATAATAAGAAATTCAGCAGAAAATTTATCAGAAGTAAGCTTAGAACTTGGAGGAAAAAGTCCTGTTGCAGTATTTGATGATGCTCATCAAGAAAATGCAATTAATGGAATTACTGCAGGAATATTTGGAGCTAGCGGACAGAGTTGTATTGCTGGTTCAAGGTTATATCTACAAAAAGGAATTTACGATGAGTTCCTTGATAAACTCACAAAAAGAGCTGAAAAAATAAAAATTGGTACTCCTATGGATCCAGATACAGAAATGGGACCTTTGAGTAATTATAAACAATTGGAAATTATTGAGAAAAACATAAAAAAAACCACAGAACAAGGTGGAAAAATAAAATGTGGTGGTGAAAGGCATCCATTTTCAAATGAAGGATACTACTTTCCTCCTACAATAATTGAATGTGATAATCATAATCTTCCAACAGCAGAAAACGAGCTTTTTGGACCAGTTTTATCAGTTATGAAATTTGATACAGAAAAAGAGGTAATAGAGAAAATGAACGATAATCAATATGGATTATCTTCAGGGGTCTATACAAGTGACTTCTCCAGGGGTCTAAGAGTTTCTAATGCAATAAGAGCAGGCATAACATTTGTAAATACTTATCGATTGATTTCTCCATCAGCACCTTTTGGTGGTATTAAAGATAGTGGATATGGAAAGGAAGCGGGAATGGATTCAATTAAAGATTATACTAGAGTTAAGACAACTTGGTATTACACATCTGATGAACCAACTTTAGATCCTTTCTCTATAAGATAATTTTTGTCTGCAAAACATACTTTACTTATTTTATTTGTTGTATTTTTATTAGGAAGTGCATATCCAACTGGCAAGCTTGGATTAAACGACACTATTCCACCAATTCTTTTTGGTTCATTAAGAATGGCTATTGTTTTTATTTGTTTAATTCCATTTTTTAAAATTCAAAGTATAGATAAAAAATATATTATTCCTTTAATTGGGTTTTCATTATGTTTTGGTGTTGCAGTGAATATGTTTTTATATTTATCTATAAATATTTCAAGTATACTTGCACCAATTACAATAGGGGCTCAACTTTCAATTCCTTTTGGGATTATATTAAGCTCAATATTTTTAAATGAAAAAATAAGTTATAAAAAATGGATATTAATTATGATATCTTTTTTTGGTGTTGTTATACTTGCTTTTGACCCAAAAGTAGTCGAAGAAATAATAGGGTCTCTTCTTATTTGCGGTATGGCTTTTTTCTACGGACTATCTCAAGTATTTTCCAGATATTTAAAAGAATTAGATCTTAAATTTACAAATACTATAATGAGTTTCACAGGATTTATTATTTTAATAATATTGTCTTCAATATTTGAGGGAAATACTTTTCAAACAATAAAAAGTATAAGTTTACAAAGTTGGTTCACAGTTTTATACGCTGGAGCAATTATTTCTTTGCTTGGACATTTAATGATGTTCTATCTTTATAAATTTTATCCTCTTGATATGGTATTGCCATTCTACGCTTTATTCCCTGTATTTGGTCTAATCCTTACTTTTTTTATTTTTGGGGAGATTCCATCCTTTATAACAGTAATCGGAGGAATAATTGTCATTACTTCGGTGTTTTTTGCTCAAAAAATGAGATAATTTTCTCATTGAAAATAAAAATCAATAGGATTTAATTTTGTTTATATAAATTGTTAACAATTAGAGGGAATATATGAAAAAACTAGTATTAGCGATGTTCGTATTTGTATCTTGCTTTACATCCAAAGCATTTTCAGATGGACATGGCATTAAAATGGGAATTATTTTAGGATTTACAGGACCTATTGAATCCCTAACTCCAGCTATGGCTGCATCTGCAGAGCTTGCCTTTAAAGAAGCTTCAGATTCTGGTTCATTACTTGGAGGAAAGAAAATTTCTGTTGAAAGAGCAGATTCAACATGTGTTGACTCAGCTGCTGCAACAGCTGCTGCTGAAGGTTTAATATCTGGTGGTGTAGTAGCAATCATGGGTGCCGATTGTTCTGGTGTTACTGGAGCTATTGCAACTAACGTTGCTGTTCCAAATGGTGTTGTTATGATTTCACCATCTGCTACTTCTCCAGGATTAACTGATCTTAATGATAATGGATATTTCTTTAGAACTGCTCCATCTGACGCAAGAGGTGGTCAAGTATTAGCGGATATTACTAAAGATAGAAAAGTAAAAAGTATTGCAGTAACACATACTAATAACGACTACGGTAAAGGTTTAGCAGATGTATATGTTGCAGCTGTTAAAGCTCATGGAATAAACGTAACAGTTGTTACAGCTCACGAAGAAGGTAAAGGAGACTACGGTGCAGAAGTTGCTACATTAGCAGCAGCGGGTGGCGATGCTTTAGCTGTATTAGGTTACTTAGATCAAGCTGGTGGAAGTATCATTGATGGTTCATTAGATTCTGGCGCGTTTGATGTGTTTGTTTTATCTGATGGAATGATTGGAGACTCTTTAACTGACAGATTTGGAAATGATCTAAACAAATCATTTGGATCTTTGCCAGGATCTATGGGTAAAGGAGCTACAATATTTAAAGGTGTAGCAGGAGGAGCAGGCATTGACTCATCTGGGCCATATACATCAGAGTCTTATGATGCTGCAGCTTTGATTGTACTTGCAATGCAAGCTGGTGGAAAAGCTGATAGAGCTACCGTTCAAGCAAATGTAATGTCTGTTGCAAATGCTCCAGGAGAAAAAATTTATCCAGGAGAATTGAAAAAAGCATTAGATTTACTTGCGAGTGGTAAAGCAGTCAACTACGAAGGAGCATCTAGTGTTGAATTAACTGATGTTGGAGAAGCATCAGGTGCCTTTATTGAAAAAGAGATTAAAGGTGGTAAATTTAAAGACAAAAAACAAAGATAATTCTTAATTATTTAACTCCAGCGGTGAAAATCGCTGGAGTTTTTTTTATCCTAAAATATTGATTAACACGTAAATACTAAGAGCCAACATAAAGAAAATTATTGAGATATTAATAATTTTCCAAATTTTATTACTATTCAAGTAGTTAGATAAAAACTTAGATAAGTATCCTAATGTAAAAAAAAATATAATTGAGGAAAAAGTTGCACCAAATCCAAAGGATAGTTTTTGATTAATTAAAAAACTTTTTGAAAAGTTTCCTAAAAAAAATACAGTGTCAGAATAAACATGGGCGTTTAAATAAGTAAAACCTAGAGTTTTAAGTATTATTGAGCCTAGACTTGCTGTTTGATTTTTTTGATTTATTTCAAAATTAGTATTTATACTTTTTATTTTTTTCCATACAAAATGTATTAAAAATAAAAGTAAAAGGATATTTAAAATTAGTTCAACAAAAGGTGAAAAAAAACTTTCAAAATAGTGAAATAAGAATATTCCAAGAAAAATAAGAAGAAAATCTGAAAATGTACAAATTACACATACAATAAAAACGAATTGTTTTTTTAAACCTTGCTCAATTACAAATATATTTTGAGCACCAATAGCTAATATTAAACTCAGTCCTGTAAAGAACCCTAAAATAAAAAAACTCATTATAAATTATTGTTTTATAATTTTTTCTGGAATTATTCCTTGAGGTCTAAATCGCATTATCAAAAGAAGGCCAATACCAACGAGCAAAAATCTAAAATATGGAGCGCTATTTATTAAATGAATTTTGATTTCATTTGTTTCAGGTAAATGAGCTGTAAACAAATTTATAAAGAATAAAGCAATTGGTGCTGCTTCTACCCATAAAAACCATACAACAAATCCTCCTAGAATTGCTCCAAAATTATTTCCTGTGCCACCAACAATTACCATAACCCAAATTACAAACGTATATCTCATTGGTCTATAACTACCTGGGGTAAAGAGTCCATCATTAGTTACCATCATGGCTCCAGCAATTCCAACTATTGCAGATCCAAGAATAAATATAAATAAATGTTGCTTGACCACATTCTTGCCCATTGCACTTGCGGCCTCTTCGTTATCTCGTATAGCTCTCATCATTCTGCCCCAAGGTGAGTAAAGAGCTTTTTGTGTAATTATTAATAAAATAATAACTACAACTAAAAACATCCCTGCAAAACAAAGCTTTACATAAACAGATGAAGCATCAATTACTAACTGATTTAAAATATCTTGTCTCTCCGATAATGAATTTGCTAAATTTAATTTTGCTGAGTGAAATTTTTCAACTAAATTTATAAACCAAGGAGAGGTCTGCAGGTCAATTTCATAAGGGGCTGGTCTTTTTAATCCAATAACGTTTTTTACACCTCTTGCCAACCAATCTTCATGTTTAATAATGGAGACAACAATTTCAGCAATTAATAATGTAGCAATAGCTAAATAATCTGCCCTTAATCCTAAAGCAACTTTCCCTACAATAAATGCTAACCCAGCAGCAAAAAGACCTCCAACTATCCATGAGAATAAAACTGGTAACCCAAGTCCTCCAAGAAACCCTGTCTTTGCAGGATCAACAGCTTCTATTTGTTCAATTGCAGGTCCAGCAATTATTTTTATTAGGATTAATCCAACTATAATTATTCCAGCTATTAAATAATTTCTTTTTTTAGATTTTTGAATATTTTTTAAAATATACCTTGTAGAAAAAATCATTATTATAATTATTCCTAGGCAAGTCATCATATTTACTCCGCCCACACTCCAGGCTTCTGGAACAGGTGCTACAGATACTAATACTACTGCTAAACCTCCTAATGCCGTATAACCCATGATACCAAAATTTATTAAACCAGCATAACCCCATTGAATATTTGCTCCCAAGGTCATTACTGCAGAAATCATACAATAATTAAAAATTGTTAGTGCAATAGACCAGGATTGAAAGATTCCAACTAAAATTATTAAAAGCATCATTATCGAATATGCTACAATTATATTTAAATAATTTCTCATATACGTTTTCCTTCAAATATGCCTGACGGCCTAAATATTAAAACAATTACTAATATCGAAAATGAAATAGCAAATTTGTAATCGGTTGATAATAATTGCATCAATGAATTTGGTTCTAGTGACTCTGGCAAAATATAAACTAAAAATCTTTTATATGCATAAGTCAAAAATATTTCAGCAAATGCTATAACATAACCTCCAAAGAACGCTCCATATGGATTTCCAATTCCACCAACTATCGCAGCAGCAAAAATCGGTAGCATATTATTAAAATACACAAACGGTCTATAACTTTTGTCTAAACCATAAAGAATCCCACCAATTGTTGCTAATATACCAGCAATGATCCAAGTAATTAGAACTACTTTTTTTGGATCTATTCCAGAAAGAAGTGCTAAATCTTCATTATCTGAATAGGCCCTCATACTAGTTCCAGTCTTAGTTTTATTTAAAAACCAAAACATAATAGCAACAACAATAATAGTAATTACAATTGTTATCATTTGCGTAGATTTAATCGTCAAACCTTCTGCAAGACCTGTCATTTCTTTAAATTCAGTTGCTTTTAAAATGAATTTTTCACCATCTAAAAACCTTCGATCAGTTGGTCCAATTATAATCCTTATGACTGCTTGGGTCACAAACATTACCCCAACACTAACCATAGCAAGCTGTACTGGTGGACTTTTTTTAATTCTGTAATATTTAAAAACTGTTTGATCAATTAAAAGCATGTATAAAATCATCATAAAAATTGCAAAAGGAATGGTGAGCAAAGCAGTGGGAAGAAAACCAAAGCTAATTCCGATTGATTGAAAGTAATAAGTCAAAAGTACAGCAAACATTGTACCAAATGACATCATGTCTCCAGTTGCAAAGTTAGCAAATCTTAAAATACCGTATATTAAAGTTACAAAAATTGCTCCAAGAGCTAACTGAGAGCCATAAGTTAAGGCTGGAATAATTGTATAATTCAATAAAACTATTACTGCATTAATCAAATCCATACTAAGCTCCTAAGAAAGATCTCCTAACTTCTGGATCATTTAATAATTCCTTACCAGACCCCTCAAACTTATTTTCACCAGTAACAAGCACATATCCTCGATCAGAAATGCTTAAAGCCTGTTTTGCATTTTGCTCGACCATGATGATTGCTACTTTTGTATTTTTAACTCTAATAATGTGTTCAAATAATTCATCCATAACTATTGGGGAAACTCCTGCTGTAGGCTCATCCAACATAAGAACAGATGGTTTTATCATTAGAGCACGTCCCAAAGCTACTTGTTGTCTTTGCCCTCCTGATAATTGTCCTACAACTTGATCTTTTTTTTCTCTTAAAATTGGAAATAGATCATATATTTCTTCGATAACATTATTTACATTATCTGTTCTTAAAAAAGCACCAACTTCTAAATTTTCTTTTACAGTAAGTTCTGCAAAAACATTTCTAGTTTGTGGTACAAATGATATTCCCTTTTTTACTCTTTCTTGAGGAGATAGTTTAGAAATATCTTCTCCATCAATTGAAATATTACCTGATTTTAGATTTAACAATCCTAGCATTGCTTTCATTGCTGTAGATTTTCCAGCTCCATTTGGTCCAAGAATAGCAACTATCTCTCCTCTGTTAACATTGATAGTGCATGAGCTAATAATATCAGGACCATCGCCGTATCCTCCTGTCATTTTATTTCCCTCAAAAAATGCCATTTACTTCTTTCTACCTAAATAACTATCTATAACTTTTTCGTTTTTCTTAACTTCATCTGAAGTTCCCTCAAAAAGAACAGATCCTTCTGACATTACAATAACTGGATCACACATTCTGCTTATAAAATCCATATCATGTTCAATCATACAAAAAGTATAGTTTTTTTCTTTATTAAGTCTTAAGATTGCTGTTCCTAATTCTTTTAATAATGTTCTATTAACCCCTGCCCCTACCTCATCCAATAATACAAGTTTTGCATCAACCATCATTGTTCTTCCAAGTTCTAGCAACTTTTTTTGCCCTCCGGATAAATTACCAGCACGTTCATTGGCAAGATGTTTAAGATTTAAAAACTCAGTTACTTCATACGCTTTTGCTCTAATTAAATCTTCTTCTTTTTTAATTAAATTTGGTTTTAAAAGAGCATTTATTAAAATTTCTCCTGTTTGATTGCCTGGTACCATCATTAAATTTTCAAGAACGGTCATATTCGAGAATTCGTGAGCTATTTGAAAAGTTCTTAGTAAACCTTTTGAGAAAAGTTCATGAGATGGAACATTTGTTATATCTTCTTTATTAAATAATACTTTTCCGTCAGATGATTTGAGATTGCCTGCTATAAGATTAAATAAAGTAGTTTTGCCTGATCCATTTGGACCAATTATTCCTGTAATTGAACCCTCTTTTATTTTTAATGAGCAATTTGATACAGCTGCCAAACCACCAAAATATTTTGATAAGTTGTCAATTTGCAGAATGTTTGATGATTGCTGCATGTAAAATTATACTTTATTTAATCTTTTAAGAATACTATTTAGGGTTTTGTTAGTGGCTTTATAGAAACCAGCTTTTTTTAATTCATTTACACCTTGCTCATTTAATCCTTTTGGTGTTTGGGAGTCTTTGACAAGTATTTTTAAATCTCTATTTGAATTAACTACAGCATCTTCTGAAAGTGCCAAAAAAAGAGATGTTATATATCTCTGAGATTGGTCTTTTTGAATTCCCCTTTTATTTAACCATTCAGACATTGTTCTTAATAATTCATAAAAAGGTGCCATCATTCCAGATGTTGACCAAAAATTTTTAGATAATTTTTCGTTTTTAATTTCAACAACTGTTCCAAGATGTTTAAAAAAGTTTTTAACTTTCCTGTTTGGTGGAAAAATAGGAATTGGTCCCTTTTTAAAAGAAATAGGTGGTAAAGGAATTACTCTCGAAATATTTGCTTTTACTTTGACTGCCTTCTTAATGTTTTGAAGATTCATTGTTGATATGAAACTTACAATTACCTGACTTTTTTTAAATTTTAGCTTATGTATAATTTGATTAGCCACAGTAGGTGTTACAGCTAGAAAAATCCAGTTACAATCATTAACAATATCTTGATTATTTTTTGCAATATAAATTTTTTTAAAACTTTTTTTTAGTTGTTTTGAAATTTTTTTATTTCTTTCAGATAATATAATTTTGGTATATTTAATTTTAGACTTGCATATACCCGTCACCACTGCTGATGTAATTTTACCGGTTCCTATAAATCCAAGTTTCATAAGTGTATTTTCTACACTTAATTGTTAAAAAAGGAACCTCTTATTCTTAGTAATTCTCTTGATAAATTTTTATTTTCTTTAAAAGGTTTTCGACCATGAAGCCAAAAATAATTATTCGCCACAACAGCACTTCCAACCGGCAATGATGTTATTATCTTATTTTTACTACCCTCAAGAGCATCAGATAGTCTTTGTAAAAACAATCCTTGATCCATATTTTTTGGTTCAGGAAATTGATCGATGTAAGAAATAATGGGTTTTCCATCACTATCTTTAGAAAACACAGGGTGTTCAACTTTATAATCAATATTTTTACTTTTTGGAGATCCCCAAATAAATTTTTGCTGTCCAATTTTATCATCTGAGAGATCAGACAAATGTTCCCAATCATCAAGATGTAGTAAGGCGGTCTCTCCACCAATCACATTCTCCTCCTCAAGCTTTGACATTAATATCCAATCAGTTATTTCTCGTACATATGTTCCATCAGTATGTAAATCCATATTTATATATGCCTTACGAAGATATGAGTCACTATTATCTTCATGTTTAACGTGAAATCTTGCATAGTATTTTCCAGCCATTGAGTCGTGATTTGGATTTCCAATTAAGTGAGTTATTGCAGTTGATAGTTTAACTAAAAATGTTTGATCTATTTTAGAAGACTTATTTTTTGGACCAATTATAAAACAACCAGTATCTCTATCTTTAATAATTTCGTTTAAAAAATTACTTAATTTATTAGATGCAGTTTCATCTAAACTTTTTGCAATAGTGAACCTTGTAAATGGTTTATATTCTAATGCTGTAATATTAAATTTTTTAAATGGAAACACTAATCGATCAATAATTTGATCCTCAATTTTTATATTTATTATTCTCTTAGATTTTTCATGAAAGGAAATTTCAAATCCATCTAATTTAAGAAGATTCTTCACGAATTTATTTATTACAAATACCTATAGACTCTGGTCCACAAATTTCTCCCATTGTCCAAGTAGCTCCAATTAAATTCGCACCATCGAAATTTGCATTTAAAATATTTGATGACGTAAAGTTTGCCTCCATTAGATTGGAATTCTGAAAATTTGCATCTATGAGGGTAGAACCTGTAAAATCAACTCTTGTTAAGTTAGCACTTGTAAAATTTGATTGCTCAAAATTTCCACCACCTAAATTTGACTCGTATAAATTAGCTCGTATGAAAGATGACTCTGAAAAAGTTCCAAATGTTAAATCTGAATTCATCATTATACTTTTATCAAAATTTACTTGAATAAAACTAGCAAATGAGAGATTAGAGTTAGGAAGAAAGGTTCCTTGTAAATCCTGACCATCTGAAAATTTACATTTAGAATAGTCTACTCCATCAGCTATTGGATCATCACATCCAGCATTTGCATTACTAGAAAGTATTAGAAAAAATATAATAAAAAAAAGTTTTTTCATACAGCAAAACTGTTTAATGTAGCTAAAATTATAGCAGATAATATGGTCGGATAAACTAAATTTCTTTTAGTGACATAAAAAATTAATATTGATAATAAAATGACAATTATCCTTAAAATATAATGTACATCTGAAAGATCTCCAGATGGGAAAATTAACATTCTTGAGATTAAAGCTGCAAGAGTTGAATATGCTACACAATTAAACCATTTATAAATTTTAGATGTCTCTCCTATCTTTTCTGAAGTTAAAGCACCAAGAAATCTTGAAATATAAGTTGCAAGAGAAGTTACTAAAATTGCTAAAACAATATTAGCTGTCATAAACTTCTCCTATAAAGTAAGCAATTGAACCAGCTACCAACCCACCAAGTAAAACACTCCATTCTGGTGAAAAAAAATAAAAAATTGGACCTAAAAAAGCACCCAGAATAATTGCAGAGGAAAGTTGTATAGTTTTCATAACTCCTATCATTGCACACATAAAATAAATTGGATTTACGATAGCAAGTCCAATTATCATATCTTTACTTAAATAGTCGGCAGCATAAAATCCTAATACTGTTGAAAAAATGGCAATCAGCCAAGTGGCTGTTCCTATACCAATCCAAAAATCTATTCTATATTTCCTATCAATTTCCTCATAATTATTTTTTAAAATCAACCACGACGAAACAGCTACAAAGTGACAAGATATATAATATTTCCATCTTGGTTGGCTATCATGTTTAAGTAATGGCATTATTGAAACTGTCATTGGAAATAGTCTAGAATTTACCAACCATACTGCTAAAAAAATATTTACAAGTGATGCGCCAATTAGCATTGATTCTGCCATCACTAATGATCCTGGAAGAGCATAAGTTAAAAATGTTGAGAAAATACTTTCTTGTATATTAAACCCTAAATTTTTTAATAAGGCACCTATAGCAATGAAACTAGCTCCTAATGCGATTGCTGGACTATCAAATTTTTTTGAACAGACTATTCCTTTGATAAAATATTTTAGGTTTATCATTAACCGCCTAAGAATAGACGGCCGACATCTGGATTATTTAAAAGATCATCTCCTTTACCTGCAATAGCTGTTTCTCCTGAAACTAAAACATAGCCAATATCAGCAAACTCTAAACCTTTTTTGGCATTCTGCTCAACTAATATAATTGTTTTTTTTTCATTTTTTTGAAGATCGTCTAAAATCTCAAAAACCATTTGAATATATCTAGGCTCAAGCCCAATTGATGGTTCATCAACAAGTAAAATAGAAGGTTTCATTACTAGGGCTCGAGAAATTTCTAAAAGTCTTCTTTCTCCACCCGATAATACTTTTGCAGGTTGATTTCTTCTGTTTCTTAATCTTTCATATTTTTGAAGAACTCTCTCTGCTTCTTCAAAAGACTCTTCCGTTTTATCTTTAATGTATCCACCCATTAAAAGATTTTCCTCTACAGTCATATCTGGAAAAACCGAATTATCTTGTAGAATATACGCTATGCCCTCAGATTTTAGTTTTTCTGCGGGACTGAGGTTAGTTATTTCTTTTCCATCAATTTCTATTTTTCCTGAAAAGATATTTGTAAAACCATATATTGAATGAAGTATAGTTGATTTTCCTGCACCATTTGGACCAATCAAACAAAGAGATTGTGCTTTACTTACAAATAAATCAAAATTGTGTAGTATTTCCATCTTACCATAACCAGCTGATAAACCTTTGATAGTTAGGTGAACATTTTCAGATGATAGTTTTTTTAAATCCTCTGCTACAGGAGCTTTACCAAGAACTTCGTATTGATTTGCCATTATTGAGCTCCTAAATAAGCGTCAATCACACGCTTATCATTTTTAATTTCATCAGGTGTTCCATTTGCAAGCATTTTTCCATGCGCAAGACAAAAGATACTTTCAGCTAATTGCATTATTACTCTCATATTATGTTCAATAACAAGTAGAGTAATTCCAAAATCTTGATTTACTTTTATCAATCTATCAATGATTCCATTTATTAATGTAGGATTGATACCTGCAGTTGGTTCGTCCAGTAATAACATCTCAGGCTCATTCATTAATGCCATTGCTAATTCTAATAATTTCTGCTGACCAAATGATAAATCTCCAGCTCTTAATTTTCTTTTTTGGTATAATCCAACAAAATTTAATAAATTTTCAGCTTTTTCTGTAAGGTTTTGTGGTATTTGGGAAAATATAGAAACTAAACTTTCATCGCTTGCTTTGTGACTTATAAGCATATTGTCTACGCAATTCAATTTTCCATAAATTCTTGTTTGCTGGAAAGTTCTAAGCAAACCAAGTTTAGCTATTACTGGAACTGGTAATTCAGATACTTCTTTACCATTAAATTTAATTGATCCTTGGTCAATAGGATACGTTCCAACTATAGAATTAAACAATGTAGTTTTTCCAGATCCATTTGGCCCAATTAAACCTACGATTTTTCCTTTTTCAACTGACATAGATATATCAACATTGGCTTTAACCCCACCAAATGACTTACTGACATTGCTTACCTCTAAAATACTCATTTAAGTGTAACCTGTGCTTTCCGATCTGCTTCATCTACAACTTCACCAAATCGCTCTGGATATTTTTCTCTCAACCAACCCATAATCCCCTCTGGGAAATAAATTACAATTACAACAATCAAAACTCCAAGAGCAACATATTGCCAACCTAAGAAAAAAGTCCAGAAACCTTCTTTAAATATATGAAACAATGTTGCTCCAATTACTGGTCCCCACAAGGTTCCTTTTCCTCCTAGTATAGCCATCAAGACCATGAATACTCCCATTTCTCTTCCATCAAATGCAACGTCGGTTGAGTCTATATATCCAACTAGTCCGCCCATAATACCTCCGGCCAATCCACAGAAAAACGCAGAAATCATCCAACCAATAATTTTATATTTCATTGTTTGAATGCCCATCGCTTCAGCCTTATCTTCGTTATCTCTAATTGCATTAAGAACAAGTTTAAATCTTGTTGAGTAAATTGCTTTAACTGCAAGAAACGTGAATACCAAAACTACAAAACTGCAAAAATAGAAAAACTCACCTCTTGCTTCTAATCTATCGACATTAGGAAATGGAGGTGTTGTAAAACCTTGTCCTGCTCCAATGATTTCTATTCCACCAGAAATTTCTCCAGCTGCAACCCCTAAACCCAATGTACAAATTGCAAAATAATGTCCTCTTAAACCTAAAATCGAATATCCAATTAAACCAGCTATAATAGCTGGCACTACTGCTGCAACTGCCAAACCAACTGCAAACCCTTGAAAGAATTGAGCGGGAGTATGAACAAAAGTTTTTTCTCCACCACCCTCAGTCCACTCTCCTAGAGGAAAAAACATTCCAACTTGAACTGAGGCACATAAATACATTCCCAGTCCATAAAACAAAATATTTCCAAAAGTATTATAACCCATTTCACCACCTTGGACGTTCCAAGTAATAGCTAGAATTATTAATATACAAAGGATTGATAATTGAACTTTAAATGCTGGAAAAATAAAAGGGGCTGCAATACCAAATATTAAAATAGCACCATATAAAATAATATTTTTGTTCATTATTTTAAATATTCTCTTTTTCTTGAAAGTTTAAATCTTCTATAAACAAGTATTAAAACTAATAGTAAAAATACTGATCCAATTCTAAATTCTGTTCCTAAAATGTAATCTGCAAACTCCTCAAATACTCCTAAACCCATACCTGACATTGCAACACCAGGTAAATTTCCAAGTCCAGCAACAATTACAATCATAAAAGATCTAATTGTGTAAGGTAAGCCCATATAAGGGTGTATAGTAAATGTAATAGAAATAAGTGCTCCAGCTACTCCACAAAGAGCAGCATTTATTCCAAAAGTTGCCGCATAAACTTTTTCAGTGTCTACGCCTAATATTTTTGCGGCTCTAGCATTTTGAGCTGTAGCTCTAATAGCCCTTCCAAGCTTAGATTTTTTCATATAAATCACAAGCCCGATAGCAAACACAATACTTATAAATGCTGAAAAAATCTTTGAGTTTGGCAATGTAACAGAGTTATCAAACAGCATTGTTGTACCATATCCTGAGTTTGCAAGGACGACATCTGCACCAAATGCAAAATTCATTAATTGCATAAATAAAATGCTTATTCCAAACGTCGCTAAAATCGAAATGAATAGATCTCTATCAACAACTTTATTAATAACTAATTTGTAAATAATAACTCCAACAAAATACATTATTATTGGCGAAACTATTACTCCCCATGCGGGATGAATTCCATACAGATACATAAAGTATGCAATGTATCCTCCTAATATAACTAAATCACCTTGAGCAATGTTAATAATATTCATAACTCCCCACTGGAGAGCCATTCCGTAGGCGATTAAAGCAAATAAAATTCCAAGTAACAAACCATCTAGCACAGCTTGTAAAGTTAACATCGGAACTTGGAAAATTAAAAAATCCATAATTTCTAAATGCTATATAAAAAAAAGCCCCCTATTACTAGGGGGCTAACATTATTTTTAATTATCTTTCAGACCACTTAGGAATTGGGTGAATTAATTCTGCTGAAGCCCATTTTAATGGAGCTACAACTTTATTTTCACATTTTCCTGCATCGTCACACATAACTTGGAACAATACCATTGGTTTGTCAACATTTTGACCACCTTCTGCAAATTTGATATTTCCATAGAATGTTTGCATATTAGTATCAGCAAGTGCATCTCTTACTTTCTTTTGATCAAAAGAATTTGCTCTTTCAAATGCATCTTTGAAAACCAATAAAGCTGCTGATGACTCTGCTGATTGATATGGCGGATCATAACCAAATAATTTTTCAAAGTCTGCAGCGTATGTCATGCCATCTTTGAAGAAATCATCTTTATAAGTTAATGTTTTATGCCATTGAGATGCACATAAAGCGTACTGTGAGTTCTTACCATGTTGCTTAGATAATTTAGCAGCATCACAGTGTGTCATTGCTAACATTGGAACGTCAACTTTCATTTCAGCAATTTGTCTAATAGCTGTTAATGCACCTTTTGTGTGTCCAGATACAACTAAAACATCTGGTTTAACAGCTTTAACTTTTGCTAAAGTTGCAGCCATGTCGTTTAGCTCTTTTGGAAGTTTATCATCGATTATAATTTTAGATCCAGTTCTCTCTGCAGCATCTAAAATACCTAATCTAACGTCTTGTGAGAATGCATCTTGCTCAAAAGCTTGTGCTATTCTTACGCCTTTTCCACCGTTTAACTCCACAGCTGTTTCAATCGCAACATCTAAATATAAGTTCGCTGGAGCAAGCACTGCGAATAAGTATTTATAACCTTTTGTAAACAAAGATCTTGATGCACCATTAGCTTCAACCATTGGAACACCATATTTCTCTGTTACAGGTGCAATTGCTTTAGTTAATCCTGAACTGTAAGGTCCAAGCATAAACTCAACACCATCTTGTGAAATTAATCTTTCTGCAAGTTGCGCTGCTCTTTTAGGATTTGACTCATCATCATAATAGATAATATCAAACTTATAAGTTTTTCCTCCAACTTTAATACCACCCATGTCGTTAATTCTATCAACGGCCATATTATAACCATTTTGAGTATGAACTCCATTAGATGAATATTTTCCAGTTAAAGAAATTGCAGCACCTAAAATAATTTTATCTCCAACAACTTTTGCTAAAGAAACAACTGAAGTTGAGAATAAAATTGCTATTGCAGAAACAAATGTAATTATAATGTTTTTAATTTTCATTTATCTCCTCTTTATTATTATTAATTAATTAATTTAAACCTTATTAAACTAAGAAATTAATTTTTTTGCAAGTAACAGTAGTATCGCATTAACAGCTAATATTGTTGCATAAATGCAATTATTGTTGCAATTACAATTAAAACGCACGCAGAAATTGTGTTTATAATCTTTGCGTTAGTTTTAACCCATGTAATCATTTTATTTGCTAGAATGGCGTAACCGATTAAAGACAAAAAATCTAAAATTACATATGTTGTTATTAAAATAATAAATTGAGCAACATAATTAGAGTTAAAATCTATAAATTGTGGAAAAATAAACGGAAAAAACATCCAAGCTTTAGGGCTTGTCCCTGCAACTAAAAAACCATCTTTATAAAAAGATAAAAAAGTTTTTTCCGATTTTTTATCAGAGTTTATACTTTTTGGTCGAGATTTATAAATATCATAAGCAAGATATAGAATATAAATTATTCCTATCCACTTAATTGTATTAAGCAACCTAAGATTATCCGAAATAAATGAGCCAATAACAAATATAACGAGAGTTGCTTGAATAATATTTGCAGTAACATCTCCTAATGCTGTCCACACACATTTCTTAACTCCATAATTCATTGAATATGAAATGATTACTATCCTTGGCGTTCCAGGAGTAATAAACATAAAGAGAATAATTTGTAGAAAAAGGAAATAGTTTAATGGGAGCATTTTAGGATAGTCCTAAAAAACCGGGAGCTAAAGATGGCTAGATAGGACTATCTAAAAGTGATATTATCACAGACACTAAAATTTGCATTAAAATTTATTTAGAGTTTTGCTGAAAAATCTATGAAAAAAAGTCACAGGCCCACAACTAAAGTCAGAAACCCTGAGCCAAAACCAGGAAGTCCAGACTGGGTTATTTGGGCTGCTTGGGCTGACAGAATAACATTTGAGGAGATAGAAAAAAAAACAGGCAAAACTGAATCTGATGTAATTAAGATAATGAGAAGAAGTCTTAAACCTTCATCTTTTAGGTTATGGAGAAAAAGAGTAAATTCACAAAGTATTAAACATAGAAAAAAATTTGAATATTCAAGAAAACAAATAAGAGTAAAAATTAAAAAAAATGAAATTCTTAACTGGTAAATTATAAAAATATAATTATATCTTTAGTATGAAAAATATTACCATGTATTCAGGCCCAATGTGTGCTTTTTGTGATGCAGCAAAAAGATTACTAAATAGAAATAATCTTGAGTACAAAGTTATTGATGTCTCTACTGGACCAGAACTTAGGGATGAAATGATTAAAAAAGCTAATGGAAGGAGAACAATACCTCAAATTTTTTTTGATGATGATCATGTCGGTGGCTATCAAGAACTTAGAGAACTTGAAAAAAATGGTCAACTAGAAGCATCTTTAAAGTAAATTAATTCCAATCAACTAAACCTAATTGTTTTTTTGCAAGAACGCTTAGATCTTTTTCTGTCACCCTTCCTTTATAATTAACCTCAAAATCTTCTGGTGCAAAATCTGGTGGACTTTTTCCCTGTAAAAACTTTTTTGATTGCTTGTTAATATAATCTAAATTTTTTTTACAATATGGGGTTGAGCCAACATAAATAACATTAGAATAATTGTTTCCTAAATGCTTGTCTTCTACTGCATGGATAACATCTGGATGCCACCAAATTGTATCACCAGGGTACATTTTAGGTATTGATATTAATCCCTCCAAAAGTAAGCTATGATATTTTTCATTAACTGATAGTGCTTTTCCAACTTTCGATCCGCATAACTCATTATCTGGAACATCATCTAACAGAGCTCTGGTCAAAACATAAGCCATAGCTTTTGAAATAGGAATTAATTGTAATGTTCCATCTTTAGGGCCCTGTTCAGTTAAGGCTGTCCAACCTTGAAAAGTTCTAAAAACATGAGCAACCGCTGGAGACTCAAATTCAATTGTTCTATCTCTATATTTTGCATCAAATGGATTAAAATTTTTAAATCTATCTGAAAATATATCATTATAAATTTTTTGATAAGAAGGATCGATCCATCTTTCAACTGACCCTGCATCGCAATGTGGTGACAAACCTAAACTATTGTCGCCTGGTTCTCTTCTTCGGATCCTGTCAGCGTATGAAAGTTCTCGATTTGGATCAAATACCTCATATTCCTCATTTTTAAAAACCCATAGATTATTTAAAAATTTTTTAATTTTGGCCATTTTGTGGGAGTGCCTGATTTTAATTTGAGCTTTTGACCAATACAATCCATAAATTTGAGGCTTACCAGATTTTAAATCACTAAAGTAATTATCTAGACCCTCTTTCTTTTTTTGATCATTGTAATATCCATTATGTTCAATATATTTTTCTAGATCATTGTTAAGTTTACCTATTTTTTTTTGATCAAATACATCTCTAATAATAATACATCCTCTTTTTTTTATTTGATCATTTATTCTTAAATCAGGTGATAAAAGTTCTTTATACTTTATTTCAGGAATAATATTTTTAGATAATTTCTTTAACCTCTTTATTTTATAAATCTCTTTTTTAATATAATTCTCAATATTTTTAAAATTTTGCTTATAATTTTTAGATAATTTTCTTAGCTTTTTTTTTGCTAGAATAATTTTATGATCAACTTTTCTATACATAAATATAGTCTAAATTAAATTATGAAGATTATGAAGTTTTATTGAATAGTTATTGTAACTACTGGTTCTTGTGGGTCAAACATACAAAAATTGGAACCAACATCTGTTGCTTTGATTGCTGCTGAAGTACCAAAACTAATATCTATAATTGGAGGAGTTAAAGACACAGTGTAAGGCGATGTAAGAGTATAGACCATTACATGATCGTCCGAGGTGCTCCCATCTGCATGCTGAGTTTGGTAAGTAGACGATCCACTACCTTGAGCATAAGTGATTGTATTTGCATCACCCACTGCAGAACAAGCAGCATTTCCACAAACTTTCATTTGATCATTTTTTAAATATAATTCTGCTTCTGCAGCAGTGCCCCCGTCAGCAAGAATTGGTGTTGTGTCATATTTTTCATTATCACTTAAAGCTCCTGCAGGATAAGCAGAGCCAGAGAGTGCTGCAGTCGTCGTGCAATTATCTGTAACACCTGAAACTTCTAAATCAGCTTGAATGGTAAATTTTCTATCTATAGTAACTCTCATATGAGTATAAGTTTCTCCTAAAGGTAAAAGTGCTGGATCTCCATATGAAGCAGCTGCAGCACCTGCATTTACAGATGCAATATCCACAACTTTTTCGGTATTTCCTATTACGACTGCATCAACACAACTTGAAACACTTGTACTTGCTGTACATAATTCTACTTTTTTCATTGTTACTTTGTATACACTTGCAAGGCCAGTTGTGCTTGCAGCATGCAAAGTTGAAAATGAAAAGAACATTATGACTTTTACAAAAATTAATATTCTAAAAGTCGTTTTCATTAATCAGCTCTCGATATTGTTGATTTACCGTTAAATTCTACAAAAATTTTATTATTACGTTTTACTTTTGTTAACAATTGACCAGACATATCTTTTTGATCTCTCCATGTATTTGCACTTATGAAACCATCTTGTAAAGAATTTTTATTTCTTGGAGGATGAACAAACATTATTTTTGCATACCACTCATCTTCTAATCCCTTTTTGTCTTTATCATCATATGCAATTTCTAGATTTAATGTTGGACTTAATAATAATTCTGATCCAATTTTTGTGCCTTTTACATCGTCTCTAGAAACACCTTCCCATTCATAAGTATTAATAAATACATCTGCCCAATGTAGATAAGGAATTTGTGATGCCAAACCTAATTCGTATCCATCTAAAACTTTTTCATCTGACGCATCATCTAGTCCAAAATAATAATTGTACATAAATTCTAAAACTGCACTTCTTGCTTCTAAACCAAAACTAGATCTTAAGTTTCCAGCATCATCATAATCGAGAAAAACATTGAAACCAGTCATTAGCGTATTGTCTTGGCTTAATGATCTTTTACCTAAGCCAATATTTGCTACAATTCTTTCATCATTATCTTTTTCTGTATTAAATAAAGATAACTGAGAAAAAAAATTTCCATTTTCAGTTTTTTCAATCTCTCTTACTGTAAGAATACTATAATCGGCTTTATTATTTTCTCTTAAATCAATACTAACCTCTGTATCACCCTCACCAGGGATTAAATTAGATATATATTGTGAAATATTATTGGATACATCTGCGCTCAAATTACTTGTAAATAAAACGAGAAATGAGACCAAAAGTATTTTTTTCATAACTTATATTTATATAAAAACCTATATTGGACGAGAAAATTTAACAAGATAATTTTAAGTTTGTATTATTTGTTTGGTTTAAAAACCAAGCAAATACCGTTATTGCAATATCTTTTGCCCGTGGGTTGTGGACCGTCGTCAAATATATGACCATGATGACCTCCACAATTCTTGCAATGGTACTCGGTTCTGGCATAACCAATATGATAGTCTGTTGTAGTTTCAAATGCATCAGGTAGAGACTCGTAAAATGATGGCCAGCCAGAGCCACTTTCATACTTTGTGTCAGACACAAACAATTTCACTCCACAGTTTGCACAATGATAACTACCCTCTCTCTTTTCAAAATTAAGTTCACTTGAACCTGGAGGTTCTGTTGCTTCTTCAAATAATACTTTATTTTGTTGATGAGTTAAATTTGGATTATTTTTTGTCATTTAAATATTTAGCACAATTTTTATGTAAACTTGCATGTAATTCAATAAGTTTTTTAAAGTCTTTGTTGTAACCACCACCTAAAACTCCACAAATAGGAACTCTTCTTTTAAAAAAGTTTCCAATAACCATCTCATCTCTTTTATTAATTCCTTTGTCAGTAATACACAACTTACCTAATCTATCATCTAAGTGAATGTCAACACCTGCGATATAAAATACGAAATCAAAATTAAAATCGTTTAGAAAAATTAAATTTTTTTTTAAAATATCTAAATACTCATCATCTTCCATGTTTTGTTCAAGTTCAATATCCAGATCACTTTTTGATTTAATTGGTGGATAATTCACTTTTGTGTGCATGCTAAATGTAAAAACATTATTTTCATTTTTAAATATTTCTGAATTTCCATTACCTTGGTGAACATCTAAATCGACTATAAGGATTTTGTTAGCTAATCCTCTGTTTAGAAGATATTTCGCAGCAACTGCTACATCGTTAAAAACACAAAATCCTGCACCCTCGTCATAAATTGCATGGTGACTCCCACCGGCGGTATTACAAGCTATTCCATAATTAATAGCCAATTTAGAAGCTAACACAGTTCCACCTGTTGCAACTAAAGACCTTCTCACAACACTATCAACTAAAGGGAACCCTATTTTTTTAACTAATGTATCTTCTAATGTTTTATTTTTAATTTTATAAATATACTCCTCGGAGTGAACCTCTTTAAGTGTATCGATTGAGCATGGTTCAGGTTTATAAAATTTTTTAACTACTTTTTCATTTTTAAGAAAATTTGCTAATTCGCCAAACTTTTTAATTGGAAATTTGTTATCATCACCAATCTTTGCTTCATAATCAGGATGATTTACGACTGGTAATTCCACTTTACTTTATTTCTCGAATAGGCTTACCGGCAACACAAGCTTCTAAATTTTCTATCATTTGTGAATAAAAAATAGAATAATTTTCAGCTGTTACATAGCCTAAATGCGGAAGCAAAAGTGCATTGGGTACAAATCTTAATTTGTGACCACTAGGTAGAGGTTCTCTATCATAAACATCTATACCAGCACCAGCTATTACATTAGTTGATAGAGCTATAATTAAATCATCTTCGTTAACAATTGGACCTCGTGAAGTATTAATTATAAATGCAGTTTTTTTCATTTTATCAAAATCAGCGAGCTTAATACAATCCTTGTATCTTTCTCCTCCTTGGACATGAATTGATATAAAGTCAGAGTTTTGAATGAGATCCTCTTTATTAGATGGTAAAACATCAAGTTCTTTACACTTATCTAGACTGAGATTTTCACTCCATGCCATAACTTGCATACCAAATGCTTTTCCAATTTTGGCAACTTGAGATCCAACTTTTCCTAAACCAATAAGGCCCAGAATTTTTCCTTTTAATTCAACACCCACTGTTGTCTGCCAATAACCTTGGTACATATTATCAACTTCCACCTTAATATTTCTAGCTAGCCCTAAAATTAACGCCCATGTTAATTCACTGGTAGGATTTGAGTTAATTTCTGTTCCGGTAACGATAATTTTAGCTTTTTTTGTAGCTTCAAAATCTATGGCTTTATTTCTCATTCCGCTTGTAGAAATATATTTTAGTTTTTTCAAACTTTTAATAAGATTTGGAGTAATTGATGTTCTTTCTCTCATAATAAGCAGAGCTTCAAAATCTTTTAATTTTTCTATGGCATCATCCTCGTTTTCAAAAGGTTCACTGAAAATCTCAATATCAAACTTTGATGAAAGATTTTTCAAATCTATAAATTCTTGAGCAACGTTTTGATAATCGTCTAAAATAGCTACCTTAAGCATTTTGATTTTTTTTATTCGAAATTGTAATACCAGCAATTATAAAAATTGCACCTAAGAAATGATAAAATAAAATTTTTTCCTTGAAAATTATCATAGCCATTATTGCACCTAGAATTGGCATCAAATGAAGAAAAACCCCAGATCTATTAGCCCCAATAAGTTTAACACCTTTTATCCAAAACAGAAATGAGATTAAACCAGGGAAAAAAACAACATAGAATAAAACTAAATAAAAAGAAGATTGTAATTTGATTACACTACCCAAACTATAATCAATAAAATAAATCGGAATAAGAAAAATAACTCCAAATGTGATAACAACCTGCAAAAGAGAAATTGGAGATAGATTGAATTCCTTTTTTTTCAGAAGCGCTGAATAAAGAGACCATGCAAACATTGCAATTAATGCAAAAATGTCTCCTTTGTTAAATGACAAATTTAATAAATTATTTAAATTTGCTTTTGTTATTATAAACAAAACACCTGTAAGTGAGAGAAATACTCCTATTATTTGAAATGAATTTGTTTTCTCAATTTTAAGTAAGAATGAAAATAATATAATCATAACTGGTACTGTTGAAATCATAAGTACTCCAGTAATAACTTGGGTATGTCTCAGAGAGTAAAAAAGGGCTGAATTAAAAACAGTCACAGCCAAAATTCCCAATAATGAAAATAAAAGAATATTATCTAATATAATTTTTTGGTTATTTAATAATTCTTTATAAGTGAATGGAAGCAAAACTAACCAAGCCAAAAACCATCTATAAAAATTTAATGATATCGGAGGAATATCAATAATGCTTGCAGCTTTTCCTACTATAAAGTTGCCTGCCCAAAATAAACAAGCTAAAACCAAATAAAGAGAGGCTAAATATAAAGGGCTAAGTGTTTTCATGAAAAGAATTTAGTAAATCTGTCCTATAGTTTATTGCTTCTTTTATATTCTTTTCCTTAACATGTCCAAAACCTCTGATTTGATCAGGTACTGAAGCTATTTTAACTGCTGTTTCGTAGTTTGATTTATTTATTTTTGTTCCTATGCCAGTAATTGTTTGCTTATAATCTCTTATTAATTCTCTCTCCTTTTTTCTTTGATTTAAATAACCAAATGGATCAAACTTTGTGCCTCTTAAGAATTTTAATTTAGAGAGTAGTTTAAACACACTAAATAACCATCCTCCAAATTTAATTTTCACCAATTTCCCATCAACTTTACTTTTTTTACTAAAAATTGGAGGGGCTAAATAAAAATTATAATTAAAATTACCTTCAAAGTTTTTGTTTACATCATCTACGAATTTTTTATTAGTCATTAATCTCGATACTTCATACTCGTCTTTGTATGCCATTAATTTGAAATAATTTTTTAGAACTGCAGTTGAGAATTGACTACCGTTTCCTATATTTTTATCTATCTTTCTTGCATAGCTTACGAGATCTCCAAATTTTTCAGCATATTTTATATTTTGATAATCTTCCAAAAACTTAAATCTATTCTTATATTTTTCCTCAAAACCCTCTAGCAATTCTGGCTCATCTTTAATTATATCTAAAACCTCATCTTTTAAATTTTCATAATGTCTTCCAAATCTGAATGCATCAATATTATCTTTTACACTTGCACCATTTAACTCAATTGCTTTTTCAATTGATGAAGCTGAAATTGGAATTAAACCTGATTGATATGCTACTCCAACATTAAAAATATTTGATAAAATAGAATTTCCTAAAATCTTAGATGTAATTTTATTCGATGATATGAACTTTATATTTTCTTGACCTGCTATGTTAATTAAATTATCTCTCATTTCTTCAAAAGGTAAGTAAAAATTTTTATCCCTTGTAAAATCTCCAGGCATAATCTCATCTGTATTAACTATTAACTTTGAAATTTTTTTATCTAAGGTTTTTATTATTTCTAAATCATTTGATACAAGTAAATCAAATCCCAGAAGTAAATTAGTATCACCATAAGATAATCTTATGGCTCCAACATCTTCTGGTTTTTCAAAAATTCTTAAGAAACTTTTAACAGCTCCACCTTTTTGAGCTAATCCTGTCATATCTAAAACTCCTGATCCTTTACCATCTATTTGAGCAGCAGTTGCAAGCACAGCTCCAATTGTAACAACTCCTGTTCCGCCAATTCCAGCAATCATTATCCCAAAAGATTTATTAATTTGAGGTAATTTTGGATCATCTATCTTTGAATTTATTTTATTAATTAAATTATCGTCATAATTTTTCTTAAGTCTTATATCTCCCTCAAGACTTACAAAGCTTGGACAAAATCCATCAACACATGTGTAATCTTTGTTACAAGAAGATTGGTCAATTTGTCTTTTTCTTCCATACTCAGTTTCGACAGGTGCAATAGAAACACAATTAGATTGTATTCCGCAATCTCCACAACCTTCGCATAGGTCTTTATTAATAAAAATTTTTTTCTTAGGCTCTTCTAAGATGCCTTTTTTTCTTCTCCTTCTTTTCTCAGCCGCGCAGGTTTGATCATAAATAATAACAGTTGTTCCATTAATTTTGCTTAATTCAATTTGAACATCTATAATATTTTTTCTGTCATAAACTTTTGAATTTTTCGCAAAACCTCCCCTATCACTATATTTTTTAATTTCATCTGTGATTATTGCAATTTCTTCAACACCTTCTGCTTCAAGCTGTTTAGACATTTGCGCAACTGTTGGTAATCCATCTAATGCTTGACCTCCTGTCAACGCGACAGCATCGTTATACAAAATCTTAAATGTCATTTTAGTTTTTGCTGCAACTGCATGTCTTATAGATAGAATTCCTGAATGAATGTAAGTCCCATCTCCCATATTTTGAAAAACATGGTCAGTATTACTAAAAACAGACTCACCAACCCAAGTTGCCCCCTCTGATCCCATTTGTGAAAAGCCTTCATTATCTCTTTCCATATGTTCCACAAGGTATGCACAACTGATACCTGTAATTGCTCTACTACCCTCTGGTATTCTAGTTGAAGTATTATGAGGGCACCCAGAGCAGAAATGTGGAACTCTTTTTAAGGAGATATTTGAATTAGTTTTTTCTTTCAAAGACTTTAACTTTTTTGAAAGATTATTTACTTCATCCGGTAAGTTAAGGTAATTAATTATTTCAGATATTTTTAAACCGATTTCTCCTGGGTCTAAAGCTCCAGAAGAAACAAATAAATCATTATTATTTTCATCATTTTTTCCAACTACTTTTATATTTAAATTTTTATTAAATAATATTTCTTTAATTTGTGTTTCAATGATTGATCTTTTTTCTTCAACAACAATGATTTTTTCTAAATTTTCCGAAAATTTTTCAATTATTGTTTCCTCTAATGGCCAAGGCATAGCAATTTTAAGAAATTTAATTCCTATTTGGTTGGCAACATCTTCATTTAATCCTATTTTTTCTAGCCCTAATTTTGTATCTAAAAAAGATTTTCCAGTGCTTATTATTCCAACTTTTGGATTTTGTGAGTCAAAAATAATTTTATTCAAATTATTTATTTTACAAAATTCTTTTACATATTTTATTTTATGATGGTGTAGTCGATATTCTTTTTCTTGAGCGGTATCTTTAAGTCTTATATTTAAACCTTCAGATGGATAGTTTTCACTTGAAATATCTAATAGATTTAACCTATTTTCATCTAAGTCAACTGTTGCTCCTGAGCTTACGTTATCATGAACACACTTTATCCCTACCCAACACCCACTTTTTCTTGATAATTCGATTCCTATTATTCCATAATCTAATATTTCTTGAACACCACTTGGATTAAAAAAAGGTATCATCGCATCAATCATTGCAAATTCACTTTGATGAGAGGTTGTTGAGGACTCACATATATGGTCATCTCCCATTAAAGCAATGACGCCTCCAAACTTAGAGGTACCTGCCAGATTTACATGTTTTAATGCATCTCCTGCTCTATCTACTCCTGGCCCTTTACCATACCATATCCCAAAAACACCATCGTATTTATCTTGTTTTCTAAGATTTACTTGCTGCGTGCCCCATAAAGAAGTTGCAGCAAGTTCTTCATTTATACCTGGTTGAAAATAAATATTGTTTTCATTCAAATATTTTTTATTTTTTAAAATCTGCTGATCGTAGCCACCGAGAGGAGATCCTCTATAACCAGAGATATAACATGCAGTATTTAAGTTTTTTTGTTTATCTCTTCTTGCTTGAACAATTGGAACTCGAACAAGAGCTTGAGCACCAGTTAAAAATCTAGTGCCTTTACTTAATTTATATTTGTCTTCAAGTTTAATTTCCACACTATTTAACTTTTTTAAGCAAATCTAACTGAACTGTAAGGCTTTAAATCCATATTAGTATTTTCATTTGCAATCATACCAGACACTATTTTTCCAGAAATTGCACCTAAAGTCCATCCTAAATGATGATGACCAAATGAGTAAAATACATTTTTATAATTTTTTGATGGTCCAATTATTGGTAAAAAATCTGGCAGTGTAGGCCTAAACCCTAACCACTCATCTTTGTGCTCAGGCAAACCGTCAAGCATATCCTTTGCATTTAAAATTAAGTTTTTGATCCTGGATTTTGATAAAGCATTTTCTAAACCGCCAAACTCCACAGTACCAACTACTCTTAACCCTTGATCCATTGGTGACATTCCAAACCCTCTGTTTGAATAAACCACCGGTCTAGAAATTAAATGATCAAAATCTTTAAAATGAACATGATACCCTCTTTCGGTATCCAGTGGAATATTTTCATGAAGTTTATCAGTAAGTTTTTTTGAAAACGCACCACATGCAATAACCAATTTATCAAAAACAAATCTCTGGGTTTCCGATCTTAATACAGGTTTTTCCTCATCAAAATTCAAATCTTGGATATTTAGTTTTAAAAACTTTCCACCTTTTTTAATAAAATTTTCAAATAGCTTTATTAATATTTTTTTTGGATTTCTTGCATGTCTTGCATAATCATAGAAAACACCTCCATGATAAAATGGTTTTAAATTTGGTTCCAAGTCATGTATTTCTTGTTTATTAACTACTTGTTGTTTAACGCCTAGATCGTCTCTAATTTTTATTTCTAATTCTCTACTTTTTAAATTTTTTTCATTCCAGACATATAAAATTCCATTATTTTCAACTAAACCCTCTAGATCTATCTCTTCGAATAATTCATCATAAGCCAGTAATGATTGATCTAAAATTTGATGCATATTTTTTGCGGTATGCATCATTTTATTATTAGTACAATTCATTAAAAATTTTGAAAACCAAGGGATCATTTTTGGAACATAATTCCATTTAAGTGCCAAAGGTCCTCTTGAGCTCATAAGCATTGATGGAACATCACTTACAATATCTGGCCTGTTTAAAGGAACTGATGCATAAGGAGAAAAATGACCTGCATTACCATAAGAGGCTGCATTTCCAGGTTCATCTCTATCGAACAAAATTACTTGATAGCCTTTTTTTTGAAGAAAAAGAGCATTGCATACTCCTTGAATTCCTGCTCCTATTATACCAACTTTTAAAATTTTTTCTGACACAGGAGAAATATAGTTGGTGGGTTAAATTATAATAGATGTTATTTGATCGCGGTGGATAACTGTTTACATTATCTTAATTGCCGATCGGATCTCGACTGTAAATTTTGCAGCTCATTACAATACTTAAACCTAGCATTATTGATAACATAGATGATCCTCCGTATGACATGATAGGTAGTGGTGCTCCAACGATTGGCAACAAACCAACTACCATGGCTATATTTACAAAAATATATAAGAATAAAGCAGATGCAAAACCATAACAGTATAGTTTTGCAAAAAATGATCTGCTAGAAAAACCAATCCTTATTATTCTATAAATTAATAAAGTGTATAATAAAATTAGAAGCATTGAACCAACAAAGCCAAATTCTTCAGAAAAAAGAGTAAAAATAAAATCAGTGTGTTTTTCAGGTAAGAATTCAAGATAACTTTGTGTGCCCTGCAAGAAACCTTTACCTAACAATCCTCCTGAACCAATTGCTATTTTAGATTGAATTATTTGATAACCTGCACCCAAAGGGTCTCTGTCTGGATTAAAAAAAGTTAATATTCTTGATTTTTGATATGGTTTTAAAATCGAAATTACAAAAGGTAATGAGACTAACAATATTAATCCTGAATATATAAAATATCTTAATTTAAGTCCTGCTAACCAAATAATAGCCAACCCACTTCCTGCTATTAAAATTGCTGTTCCTAAATCAGGTTGAGTTATAACTAAATAGCAAGGTATCAACAAAAGTATGATTGGTTGTAATAAATATTTGTAACTTTGAATATCTGAGCTTTGAATACGATGGTAATATCTTGCAAAACAAACTATTATTGCAATCTTCATTAGTTCTGAAGGCTGAAGGTTCATTATGAAAAGACTTATCCATCGTTTAGATCCTGATGCTGAAATTCCAAAAAAAATTACAAGTAATAGAAGTAAAATTCCTAGAATATAAAAAATATATGCCTGCCTATACCAAAATGAAACTCTTACAAATGACAGAACTAAAAACATAGAAAAAAATACTAGAAATCTAGTTAGATGATTTTTAGTATAAAAAGAAAAGTTCCCACTTTCTGTAGAATAAATTGAAAAAACACTTATTGAACCAATTAGAGCAACAATTATTATTAAAAAGTAATCAATAGCTCTCAGTTTATCAAGAAATGAATAGCTAGTAGAATTTAGTGATGTTGAAAGTATCATGCAATATTTTTTAAATCTTTTCTAATTTTTTCTCTTAATTCATGCCTATCTAAAATTTTTTTTATTAATTTGTTTGCTAATGGAGCGGCTGCTTTACTACCAGAGCCTCCATGCTCTATCAAAACACTAAGGGAATACCTTGGTTTATCATAAGGCGCAAATGCAATAAATAAAGCATGATCTCTACTTTTATATTCTATCTCTTCAAGGTCTAAATCAAGCTCTCTATCTTGATCAGTAATTCTTTTAACTTGAGAAGTTCCAGTTTTTCCAGCAAACTTGTATTTATCTTCTTTGTGCCTAGATCTGAAGGAGGTTCCAAATTGTTCATTTGTTGATCCATACATTGCATCTAAAACAAACTTTAAATTATTTTGATTTCTATAAAGTCTTTCATAGTATTTAAATTCGTGATCTTTCAGAATATTTTGACTTACAGATTTATTTTTTTCACTTTCAATTTTTGATTTAATAGCATCTAAATTTATTTCTTTATCATAAATTAAATTTGGCTTAATTTTATAGCCTCCATTAGCCAACTGCGCTGTCATCAAACATAATTGAAGTGGAGTGGTCTGAATGTAACCCTGTCCTATTCCAGTAATTACAGTTTCGCCAAGATACCAAGACTGTTCTAAAACTTGTTTTTTCCATTTCGTTGAGGGGACAATTCCTTTTTTTTCTTCTGAAAAAAAATCTTCTAAGACTTTTGAGCCTAGACCATATCTTTTTGCAATTAATGAGAGTTTATCTACACCTAAAAGCCTTGCGACTTCATAAAAATAAATATCACATGACTGTTTAATGGCATTTCTCATACTCATCCATCCATGACCATTTTTTTTCCAACAATGATATCTTTCTCCATACAATTCATATGGATGATCATGGCCTTTACAGTTTACTTTAAACTTTGTGTCTACTATCCCATATTCTAGTGCAGCAAGTGCAACTAAGGGTTTTATAGTTGATCCAGGAGAATATAATCCAGCTAATGATTTATTTAGTAAAGGTCTTAACTTATCATTTTTAATTTCATTCCAATCTTTAGTACTTATTCCATGCGTAAACTTATTAGGATCGAAGGTTGGGGACGATGCCATAGTAATTACTTCACCTGTGTATATATCCATAACACATATTGAGCCTGCCTGATTTTTTAATAACTCTTGAGCCAATTGCTGAATTTCCAGGTCAATGGTCGTTCTTAAATTTTCACCTTGAGTTTCTTTATTATAACTAATTTCACTTATTTTTTTTCCTGATGCATTTACTTCATATCTTTTAGTTCCATGATTTCCTATTAGGTCAGTATCTTTTGAATTTTCAATACCAATTTTTCCAACTTTTAAACCTGGTACAAAGTTTTCCTCTATTTTTTTTTTATTTTGAATATCTTGAGTTGTTGCATCACCAACATAACCAACAACATGCACTAAATCATTGGAATAAGGGTAATATCTTGAAGTAGACAAAACTGGCTTCGCTCCATCCAATTCATGTAAGTACAAATTTAATTTAGAAAATTCGTTCCATGATAAATTTTCAGAAATTATTAAAGTATCCCACGGATTAGACTTTTCTTTCTTCTCATATATTTTTTTTATTTCATCGTCTTTAAGACTTATAATATTTTTAAGTTTAAAAATTGCATTATTAAAATTAGAAACTTCTTCAAGAGATAAATGAACTTGATAAACTCTTTGATTATCTGCAATAACATTATTAAAATAATCAGTTATTAATCCTCTTTGGGGTGGAGTTTTCCATTCTCTAATTCTATTTTTGTCAGATAAAATCTCATATTTTTGTTTTTCAGAAATTTGCAGATTATATAATCTTGAGGTAACAATCCCTAGTAACCCAATTTTTGCTGCAACTAAAACAAAAAGTCTTCTACTTATAATTTTATTTTTATTTAAATCATCAGTTTTTTTTATCATTCTTTTTAACTAGCACCATATTATCTATCCAAATAAATATTTTGAAAAATATAGGGTAGATTAAAAATGTAACGAATAAACCCAATATTAAACTTTCATAGACAATTGGAATTTTAAATATTGTTATTAATATAATGTAATTTACCGATCCTACAATTAAAATTGCTATGAAAAATGATATCCAATCATAAATTAAATTGTATATGATTGATCTATTTCTTATAAATGCTCCAATCGCAGATAATAATAAATAATCAAGGGAAGATATTCCAATTGGCAAACTTTGAACTACATCATTTATAATACCTGCAAAAAAAATTAATCCGTAACCTAGATGCTCTGGTTTTTTTAAACTCCAGAAGAAAACAATTATGTAGCTAAAGTTTACGATAAAATCATAATTTTTATAAATAATATTAATATTTAAACCTAAAATTACGACTAAAAATAAAATTAAAGTAGGTAGACTTGTAATTGTCTTAGAATATATTCTGTTAGCAAATAAACTCACTTTTTAAAATAAACCTTAACAAATTTAATTTGATCGAAATCTGCAAAAAATTTCACATATTTTTTGTTATTTATAATAGTTATTTTGCCTATGGGTATTCCAGAGGAAATTATCCCATCAGCTCCTGAAGTATAAACAATATAACCCTCTTCGACTTGGTCTTTTTCAGGCAGATACTCAATGTCACCATTAAATTTACTTCCATTCCCTGAAACTATTGCGCTGGTTCCTTTAGGTTCTATTATTACTGGTATCTTACTATTAAGATCATTTATTAATAAAACTCTCGAGGTTAAGTAATTAACTCCAACTACCTTACCTATAAAATATGATCCACTTCTCACACCTGAGCCTATTTTAATATCATGTTTGAAACCTTTATTAATCACAATTGATCGTAAATATGGGCTGTTCTGATCTAATAAAATCTTAGTTAAATGATAATTATCTGAAAAGAGGTTTTTTTCTTCAATCAGTGCATTAAGTCTTAAATTTTCTTCTTTTAAAAATTGATTTTCAAGTTTTAATTCTTCAATATTTAAATCAATAGCCTTAAGTTGTTTATTTTCTTCATAGATTTTTAAAAGATCACTAACACCGTGATAAGCATTTTTTAACGATAAAAATGGTAACGATATAATATATGAAGTTTTAAAAACAGCATCTTTGGTTAATGACCTCAATTGATTAATAGGTCCTGTTTTAAAATATTCTAATGATAAAACAATTATGGATACTACAATTAAAGTAAAAAGTGAAAATTTTCGTCTATTACCTTTATTTAAAAAAATTGAACGAGCAGATATAACCAAATCATCTCTGCCCATTTCTTTAGACATTTTGATTAATACTCAGATAAGACTGATGAAAAAGTTTCCTCTTGGTCTAAAGCTTTACCAGTTCCAATTGCAACACAAGATAAGGGATCATCAGCAACATTTACTGGAAGTCCTGTTTCTTTGGAAAATCTTTTATCTATATTATTTAAAAGAGAACCACCGCCTGTAAGGGTTAAGCCCATATCAACTAAATCAGCAGATAACTCTGGTGGAGTATTCTCTAAAGCTTTTTTTATTGCAGATACTATATCTTTTAGAATGGGATTTAGTGCTTCTGCAGTATCTTCTTCTGAAATATTTACCTCTTTGGGAGTTCCAGATCTTAAATCTCTACCTTTAACTGCATATGTATTATTATTTGTTGGGATAGCTGTACCAATATCTTTTTTGATTTTTTCTGCAGTACTATCACCAATCATTAAATTGTACTCTTCTCTCATATATTCTTTTAAAGAATTATCCATTGCGTCTCCTGCTACTCTTAATGACTCTGAATATACAACGCCACCTAAAGATAAAACTGCAATTTCAGTTGTGCCTCCACCTATATCAACAACCATTGACCCAGTTGCTTCAGATATTGGTAGTCCAGCTCCTACTGCTGCAGCTATTGGTTCCTCGATTAAGTTAACTTTACGGGCTCCCGCTGCAAGAGCGCTATCTTGAATTGCTTTTCTCTCAACTGGTGTGGAACCAGTTGGTACGCAAATTAAAATTCTCGGATTAGCTAATGTTTTTTTGTGAACTTTTTTAATAAAGTGTTTAATCATCTCTTCAGTAACAACAAAGTCTGCAATAACACCGTCTCTCAAAGGTCTGATTGCTTGAATATTTCCCGGTGTTCTTCCAAGCATAGTCTTTGCTTCATCTCCAACAGCTAAAACTGATTTTTTTCCTCTATTTTCAACAACTGCAACTACTGATGGTTCATTTAAAACTACACCTTTGCCCTTTAACACTACAAGTGTGTTTGCTGTACCAAGATCTATTGCCATATCTTGACTCCATAATTTCTTTAAGTTGCTGAACATTGCCATTTTTATATACCTTTCATCTTTTGATTTTCAAAATTTTGATTTTCTATATTTGTCCCCGGTGCTGTTTTATCTCTTTTTATAATCATTTTATTAAGTGAATTTATATAAGCATTTGCAGATGCAACTAAAGTGTCAGTATCTGCAGCTTGACCTACAGTTGTTTTTCCATTTTCTTCAATTTTAACACTTACTGTGGCTTGGGCATCTGTTCCCTCTGTAACAGCATGCACTTGGTAAAGTTGCAAGTTTACCTCATGCGGGTAAAGTTTTTTTATACATTTAAAAATTGCATCAACTGGTCCGTCGCCTGTTTCTGAAGCTTTTTTAACTTCACCAAAAACATCTAATGTCATTTCTGCTCTTTGAGGTTCTCCTGTACCGGCAAATACTTTCAAAGATTTCAAATTAATAGCACTTACTTTATTATCTGTTATTAAACTATCATCTATTAAAGCGATTATATCTTCATCATAAACATGTTTCTTTTTATCTGCTAAAATTTTAAATTTTGCAAATGCATTATCTACAACATCATCAGTTAGATCTGGATATCCTAAACTGGTTAATTTATCTTTAAATGCATGCCTCCCAGAATGTTTACCCATTACAAGAGATGTTTGTTTAACACCTACACTCTCAGGTGTCATAATTTCATATGTTTGCCTATTTTTTAACATTCCATCTTGATGAATTCCTGCTTCATGAGCAAAAGCATTTTTTCCTACAATAGCTTTATTATATTGGACAGGAAAACCTGTGGCATTTGATACTATCTTGGATGCTTTACTTAGAAGAGTAGTTTCAATTCCAGTTTCATATGGCATTAAATCAGGTCTTGTTTTCATAGCCATCACAACTTCTTCAAGAGCTGCATTTCCAGCCCTTTCTCCTAGACCATTTATAGTGCATTCAATTTGTCTAGCTCCTGCCTGAACGCCTGCCAAAGAATTGGCAACTGCCAAACCTAAATCGTTATGACAATGAGTTGAAAGAATCGCTTTATCTATGTTTGGAACTTTATTTAACAGAGTTTCAATAATTTTTGTAAATTCAGATGGTATAGTATAGCCAACGGTATCAGGAATATTAATGGTTCTAGCACCACATTTAATCGCTAGTTCGACTGTCTTACACATATAATCCATATCTGTTCTGGTACCATCTTCGCAAGACCATTCCACATCATCAGTAAAATTTCTTGCATAAGTTACATTTTGTTTTATCGCTTCATAAACTTCATCTGGTGATTTATTAAGCTTATGCTTCATATGTAAAGGACTTGTGGAAATAAAAGTATGAATTCTAAATCTTGGAGCATGTTTAAGAGCCTCATAACATCTATCAATATCTTTTTTTGAATGCCTAGCTAAACCTGCGGGTATTGATTTTTTTAATACTTTACTGACTTCGGTTACAGCTTCGAAATCTCCCGGAGATGCAATTGGAAATCCAGCTTCAATAATATCTATTCCAAGTTCGTCAAATACTCTGGCTATTTGGATTTTTTCTTCCAAACTCATTGATGCGCCAGGAGACTGCTCTCCATCACGCATTGTAGTATCGAAAATGTATACCCTATTATTATCAATCATCTAATTAATTTAAGCATAAGTATCATACATGCTCACGCTCAGATTGCAAAATAAAATGCCTATATAAGGCCAAATAAAACAATAATTTATCTACTTCTTATCGCTATCAACAAGTTTCTTTTTTGAAATCCAAGGCATCATAGCTCGAAGTTCAGCGCCTACTTTTTCAACTGAGTGTTCTGCTAATTTAGCTCTAGTTGCAAGAAAGTTTTTTTGACCATTTTTACATTCTTCCATCCATTCTTTTGTAAATTTACCAGATTGAATTTCTGCTAAAACTTCTTTCATTCTTTGCTTAGTTTCATCTTTTTTAATTATTCTTGGACCTGACTGATACTCGCCATACTCTGCTGTATTTGAAATTGAATAATTCATATTAGCAATTCCACCTTCATATATTAAATCTACAATCAGTTTTACTTCGTGAACTGTTTCAAAATAAGCCATTTCTGGTTCGTATCCAGCTTCAACTAAAGTTTCATATCCATTTTTAATTAATTCTACTAGTCCACCACATAATACTGTTTGTTCTCCAAATAGATCAGTTTCTACCTCATCTTTAAATGTAGTTTCAATTATTCCAGATCTACCTCCACCAACAGCTGACGCATATGACATTGCTAAATCTCTTGCTTTACCAGAGCCATCTTGGTGAACAGCGAATAAACAAGGAACTCCACCACCTTTTTCATATTCACTTCTTACTAAATGCCCAGGTCCCTTTGGTGCAACCATAAATACATCTAAATCTTTTCTAGCTTTTATAAGATCATAGTGAACATTTAAACCATGAGCAAACGCAATTGATGTTCCTTCTTTAACACGTTGCTCTATATGGTTTTTATATATTGATGCTTGTAATTCATCTGGAGTTAGAATCATAACTACATCTGCCCACTCTGCAGCATCAGATAAATTCATAACTTTTAAACCTTTAGACTCAGCTTTTTCAATACTTGATGAACCCTCTCTTAAAGCTACCACAACTTCTTTAACACCACTATCTCTTAGATTAAGTGCATGCGCATGTCCTTGGCTTCCATAGCCAAAAATTGCTACTTTCTTATCTTTTATTAAATCTACATTAGTATCTTTTTCATAAAACATTTTCATAATTTCTCTCCTTTAATTTTAATTTTATTTAAATATTTCTGATCCTCTTGTCATAGCGACTGCGCCTGTTCTTGAAACACTCACTAAACCAAATTTTTTTAAATTTTTTGACATAGTATCTATTTCTCTTCTTAAAGCTGTAATTTGTATAACATTTGATTTATTTGTTTGATCTAATATTACTGGATTAAAATTTTTACAAGCTTCAAAAGCTTTATTTAATTTACCATTGTTTGCAACAAACTTAAATAATGCCATTTCTTTAAAAATAACATTTTTATCTTCTCTCTTAAAATCTGCTACTTTATGAACTGGAACTAATTTCTTTAATTGAAGTTTAATCTGATCTACCACTTGTGGTGTACCCGTAGTTACAATTGTTATTCTTGAAATATTTTGCTTCTGATCGACCTCAGCTACTGCAAGGGACTCGATATTGTAGCCTCTTCCAGAAAATAAACCAACTACACGAGCTAAAACTCCGGCCTCATTATCTACCCATACAACTATAATATGAGTATCAGGCTTCTGTTTTTTTCCTGCAAAACTATATGCTGATTTTGAGTTAGCCATTAAACCAGTGTTCTACCCTTTCCAGTAATCTTTTTTTCTTTTTGATCTTTAGGACCAAGTAACATTTGATTATGAGGTTTTCCAGAAGGTATCATTGGAAAGCAGTTTTCTTGTTTGTCTACAAGGCAATCAAATATTACTGGTCGATCTGTATTTAACATTTCAATAATCTTATCATCTAATTCTTCAGGTGTTTTTGCTCTTATGCCTACACAACCATAAGCTTCTGCCATTTTAACAAAATCTGGTAACGCAGCTGTGTAACTTTCTGAATAATTTTTATCATGTAGTAATTCCTGCCATTGTCTTACCATTCCCATGTACTCATTATTCAAAATAAATATTTTTATAGGCAAATTGTACTGAACTGCAGTTGACATTTCCTGCATAGTCATCAAAACAGACGCCTCACCAGCAATATCAATAACTAATTTTTTTGGATGTGCAATCTGAACTCCAACTGCTGCTGGCAATCCATATCCCATCGTACCAAGACCTCCAGAAGTCATCCATCTATTTGGTTTATTGAATTTGTAGTGTTGAGCAGCCCACATTTGATGTTGGCCTACTTCAGTTGTGATGTATGTATCTTTATCTTTAGTCAGTTCATATAATCTTTCAATCGCATATTGGGGTTTAATAGTTTCTTCACTACCAATGTAGTCTAATGATCTTTTAGATCTCCATTTCTGAATTTGTTCCCACCAATTTGATATTTGATGTTTGTTAGATTTAGAAAAATTATTTTTAGATTTTTTTAAAGTTTTTAGTGTTGATGTTAAAACTGATTTAATATCTCCCACAATTGCTAAATCTACTTTTACATTTTTATTTATTGAGGATGGATCTATATCAATATGAACTTTTTTAGACTTAGGTGAGAATTCATCAATCTTACCAGTAATTCTATCATCAAACCTTGCACCAACATTTATCATTAAGTCACATGAATACATGGCGTTATTTGCTTCGTAGGTTCCATGCATACCTAACATTCCTAAAAATTGATTATCATCAGCAGGAAAACAACCCAGACCCTGTAAAGTTGAAGTTATCGGAAAACCTGTTGCATACACAAGTTCTCTTAAAAGCTCACTTGCTTTTGTTCCTGAATTAATTACTCCACCTCCAGTATAAAAAATTGGTTTTTTTGCTTTGCTAACTAAATTAATTAATTCATCAATATTTTTTTGTGAATAGTTATCATGAGATTTTCCATTTAATTTTTTATTCTTTTTATAATTTTTGTATTTAGATTTTTGAAATTGAATATCTTTAGGTATATCAACTAAAACTGGTCCTGGTCTACCTGTTGTTGCTACTTCAAAAGCTTTATGCATTACTTCAGCTAAGTCATTAATATCTTTTACTAACCAGTTATGTTTAGTACAAGGTCTAGTTATTCCTGTTGTGTCACATTCTTGAAATGCATCAGTACCAATTAAATGTGTTGGAACTTGTCCTGTTATACAAACTAAAGGGACTGAGTCCATATAGGCATCAGTTAAAGCTGTAACAGCATTGGTGGCTCCAGGACCTGAAGTTACTAACAATACACCTGGTTTTCCAGTTGACCTTGCATAGCCCTCTGCGGCGTGCCCTGCGCCCTGTTCATGTCTTACTAAAATATGTTTTATTGAATTAAAATTTTTTAATTCATCATATATTGGAAGGACTGCTCCTCCTGGATAACCAAATATGTGACTAACATTTTGATCTTCCAAACATTTGAATACTATCTCAGCTCCTGAATATAATTTTGGCATTCAGCCAATCTAGCTGAAGTTGTACTCATTGGTCAAGTTATTGTGAGGATTTTTATAATTTTTTTATAAATTTTGAAAGAGCCTCAGCATCAAATTTTTGCCAATCACTCATTTGACCTCTAGACCAAGTTCGCTGTCTTTTAGCGTATTGTCTAGTTTTTATAACAATATTTAGTTTTAAATCATGCATAGAAATTTTTTTATCGATAAATTCTTTGATCTCTCTTATTCCTATAACCTTGAAGATGTTGCTGTCACTCTTCAAATCAAGTTTTAAAAAATCCTTAACTTCTTGAATAGCTCCATTTTTCATCATCTGATCAACTCTTTTGGATATTTTATTAATTAGTATCTCTTTAGGATAATCGACATAAATTTTAATAAATTGATCTTTTTTGAAAGATGGTTTTGTTTTCGTATACCAACTAAAAACTGATTTTTTTGTAAACTTGATAACTTCATAAGCTCTAATTGATCTTTGAGCATCAGTTGGGTCAATCCTATTTTTTACTGATGGATCGATTTTTAAGAGTTTTAAATAAAATTTTTTTTGACCTAATTTATTTTGCATTCTTCTAATTTTATCACGAACAGAGATGGGTATTTTTGGAATTTTAACCAATCCATCAGTCAAAGCTTTGAAATAAAGACCAGTACCTCCAACTAAAACTGGTATTTTGTTTTTGTTTCTAATTTTTTTAATATTCTTTTTTGCTAATTTTAACCACTCACCTGATGAAAATTCTTTTTTAACACTTCTAAAACCGTATAAATGATGATCGATTTTATTCAAATCAGTTTTTGAAGGTCGGGCAGTCAAGATCTTTAATTCTTTATAAACCTGCATACTATCTGCATTAATAATTTCTCCATTTAACTTTTTGGCAATTTTCAATGCAGCTTTAGACTTGCCTGATGCAGTTGGACCTGAGATTAATATTATTTTGGACTTTAGGTCCATGTTATTATTTTAATTTAACACCAATATATGTTCTTTGATTTTGGTTATTGTAAATTGCAATTAGCAAGTTATTTTCATCACTTCTCAACTTTAATTTTACCACATTATCAAGATCACCTATTGTGTTAATTTTTTTTCTATTTGCCTCAACAATAACATTGTCAACTTGCAAATAGTTTATAGGGCTATCTTTATCTATTTTTGTAATTACTACTCCACTTGTTCCTTTTGGAAGGTTCCTTGCTTCAATATCATCTTTACTTAATAAACGAACTTCTATTTTCAATCCATCAATTCTCTTTACTTTTGGTTTTTCAATAGCTGGTTTTTGCGCCTTAAAGTCTTCTGAAGTTTCTAATCTTCCAAGAATTATTTCTTTTATAATTTCTCGTTTATTTCTCCAAACTTTAACAATTACTTTTTTACCAACATCCGTTTCAGCAACTATTTTAGGTAGTTCCTTCATTTCATTAATTGGTTTTCCATCAAACTCTAAAATTATATCGCCAGGTTTAATTCCTCCTTTGTCGGATGGACTGTTATCCGCCACACTTGCAACTAGAGCTCCTCTAGGTTTATCCAGCTTTTCTGCATCTGCTATTCCTTGATCTACTACTTGAATTCTAACTCCAAGCCATCCTCTTTTTGTTTCTCCAAATTCAATTAATTGATCAATAACTTTTTGTGCACTATTAGATGGAATTGCAAAACCTATGCCAATTGAGCCAGATTGGCCAAGAATAGCTGTATTAATTCCAATAACATCACCATTCATATTAAATAGTGGGCCTCCAGAATTTCCTTGGTTTATTGAAGCATCAGTTTGAATATAATCTTCATATCTTGATAATCCTATACTTCTATTTCTAGCAGAAATTATTCCCGCTGTTACTGTGCCTCCGAGACCAAATGGATTACCAATTGCAATAACCCAATCACCAATCCTAGATTTATCTGAGTTTCCAAACTTTACTGGTTTAAATATTTTATCAGATTTTATTTTTAATACGGCAATGTCCATGCCTGCATCAGCACCAAGTACTTCAGCTTTATAATCTTCGTCTCCGTTAACTCTAACAAATATATCTGATGCTCCTTGAATTACATGGTTGTTTGTTATTACAATTCCATCTTCATCAATTATAAAACCTGATCCTAACGCGCTAGTTTGTCTTTGTTGAGGAGAACCAAACATATCTTCAAATGGTGAGCCCGGAGGAAACTCAAATGGCAAAGGGTTTGATCTAGTTGTAACAGTAGTAGTTGTTGAAATATTCACAACTGACGGCATTAATTTCTCTGCCAAATCTGCAAATGATGATGGAGTTTCTTGAGCTTTGGAAATTGAAAAATAATTTATTGAAATTATTAATATTGATAAAATTTTGTAAATATTTTTCATGACTTTAAATACCAAATAATTATAAATCCTATAATTGCAAATACTAATCCACCAGCTCTTAGTTGTTTATCAGCCACAGCATCAAGTTTTTTTAACATATTTTTCATTTTTGATGGAAATAAGGCATATAAGATACCTTCAATAAATAAGAAAAGACCAAATGCTATGATCAATTCTTTCATTCAACTAAAATTATTATTTTTCTTTATTTCCAAAAAACTTAAAAAATTCACTGTCAGGAGATAATATCATTGATGTTTCTCCACCGATTAGAGCATTTTGATAGGCTTGCATTGCTCTATAAAATCCGAAAAACTCAGGGTCCTGTCCAAATGCATCTGCAAAGATTTTATTTTTAAGACCATCACCTTCCCCTTTCATTATCTCAGATTTTTTCTGCGCATCCGCTAGTATAACTGTGACTTCTTTATCTGCAGTTGATGTTATAGTAACCGCCATTTCAGCACCTTTTGCTCTAAACTCTTTAGCTTCTCTTTCTCTCTCAGTTTGCATTCTCCTAAAAATTGCATCACTATTTGCTTGTGGTAAATCAGCTCTTTTAATTCTTACGTCAACTATCTTGATACCAAAATTTTCGGCTTCATTATTTACACCTTGTTGAATTAAAGCCATCTGCTTTGATCTATCTTCAGATAATAATGTTTGTAATTTTTGTTGACCTAATACATTTCTTATTCTTGAATTAATAATCGTTGCTAATCTTGATCTTGCAACTCTTTCATTTCCCACAGAAATATAAAATTTTAATGGATCAATAATTTGAAATCTTGCAAAAGCGTCAACTATTAGACGTTTTTGATCAGATGCAATAACCTCTTCAGGTGGAGTATCTAAATTTAAAACTCTTTTATCTAAAAATACTACGTTCTGAATAAAAGGTAACTTAAAGTTTAAGCCTGGTTTTAGTATTATTCTTTTTGGGTCACCAAATTGAAGAACTATAGCTTGGTTTACCTCTTTAACAATAAAAATTGAAAAGAATAGAGTTGCCCCTATTAAGATAATTATTGGTAATATAAATTTTCCTGCCTTCATTAATTCGCTCCTGATTTTAATTCTTGTAATGGTAGATAAGGAACTACACCTGATCCTGAGTCTTTATCAATTATAATTTTATTGATATCGGCAAGAACCTGCTCCATTGTCTCTAAATACATTCTTTCTTGAGTTACTTCTTTAGCTTTAGCATATTCAGTGTAAATTGATAAAAACCTACTAGCTTCACCTTCTGCCTTTGCAACAACTTCTTTTTTATAAGCTTCAGCAGCTTGTAAAATTTTGGCAGCTTCTCCACGAGCTCTTGGGATTACATCGTTAGCATAAGCTTCTGCTTCGTTTTTCGATCTCTCCATATCAGCTCTTGCAGCTTGTACATCTCTAAAAGCATCAATGACCTGGTCTGGTGGATCAGCTTTTTGGGTTTGCACTTGAGTAATTTGTACACCACTTTCATATTCATCAAGTATTCCTTGAATAATATCTTGGGTATCTCTCTCAATGACTGCTCTTCCCTCTGTCAAAATTGGTTGAATATTAGATCTTGCTATAACTTCTCTCATAGCAGTTTCTGCTGCAGCTTTTACAGTTCCCTCTGGATCTTGGATTTTAAAAAGAAAGTTCCCTGCATCTTTTATTACCCAAAATACTGAAAAATCTATGTTAACAATGTTTTCATCACCAGTTAGCATCAAACTTTCTTCTGGAACATCAGCTACACCACCGCCTTGACCAAATCCACTATCTCTCTCTGATCTAAATCCAATATCCATTCTATTTACCTTTGTAACTTTAGGTGTTAACACACTTTCAATTGGGAATGGCAGATGATAATTTAATCCTGGTTGAGTAGTATTTACGAACTTTCCAAATCTTAAGACCACGCCTTGTTCGTCAGGTAAAACTCTGTACAAGCCACTTAATGCCCAAATTACAACTAAAATGATCAAACCAAGTATGAGTGGTTTTTTTCCACCTGTACCACTTCCAGTAAATTTATTTATAGTGTCTTGCAATTTTTTAATTGCTTCATCTAAATTAGGAGGTGTTGGGCCTCTTCTGAAACCACCACCATTTCCGCTTCCTCCGCCACTACCTGGCGGACTTCCCCATGGGCTTTGATTTTTATAAATCGTCATTATGACACTCTATATAGTGTCTTTATAACCAAAAACAAGGTAAGTGTATTTTTATGAATGATAAAAAAGTAGGTCTTAGTGACACAATGAAGGCAAAAACTGAGCCAAAAACCTTCAAAAGAAACCCAATTCCAGGCACTAAATTTACAATTGCAATATCTAGTGCAAAAGGTGGTGTTGGGAAATCTACTTTTGCTACAAATTTGGCTTTAGCGTTAAAAAAAGTTGGATGTAAAGTTGGAATTTTAGATGCAGATATTTATGGACCATCTTTACCTAAATTATTTTCTATAAGTGAAAAGCCTGATAGCGATGGTCAAACTTTAAAACCGATTTTAAAGTACGGTATTCAATGTATGTCCATTGGGTTTCTAACTGATGAGCAAACACCAATGATATGGCGAGGACCGATGGTGACTAGTGCTATTAAAACCTTTACTCAAAAAGTTGGCTGGAAAGATTTAGACTTCATTATAGTTGATATGCCTCCAGGTACTGGTGATACACAACTAACTTTTGCACAAGAAATTACATTAGATGGTGCAATCATTGTATCAACTCCACAGGAAATAGCACTTCAAGATGTAAAAAGAGGAATTAGAATGTTTGAAAAATTAAAAGTAAATATTATTGGATTAATCGATAATATGAGTCACTTTATCGGAGATGATGGAAAAAAATATGCAATTTTTGGTGAAAATGGTGTGGAAAGGACAGCTAAAGAATTTGAAAAAAAGTTTTTAGGTCAAATTCCAATTAATTCAGAAGTTGGTAAATCTGGTGATCAAGGAAAACCAATTGTTGAGTCCAACCCAAGTCATGAGATTTCTAAATTATTTTTGGATTTTGCAAAAAAAATACAATCAATTTATTTATAATTTAAATTTTCTAAGATAGCATTCGATAAAATCTCATTTCCAAATTTATTAAAATGAGTATTTAATCCATAGTGGAAAACATTTAAAGGATTATCTAAATTAAAAAAATATTTCTCGGTATCGATAAAATTAAAACCATTTTTTTCTGCAATTGACTTAACATCTAATTTTAGTTCGTTGAGTTGTTTTATTTGTGGATGCTTTTCATATAAATTGTAATTTCTCAATTTATGCAAAGATAATTTTTGCCAGCTTGGTATATATGCTATGTATCTTTTCTTAACTTTTTTTTTATCTAAGTAATTTTTTGAATTATTCAAAACAGAGTCATAATCATCTTTATTTAATAATTTTTTATAATTTTTGAAAAACTTAAAAAAAACAGAAGTTCCTCTAATAAATTCAGCTAACCAAACTTTAAATCTAAAACTAATTGATATGTCATGGTCTATATTTAATTCATATTTTAAATTTTTATCGTTCGAATTTCTTTGAATAATGTAGTGTTCGATTGTTTTTTGATTTAAATGATTCTCATAATCATTTCCCTCGTAGAAAAACCAAATTACTCCATCAAAATTAGAATTTTTTGTATAGTGATCTAATATTAAAAATTGCTGTTTATAATTAGTTCCTTTCATACCCAAGTTTAAAAAAGAGAAATCAGATTTATTTAATAAATTGGTTTTCAAATCATTTGGTTTATTTTCACATATTGATTGAACAAAAGAGTCGCCAATTAAAATATAATTAGAATAAATATATCTATAATCAATGTTTTCTCTAAAACCATTTTTATCAGATTGATAAATTAAATTTTCATAACCATTCTCACGTGAACCACATTCATCTTTTACAATAAAACCTGAATAATTTAATTCTTTGTATTTGGCATCAAAGATACTTAAATACTCTGATTTCTGATATTTATTTTTTTTAATTTGAATAATTTTTTCTCTTTCAGTATATAGATTTTCGTGTTTTCTATTGTGTACAATTTCCCAATATCTTGGCTGACCAGAAAAAATTAAATTTAATAAATAAAAAATTAGAGATATAAAACCTAACAAACAAAATAATATTATTAAGTTATACTTGATGATTTTTAAAAATTTTGTAATCAAAAGACGTATATATAAAAGTTATATTATTTTATTTTTTAAATTAAATGCCTCCATTAATTCATTCCATTCTCTCTTTGAAAGACCTGAGTCCTCCATTAAGACATTTTCCCCGTTGATGATTTTTTTTAGTACTATTTTTCCTTTTGCTGATACCTCAGTTCCTCCAACTCTATAATCCATAAAGGCATCATAAGTAATTGGAACCCATCTCTTTAAAGTATCCAACATTATATCAGCATAAACTCTTATTTCATATTGAGCATGATGGTCAGCACGCAATCTTAAAAAATTCATGAGGTTTAGCAAGTCAGTTTTCCAATACCACTGTGTATAGGTATTCAATGTTAAATTCATTCTAGCTAATTCTCTTGCCAATCCTCTTTTATTTTTATCAATAGTAGATCCATCAAATTTTTGATTAAGCATTGTTTCATAATTGCTATATGTTCTCTCTGCATCATTTTTTAAAAGTTCCAAAACCTCTTTTGCTTGATCTCCCTGAATCACATCACCTCGTCCCTGTCTATTTGCAATTGATTGAGCTGCTAAATTTTTTTGATTTGGCAAATAAAATTCTTTATCTAAGATTGAATATCTTGCTGAGTATTCGTTGACATTAGCTGTTCTATGCCTGATCCATTGTCTTGCAATAAAAATTGGCAATTTTACATGATATTTAATTTCACACATTTCAAATGGTGTACTATGCCAATGACGCATGAGATACTTAATCAGTCCACTATCTGAAGAAACTTTTTTAGTTCCCTTTCCATATGAAACTCTTGCAGATTGCACAATTGAACTATCATCTCCCATATAATCAATTACCCTAATGAAACCATGATCTAAGGCTGGTATAGCTTCATATAAAATTTTTTCTAACTCAGGCGATATGACCCTCTTTGTAGTATTTTGTTGAGATTGTTGGTCTTTTATTTCCTGGTTTTGTACTTTTGTTAATTTCATTATGATCAATAAATCTAATACATATAAATTTGATATTTGCAATTTAAGTAAATATTTTTATTGAATAATGACAAAAATAATTCAACTCTCAATAGTAAATTATGAAAAATATATCAATTGTTTTACCTGTACATAACGAGATAGAAAATTTAAAAAAATTGATACTCGATTGGAATTGCCAACTTAACAAAAAAAAAATTGATCACGAATTTGTTATTGTTGAAGATGGGAGTACAGATGGAACAAAAAATTTAATTTCAGAATTGGAGACTAATTTTCCAATTATTAATCTAAGTCAAAAAGAAAAAAGGGGCTACAGTAAAGCGGTTATTGATGGTATTTATTCCTCAAGTAAAAATTATATTTTATGCACTGATAGTGATAATCAAATAGGAGTTAAATCATTAATAGAAAGTTTAAAAATTTTACCTTTCGAAGATGAGTTTCTTATAGGATATAGAAACCCAAGAAAAGACCCTTTAAATAGAATTTTATACAGTAAAATTTTTAAAATTTTTCACACTTTTTTATTTAACCCAAAATTAAAAGATCCAAGCTGTCCATTTGTAATTGGCCAAAAAAAAACATTTAAAAAATTAGACAAAAAGAAATTAGGATATATGAAAGAAGGATTTTGGTGGGGATTCGTTGGAGTTTGTAAAAAACAAAAATTTAAAATTTTTGAAACACCTATTGAACACTTTTCTAGAGAAAGTGGAGAAGCTAGTTACAAATTAAAACACTTACCTGGAATAATTTTAAGAAATATAAAAGGGTTGCTTAAAATTAAATTTTTATAAAAAAAAAATTTATCTTAATGGGTTATAATTTTGTTTAAAATTCTATAAATTGGAAAAGATCCTATATCCTCGTGATACACTGCCTTCGGATTCCAGCTAAAACAAAATAAAAATAATAATGTGATAAAAAATATTTTATTTTTTAAAAATTGATTTACTAAAGTAATTAGGTATGTATTTTTAAAATTAATTAATTTATTTTTAATACAAAAAAAATATAAAAGTACTAACATAGTATAACTAAGATTAAACCATCTACCCCAATCTACTGCTATAAAAAAAGGTATTAAGGTTGGAATAAAAGATATTATTAATGTTGTTTGAAAATTTATTTTAGAAAAAATAAAACTAACACTGCTATTGTTATATTCAGAATTAATTATTGAAATTATTAAAAAAAGTGAGCCTAAAAAAAAAATCCAAATTCCTCTAAAAACATCAACTAATTTTAAATTAAATAATTCAGATATATTATCAGATAAAGATCTATTAAGAACAGATGCACCTAATCCACATTTTGTATCATAATTATTCTTTAAGATTTCACACATGTGATTGATGTTATCTAACGAATGGATTGAATTAGACAATAAATATATTATGTATAAAAAAAATACACTCATAGTTAGAGTTAATAAAACGTAAGAAATTTTTAATGTCTTCAATTTAAAAAAAATTAACATGTAGAAATAAGGTAAGTAGAAAATTGAAACCTCGTGTATTAATAGTAATGGTGTAAAAGAAATTAATAGAATGAATGATAATGTCTTAAAATCAAATTTAGTATATAAAAAACAAAATACCAAAAAAAAAAGAGGTATAAGCATATCTTTTCTGGCTAAAGCTTCTAATTCCGCAATAGGAAATATCAAAAAAATTGGTGAAAAAAAAATAAATACGTAAAAATTATTAAAATTTAAATTTTTAAAAAATAAATAAATTAAAAAATAATAGAAAATAAAAATAAAAAATATAAAAAATAATATAATTTTTTTTAAAAAAATTCCAGTAGATGAGCTAATAATTAAAAATAGTTGTCCAAGTAAACCTCTTCTTCCAAATCCACCTTCATAATTTATAACCCACTCTGACATACTGTTATTAACTTCTAAAAGGTAGGTTTTATTTATAAAGAAGATTGAAGATATAAGTATAAACATCAAGTAAATAAGGATGTATTGATTTATTTTTTTTGAGTAAGTTAAAGACATAATAATGCTTCTAAAGAGTTTAATTCAAAATTTTTATTAATAAAGTATCTACTCTCTCATAAATACCTCCTCCCAGAAAGAAGATATTAGATGATTGAAGATTT
>CABYOT010000006.1 GCA_902520695.1 uncultured Pelagibacteraceae bacterium
GTGTGTGGATAAAAAGCAAAGTCCTGATGCCACTCGACTAAACTCCCCTTTTTCTTATTTGGTAATTTAAAATTTAATTTTCCTAGGTGAAATCTTACTGTCCCACCAATAAGTTTTTTAACAATATTAATTATTTTTTTATTCCTTGATAAATCATAAAATAGCTTATTATTATTTTGAGGGTTATTTAATCTTAATATTTCTTTATTTTTTGTAGAGTTGCTATTGAATACAAAGTGGTAATTATCATAACTTTGTGTGCCTCCTTGGTCTTTAACTTTCCTTCTGCTCTTCTTTTCTTTTGTAACAATCTTTTTAATAAGAACATTTAATTTATCGATGTCTTTTCTAGAAATAAGTTGATCTTTAACTAAGTAGCCATTCTTTTTATAAAAGTTTTTTTCAAATGTAGTGATACTCATAAGTAAATTTTATAATAAAAATATGATAATCCAATATGAAAATAGTCCGGATAATATTGTGGCAATTACATTTCTTGAAAAATAACCAACCAATATGGCAATTATTGCTCCAAATATTTTTGGATCATTTATTTCTATAAATGTTCCATAATCATTAATAAATATTCCTGGAAATATTATTGCTGGAAATACAGCAGATGGAACATATGCTAGTACTGCTTTAATTCTTTCTCCTAATAAATCTCTATCTACTAAAGCAACCATAGTCATTCTTGTAAAGTAAGTAATTATTCCTGCTATTATAATTGAAAACCAGGTCATTTTTTTAACCTCAAAACTAATGCAGCAACAAACAATGCAATAATTGGTGAAATAATTATATATGATTTAAAAGGCGCATCAAAAAATAGTAAAGAACTTAAACCGCAGGTAATCATTACAATTACGTGGTCTAATTTTTTCAAATCTTGGACAACAATTGCAATAAAAGTTAGAGGAACTGCAAATTTCAATCCAAGTTCCTCTGGTACAAATGAACCAAGAATTATTCCAGATAATGTTGCTAACTGCCAACAAATCCAAAGAGTACCTCCTGAACCTAGCAGATGATAATGAAGATATGGTTCATTTTTATTTTTTTGAAAGAACTTGTTCGATTCGGCAAACCCCTGGTCTACTACTAAATATGATATCAATAACTTTTTAATAAAAGAGAGTTTTTCTAAATATTCAGACAAAACTGCTCCATATAATAAGTGTCTAGAATTAATTACACCAACTGATGTGACAGCTATTAACGCAGAAGCTCCCCCAGAAAGCAATTGTAAGAATACTATTTGAGACGCACCACCAAAAATAATGATAGACATTGCGTAAACTAATACAGGGCTAAAACCGAGCTCAATGCCAATTGCACCACAAACAATTCCAAAAGGTATCACTGAAAACATGTGGGGTGCTACAGATAATAAACCCTTTGTTAATAATTGTTTTTTTGTGAACATTACTTAACTGGCTGTAAGGCAATTTTTAAATATTTCATATTGAGTTTACAATCTTTGTATCCTCGCTTTACTACATTTAAGTATCTTTCAGTTGGATATCTAAATTCAGTTTTATTAACCATAATGTAAGTCATCACTGTCTTATTGTAATAGGTAAAATAAAGTTTTTTATAAAGAATTGGATAATCTTCATAAATATCTAGTTTTTTTTCATCGCTTTTTGATATTTCAAATAAAGCACCAGGAACTAAAGAATTTTTGCTCTTTTCTATATCAGCAGCTCTATATTTGCTTCTAAAGTTTAATCTGTAGCCCTTTAGTTCATATTTTTTTAAAAATACAGAGTCTTTACATCTTCGCTTCATTTGAAAAAGATTAAGATTACTTCCGTAAGCAAAATACAACATTACTCTAGTTCAACTATTTTAATATTTTTTGCTTTTACAAATTCAAGGATTAGTGAGTTACATAGGTTTATTTTATCTTGATCTTTTGATCTTATTACAATTGATACGCCTAATTTACCTTGTCTAAAAAAAGGATAACTACCAATTTCTACATCTTTGTTATTATCTTGAACATTTGTTAATGAGCTTGCTATTTCACTCTCATAGGTCATCAAATTTATTGTCTTACTAAGAATTGGATCGCCACCTACTAATACATTGCCAAGTCCACCAATCATTGCTTTTAATATCGATGGAACGCCTGGAAGAGAAAAAACATTTTCTACATAAAATCCTGGAGCACCACTAGTTGGGTTTAAAATTAAATTAGCTGTAACTGGCATCTTTGCCATTTTTTGTCTACCATCATTAAAGTTACCTGGTTCGTAATATTTTTCTAGAATTGCAAATGCTTCTTTGTGGAATCCATATTCAATTTTAAATGCTTTTGATATTGATTCTGCAGTTATGTCATCATGGGTAGGACCAATACCTCCTGTAGTAAACACATAGTTGTATTTAACTCTCAACTCGTGAACAGTATCTATTATGGTTTGTTCCTCATCAGGAATTACTCTTACCTCTCCAACAGAAATTCCTAGTGAATTAAGCCAAGTAGCCAATATACTTGTATTCAAATCTTTTGTTCTGCCTGATAATACCTCGTTACCTATAATGATAATTGCTGCAGATATTTCTTTTTTATTAGTCATTTCTAAATATAAATAAAATTCTATGAAATTTACCAACACTTTATTAAAAGGCAAATTACAACGGAGATATAAGAGATTTTTCGCAGATATAGAAGTAAATAATAAAACTGTTGTAGCGCACTGCCCAAATACGGGCTCTATGATGGGTTTATTAGATCAAGGAAATGAGGCTTGGATAAGTGAGCACAATGATCCTAAGCGTAAATTAAAATTTACACTTGAGATGATAAAAGTAAAAAAAAGAATAATAGGAGTAAATACTCATAGAGCAAATAGAATTGTTGAGCATGCTTTAGAAAATAAATTAATAAAAGAATTTAGTACAATTAAAAATATAAGAGCTGAATTTAAGTATTCAGATGATACTAGATTTGATTTTTTATGTGATAAAAAAATATTAGAAGTAAAGAATACTACGTTAATGAGAGAAGATGATATTGCAGAATTTCCTGATGCAGTAACCTCTAGAGGCACAAAACACCTCCAAAAGTTAAAGGAATCAATTAAAAAGAGATATAAGCCTTATGTCTTATTTTTAACTCAAATTCAGGGTATAAATAATTTTAGAATAGCAAAAGATATAGACTCTACTTATTATAAAGAATATTTAGATGCTAAAAAATCTGGTGTAAGCTTTCTTGCTTACAGATGCAGTTTGAATTCTAAGGAAATTAAAATTGAAAAAAAAATAAAAATTATAGATGAGTAATTATTCTGAAAAATTTGAAAAAATGAGAATTGCTGGGAAGCTTGCGTCTAGAACTTTAGACATGCTGACAGAAGAAGTTAAGGAAGGTGTTACAACAGATAAAATTGATCAATTGGGTTATGAGTTTATAAGAGATAATGGTGGCCACTCTGCTCCACTATATTACAGAGGTTTTAAAAAATCTTTATGCACATCTTTAAACCATGTCGTTTGCCATGGCATTCCCTCTGATAGAGTTTTAAGTGAGGGCGATGCAGTTAATATTGATGTAACAGCCATAGTTAATGAGTACTACGGTGACACCAGCAGAATGTTTACTATTGGAGATATACCGGTAAAAGCTAAAAACTTAATAGACACAACTTACGAGTCAATGATGAAAGGAATTGAAATTCTAAAACCAGGAGTAAAATTGGGAGATATTGGATTTGAAATTCAATCCTTTGTTGAAGAAAGAGGTTTTTCTGTGGTGAGAGATTTTTGTGGTCATGGTATTAGCAATACTTTTCATGAGCAGCCTAATATCCTTCATTATGGTAAGAAAAATACAGGTTACGAGTTAATACCTGGTATGACCTTTACAATTGAGCCTATGATCAATGTTGGAAAGTTAGACGTAAAAGTACTTAATGATGGGTGGACAGCTGTTACAAAGGATAAGTCTTTATCTGCACAATTTGAGCATACAATAGGAATTACAGAAGACTCTTATGAAATTTTCACAGAATCTGTTAAAGGTTATAAGAGGCCTCCATATAATTAATGATAACACGATACTCTAGAAAAGAACTTACAGATATCTGGTCGGAATATAATAAATATAAAATCTGGTTAGATGTAGAGATTGCTGCAGCTGAAGGTATGGAAAAATTAGGAACTATCCCAAAAGGGGTTGTAAGTGCAGTTAGAAAAAAAGCTAAGATTAATGTTAAAAGAATTCATAACATTGAAGCTAAAGTTAAACATGATGTTATAGCATTTCTCACATCAGTTACTGAAAAAGTAGGTATTAAAGCAAGATATTTACACCAAGGAATGACCTCATCAGATGTAGTAGATACAAGTTTTAATATTCAATTAGTCCAGTCTGGTAAAATTTTAGTAAAAGATATTGATCAAATATTAAAAGTTTTAAAATCAAAAGCTAAAAAATATAAATTTACACCATGTATGGGCAGAAGTCATGGTATTCATGCCGAACCTATAACATTTGGACTTAAATTAGCTTCATATTATGAGGAATTTAAAAGAAATAGAAAAAGACTAATTAGTGCAATAGATGAAATTTCAACTTGTGCAATATCTGGTGCTGTTGGTACATTTGCAAATATCAATCCAAAAGTAGAAAAGCATGTTGCTAAAAAATTAGGATTAAAAGTTGAGCCAATATCTACACAGGTTATTCCAAGAGATAGACATGCATACTATTTTTCAGTTTTAGGAATAATTGCTGGATCAATTGAGAGAGTTTCAACTGAAATTAGACATTTACAAAGAACTGAAGTTTATGAGTTACAAGAATTTTTTTCAAAAAAACAAAAAGGCTCAAGTGCAATGCCTCATAAAAAAAATCCAATATTAAGTGAAAACTTAACTGGACTAGCAAGAATGGTTAGAAGTCATACTATTCCAGCACTAGAAAATATTGCTCTTTGGCATGAAAGAGACATCTCTCATTCAAGCGTTGAAAGAAACATTGGGCCAGATGCAAACATAACATTAGATTTTGCTTTAGTAAGGTTAGCAAACTTATTAGATAAGATGATTATCTATCCAAAAAAAATGCTTAATAACCTTAATATTACTAAAGGCACCATTTTCTCCCAAGAGTTGATGTTAGAATTAACTAAATCAGGTTTAACTAGAGAAAAATCGTATAGATTAGTTCAAGCACATGCCAAAAAATGCATAGCAGATAATCTCAATCTTTTAGATGTTGTGATGTCTGACAGAAACATTACATCTAGAATATCAAACAAAAAAATGAAAAAAATTTTTGATTATTCTTCACACTTTAAGAACGTTAATTTAATTTTTAATAGGGTATTTAAATAATGAAAAAAGGCAAAAAATTATACGAAGGTAAAGCAAAAATAATTTATGCTACCAGCGACAAAAATTTAGTTATTCAACACTTCAAAGACGACGCTACTGCATTCAATAATCAAAAAAAAGATGTTATTGAAGGAAAAGGAATTTTAAACAATAGAATTTCAGAACATATTCTTACTCAGTTAAGCAATATTGGAATAAAAAATCATTTAGTAAAAAGACTTAACATGAGAGAACAACTTGTAAAGTTGGTTGAAATTATTCCAATTGAATTTATTGTAAGGAATATTGCTACAGGTTCTTTAACAAAAAGATTAGGAATAGAAGATGGGACGATATTGGATTATCCATTAGTTGAATATTGCTTAAAGAAAGATGATTTAGGAGATCCATTAGTAAGTAGAGAACATATTTTAGCCTTTAAATGGATGGATGTGTTTGAATTAGACTTTATTTACGAAGAAGTAAGAAGAATAAATGATTTTCTTCAAGGCATGTTTAGAGGTGTTGGAATTAAATTAGTAGATTTTAAAGTTGAATTTGGAAGATTTGAAGCAGATGGTAAAAGAGAAATTATTCTAGCTGATGAAATTAGTCCAGATACGTGCAGACTTTGGGACATGAGAACAGATAAAAAACTAGACAAAGATAGATTTAGAAATAACCTTGGAAACTTAGTTGAAGCATACCAAGAAGTTGCAATTAGGCTTAATATATTACACGAACAATCAAATATAAGACCATTAACTTATCCTAAACCTAAAGCAGTAAAAATTAAGAAAAAATGAAAGTAAAAGTAATTGTCACTTTAAAAAATGGAGTGCTAGATCCACAAGGTAAAGCAATTCAACAAACTCTAAATGGAATGACTTTTGATAATGTTTCAGAAGTTAGACAAGGTAAATATTTTGATATTGAAGTAAATGAGAGTGATGAAAGTAAAGCTAAGTCACAAGTAGAAGAAATGTGTAAAAAACTTTTAGCAAACCTAGTTATTGAGGATTTTAAAATCTTGTAACTACTTAATGAAATCATCTGTAATTATATTCCCTGGTTCAAATTGTGATAGAGACATGGATGTAGCTCTTAAGAAATTTGGTTTTAAAAATCAAATGGTTTGGCACAACGATGCTGAAATTCCTAAAAGTGACATGATTGTATTGCCAGGTGGTTTTTCTTACGGCGATTACCTTAGATGTGGAAGTATTGCCGGCAAATCAAGAATTATTAAATCTGTAATCAATTTTGCAAATTCTGGAGGATTGGTGCTTGGTATCTGTAATGGTTTTCAAATATTAACCGAAACTGGTTTATTGCCAGGAATACTTCAACAAAATAAATACTTAAATTTTATATGTACAAATGTTTTTGTGAAAATTAAAAATAAAGAAAATAAATTTTTTAATAGAATTAATAAAGAAGTTTTGGAACTTCATATTGCTCATAACGAAGGAAATTACTTTTGCTCTAATGATGAATTAAAATTAATAGAAGATAATGGACAAATAGCGGTTACCTATTGTGACGAAAAGGGAAATGATGACGAATATAATAATCCTAATGGGGCTATTAAGAATATAGCCGGAATATTCAACAAAGATAAAAATATTTTGGGAATGATGCCTCATCCTGAAAGAATGATTGATCCATTTTTATCAGGTGAAGATGGATCACTATTTTTTGAAAATTTAGTAGGTAGCCTGTAATGAATGAAGTTAATGAACAAATAGCCATCGATCATGGATTGAAGAAAGATGAATACAAAAAAATCTGTGATCTTTTAAAGAGAACTCCAAATATAACAGAACTAGGTATTTTTTCAGCAATGTGGAATGAACATTGTTCTTATAAATCATCCAGAAAACATCTTAAAAAATTACATACTAAAGGTGATCAAGTTATTCAAGGTCCAGGTGAAAATGCTGGTGTTGTTGACATTGAAGATGATGATGCAATTGTATTTAAGATAGAAAGCCATAATCATCCTTCATTCATTGAACCCTATCAAGGTGCAGCCACAGGTGTTGGTGGTATTATGCGAGATGTATTTACTATGGGAGCAAGGCCAATTGCTAATTTAAACTCAATTCACTTTGGCTCAATTGATCATGAAAAAACAAGAAATCTATTAAGAGGGGTTGTTAAAGGTATTGGTGGATATGGTAATTGTATTGGCGTTCCAACTATAGCTGGCCAAACATGCTTTGATGAGTCTTATAATGGAAATATTTTAGTAAATGCAATGACATTAGGTTTAGTAAATAAAAACAAAATATTTTACTCTAAAGCAGCTGGAATTAATAAACCTGTCATTTATGTTGGTTCAAAAACAGGAAGAGATGGAATTCATGGAGCAAGTATGGCGTCAGCAATTTTTGATGATAAAATAGAGGAAAAAAAACCAACTGTTCAAGTAGGTGATCCTTTTACAGAAAAACTGCTTTTAGAGGCTTGTTTAGAATTAATGGCAGGTAAATCAATCATATCAATTCAGGACATGGGCGCAGCTGGACTAACTTCATCAAGTATTGAAATGGCATCAAAAGGTGATTTGGGTGTTGAAATAGATTTGACAAAAGTACCTTGTAGAGAAGAAAATATGACACCTTATGAAATAATGCTTTCAGAGAGCCAAGAGAGAATGTTAATTGTATTAGAGGCTGGGAAAGAAGATGAAGCAAAAAAAATATTTGATAAGTGGAACTTAGATTTTGCAATTATTGGGAAGACAACCAGTAGTAAAAATATAGAATTATTTTTTGAAAATAAAAAAGTTGCTGAAATTCCAATAGATTTTTTAGCTGAAAATGCTCCTATGTATGATCGTAAATGGATAAAAGCTAAATTGCCTAAAGAAAACAATTTTTCAAAAGATGATTTTAAATCTTTAAAATTAAGTGATTGTCTAAATAAAATCTTAACTGACCCAAACATTGCAGATAAAGAATGGATATGGAAACAATATGATCATACGGTAATGGGTGATACTATACAAAAACCAGGCGGTAATGCAGGTGTTGTAAGAGTACATGGAACCAATAAAGCTATAGCTGCAGCCGTGGACTCATCGGCAAATTATTGTCATGCTCATCCATTAACAGGTGGTAAACAAGTAGTTTGTGAAAGTTGGAGAAATATGATTTCTGTTGGAGCTAAACCAATAGCAATTACAAATTGCCTTAATTTTGGAAACCCAGAAAAAGAGAAAAATATGGGAGAATTTGTCGAATGTGTAGACGGAATTACGGAAGCTTCTAAATATTTAAATTACCCTGTGGTTTCAGGAAATGTCTCTTTCTATAATGAAACAAAAGATAAAGGAATTAAACCCACTCCATCTATTGGAGGTATTGGTCTATTATCTGACTATAAACAGATGGTTACAATGGAACTAAAAAATAATGGAAACTATCTATTAGTAATCGGTAAGACAGAGGGCCATTTAGACCAATCGATATTTGCAAAAAATATTTTGTCTAATCATGATGGACCTCCTCCAGAAATAAATTTATTCAATGAAAAGCAAAATGGAATGATTATTTTAAATTTAAAAAATAATAATTTAATTGAGACTTGTCATGACGTTTCCCTGGGAGGAATTTTAACTGCAGTGGCAAAAATGAGTATAAAAGGAAATAAAGGTGTAAAATTATTTCCAATTGAAGGATTGATTAATAAATATAAATATTTTTTTGGAGAGGACCAAGGAAGGTATATAATAGAAATAAAACCTGAAAATTTAGTAAATATTGAAAAAATACTTAAAGATGACTCAATCCATTTTGATAAATTGGGTATAGTAGAAAGTGATCAGATTACTTATGGAAATGACCTAAAAATACCAATTGACGATATTAAAGAAGGCTATAAAAAATGGCTAAAGGAATATATGGTTAACTAATGGCAATGGATTTAAAAGAGATAGAAAGCTTAATAAAAGAAGCACTCCCTGATGCGAAAATAGAAATTCAAGATCTTGCAGGTGATGGCAATCATTATTCAGCGACAGTAATTTCGTCGCAATTTGTAGGAAAAAGTAAAATTCAGCAACACAAAATGGTATATAATTCTCTTAAGGGTAAAATGGGGAATGAGTTGCATGCTCTAGCTGTTACAACAAAGGAGAATTAAATGGACAATAAAATTAACGAATTAATCAACAATGAAATTAAAAGCAACGAAGTATGTTTGTTTATGAAAGGGACACCTGATGCTCCTCAGTGTGGGTTTTCTATGGCAGTTACAAACATTTTAAAAATGCTTGAAGTTAATTTCAAAGGTGTAAATGTTTTAGCAGATCAAAACCTAAGAGAAGGTATTAAAGTTTTCAGTGATTGGCCAACAATTCCTCAATTATATGTTAAGAATGAGTTCATAGGTGGTTGTGATATAGTTAAGGAAATGTACGAAAGTGGTGAACTAGCCAAACTTTTTGAAGATAATGGAATTGAATTTAAAAAGAAAAACTAATCTTATTTAATTAACAACCTAATTTTTTTTGAGAAATACTTTTTTAGCAAGTTTAAAATTGATATTTTAACTGGTGTTTTAGAATTATCTTCAACCATTTTAAATTTAATACTATCTTCCCAACTTAATTCGATTACTAAACTTTCACGAAAATATTCATTTAATTTTTTTATTGTTCCTACAGTTAAAACTGGTTCAAAATATTGTTGTTTTTTTGAGATATTAATTTGACTATTAACATCATCAAATACTAAGTGCCAAATATGAGCTTTTTTATTTTCAAAAACCAAATTATCTTCAAGTCTTGTGGGTACTTCAATGTATCCTTTTTTTCCTATTCTAGATAATTCATTTAAAAAATAAGAAACATCCTCAACATGTTCAACTACATGGGAGGCAACAACAAAGTCAAACTCCTTATCTTTAAATGGCAATTTCTTTTCAGTAATCTTTACAAATGACTTATCTTTGTAGTGATTTGATAAATCAAGTATATCACTGACTGTTGTTGCATATTTATTAGCACCATATCCACAACCAATATCCAAAATTTTCCAGTCTGGATTTTCTGAGAGGGTTTTTTCTATGTAGGTTTTTGATGTTCTTTTGATCAGAAAAATTATCTTGAATAATATTCAATTACTAAATTAGGTTCCATAACTACTGGATAAGGAACTTCTTCAAATTTTGGAATTCTAACAAATTTAACTTTTTTATTTTTTTCATCTAATTGTAAATATTCTGGGACTTCTCTTTCTTTGTTCGCGAGTGCTATATCAATTAAAGCTAACTGTTTTGATTTATCTCTTATTTCAATACTATCTTCTTCTTTTACTTGATAGCTTGATATATTAACTTTTTTTCCATTTACTCTTACATGTCCATGATTAATTAATTGTCTTGATGAAAAAATAGTATTTGATAATTTTGATCTATAGATTACAGCATCAAGTCTTCTTTCTAGTAATCCAATTAAATTTTCAGCAGTATCACCTTTTTTCATAATGGCTCTTTTATACATATTTCTAAACTGTCTTTCGTTCATGTTGCCATAGTAACACTTTAATTTTTGTTTTGCCTGTAGCTGAATTCCGTAATCAGAAGGTTTTGATGATTTTGTTTGTCCATGCTGACCTGGGGGATATGCTCTAGAATTAAATGGACTTTTAGGTCTACCCCATAAATTTACTTTAAGTCTTCTATCGACTTTATGTTTTGAGTTTAATCGTTTTGTCATATTAAAGTTATTGGGTTTATAGACATCAAAATATTTTTGTCAATCAAGGTTTTTTAATCAAACCAGCAAATACACTTGATAAAATGCGTGTTTCTTTTTGAGAAAGTTCCATTTTATAAAAAATACTTCTTAAATTTTCAAGCATTATGGGTTTTTTCGCTTTTTGTCTAAAAAAATTTTTATTTTCTAGGTTTGTTAAACAAAAATTTAACATTACAGATATCTCTTTCTTAGTTGCTTTTTGTATTTTTTTTGATTTTTGAAAATCATAATTTTCTTTTGAAATTATGTTTGAAACAGTATGAGCTACAATTACTAAACTGTGTGAAAGATTTAAAGATCTGAATTTAGCATTACTTGGGATTTGCAAAGTATAGTCGGCATAACTCACTTCATTATTTGTTAAACCTGATGCCTCAGAACCAAACAAAAAACTTACCTTTTTTGAATAATCAATTTTTTTTAATTCTTTTAACGAAATATGTTTAATATTTTTATTTCTAAACCTTGCTGATGTTGCAATTAGTATGTCAGTTTTGTTTAAAGATTTTTCTAAATTAGGATAAATATTTGCTTTTTCTATTATATCTTTAGCTCCAACTGAAGTTGCTTTTATTTTATCATTTGGGAATATTGGCTTTGGTTCTATCAATGATAAATTTTTAAAACCAAAGTTTTTCATTCCTCTTGCACATAATCCTATGTTTTCAGATAGCTGAGGTTTATGTAAAATAAATGATATATTATTAAAATTCATTAAGCACTTGCTGGTGCGTTATCTTTGAATAATTTATAATCAAGACTATCTACTAATGCTTTAAAAGATGCATCTATAATGTTTGGAGAAACTCCAATTGTAAACCAGTTTTTTCCTTTAGAGTCTGTGCTTTCAATGGAAACTCTGGTTACAGCCTCTGTTCCAGTGTTTAATATTCTTACTTTATAATCAACTAATCTTAAATCTTTAAGATAATCAGAGTATTTTGAAATTTTTTTAATATTATTTCTAATTGCATTATCCAGAGCATTTACTGGTCCATTACCCTCACCTTCACAAATAATTGTTTCTCCATCTACTTCTAACTCTGCTTTGGCGGATGAAATAATTTCTCCAGAAGAATTTTTTTTAACGGATACATCGTATGCCTTAATAATTAAGTATCTAGGTATTTCGCCAACTATTCTTCTTGCTAATAATTCAAATGATGCATCTGCACCATCATAGCTATAACCAATAAATTCTCTTCCTTTTACTTCATCCAGAAGTTTTTTAATTTTAGGGTCATTTTTTTTGATATCGATTCCAATGGTTCCTAATCTTGATAAAATGTTTGATTGTCCAGCTTGATCTGAGACAACTATATTTCTTACATTACCAACTTCTTTTGGATCAATATGTTCATAAGTTTTTGGATCTTTTTGAACCGCTGAGACATGCATTCCACCTTTATGTGAAAAAGCTGCAGCACCAACATAAGGCAAATGTTTGTTGGGTTTTCTGTTTAAAATTTCATCTAATAGTCTAGAGCATTGTGTTAAATGTTTAATATTCTCGTCTTTCATATTAATTTCATAATTGTTAGAAAACTCGGGTTTTAAATATAATGATGGAATAAGAGACATTAAATTAGCATTACCACATCTTTCACCTAAACCATTAATTGTTCCCTGCACCTGTCTTACACCTGCTTGGATTGCAGCTAACGAATTTGCAACTGCATTTTCTGTATCATTGTGTGCATGAATTCCTAAATTTTTACCTGGTATATGTTTTGATACATCTGAAACTATTTTTGATATTTCGTGGGGTAAGGTGCCGCCATTGGTATCACATAGTATAATCCACCTTGCACCTTGATCATATGCAGACTTAATACAACTTAAAGCATATTCTTTATTTGATTTATAACCATCAAAAAAGTGCTCCGCATCAAACATGAATTCTTTTCCAGAATTAATTATATGTTTTGCACTTTCGCTAATATTTATTAAATTTTGATCTTTGGATATACCTAAAGCAACATCAACATGAAAATCCCAAGATTTTCCAAATAAACAAATTGAATTTGCCTTAGAATTTATTAAAGATGAAATCATTGGATCATTCTCAGCGCTATGATCAGTTTTTTTTGTCATACCAAAAGCTGTCAATATTGAATGATTAAAAGGATGTTGTTTGTTAAAAAACTCTGTATCTGTGGGGTTAGCTCCAGGCCATCCACCTTCTATGTAATCGACACCAAGATTATCTAATGCTGCGGAGATTTTTTCTTTGTCATCTAAAGAAAAATCTACTCCTTGTGTTTGTGCACCATCACGTAAAGTTGTATCAAATATGTATATTTTGTCCGACATTATTTAAATTTCCACGAGGTTTTACCATCTTTATCCTCTATTTGAACTCCTTTTTCCAAAAGCTCATTTCGAATTTTATCAGCTAATTCGTAATTTTTATCATCTCTAGCCTGATTTCGTTCTTTAATTTTTGTTTCAATTACCTCATCGCTTACATCAGATTTATTTTTTTTAAATTTATCCCATTCATCTTTAGTCTCCGTTAACAATCCTACAAAATTACATGCAGATACAAATTCTTGTTTATCTTCCAAATTACCTGATTGAGATTTCTCATATAACTTATGAAGGTTGGCTATATATTTTGGCGTATTTAAATCATCATATAAAGGATAAAGATCATCATCAGATATAAGTTTGGGCTTATCTAGTTCTACATAGCTTTTATACCATTTATCTATTGTTTTTTGACTTTCCTCCAAAAGTTTGTCATTCCAATCTAAAGGTTGTCTATACTGTGCGCTAATTAAAGCTAGTCTTAGAGCTTGACCATTCACATTATTTTTAAAATCACTTATCTTTAAAATATTGCCCTGTGATTTTGCCATTTTTTCATTTGACAAGGTGATAAATCCATTATGTACCCAATAATTTGAAAAAACTTCAGTATCATTAGCACAACATGATTGAGCAATTTCATTTTCGTGATGTGGAAATATTAAATCTCTGCCTCCCCCGTGAATATCAAACTTATCACCAAGATATTTTTTGGACATTACTGAACATTCTAAATGCCAACCTGGTCTTCCCTTCCCCCATGGTGATGGCCAGCTAGGTTCTTCTTCACTTGAGGGTTTCCATAATACAAAGTCTTCAGCATTTTTCTTGTTACTTGATACTTCTACTCTGGACCCTGATATTAAATCTTCTATTTTTTTATTTGATAATTTTCCATAATCCTTAAATTTTTTAACCTCAAAATAAATATTTTTCTCACTCTCATAAGCAAAACCTTTATCAATTAAAGTACTGATCATATTGATCATTTCATTTATATTTTCTGTTGCTTTAGGTTGAAAGTTAGGTTCCTCACATTTAAGATAATTACAATCTTGTTGGAAATTTAAATTTATTTTATGAGTTAATTCAGAGATTGTAATTTTTTTATTTTTTGCAGATTGAATTATTTTATCATCAATATCTGTAATATTCCTGACATACGTAACATTTTCTTTACCGTATTTACATTTTAAAACTTTAAAAAGAATATCAAATACAACTAATGGCCTTGCATTACCTACATGTGGATCATCATAAACTGTGGGACCACAAACATACATTTTAACATTATCGTCATCTATTGGCTGAAACTTTTCTTTTTTTCCACCATAGCTATTTGTTAAAAAAATATCTTTGTTCATTAATGAAGGAATATACTTTAATTATAGATTTGTGAATCTATTTGATTAGCTTGGAATCTTACAAACTGGAATAGGATCCATTTTATGCAGGTTTGCGTTTCTTATCTGAATATATTTTTCTCTATTTTTTGAATTTTCATTCTCCATGGCCTCTTCTAGTTCTTTATAGCTAAGACCAAGCTGGCCCTCATCTGTTCTTCCGTCATCCCATAAACCATCTGTTGGAGGAGCATCAATTATCTCTTGCAAAATTTTTAATTCTTTTCCTAGTTCCCAAACCTCAGTTTTATTACAATCAGCTATTGGAGATATATCAACTCCACCATCTCCATACTTTGTGTAAAAACCTACTCCAAAATCTTCAACTTTATTTCCAGTGCCAACCACTATTCCATTATTGGCTGCTGCAACTTGATACAGAGTTGTCATTCTTAATCTAGCTCTAGAGTTTGCCATACCATGCAAACTATTAAAATCTTTTAAAGTATTTTCAAATGTAGAAAAAAGACTGTCCAGCTCAACAGTAATACCTTCGACATTTTTAAAATTTTGTTTTAGCCATTCCTGATGCTTTAAACTTAAATCATGTTGTGTACTTTTTTGTTTTATTGGCATAGACAAGACAATAGTTTTAAGTCCTGTCATTGCACTTAAGGTGCTGGAAACAGAAGAATCAATTCCGCCTGAAATCCCAATAACCAGAGACTTGGCTTTTTTTGGCATCGAATTAACATAATTCAAAATCCAATCCTTAATAAATGTAACTTTTTGGTTAGGTTTCATATTTAAAATATAATAATTAATTTAAAAAATTAAATGATTAAGATGCCGCTCTAATACCGTTTTTAGCATACAAGGTATTCTTTTTAATCTCATCTGAAATTAAAAAAGCTAACTCTAGGGCTTGGTTAGCATTAAGTCTTGGATCACATTGAGTGTGATATCTGCTTGATAAATCTGTATCTGATATTTTTTGTGCTCCACCAGTACATTCTGTCACATTTTGACCAGTCATTTCAATATGAAGTCCTCCTGCATATGATCCTTCGCTTTGATGTACGCCAAATACGTTTTTAACTTCATTTAAAACGTTATTAAAAGGTCTTGTTTTAAAACCAGTAGTTGATTTAATCGTATTTCCATGCATCGGATCACATGACCAGATAACGTTAAGCCCCTCTTTTTTAATTCCTCGTATAAGTTTTGGTAAATATTTTTCTACTTGATCGTGTCCGAATCTAGAAATTAATGTAATTTTACCTTTATCATTTTTAGGATTTATCAGCTCACAAATTTTGGCTATCTCTTCAGGTTTAGAAGTTGGTCCACATTTAATTCCAATAGGGTTTTCAATACCTCTACAAAACTCAACATGACCACCATCAATTTGTCTTGTTCTGTCTCCTATCCATACAAAATGTGCTGAGGTATCATGATATTCACCAGTGGTAGAGTCTATTCTTGTCATAGTTTCCTCAAATGGTAAATGCAACGCTTCATGCGATGTCCAGAAATTAACAGTGTATAACCTTCTGTTAAAATCTGATGTAATTCCACAAGCTTCCATAAAAGCTAGAGCATCTGCAATTTTATCTTCTAATTCCTTGAATTTTTTAGCTTGTGCAGCTGATTTGATATAACCTAAATTCCATAGATGGACTTTTTTTAGATCAGCAAATCCACCATTAGAAAATGCTCGAATTAAATTTAATGTAGAGGCTGATTGAGAGTAAGCTCTAAATAATCTTTTTGGATCTGGAACTCTTGCTGCTTCAGTAAATTCCATACCATTAATATTGTCTCCTAAATAACTTGGTAGCTCTACTTCTCCTTGCTTTTCTGTAGGAGCACTTCTAGGTTTTGAAAACTGACCAGCAATTCTTCCTAGTTTTACAACTGGCAAAGATGCTGAATAAGTTAATACTAATGACATTTGAAGCATTAGTTTAAAATAATCTCTAATATTATCTGGGTTAAATTCTGCAAAACTTTCGGCACAATCTCCACCTTGCAATAAGAAAGCCTTGCCATCAACAACGTTTGCAAGTTGATCTTTAAGATGTCTAGTTTCACCCGCGAATACTAAGGGAGGGAAATTTTTTAATTTATTTAAAACTAAATTTAATTCCTGTTCATCCTTATACTGAGGGATATGCTTAACTGGATAGTTTCTCCAACTATTTACTTTCCATTTTTTCATAATACAATCCAGAAGTGTATATACACATGAATTAAAAAAGTAAATTATTTAAATTATCTAGATAATTTAAAAACAATAATACCAATAATTTCTCTAAAAAATAAGTTAAAATTAGCTAAATTTCTACTTATATTAAAATCTTGATAAATGTTTAAAAATGAACTTTGACGATTTGTTTTCTGGTCAGCAACATAAGGTATAAACTTTAAGCCAAAATCTTTTGCAATAATTGTAGATCTCTTCATATGGTAAGCAGATGTAATTAAAATTGTTTTTGAATCAATAAGGTTTAATTTTTTAATTTCTTTGAAATTTTCTATTGTATTTCTTGAATGACCAACAAAATTCACTCTTGTCATATCAAAATTTAACTCATCATAAATTTTTTTAGCTTTATTTATTTCATCATTTAAATCATTCTTTATTAAATATGCACTTCCACCAACATAATAGATTTCTGTATTTTTATATTTATTTCCAAGTTTTATTGAAGCTAACAATCTGTAATCAGAACCTGATAATACTACAATGTTATCAATATTTTGATAACTCTCTTTATTTAAAAAATCTTTTTCAAGATAATTTAATCCGAAGTTTCCAATAGGTAAAAAAGAAATAATTGATAGTAAAAAGAGATTGATAGTTAATAATTTAAAAATAATTCTTTTTTTATTTTTATAATAAATAATAAATAAAATTATAAGTCCTAAAAATAAAAAATTAGTTGGATTTAATAATGGTGCTAAAATTTTTGATAAGTAAAAGTACAAATTATTCAACTGTTACTGACTTTGCTAAATTTCTAGGTTTATCTATATCATAACCTTTTTCAAGTGCTGAATAAAAAGCGAGCTTTTGTAAAGGTATAGTGACTAGAAACGGAATTAATTCATCATTTAATTTATCAACTTCTATTTGTTTCCAAATGTTTTCAGAAACAATTTCATCTTTATTTTTATTTGTTATTAGTAAAACCTTTGCCCCTCTTGCAATTACCTCCTGCATATTTGACAATGTTTTTTTATAATGGTCATCTCTAGGCGCTATAACAACTACTGGCATACCTTCTTCTATCAAAGCTAATGGTCCATGCTTCATTTCACCCGCCGGGTAACCCTCAGCATGAACATAGGCTAATTCTTTTAACTTCAAAGCACCCTCTAGAGCAATGGGAAAAGAATAACCTCTACCTAAAAACATACATCCTTTAGCATTTGCAAAAACTTTACCAATATTTACAAGTTTATGATCTAGTTTAAGCGTTTTTTTTGCTGAATTAGATAGTGATAGTAAATTTCTAATTTTAGATTGATATTCTTTCTTTGTAATAAATTTTTGATCAAAGGAAATTTTTATAGATAAAATATATAGCACTAACATTTGTCCAAGGAATGCTTTCGTAGATGCAACACCAATTTCTTGACCACAATAAATAGGTAAAACTAAATCAGCATCTCTTGCAATTGAACTTTCAACAACATTTACAACTGCGCAAGTTTTCATTTTATTTTTTTTACATAATTCTAAGGCTGCATATGTATCTGCAGTTTCACCAGATTGTGAAACAAAAACATACAAGCAATCTTCTTTAAACCTAACCTTTCGATATCTAAATTCTGAAGCTATATCGATACTCACATCCAGATTTGTATTTTGTTCAAGCCAATACTTTGCTACTAAACAAGAATGATAGGCTGTGCCACAACCAATGAGTACAATCGATTTAAAAAAATTTATCTTCCATGGAAAATTATATATATTTATTTGATTATTAAATTTATCTACATATTCGTTAATACAATTATTGATAGTCAAAGGCTGTTCATCTATCTCTTTTTCCATAAAATACTTATAGTCTCCTTTGTCATAACTAAGTTCTTCTTTAGATAGATTCATAACTTCTTTATTTATTTTTATTCCATCTCCCTCAAAAAATTCAATTTGATCTCTTTTGACAATGCAAAACTCACCATCATCTAAATAACTAATTTTGTTAGTCATAGATTTAAGAGCGTAAGAGTCTGAACCAAGATAATTTTCATTTGGACCATATCCAACAGCCAACGGAGAGCCCCTTCTAGCTCCAATCATTAAATCATTTCTATCTTTAAAAATTATACCCAATGCAAAACTCCCATGAAGTTTTTTCAAAACTTTGATAATAGTATCTTTCAGTGAATTTTTTTTTAAGTAATCAGTAACTAGATGAGCTATTACCTCAGTATCAGTTTGTGATTTAAATATATAACCTTTTTTTTCTAAAAGTTTTTTTAAAATTGTTGAATTTTCAATAATTCCATTATGAACAATTGAAACCTGTTCTGATGAATGAGGATGAGCATTAACTTTACTGGGCTTACCGTGTGTAGCCCATCTAACATGGCCTATGCCAATCACTCCTTTAAGATTAAATTTTGATATATCTTTTTCTAAAGCATCAACCCTACCCTCACACTTTACCTCGTTTATATTTCCATCAACTAGCGTGGCTATTCCAGCAGAATCATATCCTCTATATTCAAGTTTTTTAAGTGAATTAACTATTCTATTTGAAACTTCTTTAGAGCTTATTATTCCAATTATTCCACACATTTATTTTTTTCTTTTATAATTTTTAATTTCAATTTGCTCTGCTCTTGTTAAAGCTAATGAATTTTTTAAAACTTTTTTAGTAATAACTGATCCTGCGCCAATTGTACTTTTTTTTTCAAGCTTAATTGGGGCAACTAGCGATGAATTTGAACCAACAAATACCTCATCACCAATTGATGTTTTGCTTTTTTTAATACCATCATAATTACATGTAATTGTACCTGCACCAATATTTACTTTTTTACCTAACTTTGAATCACCTATATAAGAAAGGTGATTTAATTTAGAGTCTTTACCTATAATGCTTTTTTTCACCTCAACAAAATTTCCAACCTTAGATCCTGATTTAAGAATTGTACCTGGTCTTAGTCTTGCATATGGTCCAACTTCTACATTATTATCAATTTTCACTCCTTCTAAATGAGAGAAGGATAAAATTCTTACATTATTTCCTACTGACACGTTGTCAGCAATAACTACGTATGGTTCAATAGTTACATTTTTTCCTATTTTTGTGCTTTTAGAAAAAAAGACTGTCTCTGGAGCAATCATTTTGACACCATTTTTTAAAAATTTGTTTCTCAATTTTGATTGAATATTAATTAATTTTTTTTGTTTCATTTGATATTTTTATATATTTGGGTATTAGTTTATTTAATTCACAATATATTTCTTAATAATACTTTTAAATGACACAAAAATTTACCATTCTTTTTGATTTAGATGGAACGTTAATAGATACTGCGCCAGATTTAATAAGAGCACATAATCATGTCATGAAAAAATTTGGCTATCCAACAAAGAAATTAGGTGAATTAAAAAATGCCGTTGGTAAAGGTGCAAAAGCAATGATGGCAAAAGCCAATGGACAATGGAAATGGTTTGATGAAAAAATTCAAAACGAAATGACAAATGAATTTTTATCTTACTACGGAAAAAATATTTTACTTGAAAGCAAGTTAATAAATGGAGTAAAGGAATTTCTAAATTGGTGTAAAAAAGAAAATATTTCTATGGCTGTATGCACTAACAAAACTGAGCATTTGGCAGTTGATCTTTTAAAAAAAATTGGAATTTATGAATATTTTGAATATGTAGCTGGATACAATACTTTTGAATATTGCAAACCTGATCCTAGACATTTAACTACCACTATTGAAATTTTAGATGGTGATAAAAACAAAACAATCATGATTGGAGATAGTGAAACAGATGCAAATGCAGCCAAAGCTGCAGAAATTCCAATAATTTTGCTAAAATACGGATATACTGAAAAAAAATCAGATGAAATATATCACAATCACTTAATTAAAGATTTTGTAGGTATTGAGAAAATTATAACTAAATATCTTTAATATTGATTAATTTATTTTAACTATTAAAACAAAATCATAAGCTAGGAGTTATTTTGTTGTTAAACACTGTTAAAGTATACCCGTCAAAAATTAACCTTCCAAAGAAGAAACAGCTTGCGTGGAAAATAGCAGAAATAGCAAGTGATAATGCTAAGTTAAATAAAAACTCAATAGAGATGGCTATCAATAGAATAATTGATAATGCATCAGTTGCTATTGCCTCATTAAACAGAAAACCAGTTATATCTGCGAGAGAAATGGCCAAAGGTCATATAAGAAAATCAGGCTCAACATTATTTGGTATTAATTCAAAAATGAAATTTGATGCTGAGTGGGCAGCGTGGGCAAATGGAACTGCTGTTAGAGAATTAGATTTTCATGATACTTTTTTGGCAGCTGATTATAGCCATCCAGGTGATAACATTCCTCCTATACTAGCTGTTGGTGAAAAGCTTCAAAAAAGTGGAGAAGACCTTCTAAGAGGAATTATTACAGCTTATGAAGTTCAAGTTAATTTAGTTAAAGGAATTTGTCTCCATAAACATAAAATAGATCATATTGCGCATTTAGGACCAAGTGTTGCTGCTGGAATTGGTTCAATGCTAAGATTAAATACTGAAACTATTTATCAAGCAGTTCAACAAGCGCTCCATGTTACTATTTCAACACGTCAATCTAGAAAAGGAGAAATATCAAGCTGGAAGGCATACGCACCAGCTCACGCAGGTAAATTAGCAATAGAGGCTGTTGATAGAGCAATGAGAGGCGAAGGTGCTCCTAGTCCAATTTACGAGGGAGAAGACAGTGTTATTGCAAGAATACTAGATGGAAAGAATGCAAAATATAATGTTCCATTGCCAAGAAAGAATGAGCCTAAAAAAGCTATTCTAGAGACATATACAAAAGAATATTCAGCAGAATACCAGGCTCAAGCACTTATAGATATTGGTAAAAAATTAAATAAGAGAATTCAAGATTTAAGAAGTATAAAAAAAATTGATATTTACACGAGCCATCACACACATTTTGTAATTGGAACAGGAGCAAATGATCCACAAAAAATGGATCCAAATGCCTCAAGAGAAACATTAGATCACTCAATTATGTATATATTTGCTGTCGCTTTAGAGGATGCTGATTGGCATCATGTAAAATCTTATACAAAAGCAAGAACGAATAGAAAAAGTACAATTAAATTATGGAAATCCATAACAACTCATGAAGATAAAAAATGGACAAAAAAATATCATCATCCTAATCCAAAAAAGAAATCATTCGGTGCAAGAATTGTTGTAACTTTTAATAGTGGTAAAAAGATAACTGAAGAATTAGAGATAGCAGACGCACATCCTTACGGTGCAAGACCTTTTAAAAGAAAAGACTATATTAAAAAATTTACAACATTGACTAAAAATATTATTTCCAAAAAAGAAAGTGATAGATTTTTGAAATCTGTTCAAAATTTAAGGAAATTAAAAAAAGGTAGTCTTGTTAGATTAAATGTTGAGGTAAGTAAAAAATATTTAAAAAATAATAATAAAAAAGGTATATTTTAAATGCATTTTGTTGAAAAGGATTTAACGCAAAAAAGAATAGATTTAGATACTAAGTTAAAATCTAATAAAATTCTTAGAGTTCCTGGAGCTTATAATCCTTTAACAGCTAAATTAATTGAAGAAATTGGCTACGATGCAGTTTATGTATCAGGTGGTGTTATGGCAAATGATTTAGGGTTTCCTGATATTGGCTTAACTACTTTACAGGATGTTAGTACTAGATCTTACTTAATATCACGTGTTACAAATCTTCCGACAATTGTTGACATTGATACTGGATTTAAATCATGTAAGGAAACTATTGAAACATTTGAAGAATTTGGCGTTGCAGCAGTTCATTTAGAAGATCAAATTGAACAAAAAAGATGTGGTCATTTAGATAACAAGGAACTGATAACTAAGGAAAAAATGGTCTCCAAAATAAAAGAATGTGTAAGCGCTAGAAAAGATAAAAATTTTAAAATTATAGCTAGATCAGATGCAAAAAGTGTTGAAGGAATAGACAGCATGATCGATAGATGTAAAGCATATGTTGATGCTGGTGCTGAGATTATATTTCCTGAAGCTTTAAAAGATGAAAAAGAGTTTGAATTAGTTAGAAAGTCTCTTGATTGTTACCTTTTAGCTAATATGACTGAATTCGGAAAATCAAAATTACTCAATTATAAACAACTTGAAGACTTAGGATATAACATAGTTATTTATCCTGTTTCCACTCAAAGACTTGCGATGAAAAATGTTGAAGATGGTTTACGTGCCATTTTTGCTGATGGACATCAAAACAATATTATTGATAAAATGCAAACGCGGAAAAGGCTATATGATTTAGTTGAATACGAAAAATATAATGCTTTAGACGAAAAGATTTATAATTTTAATACTGATGGGCACGAATAATGAGTGATGAAATAAAAAAAGGTTTACTTGGTATAGTTGTTGATGAAACAGAAGTTTCTAAAGTAATGCCAGAAATTAATTCTCTGACATATCGAGGATATGCAGCCCAAGATTTATGTGCAAAATGTAAATTTGAGGAGGTCGCTTATCTAATCCTTAATGGTGAACTTCCAACCAAAAAACAATTAAAAAAATTTGAAAATGAAGAAAAAAAAGAGAGAAAACTATCTAAAACATTATTAGATGATATTAAAAAGTTTCCAAAAAAAGCTCACCCAATGGATGTTGCAAGAACGGCAGTAAGTATTATGGGACTTGAAGACAAAGAAACTAAGGATAATTCCCCAAAGGCCAATATGCGAAAAGTTATGAGAATTTTTGCAAAGATGCCAGTTGCCTTAGCAGCATTTTACAGAGCAAGGAATGGAAAGAAAATTATTCCGCCCAAAATAAATTTATCTTTCTCAGAAAACTTTTTTCATATGTGTTTTGGAAAAGTTCCAAATAGAGATATTGTAAAAGCATTTGATGTATCTCTAATTTTATATGCAGAACATAGTTTTAATGTATCCACTTTCACTGCAAGAACAATAACAAGTAGTTTATCTGACATTCACGGTGCAATTACAGGCGCAATAGCAAGTTTAAAAGGCCCTCTTCATGGTGGTGCTAACGAAGAAGTTATGCATATGATGAATAAAATAAAAAAACCTGAGAATGCACTTAAATGGATAAATAAAGCTTTAGATAATAAAGATGTTGTTATGGGATTTGGACATAGAGTTTATAAAAGTGGAGATTCAAGAGTTCCTACAATGAGAGAGTATTTTGGTAAAGTTGCTAAGATTAAAAAAGACAAAAAGTTTGAAAAGATTTATGACATTGTAGAAAAAGTAATGATTGATAGAAAAAATATTCATCCAAACGTGGATTACCCTACTGGACCGACTTATCATTTAATGGGTTTTGATACAGATTTTTTTACACCAATTTTTGTAATTTCAAGAATTACTGGTTGGTCAGCACATATTATAGAACAACATGCTGCTAATAAGTTGATTAGACCATTAGCTAGTTACAAGGGCAGTAAGCACCGTAGAGTTCTACAATTAAATCAACGATAATTACTCTATAGAATTTTCTTCTCTCATCAGGATTGGTCTGCCATCATGAGCTGTATTAAGTGGTATAATTTTTCCCTTATACTTTGCACATAAAGTAGGTGCACTTCTTTTCTCATTGCCCAAGTTTACTTCCAAATCAACAATGATTAATTTAGCATCATCTAATTCTTTTAATATTTTCATGTTATTATTCCTTTCTTTAATTAGCTAAGGTGACATTTTCCTTGCTATAATTGATCGTCTTTTTGAATAAAAATCATCACTCATGCTTACTCAGCTACTTTCTAGCGCAAATGTGGTTTGTATTAACTAAATGCTTCTGTCCAAGATCCTCTTGTAGATGCTTTAGAATATTCTGTAGCTCTACCTTCAAAGAAGTTCATATGTTCAACTGCATTTAACATAGTATCAAGCCAAGATAGTGGATTTTTTTGAACATCATAAATAGGTTCTAACCCTAACTGAGTTAATCTTCTATTTCCTATAAATCTTATATAATCCTTTACTTCTTTTGCGGTTAATCCTTCCATTGGGCCCATTTCAAATGCTAGATCGATAAATGCGTCCTCATGTTCAATAATAGTTCTGCAAGCTTCATAAATTTCTTTTTTTAATTGAGGTGTCCAAATTTCAGGATTTTCTTTAATAAAATCTTTAAAAAGTCTGATCATTGAGTTGCAATGCAAAGTTTCATCTCTTACTGACCAAGTAACAATCTGTCCCATTCCTTTCATTTTATTATGTCTTGGGAAATTAAGTAAAATTGCGAAACTTGCAAAAAGTTGTAAGCCTTCAGTAAAAGCACTAAATACTGCAATTGTTTTGGCTATATCATGATTAGATTTCATGTCGAAGCCTTGCATGTAATCATATTTGTCTTTCATTTCTTTATATTTCATGAAAGCTGAATATTCTGATTCGGGCATCCCTATCGTATCTAATAAATGTGAATAAGCTGCTATATGAACAGTTTCCATAGAGGCAAAAGATGACATCATCATTAACACTTCTGTTGGTTTAAACACGTTCATGTAATGTCTTATATAACAATTACTTACTTCAACATCAGCTTGTGTAAAAAATCTAAAAATTTGAGTAAGTAAATTTTTTTCTGATTGAGATAAGTTTTTTTGCCAATCTCTTACATCGTCACCAAGAGGCACTTCCTCTGGCAACCAGTGAATTCTTTGTTGGGTTAGCCAAGCATCATAACACCATGGGTATCTGAAAGGTTTATAGACAGGATTTCCTACGAGCAATCCATTATTTTTTTTTGGTTGAATTATTTCTTTGTTAATTTTTTCTGCTACTGACACGATAAACACTCCTCATAATCTTGTTGGTTATTATTTTCTTCTTTTGATTTATAAACATTTGCTGAAATGTCGGTTGAATTTGCATCATTAACATTTTCAGCACGTTGTATTGATTTAGACCTACAGTAGTAAAGACTCTTCAATCCTTTCTTCCATGCTTGGAAGTGAATTTGATGTAAATCTCTTTTGTGGACATCTGCAGGTAAAAATAAGTTAATAGATTGAGCTTGAGAAATATGAGGTGTTCTGTCTGCACTCAAATCAACAAGCCATCTTTGATCTAACTCAAAAGCTGTTTTAAAAACATCTTTTTCATCTTGAGTTAAAAAATCTAAATGTGAAACAGATCCCTGATTAGTTGTAATACTTGACCAAACTTCATCTGTATCTTTTCCGTGTTTTTCTAATAGTTGTCTTAAATATTTATTTCGAACATTAAATGAACCGGACAATGTTTTGTGAGTAAAGCTATTTGCAGCAATTGGTTCAACACCTGGAGATGTTCCACCACATATTATTGAGATAGAAGCTGTAGGTGCTATCGCAGTTTTATTAGAAAATCTCTCCACAACACCATAATCTGCTGCATCAGGGCATGGTCCTCTTTCCTCTGCTAAATCTTTTGATGCCTTATCCACATTTTTATGAATATGCTCAAAAATCTTTTTATTCCAAGCTTTGCTCATTACGGATTCTATTGGAATCATCTTTTTTTGGTAATAAGAATGTAGTCCCATTACACCCAATCCTACACTTCGTTCTCTCATTGCTGAATATGTGGCATCGCTAAATTGTTCAGGTGCATTTTCTATGAAATCAGTCATAACATTATCTAAAAATCTCATGACATCTTGTATAAAGTTTTCATCATCTTTCCACTCATCGTACTTTTCTACATTTAATGATGACAAACAACATACGGCAGTTCTATCTCTTCCATCTTTATCAATTCCTGTTGGAAGTGTAATCTCGCTACAAAGGTTTGAAGTTTTAACAGTAAGACCTGCTAATTTATGATGTTGTGGTATTTGTCTGTTAACAGTATCGATGAATATAATATATGGCTCTCCTGTTTCTATTCTGGCTGTAAGTAATCTTATCCAAAGATTTCTTGCGGATACTGTTGCTTGAACAGCTCCATCTTTTGGACTTTTTAGTCCCCATTGCTCGTCCAATTCGACAGCTCTCATGAACGCGTCTGAAACTAAGACACCATGATGTAAATTTAATGATTTTCTATTAGGGTCTCCCCCAGTTGGTCTTCTCATCTCAATAAATTCTTCAATTTCTGGATGATCTATAGGAATATAACAAGCAGCAGAACCTCTTCTTAATGAACCTTGGCTAATCGCCATAGTTAAAGAGTCCATCACTTTAATAAATGGAATTATCCCTGAAGTTTTGCCAACTCTTCCAATTTTCTCTCCTATTGATCTAAGGTTTCCCCAGTAACTTCCAATACCTCCGCCTCGTGCTGCAAGCCAAACGTTCTCACTCCACAGATCAAGAATACCGTTAAGACTGTCACTAGCTTCGTTTAGAAAACATGAAATAGGCAATCCTCTTGTAGTTCCACCATTTGATAACACTGGTGTTGCGGGCATGAACCAAAGATTACTAATGTAGTTATATAATCTTTGAGCGTGTAAATTGTCATCAGCATAATGACTTGCAACTCTAGCAAATAAATCTTGGAAAGATTCATTGGCTCCTAAATATCTATCCTTAAGAGTAGCTTTTCCAAAGTCAGTTAAATTATCATCTCTGCTTCTATCAATTTTAATTGTTATGCCTTTTGAATTTTGAAATAGTTCTGTTTCACTATTAAGAGAAAATAAATCTAATCTTTTATCTTTAGGATCTTGATTCACATTTGGTGTATAATCAGAGACAGCTTTCCTAATAGCTTGTGATAAAATCTTGTTCATTTAGCTCCTTTTTTGTACTATACTTAATTTAGTAAAACAACTAGATGTTGTATGATGGTTTGGTAAATATACTATATGACCAACAAATCAATAGAACATTTATAGAACTTGAGAAAAAATTATCAATAAAAAAATAAACAAAATATAAAAATATTAACATGAAAAATTCAATAAAAATTGATCCTTTTGGCTTTAGAGAGTACGACGCGCGATGGTTGTACCCTGATAATATCAATTTAGAAGGTGTGACAAATTTGGGAAAAGGTTTCGGAACACAGATTATTAATCATACAAATAAAAGCAATCCAAGAATCATAGTTGGTCATGATTACAGATCTTATAGTGAAGAAATAAAATCAGCTTTGAAAAAAGGACTTATCTCGACGGGTTGTTATGTCGAAGATGTGGGATTAGCATTATCGCCGATGGTTTATTTTGCACAATTCAATTTAGAAAGTGATGCTGTTGCAATGGTAACAGCAAGTCATAATGAAAATGGTTGGACAGGTGTCAAGATGGGAATCAAGAAAGGCTTAACTCATGCTCCAGAAGAAATGAAAGAATTAAAAGATATAACCTTAAATAACAAATTTATTGAAGGTCATGGCAGTGAAAAAAAGGTAAGCAATTTTCTAAGTATTTATAAAGATGATCTAATAAATAAAAATAAAATTAACAAAAAAATCAAAGCTGTTGTTGCGTGTGGAAACGGAACAGCAGGAATATTTGCACCAGATATTTTAAGAGGCATTGGTTGTGAAGTAATAGAGCTAGATTGTAATTTAGATTATACATTTCCTAAATACAATCCAAATCCAGAAGATTTAAAAATGCTACATGCCATAAGCAAATGTGTCATAGAAAATAATGCTGATATCGGATTTGGATTTGACGGTGATGGTGATCGTGTAGGCGTAATAGATAACGATGGTAATGAAATTTTTTCAGATAAAATTGGATTATTGATTGCAAGGAACTTATCTTCAAACCACAAAGGGTCTAAATTTGTTGTAGATGTTAAATCAACTGGGTTGTATTCAACAGATGAAGTTTTAAAAAATAACTCTTGTGAAACATTATATTGGAAAACTGGACATTCCCATATCAAAAGAAAAGTAAATAATGAAAAAGCACTTGCGGGCTTTGAAAAAAGTGGTCATTTCTTTTTTAACAAACCTTTAGGTTACGGATATGATGATGGTATAAATTCAGCTATTCAAGTTTGCCATTTATTAAATAATAATCATAAAAAAATGAGTGAGATCAAAAGTGAATTACCTAATACCTATCAATCACCTACCATGGCACCTTTTTGTGAAGATAATGAAAAATATCAAGTTGTTGAAGAAATAATTAAACAAATTGAGGATTTAAAAACAAATAGTGTTCAAATTGATAATCAAGAAATTGAGGACATACTTAAAGTAAATGGTATCAGATTTTCTTTTAAAGACGGCTCATGGGGTTTAATAAGGGCCTCATCTAATAAACCTTCGCTAGTAGTCGTTACTGAAAGTCCAACATCTGATGAAAGAAAGAAAAAAATTTTCGAATTTATTGACGATTTACTGCAAAAAACTGGTAAAATAGGCGAATACGATCAAAAGATTTAATTAAAGATCTAAGAACCTAATTAAAAAGAGAGTACCTATTACATATAAAAATACCCCAAACATTCTTTGAGTTTTATTTTTATCGGTGGTGTGTACCATATTTGCTCCAATTCTAGCCATAAAAGATGTAATTGGAATAAAAATCAAAAATGCAGGAATATTTACAAAACCTATGCTTAAAGGAAGATTTGCATTTAGTAAAAAACCAGATGTCAAAAAACCAATTGAGCCAATAGATGCTATTATAAATCCTATTGCAGCAGAACTTCCAATTGCTCTACTTATAGGATATCCAAAATATCTTAGGATTGGAACATTCATCATAGCTCCTGTAATACCCATAGGTGCAGATATAAAGCCAGAAATGAAACCAAACGTTGCTCTAGGCAGAAACTTAAACTTTTTATTTTTTTTTAATTCCTGTTTTACTAGTAATAAATATCCACCAAAAAAATATACAACTACTGCAAAAAATAAAACTAAAGATTTTGTATTTAACAATGCTGCCATGTATGTACCAAGCAAAACTCCAAATATAACAAATAGACCATAAGTTTTTAAAATATTTGTATCTACAGCTTTATGTTTTTGATGAGTCATAACTGATACAAAAGCAGTAAAAATTGTAATAGAAAAGGCGGTTCCTACTGAAAGATGCATTAAATAAGATCTATCAATATTTGATGTTTCAAATATAAAAAAAAGTACAGGTACAGATATTAGACCGCCACCTATCCCAAAATAACCTGCAAAAAATCCAACTGGAAATGCAGTTACTACCATTAATAAAATTAAAAGATAATACTGATTAGAAAGAATAGTATTAATCAATTCTACCTGCCGAATGTAATTTAGGAGAAAGTCTAACTTTATCCATAATATGATCAATTTTTTTTACATCCGCATCTCTTACACACATATTTTCACTTAAATATCTTTTCCAGTGGCTTGAACCCGTTTGTCCGTGGAATAAACCTAGTGTATGTCTCATAACTTGATTTACTCTTGTACCCATTTGTACTTGAGCCTTAACATAATCAATTAACTCCTCAAGAATTTCTTCTCGCTCTTTAATTTCGCTATTATTAAAAATCTCTTTTTCAATATCAGCTAAAAGATAAGGAGAATGATAAACAGATCTTCCAATCATTGCTCCATCCACTTTATCTAAATGATCTTTTACTTCTTCAACTGAAGTGACACCGCCATTAATAATTATTTCAAGGTCTTTGAAATCTTGCTTTAGTTTATACACATAATCATATTTTAAAGGGGGTATATTAAGATTTTGCTTAGGCGTAAATTTACCTAGCATGGCTTTTCTTGCATGAATTATAAAAGTTTTAACCCCAGTCTCCTTTAAAGTTTTTATGAAATTAAAAAAATGTTCGTAATCCTCAACATCGTCATATCCAATTCTAGTCTTAACTGTAACTGGCAAAGATGTTGAGTTAATCATTTCTGACAAACAATCAGCCACTAAATTTGGTTCCTTAATTAAACATGCGCCAAATCTATTTTTTTGGACTTTTTTACTTGGACAGCCTAAGTTTAAATTAATTTCATCATAACCATAATCTTCGCCAATTTTGGCAGCATTTGCTAATAATTTTGGCGTAGAGCCACCTAATTGTAAAGCAACTGGTTTTTCTCTTAGATCAAACGATAATAATTTATCTTTATCTCCTCTATCAATTGCTTCGGAAACCACCATTTCTGTATAAAGAAGAACATTTTTACTTATCAATCTTAAAAAGTATCTTTCGTGTCTATCAGTGCAATCCATCATAGGTGCAACTGACACCAACCTATTAATCTCAGACATATTTTTTAACTTTATTTGAAATATTTACTTTCTTTTCGTTTACATATTCTTGATGATTTTTCTCAATTTTAGCTAATTCGTATCTATAGTTAGCCATTACACCAAAAGACCTTTTGAAACCAACTTCAGAAACATTTGCGTTTACTGCAATATCATCAATATCAGCTCCATTTTTCAAATGAAATCTGCAAACATCATTTATTGGAAAACCAAAATCATTTTTCTGTTTTGTTAAATAATTTACCGCTAACTTACTAATCAGTGCCTTGTTATCGGCAATTCTTTTGTCTCCTATTTTTAAATCAGAAGACTTTAAAAAATCTAAACTATTTTTGTTTGCCTCTCCTAGTATTTCAGCAGCCTGAGCACTTTCCATTTTTTTAAACCAATCAGCAAATCCTACCATTGGTGACAAAGTTCCAAAGTATTTAACATCTGGAAGCTCTTCTTGAAGCTCATAAACAACTCTTTTAATTAAAAAATTTCCTAAAGTTACCCTTGATAAGCCATCTTGGCAGTTACTGATTGAATAGAAAGTAGCTGTATCATAGTTTTTTATTTTTTCGTCCGAAGGTCTTGTTAACTCTTGTATCGATTGACTTAATCCTTTGGTCAAAGCTATTTCAACAAATATAATAGGCTCGTCCTCTAAAGCAGGATGAAAATAAGCAAAAAACCTTCTATCTTTTCCAAGTCTCCTTTTTAATTCGTTCATATCTTTCATCGAATGAACTTTTTCGTATTTTAATAATTTTTCTAAAATTGCAGCTTTTGTATCCCAGGTTATTTTTCTTAGTTTTAAAAATCCTGGGTTAAACCAATTTTTAAATATATCAATTAAATCATAGTCTAAGCTTTTTAACTCGGGTTTATCCTTCATTAATTTTAATAAATCTTCTCTTAAAGATACAATTTCTGAAGTTCCGTTAGGGGCCATGTTTAATCTAACAAATAGTTCTTTTCTAATACCAGAGGTTACCCTCGATAGATTTAAAATTGAATAATCATCTTGCTTATCACTATATCTCTTAATGGCTTCATCAATTTTTGATGGGTCTGGTTTGTATTTTTCATTAACATCAATTAAAAATTTGTTTTTTTCTTCTTCAGATAAGTTTTGATATCTAAATAATATATCTCTTGCGAGGGTAATTCCAAAAGCTGCGCCTTTTGTAGACAATAGGTCATCGCAAAGATCTAATAGATCTCTTTTTTTTGTGATACTTTTAAGAGATTTTTTTTCTAAAATCTTTTGTCCAGCATCAGCTATAGTCTCAAATATTCTTTTTATATTTAACATGGTGTTTTTTATATATTAAAAACCTAAACTTTTGCCCATTATTTTATCAGGAAGCCAAGTAACAATTTCAGGAAAAACACACAAAATTAATATAGCTAAAGCCATAATTATCATAAAAGGTATAGATCCTTTTAATATTTCAGACAAACTAACGTCTGGTGTAATGCCCTTGATTATATAAAGGTTTAATCCAACAGGTGGAGTAATAAGGCCAATTTCCATATTTATCGTAAATACAATTGCAAACCAGTATGGATCAAAGCCTAAAGTAGTTATAACTGGTAACAATATTGCTGAAGTCATCACAATTACAGCAACAGGGGGTAAAAAGAAACCTGCTATTAATAGAAAAATATTAATTAGAATAAATACGACCCATTTGTTTGAACTTAATTCTACCATACTTTGGGCTAATGATTGAGTTACGTAAAGTTGAGAAAGTGTGAATGCAAAAAGATAAGATGCTGCGATGATGAACATTATCATCACACTTTCTTTCATTGAAACTTTAACTATATTCCATATTTTTTTTGGTTGATAAATTTTATAAACTACAGCTATCAATACAAAAACTAAAAATGCTCCAACACCTGATGCTTCTGAGGGTGTCGCAACACCACCGTACAACACATATAAAACACCAGCTATGATTGCTAAAAAAGGAAGAATTCTTGGTAGCACCTCAATTTTTTCTTTAAATGTAGGAGGTGTTCTATTTTTTAAAGCCTTTGCTGAATCTTTATCAATAAAATAACTATGTATAAGGGCCCATATTGCAAACATACCAGCCAACATAAATCCAGGTATTAATCCACATAAAAATAATCTTCCTATTGATGTTCCTGTTGCAATTCCATAAACAATTAAAACAATACTAGGTGGAATTAAAACTCCTAGAGTACCACCAGCTGCTATTGTCCCTGTTGCTATTTGATCTGAATATCCTCTTTTTCTCATTTCAGGTATTCCCATGGTTCCGATTGCAGCACAAGTTGCTGGACTTGATCCACTCAGGGCAGCGAAAACTGAACAAGCACCAATATTAGATATTACTAGTCCACCCGGAACTCTCCATAGCCACCTATCTAATCCAGTATATAAATCTTTACCTGCTGGAGAATTTGCTACTGCCATTCCCATTAAAATAAACATTGGTATTGAAAGCAGAACAAAAGAATTTAAGCCTGCATAAAAAGTTTCCGCAAATACATCTAACATTTGAAACCCTTCAAATGCTACTAAAAGTGCTATCGAGACAAAACTTAAACCAAACGCGATTGGTATTCCTGAAAACAAAACTATTAAAGTAAAAACCGCAACTATTACTGCTATTAATAAAGGATCCATTAATTGATACCTTCTTCATCAAAAAGTTTAATAATTTCTGCAATATATTGAAGTATCATCAAAGCTGCTCCAATCATCATTGAAGAATAAGGTATCCATAAAGGTGGATCCCAAACTGTTCCAGTCGAATAATTTTTGGTAAAAGCTTCCTCAACCATTAAAAATCCAAAATAGAATAAAATTAAAAAAAATAGTAAGCTAATTAATGATGTAAATATTTTAAGTCTTAATATATTTTTTTTTGATAAAAAATCATAAATCCACTCCATACTAACGTGAGCTTTTTCACTTAAAACATAGGCACTTCCAATGAAAGTTGAAGAAACCAACAACATCGTAACCAATTCTGTCTGCCATGTGATTGCTCTTTGGAAAAAATATCTTTCAAAAACAAGCTCAACAATTACCAAAATTGATAAGATTAAGGCTAGAACAGCAAAGGCACCGCAAGCCTTTGAGGATAAATTACAAAATTTTAAATATTTTTCTTTCATAAAAAAACCCCTATTTAATTTTCAAATAGGGGTTCTTTATATATTTTTTTTATTTAACTGCCAAAGCCATTTCCATAAGCTTATCACCACCTGGAACTTTTTCAGCAAATGCTTTGTGGGAAGATTGTTTTGCAATCTCAACCCAAGCTGCATGATCGTTTGCATCCATATATACTAACTTAACTCCTGCTGCTTTATATGCGTCTTCAAATTTTTTATCTAAATTTTCGACTTGCGCAGTCATATATTTCTCGGCAACTTTACCTGCTTCCATTAAGGCATTTTGTTGTTTTGAATTTAATTTATCAAAACTCATTTTTGACATCAATATTGGCTCATACATAAACCATAATCCAAATTTTCCTGGAGGTGTTGCACAACTTACTTGTTCATAAATTTTGTAACTTACAAAACTTCCTGAACTAGTATTTGCACCAGTTAAAACTCCTGTTTGTAATCCAGTATAAATTTCTGATGAAGGCATACTTTGAATACCCGCTCCAGCTGCTTCTAACATTTGGTTAAATGCTTTACCAGCTGCTCTCATTACCTGTCCTTTTGCATCTGATGGATTTTTTATGCATTTAGATTTTGATGCAAATCCACCGCCAAGCCAAGCATCAGATAATACAACTACTCCAGCATCATTAATAATTCTCTTGATCTCTGTCATCATCGGTCCTTTGTTAAATCTTAAGGCATGATCGTGATTTTTAACTGTTCCTGGCATTAATGTTGCATCAAATTCAGGATGAAATTTAGATGCGTATGCTAGTGGAAACGCAGAAATATCTAACTGACCAGTAGTCATTGGTTTCCATTGCTCTTTTGGTTTATAAAGTGATTTTGCAGGATAAATTCTGATATCTAAATCAACACCTGCTTTTTTAACTTCATCTGCAATTATTTGAACCATTTCATGTCTTGGATCAAAAGAACCATCAGCTCTTGGAGTACCAGGCCACTGATGACTTGCTTTTAATGTAACAGCATAAGCTGATCCAATTAATGAGAAAGCTAAAAATAATGTTGTGAAATAAAAACTTATTTTTTTTAACATGTTTCCCCTCTTTAAATTAATTTAATAAACATATTAAATTGAACTTATTAGTAAGAGTCAATATAAGGAAATGTCATATATTTAATTATGGATGGACCATTAAAAAATTTACTAGTTGTTGATTTAACAAGGGTTTTGGTAGGACCTTATTGTACGATGATACTCTCAGATTTAGGTGCGAGAGTAATAAAAATTGAAGCCCCTGAGACAGGTGACGATTCTAGAAAATTTGGACCTTTTGTTAAGGATTACTCTGCATACTTTATGTCATTAAATAGAGGTAAAGAAAGTATAGCTTTGAATTTGAAGAATGATGAGGACAAAAAAATTTTTGATAAAATTTTATCTAAAGCAGATATTTTGGTTGAAAATTTTAAACCTGGCACTTTAGAAAAGTGGGGTTTTGGTTGGAAAGATGTAAGTAAAAAGTACCCTAAATTAATTTATGCATCAGCATCTGGTTTTGGACAAACGGGACCTTTAAAAGAGCTTCCGGCATATGACATGGTGGTCCAAGGTATGGGTGGCTTGATGAGTGTAACAGGCCATCCACATTCAGAACCAACAAGAGTTGGAACCTCTATTGGAGATATCACTGCAGGTCTATTTACAGCAATTGGAATTAATGCAGCTTTGTATGACAGACAAAAAACTGGCAAAGGAGCTTTTATAGATGTCTCAATGTTAGATTGCCAAATAGCAATTTTAGAAAATGCAATTGCAAGATATCTTTCCAAAAATGAAATTCCAGGACCAATGGGTTCAAGACATCCATCTATTGCTCCCTTTGAAGCTTTTAAAACTAAAGATAGTTACATAATTATTGCTGCAGGAAATGATAAACTTTTTACAAAACTATGTGACGTATTAAAAATTCCTGAGACTTCAAATGATGAGAGGTTTAATACTAATTCATTGAGATGTGAAAATATGGATCAACTAAAAGAAATTTTTGAAAAACAATTAAGTTCAAAATCTACAAATGAATGGGTAAAAGAAATGGAAGCATTAAAAATTCCATGTGGACCAATTTTTAATATCAAGCAAGCTGTAGAAAATCCTCAAATTCAAGAAAGAAATATGATTGTAAAATCATACCACAAAATTATTGGTGAATTTAAATCTGCAGGGAACCCTATCAAAATATCTACCTATAAAGATGAAAATACTAGGGGTAATATTCCTGATTTAGATGAACACAGGGAAAAAATAATAAAGGAATTTAGTTAATTTATTCTTGGTTTTCTGTTTCGTCTGGTACAGTCGCTTCTTGATCATTCATTTCATCTAATGAAACATCAGATTCTTCTTCTTGTGTTTCTTCATCGAGTTCAGACGAAGGTTGTTCAACTGTATTTTGTAGCTCTGCCAAGTCATCTTTAGATACTTGAATTTTTTCTGGAATTTTTCTAGCTCTCTTAGATGGAAGGATAGGTACACCACTTTTTGAAATTTCTCCTTTGTAAAGATTTTCAAAATCATCACCAATATCATCTTCGTCCTCAGATGAATCATCAACCTGATCAACATGTTTTCTTAACTTATAAATTGCAGCATCAGTCAAATCTGGGACCTTAATTGTCTCTTCAGCGATTTCTCTTAATGCTATAACAGTGTTTTTGTCATTATCTCTATCTAAAGTAGGTTCTAATCCCGAATTAAGTTGTGTGGCTCTTTCTTTTGCAACCAGAACTAGCTCATAAGGACTATCTACTTTATCTATACAATCTTCTACTGTAACTCTTGCCATGGACGGTTTGATACACCTCGATTGTGAAAAAATCAAGCAGTATTAGATATAAACTGGGTTTAATTTTTTTCTAATGGTGAAAAGCAAGGCTATAGAGCACGCAATAGCAATTGCTGCAATAAATGCGATTTTTTCAATTGAAAATCCAGCATCTATAAAAAAGCCAAATAATGCTGTACCAAAAGCAGTTGCGAATACCATTAAAGCAGTAGTCAAAGCTTTAATAGATCCAATATATTTTACCCCATAAATTTCTGCCCACGTTGATGATCCTAATATGTTTGCTAGACCGTTTGATATTCCTACAAGTCCAAGAAATAAAAAAGCAGTTTGTGGAGCATCAAAATATATGATGACTAAAGTTCCTAAAAATAATGGAATATTCATATAGATTAGTAATTTTCTACTTGTAAACTTATCAATTAAATAACCAGCAACAATTAAAGTAATTACAGAAAAAATTGAGTAAGACATAAAAGATTGGGCAATTGTATATTCACCCCACCCTTTTGAATTAGTGACGAATGATTGATACACAAATATTCCTGTAGCTATCCAGGGCATTGCCAACATGTTTAATGAAACAATATAAAATCTATAATCTCCAAGAACTTCTATTCTTTTCCAGTTTTTTATATTTTCTTCTTTTAAAATTTTGTTTTGACTACCCTCTCTAGTATCTAATTTGACATCTTTAACTAAAATATAAGATGCCAACGGTAAGCAAATTAAAATTATTAAAGAAAAGATTACCCATAAATCCTGCCAAACTATAAGAGTTAAAAGATAAACGATTAATACAGGCATTAAGAACTCTGCAGAAGATAAACCAAACCAAATAATGCTTAATGCTTTACCTCTAGATTTTGTAAAATATCTTGAAATGGTAGTTGAAGCTGTATGAGACATTAATCCTTGTCCAGAAAACCTCATTAAAAAAATTGCAACAAATAGAAAAGCTACTGAAGATGTTTTGGAAAAGAAAAAAGAAGAAAATGATAAAAGTATAGTAACAAAAATTGCAAATTTAAGTACGTTTACATCATCAATTTTTTTTCCAATCCATATTAGAAGTAAACTACTAAATAGAGTAGCTGATGCATAAATCGTGCCAAATTGTCCATGTGTAATAGAAAGTGTTTCTCTTATGCTTGAATTGAATAAACCTATAAAAAAACTCTGTCCAAAACATGAAAAAAATGTAAAAATAAATCCAAAAATAATTACTTTTAAACTTAAATTTTTAAACATATATATATTTTATGACTTGTAATGTTGCTTTCATAGGTCTCGGGGTAATGGGTTATCCGATGGCTGGTTATATATCAAAAGCTGGGCACAATGTAACTGTTTTTAATAGAACAACTGCTAAAGCTGAAAAATGGATTACTGAATATAATGGTAAAATGGCCTCAACACCAAAAGAAGCTGCAGAAGGTGCTGATTTTATTTTTACTTGTGTGGGTAACGATGAGGATCTGAAACAAGTTACTTTAGGTGAAAACGGTTTATTTCATAGTGCTAAGGAGGGTTCAATCTACGTAGATAATTCAACTGTATCTGCAGAAGTATCGAGAGAACTTTATAGTAAAGCAAAAGAAAAAGGATTTGCATTTTTAGATGCACCAATTTCTGGAGGTCAATCAGGTGCTGAAGGTGGAATTCTAACAGTTATGGTTGGAGGTGATGAAGAGGTTTTCAAAAAGGCTGAACCAGTAATTGATTGCTATAGTAAAAAAGTAAAATTAATTGGTCCATCAGGAAGTGGTCAACTAACCAAAATGATGAATCAAATGTGTATTGCAGGAGTTGTTCAAGGTTTATCAGAGGCTATTAATTTTGGTATAAATGCTGGATTAGATATTGATAAGGTTATGGAAACAATATCAAAAGGTGCTGCTCAATCTTGGCAAATGGAAAACAGATATAAAACTATGGTTGAGGATAAATTTGATTATGGTTTTGCAGTTGATTGGATGAGAAAAGATTTAAAAATTGTAATTGAAGAAGCAAAACGAAATGGTTCACCGGTCCCAATTACTGAAATAGTTGATGAATATTATGCTGATGTTCAAAAAATGGGTGGAAATCGTTGGGATAGTTCTAGTCTGATCGCTAGGCTTAAAAAAAAGAAATAATCCAATGTCAAATGCTGTCCCATACTATGAGGACTTTTCTGAAATAAAGAAAAAAATATGGTCTATGCTTGATGATGCTGTAACGAATAGATCATCTCCTTTTAGGATTCCAGTTTTTGTTTGTGGAGATCAATCAGAATTTGATGGAAGAATAGTAGTTCTTAGAAAATCTGACCAATCAAATAATCTTCTTCAGTTTCATAGTGATATTAGATCAGATAAAATTCCAAAATTAAAAAAAAACAGCAGTGCAGCGCTCATATTCTATGACAAAGAAGAAAAGATTCAGCTTAGAGTAAAAGTTAAATGTGTTGTCAATCATGACAATGAAATCACAGAACAATCATGGTCAAAAACAGCTCATGTAAGTCGTAAATGTTATTTAGTAAATAATGGTCCTGGAACAGAAATTGATGAACCAGGATCTGGTTTAGATGATGAAATAGAAAAATCAGGCTTTAACATGGAACAAAGCGAAGAAGGTTATAAAAACTTTACCGTAATTCAATGCAACATTGAAAAAATTGAGTGGCTTTATCTTGCAGCAAAAGGTCATAGAAGAGCAAGATTTGATATTACAAGTAATAAACAAAGCTGGCTAATTCCGTAAAAATGTTAAGTGGATTTATTATTGCTGTAGCACTTGTTTTGGGTGGCTTAGCTGTAATGAGATTTGGTATTTTCCAAATCAGAAAATTTAAAAAGGGTGAAACTAGAGTTACTAAGAAAGTTAGTGAACAAATAGCTTTTTTAATATTTTTTATAATTATTTTAGGATTAATTATTTACTCAGTTAATGACCTTCTTTTCTGAAGATTGGTTAAGGATTAACTAAAAATATATTGAATTTTTAAGTTCTTACTCGGTAAGATTTTTTTTACGACTCTTTTATATTTACTTAACTTTTCATAAAATTCTCCAGAACTCATTTTAAAAGTCTGCTCAAATGCTTTTTCCCATTTTCTGTGCTTTGCTCTCTCAATCCAAAAATCTTTAAAAACTAATTGAAAAGCTTGTTGTTCAGAAAAATTATTTTTCTTTAGTTCATTTACTAATACTAGCACCATAAAGGCAGAGCCTGTATAATTGCCATCCATTCCTCTTTTATTTGACGTTTTGTGTTTTTCGTAAAGGCTAGGTTCTTTTAAAACCTTTTTACTCCACATTTCTTTTCTTTGAAGATCATTTTTTAAACTGTCTTTTCCATAATATTGTTTCACATACATTTCTTCAAAAACTTTTGCTCCTCCTTCCGTTAACCACTTTGGTGAGTCTCTGTCTGATAGTTTATTTTCTGAGAGTGATATTTGATAAACATGAAAATATTCATGAGCAATTACAGAATAACGGTGTATATATTTTTTTGCTAATTCTTTACTTGGTATTTCTATCTGCATCCATCTAGTTGAACCATCACCGCAAATACATGAACCTTTCATATTATTCTTAACTTCTGGAAAAGGATTTTTTGTACTTTTCCAAGCATAGATATCCATTCCTGGACTTTTGAGATAATCATTCATATTATTTTGAATAGGTAGAACTTCTTGTAAAACATCCATTATATTCTTGAATTCAGTTACCCATTTTTTTGGTAAATTTTCATGAATATTGTATCTAAACTCAAATTTTTCATTAGCCACTGCAGTATTCAGAGATATTAATAAAGCGATAAAAATTATAAATACTTTTCTCATTTAGATATATTTTTGTCATTTAATTCTATCATCGCTTTTCCTGGAGCAAAAGTATAATCGTTATCATCCATTAATTTTCCATTTTTCATATTATATAATTTCCAATTAAATTTAAGATTGCTATTTTGATTTTTTCCTAATTTTAAAATTGTTAATTCAATTTTTCTAGGTTTCCCCCCAGAAGACCCTTCAAAAGACCTGGTTTCTCCCTCTTTCCAAATTCCCAAGGGAAATTTACATCCGTTTTCAATTATTCTACCACCACGTCTACTATCCCAAATTCTTCCTATGCATTGTCCATCGTTAGTTACAGTAAATAGCTGGGTTTTGAGACCACTTTGCCCTTTTCTTGTTCTTTTATAAACTTTTATTTTTTCTCCAGTTTCTGGATGATGCCAGTCTTCGGGACCTATAATTTTCTTTTTTTTCTTTTCGCCAAACACCAAATTAGCATTTGTAAATTTAATTTCTGTATCATTTCTAATTTTTCCACCTGTGAAAAGCTCTAAAGGTATAAATCTTTCAAAAGCTTGGGAGAATTGAGTTAATAAAACTAATATTATAAAACTATAAAAAAGTTTTTTCATTAAAAAATAGACTTTGAATATTTTTTCCAATTTTCTTGGTACCTAATTGCGTTTTGTTTTATTGCATCAATTTCACCATCAGTGCACTGCCTTATTACTTTTCCAGGTGATCCCATTACTAAAGAATTGTCTGGAATTTCTTTATTTTCTGTAATTAATGATTTGGCTCCAATGATACAATTTTTTCCAATTTTTGCTTTGTTAAGAACTACAGCTCCGATTCCAATTAAAGAATTATCGTCAATTGTGCAGCCATGAAGCATTACTAAATGACCTATGGTTACATTACTTCCAATTTTTAAAGGATATCCCGGATCAGTATGCAAAACACTTCCGTCTTGAACATTTGACCCTTCTCCTAAATAAATATTTTCTATATCACCTCTTAATGTTGCATTAAACCAGACACTAGAGTTTTTATCTAATGTTACATCACCAATTATAACAGCGTTTGGTGCTACCCAATTTTCGCCAAGGTTTTTTGGTTTTTTATCTTTTAAATCGTAAAACATAAATTATATATTCTTTTATCATGGCATTAACAAAAACACCAATATGTGACTTTGGAAAAAAAGCTGATAACTTTGAACTAAAATCAATAGATAATAAATTAGTTTCCTTAAATGATGTGAAAGGAGAAAATGGAACACTTATAATGTTTATCTGTAATCACTGTCCTTATGTTTTGGCAGTTATTAAAAATATTGTTGAGGACTGTAAAGAATTAGAAATCGATGGAATTAAATCTATAGCAATAATGTCAAATGATCCAAAAAGATATGAGGAAGATTCATTCGATAATATGGTTAAATTCTCAAAAAATTATAGTTTTAATTTTCCATATGTAATAGATGAAACTCAAGAAGTAGCAAAAACTTATGGTGCAGTCTGCACTCCTGATTTTTTTGGATACAATAAAGATCTTGAGCTTCAATACAGAGGAAGAATAAGAGAATTACAAAACTTAAAACCTACTAAAAATGGAGACAGTGAACTTAAAAAAGCTATGAAAATGATTGCAAAATCCAACAAAGGTCCAAATGAACAGTTTCCAAGTATGGGCTGCAGTATCAAGTGGTTTTAATAAATAATGTATTTATTAATTACTAGAACTTTTCCACCAGAGTTAGGGGGTATGCAAAATCTCATGTGGGGATTGGCAAGATCTCTTGCAAAACTTAATTTAATAAAAGTATTTGCAGATTATCACGAAAATCACGAAGAATTTGATAGTTCTGTTTCATTTTCAATTGAAAGAGTTAGTGGAATGAAGCTAATTAGAAAATATCGAAAATCTTATTTGATAAATGATTATATTGAAAATAATAAAAATGTAGAGTGTATAATTGCTGATCATTGGAAAAGTTTAGAACTAATCAAAACAAATAAAAAGAAAATCTGTCTAATTCATTCAAAAGAAATAAATCACCCTAAAGGCTCTGGATTAAATAAGAAAGTTTTATCAGTTTTAAATAATTTAGATCATGTTGTTGCTAATTCAAATTATACAAAAAACTTAGCTATAGACTTAGGCGTAGATGAAAAAAAAATAGTTGTTATAAATCCTGGAATTGATCCAGTAATTGAAGTTCCAAAAAAATATTTAGATGAAGCTGAAGAAATATTAAAGGGTAAGAAAAATAGACTAATTACAGTTTCAAGATTTGATAAAAGAAAAAATCACGAAAAAGTAATTATGGCTGTTAGAAACCTAAAAGAAATTTATCCGGATATAATTTATACATGCATCGGGTATGGAGATGAGGAAGAAAAATTAAAAAAATTAGTCATAGAACTTAATCTTAATAATCAGGTAACTTTTTTAAAAGATATTCCATCGGATTTAAAAAATGCTCTTTTAGCTAAATCAAATATTTTTGTAATGCCATCCATAATTTATAAAAAATCAGTTGAAGGTTTTGGGATAGCCTATGTTGAAGCTGCCCAATATGGTATTCCATCTATTGGAGGTAAAGATGGAGGAGCTTCAGATGCCATAATACATGAAAAAACTGGTTTAATATGCGATGGTAACAAACTAGAAGATATTTACGCAAGTATAGATAATCTTTTTAAAGAAAATAAATATCTAGAGTATGGCAAAGAAGCAAAAATTAATTCTACAAACTTTCTATGGGATAAGATAATTGAAAAATATAAGAGAATCTTATAAAATATAAATATGATTGCAAAGTTTAATAACATTTTTTACTTAATTATCTTTCTTGCACATTTTATAGGAATAGCTGCATATTGTTTTCAAACAATTGCTGGAACCAAAAAATTTATGGATAAGTTTGGTATAGATCATAGTGCAGCTGTAATGGTTAGATTTGTTGGAGCACTAATGCTTGGTTGGGTAATAATGGCTATTTATATAATGTTTGTTAGACCAAATGGAGTTGAGGGTACTTGGGCATTTTTTAATTTAATATTTATTATACATGCATGTGTTTTAGGAACAAATTTCTACTCGCTTAAAATTGATAAAACTGGTCTTAATGAAAAAGTTACAAATGAAGGCATTATAGCACCCACAGTCTTTTTAATTATGATGGCTATACTTTGTTACGGTTTATCAGATAAAATTTATATTACTTAAATAAAATTTAAAACTTGTTTCGCAGCTCTTTCACCACTTAGATCTGCTCCATGACATGTTGCAAAAACCCCTGTGGTTGCTTCCCCAGCAAAAAATAATTTATCTGCAACTGGTATTTTTAATTTTTTTCTTAAATGAGATTTTCCAGGTATGGCGCTTGAATATGATCCAAGTGTAAATGGGTTTTTTCCCCATGCTGTTACATGTGCTTTTATGAAATATTTATCAATTTTAGACCCAAATGCTGATCGAAGCCTATTTAATACAAAATCAATAGAAGCATCTTTACCTTCAGTCTCTAAATGCTGAGCAAATTTTCCTCCTACATCAAAATATGAAATATTAGTTCCTGAAATTTTAAGCGTTGCACACGAACCAGCAGGAGATCCATTTATTGTATTTTCAATTCTGTTTACAAAATATGTATCATTTTTCACTTTGTATTCTTTATAAAAATCATCTTTTAGCTGAAATGTAATGTGATTGTAAGTTCCTAGTCTTATGCCATCAAATGCTTCATATTTTCCTAGGGGTAGTGCAGGACTAAATTTTATTTTTCCAGCGTTTAATACTGCTACTGAAACAGTTACCACACATGTTTTTGCACTTATTGTTCCTTGATTTGTCTCTATTTGCACACCTTTACCGCCCCATTTAATTTCATTTACCACAGTTTTTAATTTAACCGGTACATCTCTTCTGTAATAGGCAAGTAAAGTTCCATATCCCTCTTTAACATATCCATCTCCCTCACCTTGATGTGTCGAATTAGTATGAGAATCATTTAAAGTATAATCATCAAAGTCCACAGCTGGCTGACACGGACCAAGCAATTGATGGACAGAATGAAACCATTTATTCTTTTTCCATTTTTCTGGAATTTGGCTCATAAAAGGCTCATCTTTTGATGGAATATCATTTTTTTTCCATTGTTTCTTTTCAACTTTTGAATACAGTGAACCAAGCTTAAAGCCCTTAATTTTCTTTTCTCCATCATAAATCATCAAAGGCTCTTTATCTTTGTAGATATTAAATTTATCTTTATGTTTTTTGCCAAATTCTGCTATTTGGTTTTTGCTGTATTGATGTAACCAGTGAGCACCCATATCATATGGAACGCCAAAAATAGAATTATCAGTGTAGCATCTTCCACCTTTTCTACTCATTGCTTCAATACATAGTACAGATTTGCCCGATGCCATTAAATTTGAAGTTGCAGCTAATCCAGATGCTCCTGCACCAATTACTACAACATCGTAATTATTTTGAGCGAGGGATATTTTAGGTAGGCTTAATAATGCTAATGACGATAAAGATGTTTTTAGAAATTTTCTTCTGTTTATCATTTTTTTATTATAGATTTATAAAAATGCCAGACAACTATTAAAATAGTCGTTAAAAGAATACACAATGTAAGTGTTCTGTCCCATAGAAACTCCCATGATCCGTTACTTAATAGCAAAGATCGTCTTAAATTTTCCTCCATAAGACCTCCTAATACAAAGGCAAGTATTAGAGGTGGCATAGGAAAATCATATAATCTTAAAAATGTTGCAACAACTGCAATTCCAATCATCAAATAAATATCGAAATTATTGAAGGACATTACATAAATGCCTGTAACTGAGAAAAATAAAATTAAAGGTATTAAATAATTTTTAGGGACAGCAAGAATTCTTGCAATATATGGAATTAAAGGAAGATTTAAAATCAATAATATAACCATACCTATGTACATTGACATGATTATTGACCAAAAAATTTCTGGATTTGTCATATATAATCTTGGTCCAGGCTGAACTCCAAAACCTAATAGTGCACCTAACATAACCGCTGTAGTTCCGCTTCCTGGTATACCTAGTGTCAACATGGGCACAAATGAGCCAGAACAAGCTGCATTATTTGCAGTTTCAGGAGCTGACAAACCATTTACACTTCCTTTACCAAATTTTTCTTTTTCTTCATCGTTAACTACATTTCTTTCCATTCCATAAGCTAAGAAAGATGCAATTGTTGCACCTGCGCCTGGCAATACTCCAATTAAAAAACCAATTATAGATGATCTTGGGATTGTTTTGTACATTTTTGATCTTTCTTCTTTATTGATTTTAATTGAACCAAGTTCTGTCAATGAAACTTGTTTAGCAGCACTAGTTGGATCATTTCTTTTTAATATTATTGTAAGTGCCTCACTCATTGCAAAAGTTGCCATTACAACTAATACAAAACTTATTCCATCTGTTAAGTTCATATTTTCAAATGTAAATCTTGTAATATCTGATAAGCTATCTTGACCAACTGAAGCTAACATTAAACCTAATACTACCATCATCATTGCTTTCAAAAATTGACCTTTAGAAGAAAAAGCAGCAATAGCGGTTAAACCTAGAATCATTAAAGCGAAATAATCTGGCGATCTGAATGACAAACTTACTTTAGACAAACTGGGTGCCATAAATAAAAGATAAATTGCAGATAATGTCCCTCCTGCAAAAGAACTCCAAGCAGCAATTGCTAAAGCCTTACCTGCCTTTCCTTGTTGTGCCATTGGGTAACCATCAAATGAGGTAGCAACAGTCCCTGGAACACCCGGTGCGTTAAGCAAAATTGAGGAAGTTGAGCCACCAAATACAGCACCATAATAAACTCCAGCCATCAGAATTAATCCTGTAGCAGGATCAAAACCATAAGTAATTGGTATCATTAAAGCAATGGCAGTCATTGGACCAAGTCCAGGTAACATTCCAATAATAGTTCCAAAAAAACAACCTACCATTACCATTAAAATATTTTGAAGTGTAAGAGCTGTGGTTAATCCAATTAAAATCCCTTCGATCATCCCATAACTCCAATTGATTGTAAAAATGGATCTCTTAAATAAATATCAAGAATACCATGAAGAAGGTACATAAAAGCTGCCACGAAGGGAAATGATAGCAAAAACATCAAGATCCATCTTCTCTCACCTAAAAAATAATAAGATGAAAACAAAAATAAAGAAGTGGTTAAAAAATATCCAACTTTTAAAATTGTAGCTCCATAAATAATTGCAATTACTATAAGTATTGCTGTTTTTTTATACTCTAGATTTTTATGGTCTACTTTTATGGTGTTAGGCTCAGGTAGAACAAGTTTTAACCCAGAAAAAAATAATCCTGCATAGCCTAAATAAATTGGAAATGTTCTAGCATTAAATGGTGCATTTTCATCAAATGCAAAAACCTGAATTTGATAAGCGGTGTATAGATAGAATGCTGAGAAAATAAAAAAGAGCAGTGATATAATTTTTGTTGTATTTATATTCACTGCTCTATTTTAAATAATCTTAAAGATTAAATTACTCCTAGTTTTTTCATAAGAGCTGTCATTTCTTCAGTTTGTTTTTCTAAGAAAGATACAAACTTACCTTCTGGATTGTAAATATTAACCCATGCATTTCTTGCTCTAACAGTTTCCCATTCAGAAGTCTTTTGTACATCGCCTAACATTTTAGCAATTTTTGATTTATCTGCACTACTCATTCCTGGAGGTCCAAAGAAACCTCTCCAGTTAACAAATTGTACATCATAACCTTGTTCTTTAAGAGTTGGTGCATCTGGAGCATCAGAAACTCTTGAAGGAGCTGTTATACCAATAATTCTTACTTGGTCTCTTGCACCCATAAGCTCACCTAAACCTGTAGAGATAATTTGTGTTTCCCCAGATAACAGTCCAGCTAATGCTTTTCCACCTGCATCATAAGGAATATAAGCAACATCATTAGGATTGGCACCAGCAGCTTGGAAAGCTAAAGCACCAATTAAATGGTCCATACTTCCTCTTACTGATCCACCTGCCATTTTAATAGAACTTGCATCTTTTTTGTATGCATCAACAACATCTTTAAAATTTTTATAAGGTGAATTTTTAGCAACTGCTATTGCACCGTAATCTCCAATAACACCAGCTATTGGCACAACATCTTTATAAGATAAAGTTCCACTTCCACTTACATAACCTTTGTGTCTTGTAATTGATCTTAATACTAATGGTGTTGATTGAACTAAGACTGTATTTGCAGGCTTATTATTAATCATGTAAGCTAATGCTTTTCCACCACCACCACCTGACATATTTTCAAATGATGCACTTTTTAACATACCAGCTTTTGTTAAAGCTTCTCCAGTACCTCTAGCAGTTCCATCCCAACCACCACCAGCACCACCACCAATTACAAAGTGCAATTTATCAATTGCTAATGAACTAGTTGTTGTTGCTGAAAGTATAAGAATTGCTGAGAATAAAACTGAAATTATTGATTTAATTAGTTTCATTATTTTTTCTCCTATTATAATTATAATTAGTTATTAAACATAAATTAAAATTCAGTGTCAATGAGGATTTATTATTTAAATATTAAACGTGATTCCATTTAAAAAATTATTAAATGAGCTTAACATTAGTTATAAGGCTTTAATCATAGGGGTAATAGGAGGTTATATTGGAACTCTAATTGGTCTTCCTTTACCTTGGTTGCTAGGTGCTTTAGGTTTAAATCTGTGTATTGCTTTTACTAATTTTAAAATTGAATTCTCAACAAAATTACTTAATCCAGTTTTTCTGATGGTTGGTATTATTTTAGGTGGAACGTTGAATGTATCTTTATTATATAAAATTCATTTATGGATATTCTCATCTATGGCTATGGTTGTTTGTACTGTAGTCAGTACTGTTTTAGCAGGATATTATTTTATTAAAGTTTGTAAATTTGATAAGTTTATTGCAACACTTGCCGCACTACCTGGGGCATTTGTCCCAATAGCTGCAGCACTTTTAGAGTATGGAAAAAAAGAAAATCATAAACAAGTTTTAATTCCTCAAGCCACAAGAGTTATATTTATTGTAAGTTTTGTACCTATATTATTTATTAGCAAGTTAGGATTTTCTGAAATTGCAGGATATAATTATGAAAATATTTACGATCTAAGATATTTTTTAGAAATTATTTTTTTAATAGTTATTTGTTATTTATTTTCTAAATTGCTCAAAAAATTTAATATCCCTTCACCTATACTTGTTGGTGCAATGGCCTTATCTGGCTTATTTTATACTTTTGAGATTGTTAACTCTAGATTCCCAGATACAGTAATAAATATAGCATTCATTTTTTTGGGTACTGCTCTTGGAAGCAGATTAAATGGATTAAAACTTAAAGAATTATTTTTTTATATTTTTCATGGAATAATTGTTTGTTCTATTTTAGTTATTGTTGCGATGATTACAGCTTACTTTCTTCAGTATTTAGGATTTGATTTTATTCCAACTTTTTTAAGTTTTGCTCCAGGAGGAATTCATGAAATGGTTGTGATTAGCGTTGCCTATAATATTGATCCTATTTTTGTAAGTTATCATCATTTTTTAAGAATATTAATAATTGTAGCTTTTTTACCATTTTTGCTTAAAAAATTTGGTAACAACTCTATTAAAAATACAAAGTTTAAATAAAATCAAATATTAACTTTGTACTACTGACAAGAATTAAACCATAGATAATGTTATAAAACAAATTTTCATCTATAATTTTAAGCAATTGATAACCAATAAATATTCCAATTAAAGCCAATGGAAAAAGTGAGACAGATTGAAATAAGGTATCAAAATTCATCATTGATAGATAAATATACAAAGGTAGTTTTATTAAGTTAACACAACTAAAAAAGATAATTCTCGTTCCTACATATATTTCTTTTTTTAACCTTAATGGAAGTAAATAAAGACTTGTGGGTGTTCCACCAGCATGCACACAAAAACTAGAAAATCCTGCAATAGATGAACAAATTGCACCTTTTAAAAAGTTTTGCTTAGCAGGAACTGTCTTTTCTTTTTTAAACAAAAAATAGTGTCCAGCAAATAAAAATCCCATTATTCCAACTATTAATTTAAGCAAATCCTCTGAAAAATGATTGAATGTTAACGAACCTATTACAATCCCTATTGCTGCAAACGGCACAATTACCCTGAGTATACTAAAATTAAACTCTTTTCTAAATCTGTAAACAGCAATCATGTCTGAAAAAATTAAAATAGGTAGAATAATTGCTAAAGCTTGTTGCAATGGCATCACAACTGTCATCAATGGGACTGATATTAATGATATCGAACCTCCTAATCCAGATTTTGCTATACCGTACAAAATTATTGCAGGAACAACACTTATAAAAAAAAGGAAATTTATTTCCATTAATTTAATGATTTTGTTAAATATTCAAAAACCTTTTCAGGTGATAATTTATTTAAATCTGTAACTTGAATTGCTTTAAAATTTTCTCTCTCTATACTCACTTTATATGCAGTAGTATGAGAGCCAAATAAGGCTAAGCCTTTAGTATCTAAATGTGCTGCTATATGTGCAGGTCCTGTGTCATTTGCTACAACGAAAGAACTGTCTTTTATTAATGTAGCAAGTTCAGAAATATCTAAAGATCTATTTTCTTTTAAAATTGAAATCGCATTAATTTCTTTTGTCATATTAATTTCATCAGGACCTGGAGCTACTATAATCTTATATTCATCTTTAAATTTATTCTTAATTAAATCTATAAGTTTATTATAATTAGGCCATTTTTTAATCTGTAAATGCGGAGAGCAAAAAGGAAATAAAATTATATATTTATTTAAATCAAATTTTTTTTTTATATTTTCAATATTGGAACAAGCCCAACTAAAATCAGGAAACATAGTGTATTTAGAACTAACTCCAGATGTTTCTAATTGATGTTTAAATCTGTCTAAAACAGGATTTTTATCAAATTCATCCTTGGATTTATCTTTTGGCAATGTGGTTTCAGAAGACGACCAAACAAGATTACTAGCATTTGGGAACAATATTTTCTTATAGAAATTTGAACGAGAAGAATTTTGTAAATCAAAAACTTTTAAAAATTTATATTTTTTTAATTTGCGCATGAGATTGAATAAATAAATCAGATTAAATCTTGATAATCTTTTATCCAAAATTATGTCCTCTAAACATGGATTTTTTTTGAAAAGATCAATGTAAGGCTTTGATGTTAATAAATATACTTTATCATCTTTGTGAAAATCAGAAATATCTTGAATTGCACCACTCGCTTGGGCTATATCACCTAAAGATCCATGTTTAATTATAAGAATATTAGACATATTTTTAACAACTTAACACACTATGTTTATATATGAATAAAATTTTAGTTGAAGTATCTGTAGGTGAACTTTTAGATAAAATTTCAATTTTAGAAATCAAAAAAGAAAAAATTAAGGATCTTGAGAAACTTAAATTTATAAATGATGAATATAGTGTACTGAAATATCAATTAAATAAAAATGTTAAATCAGACGAAAAACTAAGTGAATTATTCAATTCATTAAAAGAAATTAATTCAAAACTCTGGGTTATTGAAGATAATAAAAGGTTATGTGAAAAAAATTCCGATTTTGGTGAAAAATTTATAAAACTCTCAAGAGATGTGCACTTTTTAAATGATGACAGAGCAAAAATTAAACTAGAAGTTAATAATCATACAGGCTCTAAAATTAAAGAAATTAAAGAATATACAAGCTACTAATTATTAAGTGAGCGATAAATCTTCAATAAAATACATATTGAGTTTATCTATACCAATATTTTTTGCTAACCTTGCAACACCTCTGGTTGGAATTGTTGATACGACATTAATGGGTAATATGAGTAATCAAGGTTATCTCACTGCTACAAGTATAGCATCCAGTTTTTTTTCATTAGTATTTTGGAGTTTTGGTTTTTTAAGAATGGGAACTGTTGGCCTTGTAAGTCAATCATTTGGAAGAAATGATTATAAAAGTATCTTAAATATAGTTTTTAGAAATCTATTATTTGTGATTTCAATATCAATTTTATTAATACTATTCCAAAAACAATTATTAAATTTATGTCTAATATTTTTTGATCTATCGCTTGATACAGAAAAAAAATTCAATGATTATTTTAATATAAGAATTTACTCATCTTTTTTTGAATTGACAATTTATATTGTTGTAGGTTTATTTATTGGATTACAAAAGACAAAAATTTCAAGTGTTGCAATTGTTTTATTGTCTATTCTAAATATTTTATTTAGCTCTATTTTAGTATTAAAATTCAATTTAAATATTAAAGGTGTCGCATATGGAACTTTGCTTGCTACAGGAGTAACATCGTTTTTATTTTTATTTTATATTTTCTATTATTTAAGAAAATATGTATCTTTAAACTTTAATATTAAGGAAATTGTAAATACCTCAAAATTAAAAAATTTATTAGAGATAAATTTAAATATATTTTTAAGAACTCTTTTATTAAGTTTTTCTTTTTTTTGGTTTACTTATCTAGGTGGGAGAATTGGCGAAGAATTTATTGCAGCTAATACAATTTTATTAAATCTTATATTTTTATCTGCATTTATTTTAGATGCTTATGCCTTTTCAACTGAAGGTATAGTTGGATATTCTATTGGTAAAAAAAATAAAATACTTTTTACAAATATAGTTAAAAACTCTTTTATTTTAAGTTCTTTAACTGGAATTTTGATTTCTCTGTTTTACCTGTTTTTCAAAAATTCATTTATAGATTTTATGACTGACATAGAGAATGTAAGAGACATTAGTTATCAGTATTCATTTTGGTTAGTGCTTCTGCCTTTTGTTTCGTCTTTTTGTTACCAATTAGATGGAATATTTATTGGAGCATCTCAAACAAAAGAGCTGAGAAATGCCATGTTTATCTCTGTTGTTATTCATTTAATAAGTTCATTTATGCTTGTTGAAGGGTTCGGTAATCAAGGTTTATGGATTTCACTCACTATATTTTTGATTTTACGAGCTCTCACATTAGTTTTTTATTTTAATAGAATTTACTTAAAAATTTAAATTAGTTATTTAAGGCTTGGAATAACTTTTCTTAAATCCATGGCTATTTTTGGAATTATATTTGAATATATAATTCCTTTACCAACTTTCTTAAGAGCCATTATTTTACCATCGGGTGAAATAATAACCGTATGCCCAAAAGTTTCTCTTTTAATTGTATTTTTTCCTGTTTGATTAGGTGCAAAAATATAACAAAAGTTTTCAATTGCTCTTGCTTGTAATAAAGTTAACCAATGTCTTTGACCAGTTGTTTTAGTAAATGCAGATGGAACAGTGATAAAACTTAGATTTCTTTTTGATAAGTTTCTATAAAGTTCTGGAAATCTTAAATCATAACAAATTGAAAGACCTATATTTCCCCAGGGTAATTTAGCTGATACTAATTTTTTACCTGCCTTAAATACTTTACTTTCTTTATGTTGTTCTTTTTTTGAAACTTTAACATCAAACATATTTATTTTATCATAATAAGTATTTATTTTACCTTTAGGTCCAATAAGAATTGATCTGTTTCTTAATTTGCTTTTTTCTTTAATGCACATTGAGCCAAGAAGTATCCATTTCTTCTTTGTTTTAGCTATAATTTTTACTTTTTTTATTATTGGATCATGTTTCATTTCATATGAATATTTAAATAAATTATTTTTGTCAGCAGACATCAATGAAGAAGTTTCTGGAGTAATTATTAAGTCTGCTTTATTTGCAATTGCTTGATTAATATATTTTACAATATCTTTAAAATTTTTATTATAATCTTCCCCACTAGATAATTGAATACAAGCTACTTTCATGTTTGAAATCCGTATTTTTTTTCTAAATACTTTATAATATTGTGAATTATAAATGTAATAAATAAATAAATTATTCCTGCTGTAATAAAAGCCTCAAAAGGTTTAAAAGTTAAAACATTTACTTTTCTAGCCTCACCCATTAAATCCATAATTGTTATAACACTTGCAAGTGAAGTACCTTTAAGCATTAATATTATTTCATTCCCATATGCTGGAAGTGATTGTTTTATAGCTATTGGCAATTGAATTCTGTAAAAAGTTATTTTTTTTGTTACTCCTAAACTTTGAGCAGCTTCAATGTAACCTTTTTTAATTGTCTGAAATGCTGATCTTAGTATCTCAGACGTATAAGCTCCTGTATTTAAAGAAAATGCAATAATTGCACACCAGTATGGTTCTTTAATTATTGCCCAAAAAAATGAATTTCTTAATAATTCTATATTAGCTAAACCATAATATATTAAATATAATTGAACAAGTAGAGGTGTTCCTCTAAAAAAATAAGAATAACCATAGGCAAACTTATTAATTATTGGATTTTTATTAATTCTTAAAATTGCAAAAATTAAACCTATTATTAATCCAAAAAACATTGATGATACTAAAAGCTGAAGAGTGATAACTGCACCACTTAATAAATTGGGAAAAATACTAATCATTAATTTTATATCCATCAGTATCCTTTGCTATATTTTATTTCTAATTTATTAATTAATTTCATACTTAAGAAAGTAAGCATTAAGTATAAGACCGCTGCTACTGAATAAAAAAATAAAGGATCTCTAGTTGAACCGGCGGCAATATAAGATTGCCTCATTATTTCTACTAATCCTGTTACAGAAATTAAAGAAGTATCTTTTAAAGTTATTTGCCAAACATTACTTAGGTTAGGAATTGATAGCCTCAACATTTGCGGTAAAATAATTTTGTAAAATTGAATATTTTTTTTAATTCCCAAAACTTTTGAAGCTTCAAATTGACCTTTATCAATTGATAAAATGGCACCCCTAAAAACTTCAGTAGAATAAGCTCCAGAAATAATCCCAATAGCAAGAGCACCAGTTATAAATGCATTTATTTCAATATAACCATCATACCCAAAAATTGACGCTACATACATTGCTGCTCCTGTGCCACCAAAAAACAATAAGTATATTACTAATAGTTCTGGAACCCCTCTAATAATAGTAGTGTAACAATTTCCAATGATATTAAGTGATTTTTTTTTGGATAGTTTTAAAGGTGTAAATATTAATGCGAATAAAAATCCTATCGCCATAGCTGCAATAGAAACTGCAATGGTCATTAAAGTTGCTAAAAAGAGTTCATCTCCCCAACCATTATCTCCAAACGAAAGAAGTTCCATATAGATTGGCGACTATATATTATAGTCGCCATATCTAAAATTAATTACATAGATGCATCAAAGCCAAACCATTTGATAGCAATTCTGCTAATATGGCCATCTTTTCTTGCTTTATCGATAGCTTTGTTAAATGCTTTTAAGAGTTTAGTATCGTCTTTTCTAATACCTACTCCTACACCATTACCAAATGCACCGCCTGAAAAAGTTGGTCCCACAAGTACAACAGCTTCGCCAGATTTTTCGGCATAGTCAGTAAATGCAACAGCTGCAGCTAGAGCAACATCGCATCTACCATTAGTTAAATCAAGATTAACCTCATCTTGTGTCTTGTAAGTTTTTAAATTTATTTTTCCAACATCTCCGGACTCAAGAAAGTTTTGATGAATTGTACCAATTTGAGTACAAACTGTTTTTCCTGATAAAGCTGAGGTTAATGTTTTCATTGCTTTATTAACAGCTGATCCACCAAGGTTTAAATTTACAGCATCAGGAGTATCTATTCCTTCAAGATCTGAACCTTTCATAACAGCTAAGGATGCGACTTCATCAGCATATCCTTGAGAAAAATTAATTGTTTTCATTCTTTCCTCAGTAATTGACATTCCAGCCATAATTGCATCAAATTTTTTTGATGTTAAAGCTGGTATCATTCCGTCCCAGTCTTGTTCAACGATTTCACACTGCTGACCTATATATCTACAAAGTGTCCATGCAAGTTCTACTTCAAATCCAATAAGTTTTCCTGAAGCATCTTTTGAATTCCAAGGCGGGTAAGCACCTTCAGTTCCTATCTTAATTTTATCTGCACTAGAAGTGCTGATTAAAAATAATGATAACAGAACTGTTAAAAATATATTTTTTATTACATTCATTATTTCCTCCGTTAAAAAAATAATTATTTCATAATTTTTGAGATTTAAAAAGAAGTTTCTAATGATTTATCGATGAAGAAAAATTCCAAGAACAATCAAAACTTGGTATATAAACTCTAGATAATTTAGTATTACCAAAGTTTTTATTAAATATATTTAACCAATTTTCTACTTGCTTTGGTTTTTTATCTTGGCTGCCGACCTGAGCTGTGATTACACCTTTTGGCTTTAAAATTCTTGCAAGTGAATTCATATTTTTAGCAGCTAAATCAATACAGTATTGGTCATCATTTAAATCTACATATATCTGATCATATGTGTCATCTTTGACTGATTTAATGCTTTCAAAAGCATCTCCCCAAACACATTTTACTGAATTTTTCTCTGTCGCCTTCTCACCTATTTTGCCAAGATGCTTATCACATACTTCAACTACTTCAGGGTCTAACTCATACCAATCAATAAAACTAAAATTTTTTGATATGCATTCTCTTGCTACACCACCATCTCCACCGCCTATAATAGCTGCTTTTTCTTTTCTTGAATTTAATTCAAGTCCTGAATTTACAAAAGTAGAGCTATAAAGATATTCATCTTTTTCTGCTACTTGAATTTCATTATCTATAAACAAAGCTTTTCCAAATTGCTCTAATTCAAGAATCTCAATATGTTGGCCTACCTTTGACTTAAAATTTTCAAAAACATTATTAACTACATATGATTTTTTTAAACCAGGTGAACTATAATTGTCATGATAGAAATCTATTGTATCTCTACTAAATTCTTTTACAATAATTTGTGAATGTTCTATCTCATCTTTAATAACATCTAAAGCAACAGAGGGAGAAATTTTCGCACATGTAAAAAAGTCAAAACTTATAATTCCCTTTTCTGGAAATGTATGAAAACTAATATGACTTTCGGCCAACAATGCAACTAAAGTAAACCCTTGTGGCTCAAATTTATATTTAGTAATTTCAAGCACTGTAACCTTCGCTATTTTCGCAATTTTATAAACTAATTTCTCAAAGAAAACAGGATCGTATTCCTTTTTTGTGCCTATTATATCAAGCGTAATATGTTCTCCTACTTTAGTCATATGAATATTTAATAACTTTACTAATTTAATTTTTTGCTTCTTTCAAATAAAAAACTACGATAATAATTTATGTGAGGATATTACTTTGAAAAATAATTGGTCAAATACAGAAGCTAAAAAATATATATCAAAATACAAGAAACTGGGTCATTCTAGGGATATGGCGTTGAGAGTTTATACAACTAGATTACTAGGAAGAAATAGTAAATTGGTTTTACATGGAGGTGGTAATACCTCTGTTAAAACTACCATAAAAGATTTAGATGGAAAAAACTATGATGTTTTGTGTGTAAAAGGTAGTGGATGGGATATGGCAGAAATCGAACCAGAAGGTTTGCCAGCTGTAAAACTAAATCCTCTTTTGGCATTAAAGAATAAAAAAAAATTATCAGATGAAGAAATGGTAGCATATCAAAAAAGGAATTTAATTAACATTAAATCTCCAAATCCGTCAGTTGAAACTTTTCTTCATGCTTTTTTACCATTTAAGTTTGTTGACCATACGCACTCTGATGCGATTATGAACGTCACTAACAGACCAAATGGTATTACTTTTTGCAAAAAGATATTTGGCAAAAAAGTAAGTATTATTCCTTATGTAATGCCAGGTTATGGATTAGCTCAGAGGATTAAAGAGGTTTACTCAAAAAATCCAAATATAAACTGTCTTATTTTACTTAATCATGGAATTTTCACATTCTCTAACGATGCAAAAGAGTCATATGATCTAATGATCAAATATGTGAGTGATGCTGAAAAGGCTATAAAAAAATTAAAAAGAAAAAAGATCAAACAAATAAAAAATTTAAATACTAAAATTACTCCTGCTCAAATAGCACCAATACTTCGAGGACTAACTTCTAATGGTACAAATAAGAAATTTATTCTTACTTTTAGAAATAATAAAATATTGAGGTATTTTATTGATGGAAAAGAGGTGTCAAGATATTCTACTGAAGGAACCGCAACACCAGATCATGTAATAAGAGTTAAACCCTTTCCTTTAATTATAAAACCTAAACCTAAATCCTCAATTAGTGAATTTGAAAAAACTGCAAAAAAAGCATTTATAAATTATAGGAAAAAATATTTGCAATATTTTGAACAAAATCAAAAAAAGGTGAAAGAAAAAAAGACAATGCTAGATACTTCGCCAAGAGTAATATTAGTACAAAATATTGGTATATTTTGTGTAGGTAACAGTCTTAAGGCTGCAAATATTGCAGTTGATTTGACAGAGACTAACGCAAGAGTAATTTCATCCGTTGAAGAAACCACTAAGTATAAATTTATAACAAAAAAAGATATTTTTGATGTTGAATATTGGTCTCTGGAACAAGCAAAATTGAAAAAAGAAAAAAAGGAATTAGAAGGAAGTATTGTTGTTATCACTGGTGCTTTTGGAGGAATAGGAACAGCAACATATAAATTATTCAAAAAATATGGCGCAGAAGTAATTTTAATAGACAATAATAAAAAAAAGGTTGATGAAATGAGCAAGAAATTAAATGATCTTTGCATTTATTGCGATGTAACAAATAAAAAAAGTGTTAAAAATGCATTTAATTTAATTTCATCTCAATTTGGGGGGATAGATATTTTAATATCAAATGCGGGTACTGCTACAGGAGGTTCTATTGCTGAGGTAAGTGATAAAATTTTAAGAAAAAGTTTTGAAGATAACTTCTTTTCTCATCAATACTGTGCTTCTGAAGCTACAAGAATTATGAAACTTCAGAAAAATGAAGGATGTTTATTATTTAACATTTCCAAACAATCTGTAAACCCAGGTAAAAATTTTGGACCCTACGGTTTGCCAAAATCTGCATTATTAAATCTTTGTAAACAATATGCTGTTGATTACGGTTCTTACGGGATAAGATCTAATGGAGTGAATGCAGATAGAATTAGAACCGGACTCCTAAATGATAAAATGATAAAATCAAGAGCTAAAGCTAGAGATGTTACGACAGAAAATTATATGAAAGGTAATTTACTTTTAAATGAAGTTAAAGCCGAAGATGTAGCAAAAGCATTCTTTCATCTTTCAATTTCAAAAAAAACCACTGGAGCTATTTTAACAGTTGATGGAGGAAATATCGCTGCATCTTTAAGATAATTTATGCCTTTTTATCAACCAAATGAATTACCTAAATTAATGGTAGCTCCAAATGGAGCAAGAAAAGTCAAGAAAGATCATCCTGAAGTGCCCTTAACCATCCAAGAAACTGTTGAAGTCGCAAAGAATTGTTTTAAAGCAGGAGCTGGTGCAATACATCTGCATGTCAGGAATGAAAAAGGAGAACACGTTCTTGATGCAGGTTTGTATAAAGAAGCTTTAAAGGAATTAGAGTTTAAAGTTCCAAAAATGCATATCCAAGTTACAACAGAGGCAGTTGGAAAATATTCTCCAGAGGATATGAGAAAACTTGCTTATGATGTTACACCGCCTGGAACATCAATTGGTATAGCTGAGATGATACCCTCAAGAAATCCAACTGATGACGATGTTAAGTTATATAAATATTTGACAGAAGCTGGGACTAAAATACAACATCTTTTATATAATCCAAATGACATAGATTTATTAGTTAATTTATTGAACAAAGCTAAAATTAATGTTGAGGGAGCTTGGTGTCTCTTTGTAATTGGACATTACTCAGGTAAAATTAGTTACCCAGAAAACATTCCAATATTTCTAGAAAAAATGAGAGAGAATAATATTAATTTAGACTGGGCAATATGTGCTTTTGCGAGAGAAGAAATATCCTGTCTAGAAAAAGCAATAAACTTAGGAGGCAAAATAAGAGTTGGATTTGAAAATTCTTTGTATATGCCTAATGGTGAGATTGCACCAAATAACCATTCAAAGATAAAAGCAGTAAATGAAATCTTTAATTTAGCTTAAAAATGCAGAATATTTTTTAAAAAGAAAACTAACATCTTTATTTGATCTTGCTGAAGCTAAAATAAATCTATCAGGTCTTACTAAAATAGCTTTTGAATTAATATTTCTTAAATATTTTGATACATCGCTTAAATTATTTGCTTTAAATATGATGTAATTTTTTGAGTTTTTAGGCTTTATATCTGAAGATAAAATTATCATTCCTTTTTTTGAAAAATATTCATCTAGGGTTTTATTATTTTTAAGCTTGAATTGAGGAAAAATTTTTCCTCTATTTCTATCCTTTAGGTTACCTAGGCCTTTTCCTAGTTTAGGTTTAATTGACTGCATACTTTTAATACCTTTTTTATCAGATTTTATATTGTCTGTTATTTGAATAGACTCAACAGCATTTACAAATTCTCCCATCCTCATAGTGGTTTCAATATATTCTTTAACATTTAGAGATCTTTCTGATTGATATGTGTTTAAAAGTGTTTCATCAAATTTATGTCTTATACAGTTAGCAATTTTCCATGCCAAATTTGAAGCATCTCTAATCCCAGCACACATTCCTTGACCCATAAATGGTGGCATTAAATGAGCGGCATCACCTGCTATAAAAACTCTACCTTTTCGCCATTTTCTCGCAATAGCAGATTCAAATGTATAAATTGTTTTTCTCTCAATAATTGCCTCACTTTTATTTAGCCAAGGTTTTAGAAAATTCCAAATATAATTTTCTGATAACACTTTTTTATCACTATGTTTTTCCTTAATTGCAAATTCCCATCTTCTACGTCTGCCAACATTTCTACAATATGTTGCTGGTTGTTTTGGATTTGAATATTGAATTGTCCTATCTGGTAAATTATTTTTTTTCTTTTTTAAAATTAAATCAACTACTGCCCATTTTTGAGTAAAACCTAAATTATCCATTTTTGTTTTCATTTGTTTTCTAGTTATAGAGTTGGCGCCATCACAACCAATTACATATTTTGACCTTACGAGATACTCTTTGTGATTATTTAAATTTAAATAAGTTATATCGACATGATTTTTTGAATTTTTAATTTTTATTACTTCAGAATTTTGTTCTATTGAGACTTTTTTATAATTTTTTAATTTTTTTCTAAGTTTTTTTTCTAGGTCTGGTTGATGGAATCTATAACTTGGATACCATCCATTTTCTGTAATTTTTTTTGGTCTTGGCCAATCTAATATCACTTTATCCTTAGAATTAACGAATTTAGTGCCTTTATTAATTATAGTGTGTTTCAAAAATTCTTTTGTAATTCCTATTGTTTGAAATACTCTCATTATTTCGTCATCAAAATGAACCGCTCTAGGTAGTGGATAAAAACTTTTTTCTCTATCAAGAATTAATATTGAAAAGTCATGCATTGCCAGAAGGTTTGCTAAAGTTCCTCCCGCAGGTCCTAATCCTACTATTGTGACATCAAATTTTTTCATTGATATTTTTAAAAATTATTATTTTTTTAATTTTGAATATAACCAAGGACAATCAATTAACAATGGAGCTTGTTTTCCTTGAGAAGCAGTTTCGAGTCTTTTATTTCTAAATTTCATTCTCTCATCATCAGGTAAATAAAGTCTCTCGTGCCCCCAGAAACTTGGCCCCTCAAATGTTTCAATTGGCTCCCATGTATCTGGATTAATAATCCTCCCACCCCATCCATTTTCAATAAAAAATCCTGAGGGTGTAATTGAGTAAAATGAAGTCATATAATCATTGGTATGCCGTCCCATTGTATATGCAATTGCATCATCCTTGTATTGTAATAAGTCATAACCTTGACCTACATCGTCTAAGTTATTGTATTCAACCATAAAATGATGGAAACCGGTTCTACCTGAACCAAATAAAGCTAAACTATGATGCCTACCATTAACATGAAAAAAGCATAAAGATATTGGAGTATGACTATAATCACTTATCTTGAAACCCATAATGTCTCTGTAAAAGGGAATTAAATCGTCGATATTTTTAACATGTACAACTGCATGCCCCATCCCTAGTGCCCCAGTCTTAAATCCTGAAATTGGTCTACCTGGTTTAAAAGGATCTGTGTCTAACATAGGCTTATACACTAATTCAATACGATTTCCTTGTGGGTCATTAAAATATATTAAATCCTCAACAAAACGTTTGTCAGCAAAAGAAGTCTTACCATGATTTACTACTATTTTATTTTCTTCTAATTTATTTGCAAAGGTTTGAAGATCTTCCTTAGTCTCAACTTCCCATCCTAAAAATCCTAATCCATCTCCTTTATCACCTGTTATTGTTAACCTTTGTTTTTGGTCATCCATTCTAAAAGATAGAATTTCTTTTCCACGGTCTATCTGTTGCATACCGAGGTATTTTTGAGAATACTCTGACCAATCTTCAAATTTATCTGAATTAACTCCAATATAACTTAAAGCTTTCACTGCCATTTTATTATTATACTTAATTTTGAAAGAGCCCGCTATGAAATTAGCGGGCTCGAATTTAATTATTAACCGTCTATTTTAGAAATTACTTCTCTTGCTCTTTTTAATACAGCATCTCCATCAAGACCTTTGCCTTTCATTTCTGCTAACCAGTCTGATTCGATTGGAGCTAATATTTTTTTATATTCAGCTAAAACAGAGTCTGATGCAACAGTTATTTCGTGTCCTGGAGTGTTTTCTACTTGAACTCTCATCTTGGCATTCTGAGTATCAATTAAATTAGATGCCCAATCGCCAAACCATTGACCTGAATGTTTATCAACACAACCTTTAGCTGCTGAAGAAAGACCGTTATATTTCCCTTCATTCATTATTAATCCAAAAGTAGCATTAGTGATGTTAACTTCTGTATGGTATTTAGTAACATCAAATAATCTAAATGAACCAATTGCTGTGTATGGGAAAGGCGTTCCATCAATAACACCTTTATTTAAGGCTTCTGAAGTTCCTGGTGCTGGTACTTTAACCCCAGTTGCTCCTAAAGTTTTAAGAATAGTTCCAGCTATTTTGCTTGGAACTCTCATTTTTTTTCCTTTAAAGTCTGCAGGCTTAACTACTTTTGTATCTTTCATATGGATTTGGTATCCAGGATTTGAATGAAGTCCTATTAGCTTAATTCCTGCCATTTCTTTATCAAGGTAACCTTCTTCAAAAAGAGTATTTAAAGCTCTAGATCCAGCTTTTGAAGTTTTGGTCAAGAATGGCAGTTCTACAACTGAACTTAAAGGAAATTGACCACCAATATATCCAAGAACTGTCCAAGATATATCTGCAACTCCTGAAGTTACTATATCGTATTGTTTGGGAGGACTTCCTAGCACTCCTCCTGCATACATTTTTACGTTTAAAGCACCATTTGAACATTTATTAACTTTATCTGCCCAAGCGGCTAAAATCTTACTTGCTATAAATGCTTTTGGTGGTTCAAAAGTTGCTAACTTTAATTCTGTAGCTGATGCTGTACTAATAATGCTTAAGGAAAAAATTCCTATAACAAAACCAATTATTTTTTTTTTCATATTAATCCCCTCTTAATTATTAAATAATTATTAGAAAGTTTAACTTGAAAATTAGATTATTTCATCCTTAATTGTATTAGATAAAGTGCCAATTTCTGTGATTTCTATTTCAACATTATCTCCAGGCTTCATGAATATTGGAGGATTTCTTTTAAACCCTACACCTCCAGGCGTACCAGTGACTAATACATCCCCAGCTCTCCAAGCCATAGCTTTAGAAACATACGAAATTAAAATTGGAATATCGAAAATAAGTTGACTTAATTTTGCGTTTTGCATGACTTCACCATTTAATCTTGTTTCAATTGTTAAATTTTTATAATCATTAATGTCTTCAGCTAAAACCATATGTGGACCAAAACTCCCTGTTTTTTCAAAGTTTTTACCCATCCCAAATTGTCTAGTATGTCGCTGCCACTCTCTTACAGTGCTTTCATTATAACATGAATAACCAATTATATGCTTTAAGGCATCCTCAGGTTTTATGTGTTTGCCACCTTCATCCATAATTACTGCCATCTCACCTTCAAAATCTAAACTTTGTGAAACAACAGGTCTTTGAATCGGCTGTAAGTGTGCAGTTTGACTTTCTGGAAATCGATGAAAAATTACCGGGTTCTCTTCAACTGTTCTGTTGGTTTCTTTAACATGTTCACTATAATTTAAACCAACACAAATAATTTTTCCAGGATTTGGAATTAATGGCAAATATTCAATATCTGAATCATTAATATTGCCTGGATTATTTGTTGCATAGGATTTTGCTTCTTCAATTCCTTGGTTTTGAATTAAATCTTTAAGCGTATTAGAATTAGATACTTTTCCAGTTAGATCTGTAATTTTATTATTATTTATAATACCGAACTTATTTTGTTTATTATGTTTAAAAGAAATAAACTTCATGATTAATACTTTCTATTTTTGAAACTACTTATATGTTAATGTTTAAATAATTTGAAGCAACATTTTTATGATTTCTAAAGTCAGTAAAGTTTTTGATTATTCAGCGATAGCTTCAGGTATTGTTTTGTTTTTATTAGCTGTATTAACTTTTTGTGATGTATTTGGAAGAAGGTTTTTAAATTCACCAGTTACAGGCACAATAGAGTTAGTTGAAATAGGAATGGCATTAGTAGCTTTCCTTGCAATGCCGAGAGCGTTTTATTTAAATGCAAATGTTTCAGCAGATTTTATAAATAATTTAAATTTGGGTACATTTAAAACCTATTTGGTAATTTTAAAATTTTTTTTAATGATATCGATTATGTCCTTAATGGCATACTCTACTACTTTGACATCATACAAATTTATGAACAATCAAAGAGTAACGATTGATCTAGAGCTTTATTTTTATCCTTTTTATTTTATATGCTCAATTGGGATGTGGTTAAGTGTTTTTGCTATAATCATATGGTTTATCAAAACTATTTTTATAATTAATTCAAAAGCTGAGAATTTGTAATGGGATTAGAGGCTGTGATTAATGGTGGATTGTCTTTTGCTGCTGTATTGATTTTGATGGTATTAAACGTACCAATAGGAATTGCAATGTTGGTTGTTGGTTTTACTGGCTTTGCAATGATTTCAGGATTTGACCCTGCAATATTTGTTTTGGGAACTGCTCCTTTTGATGCTGTCTCAAAATATACATTATCAGTGTTGCCTTTATTTGTTCTAATGGGAAATCTTGCCAACAGTTCAAATTTATCAAGAAATTTATACGATGCAGCTTATGCAATAGTTGGCCATTACAAAGGTGGTTTAGCGATGTCTACTGTAGGCGCATGCGCTGGATTTGGAATGATTTGTGGATCATCGATTGCAACAGCTGCAACAATGTCTCAAATGGCAGGCCCTGAAATGAGAAGACATGGTTACAGTGATGCCCTAATAAGCGGATCTATTGCATCTGGTGGAACGCTTGGAATCATAATTCCTCCGAGTGTAATTTTAGTAATATATGCTTATTTAACAGAACAGTCTGTTCAAGAATTATTTTTTGCTGCACTAATACCAGGAATAATAGCAGTGGTACTGTATATGATTGCTATTAGGATTTATCTTTTAATTTATCCCTCACAAGGTGGTTATGGAACAAAAATGCCTTTGAAGGAAAGAATTTCTGCATTATCAAAAGTTTTTCCAATTTTTTTAATATTTGCAATCATGATGGGTGGACTTTATTTAGGTTTTTTTACAGCAACAGAAAGTGCTGCAGTAGGTGTAATTTTAGTTTTAATTTTTATTTTTTTTAGAGGTCAATTAAAATTAAGTTTATTGAAAGATGCTTTATGGGCCACTATAAAAACTGTTGGTTCTTTATATTTAATTGTTATTGGTGCAAGTATATTTAACTATCTTATAACTGTCACACAATTACCTTTTGCGGTTGTTGATTTTATAAATTATCTTGAGCTTACTCCATTAGGAATAATTTTAGTAATTTGTGCAATTTATTTAGTTCTTGGCACTGTAATGGACTCTTTGGCAATGTTATTTTTAACTATTCCAGTTTTTTACCCAGTAATTATTGATGCTGGAATTGATCCTGTTTGGTTTGGTATATTTGCAGTAATAGTTGTTGAATTTGGATTGATTTCACCTCCTGTTGGAATGAATTTATTCGTTATCAAAGGTGTAATGCAAAAAACACCTTTGCAAACTATATGGTTTGGCACTCTTCCATTCTTAATGACTGACGTAATTAGGCTTGCTTTAATTATTGCTTTTCCTGCAATTTGTTTATATTTGCCTAGTCTGATGGCTCACTAGTATCTTTTATTTTTTTTATATAATTAAAATAAATTAAGCCAAAAACTGCACCTACAATCATTAAAATATATTGATAAAATTTTAATAATACAAACACTATTGGTAATTCTTTACCTGGATTCCGAGCATAAAAATTATCTGTACCATCTTTATATAAATCCATTGGACCTAAAGTTGCATATAAACCAAAGATAAATATATAAATACAGGGCAATAAAGAAATAATTAATAAAATTCTATTTCCGCGAATTAATTTTATTAAATTTGCAGATACTCCTACTGAAACTAGACAAATTAGCGACAATATTAAAGGGTTCATTACCAAACTCCTATCATAATTCCATCATCTTTTGTATAATCTCTTTCTTTTAAAACAAATTCATCTGTTGCTGCAACCCTATTTTTTCTATTTGTAATTCTTTGAAGCAATATATCCTTCATTTCATCAATAATTTTTTTATGATCTGATGATTGTCCTAAATCATTGAATTCATCTGGATCATTTTTTAAATCAAATAATTGAGGTGGGAAACCTTTGTAATAAATATACTTCCATCTATCATTTCTTATCATATATGCTCTTGCATCTGATGCTCCAATATTAAGAATTTTTCTTGCTTCATTAAATGAATAATCTATTTCACTAAACACACTGTTTTTCCAATTAGGGACTTTATTTCCTCTTATAATTGGTAGCAATGATTGACCCTCAAGACGATGTTTACTTACTTTACTATCTACAAAGTCTAAAAAAGTTGGAAGCAGATCAATAGCCTCTACAAATATTTTTTCTCTTACTCCCCTATTATTATCTGACAAATTACTTGGATCATAAATTATCATTGGAACTTTAACAATTTGTTCATGAAAAAGCTCTTTTTCTCCTAGCCAATGATCGCCCTGATAGTCACCATGATCTGATGTAAAAACTATCATTGTATTCTTCATATAATTTTTTTCTTCAAGAAAATTAAATAGTCTCCCAAGATTATCATCTATTTGTTTTATCAATCCCATGTATCCTGAAAGAACAGTGTTTCTCACTTCTTCTCTTGAAAAAGTCTTTGAAATATTATTTTCCATGAAAGCTTTGTAGACTGGATGATCTATTTCTTTTTCAGCATTACTTCGATGAACTGGGTAAAATTGATTTGAGGAGTACATATTATGATAAGGTGCAGGAGCAATGTATGGCCAATGAGGTTTAATATATGATAAATGTAAAAACCAAGGCTTTTCTCCACTTTCCTGAATAAACTCCATTGATCTATTTGTCATAAATGCAGTTTCGGAATGTTCTTCTTTAACTCTTGCTGGTTTATTTGAATTTCTTAACCTCCATCCACTCAAAATATTTCCACTTTCATCCTCTGATGAATTTGCCCAACTATCCCAAGGATTATCACCCTCATATCCAAGTTTATTTAGCCACTCATTGAAAGATAATTTTTTGTTTGAGTTTTTAATATGGTTATTTGGGTGAAGACCATCATCTCTTTCATAAGGCTCAAAACCTGGTTCACTAACCGTCAAACCAATTTCTGTATCTTTTGAAATTCCAAGTCTATTCATTCCATCTGTATCGGGTCTCATATGTGTTTTGCCTACAACACCAGTCCTAATTCCAGATTGCCTTAAATAATCTCCAATTGTTAGTTCACCGATTGGCAAAGGTATTTGGTTCCAAGTTGATCCATGACTAAATACTGTTCTTCCAGTATAATAGGACGCTCTTGATGGGCCACAAACAGGGGCTTGGACATAAGCAGACTCAAACAAAACTCCTTTTTTTGCTAAACCGTCTATGTGAGGTGTTTTAAGGTGTGGATGACCATAACAAGAAAGATAATCAAATCTTAGTTGATCAGCCATTATAAATAAAATATTTTTAACTTTATTCATTATCTATTAAACATTTGTTTTAAACCGACAGTAGATGCCTGGCATATACCTTTTTCAGTAATTAAACCTGTTACATATTTTGCTGGAGTTATATCAAATGCTAAATTCATCGATTTACTATTTTCAGGATAGATTAAAACTTTCTTAATATTATTTTTATCGTCTTTTCCCTCTATATGGGATAGTTCTTCAGAGTTTCTTTCTTCAATAGGTATCTTATTATAATCTTTAGTTTCCCAATCAATTGTGGAGCTTGGTAAAGCCACATAAAAGGGCACATTATTATCATGTGCTGCTAATGCTTTCAAATATGTACCAATTTTATTGCATACATCTCCAGTTGATAGAGTTCTATCTGTTCCAACAATGCACATATCAACCTCTCCTCTTTGCATTAAAATACCACCAGTATTATCTGTAATAATTGTATTTGGTATACCCTCTTCATTTAATTCAAACGAAGTTAGATTTGCCCCTTGATTTCTTGGTCTTGTTTCATCGACCCATACATGAATTGGTATTCCTTTTTTATGTGCTTGATAAATTGGTGAGGTTGCTGTCCCCCAATCTATAGTTGCTAACCACCCTGCATTACAGTGAGTTAAGATATTAACAGTTTTATTATTTTTATTATAAATTTCTTCAATTATTTTTAGTCCATTAAATCCTATATTCTCACAAAATTTTACGTCCTCATCACATATTAATTTTGCTTCTTTTAATGCTACATCCAATAATTCATCAGGCTTCACAAATGATAATTTATTATTCATTCTATGAATTGCCCATTGTAAGTTTATAGCTGTTGGTCTTGAATTAACTAATTCTTCTGAACTTTTTTTAATGAAATCTAAATTTTTATTTTCTTGTATTGCCAATACTATTCCATAAGCAGCAGCTCCACCAATAAGAGGTGCCCCTCTTACCTCCATAGTTTTTATTGCTTTTACTGCATCTTTTATTGTATTTAAATCTTTAATGACAAACTGATGTGGAAGTTTGGTTTGATCAATTATTTTTACTACATTATTTTCATACCAAATTGTTCTATATTTTTTTCCCTTTATTTTCATTTAATTACCCCAAACCACAGGAAACCAATCCTTTCTCATTTTATCTCCTGAATTTAAATCTATTCCTTTAAATGGTGGAGAAGTTTCTCCTTTTCTATCAATATATCTTACATCATCCCCAATAAATCTTGCAGAGAAAGCTTTACGACTTTTTTTATCACTATTTCCTGAGGATGAATGTAAAACTTTAAAATTAAATAGTATTGCATCTCCCATATTAATCTCTTTACTAAAAATATTGTTTTTATCTATATTTGGCATATCCATAAAATTCTTGTTATTTTTATACCAAAAAGAGTCATTTGACCATTTGGTAGGCTTAACTAACATTGGCAACTTATGTGATCCTTTCAAAACTTTAAGGCAGTTTTCTTTTGATACATTATCTAATGGTATCCAGAAACTTCCTGTATCATTTCCATCTAAACAATAATACGGTAAATCTTGATGCCATGGTGTTTCTTTTTTTGTTCCTGGTTCCTTTAAGAAAATGTGATCATGAAATACTTGAATTTTATTAGATTGAGTTGTTTGAGCGACAATTTCTGCTGCTGGTGAATTAAAAATAAAATCTTTAAATTCTTCAATTCTTTCCCAATTACAATAATCTTCAAAAAATCTTCCTTCTTGTTGTTTTGAAATATTTTCTCTTGCGTGTGAACTTGGGTTATTTAATACTTTTTGAAATCCATTTTTAAGTTTTTCAATCCAAGGTAAAAAAACATCTTTGATTAAAATTACGCCATCATTTTTATAATTTGAAATTTGTTTATCAGATAGTTTTACTTTCACTATTTAAAAACTCTTCCAGCTACTGTTTTTAGTTTATCTTTTGTTTTTTGTGATCTTTTTTCTGGTGCAGTAATTATAGCAACATCTAAACAATTATTTGTTGGATCATCCGGGTCAATATGAGTTTCAAAATTGTCAATAAGATTTTTAATCATGCTTTTTGCTTTAGAAGCATTATCTAATAATACTTTTACCACTTGTTGGACATCAACATTTTCATGATCTGGATGCCAACAATCATAATCTGTCACCATTGAAACAGATGCATATCTGATTTCTGCTTCTCTTGCTAATTTTGCTTCAGGCATATTTGTCATTCCAATCACATCAGCTTTCCATGATCTGTAAAGTTTCGACTCGGCCAAAGTTGAAAATTGAGGACCTTCCATTACTACATAGGTCCCGCCTTTTTGATAATCTATTCCCTCTTTTTTAATTGCATCCTCACATGCATTCATTAAACCCTTAGAGGTTGGATTAGCCATTGATACATGGGCAACTATTTCATCATCAAAAAAAGTTTTATTTCGTGCAAAAGTTCTATCTATAAATTGATTAACTATAACAAATTTACCGGGAGGCAAATCTTCTTTTAAAGAGCCAACTGCTGATACAGAGACAATATCTGTTACACCCAGTTGTTTTAATGAGTCAATATTTGCTCTAAAATTTATGTTTGATGGTGAAATAAAGTGCCCTCTACCATGTCTTGGTAAAAAATAAACTTCTTTATTATTATATTTGGTTTTTAAAATTTGGTCTGATGGTTTTCCCCATGGAGTATCTAAATCAATTAATTCTCTATTTTTAAACTCTTCAACGTCATAGAGACCACTTCCACCTATTATTGCTAATTTATTATTTGCCATGTAAAAAGTAATTATATTGTATTTATAAATAACTATTATGAATTTAAAAGATTATATTCGCTCAATTAAAGATTATCCAAAAAAAGGTATTTTATTTAGAGATATAACCACTTTAATAAAGAATGAGATTGCTTTTGAGGAAACTATTAATCAAATTGTTGAAAGATCCAAAAAATTTAAAGTAGATAAGATAGCAGCAATTGAATCACGTGGTTTTGTGTTTGCATCTGCTGTTTCTTACAAATTAAAAAAACCATTTATAATGCTCAGAAAAAAAAATAAACTCCCTGCCGATGTATATTCAGTTGATTTTGCGCTTGAATATGGAACAGCAACAATAGAAGTTCATAAAGATTCAATTTCAGAAAATGATTCTGTTCTCATAATAGATGATTTGATAGCAACAGGGGGTACTGCAGAAGCTGCAGCAAAACTTATTGAGGTTTCTAAAGGAAATGTTGCAGCCTTTATATTTGTTATAAATCTTTTTGATTTGGGTGGCTGTGATAATCTTTTAAAAAAAGGTTATAATGTTGAAAATTTGATGAGCTTTCCAGGTCATTAAGATTGTAAAAAAATTTATTTAAATTTGACCCTAGAAAGAAATATTGAATAACATAAAAAGTAAAAACTAAATATTAGCTCGTGCAGTTCTGACAATCTTACATAATTAAATGTAATAAAATCATAAAAAATTGAGGTGGGAATTCCTTTTCCAAATTCATCAACATGTCCAGGATGTAAATTTAATGTGTCTACTATTATATCTGGAATTGACAAAATTAACAAAAGCAAGCTAATATAAATTAGTTTTTTATTAGGTGAAATTATTAAGTAAAAATTTTTACTAACTCTTTTTTTGAAAAAATTAAGATTAATTAAAATTACACATAAAGCACACCAGAAATATACTAAAGCTCTAGGCAGTTGATCAAATAAATTTGATATATTATGTAAATTAGTTTCTTGTTGATTATTTAATTCTTGAAACCATATTGGAGAACTCCATTTAAAAAAATGCTGTCCCCAGCTTATTTCCTCTCCTAAATAATAAATCAAAGCAAATATTTTTATAATTATAAATAAGTGAACAAAATTTAACTTATCTAATTTAAATTTTGATTTAATTAATAGAGCTATTGCAATTAAAACAAAAATAGCTTGAAGATTTTCAATAAAGCCATTTTCACTCCAATAATTTTCAAATATTTCCTTACAGACATTATATTCATTATATTTGCAATTAAATCCTTGAATTAATGAAAATATAATTAAAATTAAAAAGCATGAATAAAAAAAATTAGTTTTATTTATATTATTCATTTAAATTTGTGGTAGCGGGAAGTGGGATCGAACCACTGACCTCGGGCTTATGAGTCCCGCGCTCTAACCAACTGAGCTACCCCGCCATTAACAATTGGTGGTTTATACTACTTTTATTTTTTGTTGCAAACAAGTTTTGATTAATAACCTAATTTAATATTTACAAACCATTGGTGCTGTATTTAATTTTAAACTATCTAATAATTTTATTCTATTAGGAATTCCTTCAAGAATTTTTTCTCTATGTTTTTTTGAGGTTTTCTCCATACATCTTAAAGCAACCCATGCTACTGCTGTTTCTGCAAGATCTTCACCAGTATTTTTACCTGAATAATTTGTTATGTGAGAATATTCATCGATAATTGATAAATCTCCCCAATTACCTTTGGGCAATAGACTATCCAATGAAACATGAGCCATTTCATGAACTAAAACAATCCATCTAAAATTTTCTGATATTTTATTTAAATTATCTGGATATATTATAAACCAATTTTCTTTTGGTCTAGCGAACATATACCTTACACCTTTATCAATTCTTATTTTGTTTACACCTTTTGTACAACTAGGGTCAGAAAAACCATCGGGTGAAAGGCCTTTGTTATAATTTTTTAAACAATAACCATTAATTAAAAAACTTGGAACCTGACCTATCTTTGTTGCATATTTTAAAACTAATTTTTCTGCTCTTTTTTTTTTATATCGATCATCAACAATAAATTCTATTTGTTTTCCAGAAGCGTAAGTTGCTAAAAAAATGTGTGCATCATACTGTTTTGTTTCGGGAGAGCATGCATGTTTTTGAAAGGAACAACCCATTTGACCAGATAAGGAGTTATTTTCTGTGGTTTTCAGGTATTCTAATTTTCTAAATAAAGTTGGATCTTTTTTTTTCATCTTAAAATGTCTTAAATTGTCATAAAAGTTTTTAAAAACATATTTTTTTTCATTGGTTTTTAAATTTTTATATTTAACTTTTTTAGTTTTAATTTCTGAACCTTTTTTAGCCATACACTTTGCCTGACTTTGAGAAGCAGGACTTGCGCGCGAAACTAAAAATTCGTTTGATCCATAACTAAAATTGTATGTATTATTATCTCCAGGAAATTGGTAAGTTAAAAAGGTTCCAGATTGTTTTATTACAATAGGTTTAAATTTTTTTTCTTTCTGACCATCAAGTTTAGATGAAATTTTAATATTATTTTTATTAGTATCCACCTCAATTATAATGTATTTAAATTCTTTCTTCTTGTCGTTTTTATAACCTACAAATCCTGCATCTGTATTTTGGAAATTATCACATTCAAACTTTCTTACCTCAGCTTGTGCATTAATATTTATTATGAAAAAAATAATTATTAGCCCAATGATTTTTCTCATTTAACTCTTGATGCTATAAAATCTAATATTTGAGGATAATAAGAGTCGAAACACTTTCTATATAACATATTGTGACCTTTAGCCTTTTTCTTCATTTCTTTTTTTTCTTTTTTATCTACTGCAATAAATTTTTTCGCACTTCTGAGTTTCTTTTTTCCCTCAGGCCAAACTTCTTCCCATCCACCATGCATTCGTGGCAAATTTTCACAAAGCTTTCCATCAACTGATATTTCCTTACCATCTTTTGCATTATGACCCGGTAATTTAATCATTTTTGCACCAGGTATATCGCCTATCCATTTTAAATCTTGGTAACTTGCTTTCCAATCTTCACCTCCATCGACTGGGCTAGAATAAATTATTGCATCAAGCTTTTTAAAAGTTTTCATTTCATCAATTAATGTTTTTCTTACAAGTCCATTTGGTCTTCTATCCCAACAATTAGGCATATAAGAAATTGCAGCGTTAAATGCATCAGGATATTTCCCCTCTATTCTTAATGCATTCCATCCTCCGCAAGAATGACCTGATAAAAATATTTGATTTCGAGGTGTTCCTTTATCTGCAAAATAATTAACAATGTCTATAGTTCTTTTTTCTCTTAAATAGGTGGGAAAGTCATTTAAAATACACTCATGCCATTCTTGATGCCACGCGCCCTTTAACTTCCACCCACAAGCATATCCAATTTCTTTACCTTTATAGGGATCATTTTTTTTATCTATCAAACTTCCATTCATCCATAATACAATTTCTTTTCCATTTATTTTTTTTCCTGAAAGTTGTGGTGCCATAAGTTTTGCTAAATAAAGATCCCAGCCTGGGCCCCAGCCTTTATTCCATCCCCAACCACCGTGATTATATATAACGATAATTTTATCTTTTGGATTGTCTATATCTCTACCTTTGATAATTTTAAGTTTTTTACCTTCGTCCCAAACAAATGC
>CABYOT010000007.1 GCA_902520695.1 uncultured Pelagibacteraceae bacterium
ACATAAGATTTCATACATAGTTGATTGGGATGATGATAATTGGAAATCTTCAATGAAAGATGCAGATATTTTGCTCACATGGAATTTTCCAACAAATAATCTAGGTAAAATTGCACCAAATTTAAAATGGATACATATTGTGTCAGCGGGTGTTAATCATCTTTATCCATTTAATTGGCTTAAAAAAGATTTAGTTTTAACAAATAGTAGTGGAATACATTCTAAAAAGGCAGGTGAATTCGGATTAATGAGTGTTTTGATGCTTCAAAACCATATGACAAGAATAATCACAAATCAAAAAAAAAAAGAGTTTGTAACTTTATTAAGTAACCCAATTGATAGTAAAAAAGTTGTAGTGGTAGGTACTGGATCATTAGGTGGGTCAATGATTAAACATATAAGTTCATTAGGAGCAAAAGTTATTGGAGTTAACAGAAGGGGTAGAGCAGTTGAAGGTTGTTCAAAAGTTATAACATTTGATAGGATTGATGAAGTCTTACCTGAGGCTGATTTTCTTTATTTGGCTGTTCCAGAAACAAATGAAACAAAAGGATTAATAAATAAGAAAAGATTAGATGTTCTTAAAGCTACGTGTGGAATTGTTAATATTGGTCGCCAATCTGTGATGGATTATAAGCACTTAAGAAAAAAATTAAAAAAAAATGAAATTGCTGGGGCTATTTTAGATGTTTTTTCAGAAGAGCCCATAAACAAGAATTCTAAATTTTGGGATACTCCAAATTTAGTAATTACACCTCATATATCTTCAGATAGTAAAGGAAATTATATCGAGATGGTTTTAGAAAAGTTTTTCAAGAATTTAAAACTATTTATTGAGAAAAAAGATTTGAATAATCAAGTGGATCCTAATTTAGGTTATTGATTTATTTTGGTAACCAGGAATCGTATAAAAGATTATCATTGGTTATTGGAATTTTAACACTTTTATTTTGTCTTGATGAACTATAAACAGCTGTTACAAATTCTAAAGATTTTCTAGCATCCAATAAAGTTACTTCATCACTAACTTTTCCATCAAGTTTGTTGGCTATTTCATTAAACATTCCTGCGTACCATGATTTAGGTTTTTCAACTTTTGACAATACTTCATCAATTTGACTTTGTGAAATAGGAGCTCTTGGTAAAAATACCCATTCATCGTCAGCTGGATTATAAGGTTTATCTGGAGATGCTCCCGATTCTACTGTCAGTCCATCAAAACAAAATTTTAGTCTACTGGTATCATTTGCTGCACCTAGGGTGATAGAGCTAGTGACCAATGTTCCATCTTCCATTTCAATTGATAAAGACGCACAGTCTTCAACCTCAATATCATTTACTCTTGTTGTTAATTTTGCAAATACATTGGAAACTGGACCTAGTATCATACTCACCAAGTCATGAATATGTATAGCATGACTTAATATTGCTCCTCCTTGTTCACCATCCCAAGTACCTCTCCAAGGTTTTGAATAATAATCTTTTCCTCTATTCCAATGAGTCTCCAATGAGGCGACTAAAGGTTTTCCAGCAAGTCCTGACTTTATTAGTGCCTTAAATTTAGAAAATCCTAATCCATACCTATATTGGAAAACTGGAAAGATTATCTTGCCTGTTTTTTTGCTAATATTTTCTAGCTCATCAATTTCTTTAAGACTTGAAACCAATGGTTTTTCGCAAATTACATGCTTTCCAGCTTCAAGAGATTTTTTGCACGCAGAAAAATGTAAATGGGGTGGGAGACAAATGTCAATTATATCTATTTCCTTTACTTTTAATACATCATCAAAGTTTAATGACATTTTAGTATCATTATTTGACGCCAATATTTTATCTATTGCATCTCTAGTTAAACCACACAATGTATGAACACTAAATCGGTCTGATACTTTTTGAAAATCTTCAAAATGCTTAGCTCCTATGTTAGTTCCTATTATTGCTACCTGATATTTTTTCATTTTTTTTCAGCTAATTCTTGAGCTTTAATTGCTAGTTCCATTGATAAGTAAGTAAGTTCTTGTGAACAAGCAGTATCAGTTCTATTCAAAACATCTTGAATTAAATTAGCAAAGTAGGACAGTTTTACATTCGAACAGTCAATATGTTTAACATAATCATTATTTGCCAATAATAATTGATTTCCTTTTTCAGATTTTGCTAGGTCTGTATATTTTCTAATTTCAATAAAACCTTTATCACCTAGTATAAATAACCTTCCATCTCCCCAAGTAGGAAGTGCATCAGGAGTAAACCAATCTAAACGAACATATCCATGACCACCACTTCCTGTAAGATTAACTTCCCCGAAATCTTGAAAACCAACAAATTCTTTCTTAGTCGTATTTTCGACTAACGCATGGTTTACCTTAGCTTCATTTGAATTAGTAAATACTAAAAATTGGTGAATTTGATGTGAGCCTATATCTGTTATTATTCCACCATAACTATCACGATCATAAAACCAATCTGGTCTTTCATAATTACCTTGCCTGTGGGGACCAGTACCAATTGTTTGTTTTACTTTTCCAATCTTACCATCAGCGACCAGTTCTTCAGCTTTTGTTACAGCAGCTACATGAAATCTTTCTGAAAAATTAATTGACCAAATTTTTCCTGTGCTTTTAACTGTTTGTTTTAGATTGTTAAGTTGCTCAAGAGTTGTACATCCTGGCTTGTCAACCATTACATCTTTTCCAGCTTTCATTGCGTCTATAGATAGATTTGCCCTGTCTTTAGGAATGGATGAAATTAAAATCATATCAATTGTATCATCATTTAAAATATCAGTTTTATTATCTACTCTTTTAATTTGAGGATATTTTTTTCTAAATTCATCTAAAGTTAAGGGAGAACCTTGTGTCCAAAAATAATTACAACTACATCCCTCTTTAAGCATCTCATCAAGCATGTCGAAGATATGACCATGATCAATACCCAATACTCCAAGATTTATAGTTTTAGTCATAAACTATTTTAGCAGAATAAAAGTTTTAAATAAGATTTTAATTATTGGGAAGGGTTATTCTCTACAATAACTGTTTCTTCGGTTTCTACTGGTTTTATCGGGTCTTCGATAGGCTCTGTCGCTGGATTAAGTTCTAAGCCAATAGGTGTTATTGTTGTAGGAAGAGGTGTGAATTGAGAGTCAGGGTTTTCAACAACCTCTCTAACTTTCATCCTGTAAACTCCATATGCTCCTATTAAACAGTGAAATATAATTAGAAATATAAAGTAACCATTCTCTCCTATAAAATCCATAAACATTGAACATAAAAAAGGTCCACTAATTGCACCCATTCCAAAGGTAAATTGTAAACCTGCACCTGCAGCTACAAATTTTTCTTTAGCTATAAAATCATTAGTGTGAGCAAATATTAATGCAAACATAGGAAGACTAAAGAAAGCATATAAACCTGTAAAAATATAAAACCAAAACTTCGAGCTAGCTAAACCTTCAGGTAAATGCATCGTGCCCACTGAAAAAATTGCACATAACGCAAAGAAAGCCGAAGCAAATGTGGAATATACTGTAACTGTTCTTCTGTCATAAATATCTGATAGTTTACCAATTGGCCATTGCGAAATAGCTCCAGAAATAGCTATTAAAAATGTTACAAAAGAAATTTCAAATATACTAAAATTCATTGACGCTGCATAAACAGCAATTAAAGCAAACATTGCAGAGTGACAAATTCCACATAAAAGTGCACTTACCATTCCAAAAGGAGAGGCTTCATAAAGTTCTTTAATTTTCATTCCAATAATTTTTTTAAATTTTGGAGGTTTTTTCTTAGTTAATAATATTGGAACAAGTGACAACGACATGAATAAAGAAACAAGTATAAATGGCTGAAAATTTTCTGGTTTACTGAAGTTTAAAAAAAACATTCCAATTGCCATGGATGCGTAAAGAACGATCATATAAATTGATAAAACACTTCCTCTGTTTTTATTGCTTGCTCGGTCGTTTAACCAGCTTTCTGCAATTGTATATAAACATACCATTGAAAAACCTGAGGCAATTCTTAATACAAACCATGTAAATGGATTGATTATTATAGAGTGTACTAAAACAACGATAGAAGCAATTGATGCAAAAGCAGCAAATACTCTTATATGACCAACTCTTGATACTAAAATTGGAACTGTTTTTGCTCCGATAAAATAGCCTACAAAATATCCTGACAACATAAATCCGGTTGCTGTTAAGCTGAAACTTTCATGAACAGCTCTTACTCCAAGTAAAGAAACTTGAAATCCATGAGCTATCATAATTAGACCCATGCCCGTGAATAATGCCCAGGAGTTTTTAAGTATCTTTTCCATAATTTCGCTATCTATGGATGATTTGATATTAAATCAAGAAATTAATTAATTATTTTTCAGTCTCTCTTAGTTTTATAAATGAGTGGATCCCCAAAGTAATAATGATCACGGCACCTCCGATAATTGTCTCAAGGGTTGGCTGCTCTTTGACAACTAACCAAACCCAAATTGGACCTATTATCGTTTCTAATAAGAAAAATAGATTTACTTCCTCTGCTGGTATAAATCTTGGTGCGATTGTTACTAAAACAAAAGGTAAGGCTACACAAATAATGCACATTACTGGTATGTAAATTTGATCGGTTCCATTTAAATTAAAGTTTTCGACAAAAAAGAAAGCAAATACTGCAACTCCTAATTTGCCCATTACAGCAGACGGCAAAAGATCTCTGTCCTTGGCATATCTAATTAGAACCGCATTTACTGCTAATCCTGCAGCTGTAACAAATCCCATTATATTCCCAAAAAGATTACCAATTTGTAGCGAGTCGTAAAAAATAAACAAAGCCGCCAAAAATGTGATGAAAATGGCGATCCAAGTCCCTTTACTAGGCATTTCTTTTAAGAATATTGCCCCAAGTATTGCTGAAAGCATTGGCGCTAAAGCAATCATTATTAACGTATTGGCTACGTTAGTATTTTGAATAGATACAATGAAAGTGATGTTGCAAATAGAAAAACTAATTGCGTAAAATATACCAACTATACCAACTTTTAAAAAGGCGTTAATAAAATTTTGCCTATAAAATAATAGTAGTCCAATTAAGACTATAAAGAAAGGTATGGCTCCTCTATAAAAAAGCATTCCCCATGTTTCTATGTCTGAAAGCCTGATAAGTAATGAGTCAGGCGTAATGAACATTACAGCTACGAAGGCTAGTAGTGAACCTTTCTTTTGATCTGATAATTTATTCAAGCTCTTAAACCTTTCCAAAATATCTTAGCAAGATTTATTTTAGAAAGGTCATAGTATGTTTTTAATCCAGTAGGAGACGTTACATTAATATCTCCATTTAGTTTCTGATCTATGAAGTCAATTCCAGCAAAATAAATATTATCATTCTTTAATTTTTTTCCTATAAGTTTTGAAATTTTTATTTCTTGTTTTGTAAGTTTTGTAAGTTTAGGCACAGCACCTTTGCTCATATTGCTCAAATATGAACCTTTTTTAGGAACTCTTGAGATTGCTCCACATACTTTACCATTAATAATAAAAACTCTCTTATCTCCTTTAGATATATTTTTTAAGAATTTTTGAAACATCGAATGACCATTTTTATTTAAAAAATTTGAAATAAGTTTTTTATTAAACTTATTTTTAATGAGGTGAATTTGATTACCGCCATATCCATTAATGGGTTTCATAATCATGCTTTTATTTTGTTTATAAAATTTCTTAATTTCTTCTATATTATTTGAAAACAAAGTATTAGGCATAAATTTGATAAAATGCTTTGAATACAGCTTTTCTGATACATTTCTGATAGCAGTTGGATTATTTATTACTTTTGCTTTTTTTAAGTCATCTAAAATAAGAGTAGTTATTAAATATTCTGAATTAAATGGAGGATCCTGTCTAATTAATATAAATTTAAGATTTTCAACGTCAATTTTTTGTTTTTTATAAATTTTATAAAATTTTTTTCTTTCATAATTAAATTTTACAAAAACTCCATTTGCATATGTTTTATTTTTGATGATAGATAAGTTTGAGGGAGTATAATAAAATATTTTATATCCTAGTTTCTGAGCTTCATGAGCTAAAAATATTGATGTGTCAGAAGATATATTAACTTTATCTAATTTATCGCCTTGTATGCCTATTATTTTATTTGTCATATAAATCTTCTAAATTTTGAAATTTAGAGAATTTATTTATAACATGACTGGCGACTGTTTCTTTATTATTGATAATCTTATTTAAATGTTCCAAGTATTTAGTTTCGTTTGTACCGCTTTTTCCAATAAAATCTCTCTTTTCCAAGCCTTTTTCGGCAATTTTTAACAAGTTAGAGATCCAATAAATCATATCCTTACCCATTAAATTTGTATCAAGTCCTTTCATAGGCGCATCTTTATACGCATTTAATAAATCTTTCTTTTCCCATTTTGAAACAAATTCTAATGCTTCGTCTAAATTACCATATAAAAGACCAGTATAAAAAGCAGGACCAGCACAGATACAGTTCCAACCACAAGTATCCATAGACCTTAATTCAATATATTGTTTTAATCTATTTTCTGTAAATATAGTGCTTAAATGCAATCCAAGATCGTCAATACTTGGTAAAGAATTATTTATTTCTTGAATATTACCATTCATATAATCAGAAAATTTATAATTTTTTCCAGATAAATATTTGTTATCTTTTTTTATAAATAGTATTGGATAATCCAGTACAAAATCAGCATATTTTTCAAAATCAACATTTTCTAAAAAAATTTCTGGAAGACCACCTCTTGATGTTTCTTGCCATACTTTTGATCGGTATGATAAATATTTACTATCTTTTTTCTCAACAATTGATGAGTTTGCAAAAAGTGCAATACTTAATGGAACTAAACTATTTGCTAATTTAAATTTTTTTATAAAATCATTCTCAGACGTGTAGTCTAGATTTAACTGCGTTCCAGATGTTCTATACATCATATCTAAACTGAGCGACCCACCTTTAGGCATATCCTTTGTCATTACTTCATATCTTTTTTTAGGATTGTTTGGAATTTCAGACAACTTAGATATTGGATCAAATCCAGCACTTACTATTTTTAAATCTAATTTTTCTACAACTTGTTTAAGCTCAAACAAATAATTATTAGCTTCAGAGCATACTTCATGAATATTATTTAATTGAGCACCTGCAAGCTCAATTTGATTACCTGGTTCTAAAGTTATACTCTTATTATCTTTATTTAACGCTATAACATTCTCACCTTCATATGATGGTTTCCAGCCAAATTCATATAGAATTTTGAAAATCTCTTTAATTGTAGAATAATTAATTCTTTTATTATTCTTTTTATAAAAAAGGAATTTTTCGTGCTCGACACCAATTTTAGTATTAATAGGCTCCTTAATTCCTGATTTAAAATGATCTATTATGTTATCTTTATTCATATTAATGATTTAATCACTCTTACTTAGATATTCAACAGCTTCACTTATACTAGTTAATTTGTTAGAACAAGTTTGGTTTTTACATATAATAACACTTGGTTTTGTATCATTATTTAATTGGTAAACAAATGTTGCAACTCCTAGATATTCTTTTTGTAAATAAATCTGCATTTCCTTAATAGACTGCGATGTTCCATGGAATGTGAATGATAAGCTATTATCGCAAATATCTAGGGTTTTAATAAAGCTAAACATTTGTGAATAATAAGAGTTTAAAACCTGATGAAATGATTTTTTTAGAACCTCATTTCTTTCAGACCATATTTTATCATTTGTAATTGAATATAATTTATTTGAAATTAGTAGATAAACACTATTACCATTTGGTATATTGCTATCATTCAAGTCTAATGGACTTGCAAACAAATCATTTTCTTTAATAATATTTTTCTGGAACAGCTGCGTTTCTTTATTAAAGAATAATTCCCAAGTATCATTCATTATTTTTATTGATTTTTCTAAAGCTTTTTTGTCAGCATTAACTTCATATAGAGTTATCATAAGTAAAGCATAATATACGTAGTCCTCAAGAAAAGTCTCTATTTCTTTGTTTTCATAACAATGAATAATTTTTTGATGCAATTTTTTATTTAATATTTCAATTGTTTCTATCGTCTTACTTTTTAAATCTTCATCGTCTAAATTTACTGAAGTTTTTAAAAGAACTTGCAGCATATACGCATTTAAATCAGTTTGCGATTTATCATCAAAAAATGGTTTTACTCTTTTTCTTCTAATATTAAGTAATTTATTTTTTATTTGGTCTAGATTATTTTTATCTTCATCAAGTATTAAATTTTTTTCCACCAAAATGTTATTACCTTCGAAATTACCGATCTCCGAAATTTCGTACTTATTTTCTAGTAATTTAATGTCTTTTTTTAAAAGATTTTTTAATTCTTCATATGACCAAACATAATATTTTCCTTCAACACCTTCGCTATCAGCATCATATGCTGAACCATATAATTCTTCTTTGTTTTTAAATTCATTATTTAAATATTGAATTGTTTGTAAAAGTTTATTTTTAAAATAATCATTTTTTGTATTTTGATAAAATTTAGTTAAGAGATCGATAAATTGGATATTGTCATAAAGCATTTTTTCAAAGTGAGGAATTATCCATTTTTCATCAACAGCATATCTTGAAATTCCTCCCTCTAGTTGATCATAAATACCTTTGGAACAAAGATTATTGAGCAAAATTTCAACAGGCTTAAAATAATTTTTATTCTTAGTCTTTAAAAAGAAGTAAAACATTGCATCAAATAAATAAAATTGGGGGAACTTCGGTGCTCCTTTGAAACTTCCGTTATTTTCATCTAAATAATTAATAATTTTTTCAACAAATGGCTCCAATGGCTGATTTAAAACTGCAGATCTTTGATTAATTTTTGAGAATATTTCTTTAACCTGTGGCGCTTGAGCTAAAATTTTTTCTCTATTTTCATTGTACACGTTATACACGTTGTTTAAGACTTTTTTAAAGTCGGGCCTTCCTTGAATTTCTTTTGGTGGAAAGTAAGTGCCACCAGTAAAAGGTACGCCATTTTCATCTAAAAACATTGATAATGGCCACCCACCTTGTGCCCCAGTTAAGATTGATAAGCTTTTTTGAAAGACGTAATCTAAATCAGGTCTTTCCTCTCTATCAACTTTAATATTTATAAATTTTTCATTCATCAGTTTTGCTGTTTCATCGTTTTCAAAACTCTCATGAGCCATAACATGGCACCAATGACAACTCGCATAACCAACGCTTAAAAATATGGGCTTTTTTTCTATCTTAGCTTTATCTAAAGTTTCTTTTTTCCAAGGAAACCAATCTACTGGATTATCTTTATGTTGTTGAAGATAAGGACTTTTTTCGTTTTTTAAAATATTAGACAATTTAATGATGGTAGTAAGGTTTTCTAGAAAAGATATTCCTAACCATTGGTTCAAATTCTTTTAATGTCATTGACTTATAATTTGGATCAAAAGATGCTTGATCATAGTTTTCACAAAAATCTATTGTTGCTTGGTAATGTTCGGCATCCTTATATTTTTCTCTAGCATTCTTATTCCCTCCTAAGTGCTCTGCAGAGTAATAAGTTTGAAATAAACCATGATGTAAAATAATCCAGTAAGTTTTTTCTGAAACATAAGGTTTAATCACTGATGCTGCATATTGAGAATGATTCATAGGAGCCAATTCATCTCCTAAATCGTGTAATAATGTAGCTACAACCATTTCCTCGTTTTCTCCATTTTTGTAAGCCCTTGTCGCTGCTTGTAATGAGTGTTCTAATCTTGTTATCTGATAGCCCTCAAGTGTTGTAGTTTGAGAGGCTAAATAATTTAAAATTCTATCAGCAGTTTTTCTTTCATACTGACTTTCTAATTTTTCTAAAAGTTGATAGTCATCTTTTGTTCCATTCTTCATTTCTGTGAAACTTACTTTTTTCATTTTAATTATTAGATGCAGTACTTAATAATGATAATTGAGTTACTTTATCCTCACCAAGCTCATCAATTATTTTTACTGGATATTCTCCAGTAAAGTGGTGATCAGTTAATTGTGGATAATTTTCATTTCTCTTTTCAAATCCCATACCCATATATAAACCATTTAAACTTAAGAATATTAGAGATTTTGCTTTGATAAATTCACAGATTTCATTTGTTGTCTTATTTGCAGCTAAAAGTTCTTTTTTTGTTGGTGTATCAACTCCATAAAAGTCAGGAAATTTTATTTCCGGACTTGCTATTCTCACATGAACTTCTTTTGCACCAGCATCGTACAACATTTTAACTATTTTTGATGATGTAGTCCCTCTTACAAGTGAGTCATCGACTAAAATAATTCGTTTGTCTTTAATTACTGAAATATTTGGATTTAATTTTAATTTTACACCTAGACTTCTAATTTGTTGAGAAGGCTCAATAAACGTTCTACCAACATAATGATTCCTAATCAAACCTAATTCAAATTTTAAACCTTTTTTTTCAGCATATCCTAGTGCAGCTGCATTTCCAGAGTCAGGAACTGGTACAACTAAATCAGCATCAATATTATCTTCATCAGCAAGTTGAGCACCAAAATTTTTTCTGTATTCATAAGCAGTTTTGCCGTTTAATATACTGTCAGGTCTTGAAAAATAAATAAATTCAAAAACACATGGTCTAACTTTTTTTGGTGGAAATGGTTTAATACTTTTCAGTTCATCATTATCAATATAAACAATTTCTCCATTTTCAACTTCTCTAACAAACTTAGCTCCAATTATATCAAAAGCACATGTTTCAGATGCGAATACATACGAGTTTTTTAATTTACCAATTACTAAAGGTCTAATTCCATAAGGATCTCTTACTCCTATAAGAGTATTTTGTGTCATCATTACTAAAGCGTAACCCCCTTGAATTTGAAATATAGCATCAATAATTTTATCTAATGTTTTTGCTCTTTTAGATTTGGCTATTAATTTAACAATTGTTTCAGTATCTGACGTAGTATAAAAAATAGATCCTTCTTGAACCATTTTATTTCTTAAAGTAATCGCATTAGTTAAATTACCGTTATGTGCAACTCCAATACCTCCTGAGTTGGTATCCGCAAAAAATGGCTGAACGTTTCTTAATGCTGTACCTCCAGTAGTAGAATATCTGTTATGTCCTATTGCAAATTTTCCTGGTAAATTCTTTAAAACTTTTTCATCGTTGAAATTATCCCCAACAAGTCCAAATCTTTTTTCAGAGTGATACTTGGATCCATCGAAAGAAACAATCCCGCAGCCTTCCTGTCCTCTATGTTGAAGAGCATGAAGTCCTAAAGCTGTAAGTGTTGCAGCGTCCTCATTATTGCTTATTCCAAAAACGGCACATTCCTCTTTTAATTTAGGATCATATATCTTGAACTTTTTCTTTAGTTTCTTCATATTCTTTTTTATCAGGAAATTCTTTTATAAGATAGTTACTACCTTTTTCAACCCATGCATATGTAAAAGCATCATCTAAATTAATTGGCCATTTTTTATGGTTATAGATGATATTTATAGTTGTATAAATACATACAACTATAACGTAAGCCCTAATAAATCCAAAAAAGAAACCAAAGATTCTATCTAGATTTCCTAATCCAGAGTAAGTGACCGCTCTATTAATTCCTTTATTTATTAATAAAATTAAAAAAATAATTATTATAAATAATCCTATACCAACTGCTAGATCAAGGACATATTCACTATCAACTACATCCTCAAAATATGGCTTTACTTTTGGAAATAGAAATAGAGTAACAACATAAGCTAAAAGCCATTTGGAGGCTGACAAAATGCTCAATAAAAAACCTTTTTTTGTACATGTAATCAAGGATAGTGCTGTGAAAACAAAATAAATAATATCAAAAGCATATAGATTACTGAAAATATCTTTTACAGTTTCCATTAATTATTTAATCTTAAAAGGTTTGAGTACTAAAAGTAAAGATGGCAATAATGTTAAAACTGAAATCATAGCTAATAGCATCGCTATCCCAGTAAAGACCCCAAAATATATTGTTGGAATAAAATTAGATAGAACCAAAATAGAAAATCCAAATACAATTGTTATAGATGTATTTAGTATTGCAACACCAACGGTTGAATGGCAATATTTCAGTGTTTTATTGTAATCTTTTATTTTAATCAGTTCTTCCCTAAATCTATAAATATAATGAATGCTATTATCTACAGCAATACCAATCGTGATAGCAGCAATTGTGATTGTCATCATATCTAAAGGGATGCCAGCCAAACCAATTATTCCCAGAATAAAAAAAGCTGCAATAAAATTTGGTATTACACCAATTAATGAAATTTTAATATTTCTAAAAAGGATTAAAAACATAACAAATATTCCAACCATCACAAAACCAAGAGTTAAGATTTGAGATTTAAATAAACTTTGAAGTAAATTATTAAACAATATAAGGACACCTCCAAGTTTAAATTCATCTTTACTAATATTTAATTTATTTTCTAAATCAAAACTAATTTGATTAATCAGATCATTTCTTCTTAATCCATCCAAAGAATCCTTTATTCTTAAACTTATCCTAGCTTCAGAATTTTTTATAGATATATATGGGTCTACTATTTCATTTTTAATATTATCTGGAATTTTAGTATACAGAACTCCCATTTCCAAAGTTCCAAGTGGTTTATTATTATTTAATTTTGTTGCAACTTCAATTATTGATGAAAAGGATAAAACTTTACCAACAGCATCAATATCATCTAAGTAATTGTGAACCCGAGATATTTTGTTAATTTTATCTTTTGTAAACCAATATTTATTGTCATTTTCATCCTCATCACCCCAATCATTCTCACTATCAGTTTCTTCATCCTCATCTTTTGGAAATTTTAAAATTACTTCTAGCGGAGTTGTTCCACCCAGCTTTTCATCAATTAACTTCATACCCTTATAAATCTCAGTATTTTTATCAAAATAATTAATGAAACTATTTTCAACTTCTAATTTTGAGATACCAAATATGCTTAAAAATATAATTATCCCAGTTAAACCAAATATGTAATTTTTATTTTTAACTGCTAATATTCCTAAATAACTAGTTATTTTAGAGTCTTTTTCCTCTGTTAATGTAACATTTGAGTTTTGAACAAAACTTAACAATGTAGGTAGAAGTGTGAATGTAATTATTAGTGAGGTTATTAAACCAAAAGTCATCATCCATCCGAAATCTATAATTGGTTTTATTTCACTAAAGATTAATGACATAAATGCACATATCGTTGTTAAGACAGTATAAAATATTGGCCAAATCATTTTTCTTGTTGTCAAAATTAAAATTTCAAATTTTTTCTTGTCTGGAAACTGTTTGTTTAATTGTAAAAACCTAGTGCTCATATGAATATTCATTGCCATTGTAAGAATTAACATTAATGCGATAAAGTTTGATGAAATTACTGTAACTTTCCATCCAACAAAACCTAGAAAACCTGTTATAAATACCACAGAAAAAAAACAGCTGCATATTGGAATTACTATCCAAATTATTTTTCTGAATACATACCAAAGTGTTAAGATTATAAAAACCAAAACACCAATGCCAAAAGTTACAATATCATTTTTTATAAAAGTCATCATATCATCTGCTATCATTGGAATACCTCCAAGATAAATCTGTGTATTTTGATTATGATTTTTTATAACTTCTCTAATTTCTAAAATATTTTGATGTCTTTCTCTTTTAATTTTATCTTTATAAATCTCTAATTCTCTATCGGTCTTGATCTCTGTGTCTATTTTATTTGGTTTTATATATACAATGATACCACTTGTTTTTCCGTCCTCACTAATTACAAAGTTTCTAAATACTGGACTATTAAGGATTTCATTAAATCCACGTTCTTTATCTATATCATTACTTGTTAATGTTTTAAAATTTTGAACACGTTCAATTAAACTATCATCTGTTGTTTCTAATAAAGGGATATCTAAAAGTGTGACTACATTATGAACCCAGTTTAAAGATTTTAGCTCGTTTTTTAATTCAGAAAGGTTTTTAATTGATTCCTGCGAATTCATTTTAGTATCTGGGGAGTAGGTAAGCACTAGAAATTCTTTAGCACCATATCTATCATTTATTTCGTTTAAATATTTAAGATCTGGATCATTTTCCAGTAATAACGTCTCTGAGCTTGCGTCTAACCTGAAGTCTTTAGAAAAGTAAAAAGCAATAATTAATATAAGAAACAGTATTGAGAAAATTAACTTAGGTTTTTCTATAATATTTTTCTTATAAAAATTAGCTAACATTGGATATTAGCTTTTATAATTTAAATTAATTATTTTGAATATCTTTAAATTTTGTAAACATTTCCTCAAATTCAAGCATTATAGTCCCTGTTGGACCATGTCTTTGTTTAAGTATTAGAAGTTCAGCTAAATGAGAAATTTCATTCATTTTTGCCTGCCATTCTGCATGTTCTACAGTTGCGGGTCTTGGTTCTTTATTTTTTAAGTAATAAGACTCTCTAAAAACAAACATTACAACATCTGCATCTTGCTCAATTGATCCAGACTCTCTTAGATCAGAAAGTAATGGTTTTTTGTCATCTCTTTGTTCTACAGCTCTAGATAATTGAGAAAGAGCTAATACTGGAACTGACAATTCTTTTGCAAGGGCCTTTAGTCCTTGAGTTATTTCAGAAATTTCTTGAACGCGCCCATCCTTAAAACTTGTTCCTTTCATTAATTGAATATAATCAATCACCACCATATCCAGTCCATGTATTCTTTTAATCCGTCTAGCTCTATTACTCAGAGCCGCAATAGATATGGCAGGTGTCTCATCAATATATAATGGTAACTCGGCAATATTTTTTGAAGTTTCAATAAATTTATCAAATTGTTCTTCCGATATTTTTCCTCTTCGAATATCATTAGATTTAATTCTTGATTGTTCAGCGAGTATTCTTGTTGATAGTTGTTCGGATGACATCTCCAAAGAAAAAAAAGCTATACATGATTTTTCTCCTTTTTCTTGAATATTTTTTGCAGCATGAAATGCAATATTTGTTGCTAGAGCTGTTTTACCCATTGATGGTCTGCCTGCTATTATTATTAAATCTGAATTGTGCATACCACCTAACCTATCGTCTAAGTCTTTTAGTCCAGAAGGAACACCGACAATTCCTTCTTCATTTTTATAAGCATTAGATGCCATTTCAATAGTTTGTTTCATTGCCTCATCAAATTTTATAATTGAGGAACTAAAGGATCCTTTTTCAGCTAGATCAAAAAGAGATTTTTCAAAATTTTCAATAATTTGTTGTCCATCATTATTTATATCGTTTAGTTTTGCTGTATCAATAATGTTATCAGAAATTTTTATAAGCTCTCTTTTTACAAATAAATCATAAATTAGTTTAGAGTATTCAATACTTTGCCTTGAAGAAGTTGAAAATTTTGTAATTTTTACAAGGTATTCAGGAATATTAAGCTCATCTTTTTCATTTTCAAAATAATTTTTTAGAGTTATTGGATTAGCTAACATTCCCTTATAAATTAAGCTTTCAATTGCACTAAAAATCTTTTGGTGCATTGGATCATAAAAATTTTTACTTGAAATTAATAGACTGATTTCATCAAATATTTCATTTGATAACAATATTGAACCTATAACAGATTGTTCGGCTTCTATATTGTTAGGAAGTTCATCTAATTTATTCTTTATAATACTTAGTGATTGTGACACTTTTAAACCCTATAAGATTAAACAAAAAAAACAATTCTTAATTAACCTTGGGGAAAATTATGTATAATTATTTTATATCTTCTTGAGGAATAGTTTTAATTACAATCTGAGTTTGAACTTCTGGGTGTAAGCTTATTAATACTTCAAAATTGCCAATTGATTTAATTTCTTTGGAAGGTTGAATCAGTGATGGATTAATTTTAACTTGGTCAATTTCTTCTAAAACTTTTGATATTTCTGTAGGTTTTACTGAACCATATAACTCTTTGTTTTCTGTGCATAATTTTTTAATTTCATATTGTTTATTCATTATCTTTTCATGTATTTCTTTAGCTTCCTTTTTCTTATCTAAGTCTTTTCTACTCAAATCATTTTTAACCTTCTCCACTTCTTTAATATTTTCTTTGGAAGCAAAGAGAGCTTTTTTTTTCGATATTAGATAATTTCTAGCAAAACCATTTTTTACATCTATAATTTCCCCAATCGATCCAACTTTTCTAACATTTTCAAGAAGTATTATTTTCATTTTATAATAATGCTAGATTTCTTGCTCTTTTAATTGATAAAGAAAGTTCTCTTTGTTTTTTTTGACTAACAGATGTGATTCTAGATGGTAAAATTTTTCCATTTTCTGAAGTATATCTTTTTAACAACTTTATATTTTTGTAGTCCACAATAGGTGCGCCCTTACCACTGAGGGGACATTTTTTTTTAAATTTATATTTTTGATTTTGAAAAATACTTAATTTTGCAAAATTACTTTGTTTAGTTTTTTTTTTATTATTTTTTCTTTTCATAAATTATTTTTTTTCTACAATATCTTTTTCATCACTTTTTTTGAAATAATCCGTTTCAAGATCAAATTTTTTTACTTTTACAGTCAAATATCTTAAAAGATTTTTATCAATTTTTTCATTCTTTTCTAGCTCTGAAATTATTTTTCCATCTGCCTTAATTTTAAAGTGAATGTAATTACCTTTTTTATTTTTTTTTATTAAGTATGCTAAATTCATCAATCCCCAACTTTCAAATTTAACAATATTACCATCTAATTTTTCAACTATTTTAGAATATTTTTCTTGGATCTGTTTTAATTGAGAAGGACTAACGTCTTGTCTTGCAATTATCGTATGCTCATATAAGTTCATATTTTATCTTTCAAAAAACAGAGGATATACTATTATAACATTTTAATTACAATACAAAAATTTGGTTTTTTATTAAGATTTTCAATGTTTTCGGTTTTATTTCCTGGTCAGGGTTCACAATCAGTAGGAATGATCAAAGATCTATATGAAAACTTTGATTATGTTAGAAATCTCTTTCAGGAAGCAGATGACACTCTTAAGTTGTCATTAAGTAAAATAATCTTTGATGGACCAAAAAATATATTAGACGAAACCGAAAATACCCAACCAGCAATTTTTTTGGCAAGCTTTGCAATTTTTAAAGTCATAAAAAATGAAACTTCATTTAAAATTGAAAATGCAAAATTTTTTGCTGGTCACTCTTTGGGAGAATATTCTGCCTTAGCTTGTGCAGATGCAATTAACTTTGATCAGACAATTAAACTTTTAAAGTTAAGAGGAAACGCAATGCAAAATGCAGTTCCTAAGAATGAAGGTGGTATGGTAGCTATATTAGGTGAAGAAATTACTAACATAAAAAAAATTCTTGAAGATAAAAATGAAGTTTTTAGTTGTTATGTAGCCAATGATAATTGCAATGGCCAAGTTGTAGTAAGTGGTAAAACTAACGATCTTAATAAACTTATTTATGAATTAAAAAATTTAAGTATTAAACATATTAAACTACAAGTTTCTGCACCTTTTCATTGTATTTTAATGAGGTCTGCTACTAAAATAATGAAGGAAGAAATTTCTAACACAAATTTTTTAGTACCCAAAAATAATATTGTATCAAATGTTAATGCTCAACCTATAAGCGACCCACTAGAAATAAAAAAACTTTTAATTCAACAAATAGAAAAACCAGTAAGATGGCGAGAGAGTATTGAAAATATAATAAAAACAGGCAACAAAAAATTTATTGAAATAGGACCTGGCAAAGTATTATCTGGTATAATAAAAAGAATAGATAGAGATGTTAAGATAATTCAGGTAAGTAGTATTAAAGATTTGAACAATTTAGAGGACGTGTGATTAATTTAAAAAATTTAAATATAATTTTAACTGGTGCAACAGGAATTATAGGAAATTCTATACTAGAAAAACTAATTTTAGGTGGATCAAATGTTCTAGCAACAGGTACAAATGATCAAAAGTTAAAATTAATTAGAGAAAAGCATCAGAATGTTAATATATTAAAGTTTGACATATCAGACCACAAAAATATTGATGGTTTTATTAATAAATGTAGTGAAATTTTATCAAACAAAATAGATATTTTAATAAACAATGCAGGAGTAACTCAAGACAATTTGTCTATAAGAATGAAGGAAGAAGAATGGAAAAAAGTAATTGATATAAATCTTACATCCACATTCCTTCTCTCAAAAAATGTTATAAAAAAAATGTTAAAATTCAAAAATGGAAAGATAATAAATCTAACATCAGTTGTTGGTCATTCTGGCAACATAGGACAGGCTAATTACGCTGCTTCAAAAGCTGGTATTATCGCGATGTCAAAAAGTTTAGCGCTTGAATATGGAAAAAAAAATATCAAGATAAATTGTGTATCACCAGGCTTTATTAAATCAGAAATGACAGAAAAAATTACAGATGAGCATAGAGAATTATTAAAATCTAGAATTTCATTGGATAAATTCGGTAATCCAGAGGATGTAGCTAATACAATTGCTTTTTTAAGTTCTGATCTTTCAGATTATATTACAGGTGAGACTATACATGTTAATGGAGGTATGTATTTTAGTTGACAAATTTAATAAAATATCTATTAACAAATTAACACATAGGAACAAAATGTCAGATGATATTTCAAGTAAAGTAAAAAAAATAGTTGCAGACCATTTAGGTATTGAAGAGTCTAAAGTAAACGATGATTCTAGTTTTATAGATGATCTTGGAGCGGATAGTCTAGATACAGTAGAATTAGTCATGGCTTTTGAAGAAGAATTTGGATCGGAAATTTCCGATAGTGATGCAGAAAAGATTTTAACTGTTGGAGACGCAGTTAAATTCATTGAAAATAAAGCTAACTAATTTTTTACTTAAATGGCCGAAAAAAAAGCAGGGATTATTGTAATTCTATCATCCCCTTCAGGCGCAGGTAAAACTACACTAGTTAAAAAGATTTCAAATAGAGAAAAATATAGAATTTCTATTTCTCATACTACAAGAAAACCAAGAGCAAATGAAAAAAATGGAAAAGATTATTTTTTTGTTAAAGGAACAGAATTTAAAAAATTAATTAAAGGTAAAAAGTTTTTAGAATATGCCAAAGTTTTTAATAATTATTATGGATCATTAAAATCAGCTGTATTTTCTAAGCTTGATAATGGTGAAAATGTAATATTTGATATTGACTGGCAAGGTACAGAACAAATAAAAAATAAAAATTCAAAATACAAAATTATTACTATATTTATTCTTCCTCCATCGAAAAAAGAATTATCTAAAAGACTTTTAAAAAGGGAACAAAAAGATAAGAAAATTGCAAATGAAAGGATGAAGCAATTTAAAGATGATGTTTTACATTGGAAATATTATGATTTTGCAGTAATTAATGATGATATAGAAAAATGTTATAAATCAATTATAAAATATATTAATAATAAAAAAAATCATAAAAAATCTAAAAAATATAATAAAAAATATATTCAACAACATGTTGAAAAATTAACTAATTGAACTTTCATAAAGTTCACAAATTTTGTAGTACGTTAAATTATCTAAGTTTTGAGGTCGCAAATTAAGATCAATTGATAAATTTTTTGAAATTTTTTCAAAATCATTAAATAAATATTTAAGAGGTTTTTTAACCATTTTACGTCTTTGACTAAAAAAAATATTAGTTACATGTTCTAAATTTTTGGGATCTTTTAATTTATAATATTTTTGCTTTGGAACAAATAATAGCAACGAACTAATTACTTTAGGTGATGGGTTAAAGCTACTAGGCTGGATGTCAATTACTTTATTTATTTTCAATTTCCAATTTGATAATATTGATAATCTTCCATAGTTTTTTGAATTCGAAACTGCTAATATTCTATCTGCAACCTCTTTTTGAAACATTAATATAAGTTTTTCACAAAAATCACTCAAATTTTCAATTTTTATCCATTTCGCAAGTATTTGAGTCGATATATTATATGGTAGGTTTCCAAATATTATCAATTTTTTTTTTTCAAGTTTTTCAAACGAAACTTTCATCATGTCTTTGTTTATGATATTTATGCTGTTACCAAATTCATCATTTAATAAATTTATTAATCTTTTATCTTTTTCAATCACCGTAAATTCCTTTGGTTTTTTCTCAATTATTTTTCTAGTAAGTGCTCCGGTTCCAGGTCCAACTTCTATAATTTCGTTTTTATCAGAGATATTTCCTAACTCGGTAATGATATTTATTACTTTCTGATCAACTAAAAAATTTTGACCCAGACTCTTTCTAGGATAAATAGTCATTTTATTTTGTTCATAAAATTTAACGCATAAATTATTGATGATGGGTCTGAACTGTTTTTTCCAATCATTTGAAAATTTGGACCATGGTCAGGTGTAACTTTTACAAATGGTAAACCTATAGTTACGTTTATTGCATCAAATTTGAACAAAGCTTTTATAGGGGTCAAAACTTGATCATGATACATACCGACCGCAACATCAAATTTTTTAATATTTTTTCTTAAAAAAAATGTATCAGCTGAATACGGACCAGATACTTTTATTTTTTTCCTAGATAGATAATTTATTGCAGGTATGATTTCCTTTTTTTCTTCACTTACTTTACTAATTGTTTCACAATGTGGATTTAATCCCAGTATTGCAATTTGAGGTGTTTTTTTTAATTTAGATTTATAAAAATTATTTATTTGATCAACTGTATTTATAATTTTCTTTTTTTTTATATGATTTGCTACATTTTTTATAGGTATATGAGTTGTCAAAGGGCATACTGCTAAATTTTTATTGTAAATTAACATGACGGTTTTTTTTGATTTTGTTTTAGCGCCAATATATTCAGTAATTCCAGGGAATTTTTTATTTAAAAAATGAGCTTTAGATATAGGCCCATTAATTAACTTAACCAACTTATTTGAATTTAATATTTTGATACTTAATTCAAAACATTCCTCTATGTATCTATTTGAATAACTAGTAATTTTAGAAAATGCTTTATTACAATTAAAGTTTACATTTATTATATTAATTTTTCTTATTAATGAATATTTGATATCTGAGATTTCATTTAAATCAAAATCATATTTTAACTTTTTCATTTGTTTAATTAATAGCCTTTTACTTCCTATTAGTATTAATTTATGTTTATTTCTAATAAAATTTTTTGATTTAAAATATTTAAATAAAATTTCTGAAAAGGTGCTATTTGGTTCTCCAAGTATAATTAAAATATTTTTAGAACTCATTTATTTGCAAATTCATTTTTAATTTTTTATAAAACATAATTGAAAAAACATTAAGTTGTCTATTTCTTTCTTTATTTACTAACTCTTTAACTTGATCTTCCAAATTAATTTCTTTTTGAAATTCTCTTTTATCATTTAGTTTGATTAATAGATATCCACCTTGAATTTCAATTGGTTTACTTATTTCATTTTTTTTGAGACTTATAATTTTTTTTTTAATTTTGTCAGAAATTTGGAGTTCATTTACCCATCCGATTAAACCACCATTCTTAGCGGTATTTGATTCGCTAAATATGTTTGCTGAATTTTCAAAACCTATTTCGTTAATACTTTTATATATTTTCTTAAAAGAATTTTTTAAATCTATTCCTGCAGTTTGTACAATTAATATTTCTGATAAATTATACTCAAATTTTCTATTTAATTTTTTTGATTGTTTTAAAATACTTTGTCTCAAATAATCTTTGTCTATTTTTATATTTTTTGAATACTTATTGAAGACAAGCTGATTCCAGAGGGCTTCAATATATATTTTACTTTTAACTTTTTCATAACTTAAATCTCTATCAGCTAAAATCTCGATAAACTCAGATCTATCTCTTATATTTTTACTAATAAGAAAATTTTCCTCAATCTTGTTAATAAAGTTATCCTCTTTTTGTAAATCATAATATTTTTCTAACTCTTTTTTCTTTATTATTTCAGTAATTAATGAATTTTTTGCAATATTTTCAAACTCTCTAGTTCCTAGTTTGTTTAACCTCGGATTTAAAAAAAGTAAGTATTTTTTTTCATTTTTTATATCTAAATTTGTAATTATCTCATTTTGTACTAAGACTTTAATATTTACTGAACTTGAGAAGGAATTACTGCTGAATATAATTATTATTACAAATGAAATTAAAGTGAGCTTTAATTTATTCATTTAATTTTCAAAAATTGTATTTGCAGCTCCTCGAATTTCTGCAAATGGTATAAACCGTATTAAAAAAACTACACTTTCGTCTGGGACCAAACCTCCGTTTCTAAAAAAATTCTTTTGATATTCAAAATTAGCCATCAAACAATCAGTTTTATATTCATAAGAAAGTTTATAAAATTGTGTAAAATCATCTTTCAAATCTTTAGTTGCATTAAACTTTATTGAATGCTCATCTGTAAGCTTTAACGAAGTGTTATTAGTTATAATTTCACTATCTCCTAATTCATGATTTTCTGTAATATAATCAAAAGTAGTTACAAGTTTGTTTATACCTAATTTTGTATTAATTGAATTATAATTTGAATAGTCTAGGTCTCTATCATAGGAAAAATTATAGTTTATTTCTATATTATTATCAAATTTATACAAAAGATTTCCTATAATGTCTGATCTAGTTTGATCAAGCTTGGTTTTTGTTGGAAGATCATTATTTTTCTTATCCTTTAATACATTTCCTAAATTTAATGCAAAAGTTCTATCATTAGATAAATTTAATTTTTCAAATTCTATTCCTACGGTTAGTGAGTTACCTTTTTCGACCATGTCTGATCTTCCAATTCTGTTTTGTGCAAATAAATTATCATATTCTAATCTTGTATCACTAGATGAAATATCTTTACCATTTGTTGGGCTAAATCTTAATTGAAGGATCGGCTTTAAAAAATTTTTTGAATTTTCAAATTCTTTTTTAAGTGGCATTTCAGACTTTAGAAGAACTGTTCCAAATATTTCATGATCATTTTTGTTTTCATAATTTGTTGAATTTTCAGAATAAGTATTATAGTTTTTAAGTAACAACGCATAGTCATTTACAATTCCCTTTGAGGATATAAAGTCATATGAATTAAAAATAAAATCGTTATTAATTAATGCTTCAAAAGTATTTGTATCGTAAACTTTTTGAAACCCAGATGATAGAAATTGAAAATTCCCATTATAATTTTTGTCAATATCGACAATTTTTGAAAAATTAAAATCAGGGAATATATATTGGTACTTATCATTATCTTCTTTAGATAAGTCTTCATAAAGTTTAAAAGTACTATCAAAACTTGTATTTTCATTAATATTTTTATTTAAGCTTATATATGAAGATAGAGTACTCTCACTGTCTATTAAAGAGGTGTATTCCTTTAAGTCGTGTATTTTTAAGTAATTGTCATTTGTTACGTTTTGAATTTGAATTTTATATTCTGTACTGTCATTAATATTTCCATCTAGTACTGCAAATAAATGAGTGTTTGTATTTTCAGTTCTATTAAAACTTAGATCAGCAATGAAATTAGAGTTCTTGAAAGCTTCTCTATATTCTGCTTGAAAAATATAATCATTATCAAGGTAAAATCTTGGTTTAAAAGTAATATCCCTAGAATCAGATAAAGCATAAAAATAAGGAACATTTACTGAGGAACCTAGGTTATCTGAACCTTTATAGAAAGGAGTTAAAAATCCAGATTTTCTTTTTACACTTGGATCAGGATGATTGAAGTATGGGAGGTAAAACAATCTTTTGTCAAAAACCTTGAGCCAAGATTTTTCATATTCAAATAATTTTTTTTCCTTATTGTGGGTAAAAATATCGCTTTGAAGCTCCCAACCTCTACAATTTTTGTTTGATTTGTTACAAGTGCTGAAAACAGTTTTATAAATCTTTGTATTTTGGTCGTTAGATATAATACCTTTTCCTTTTAAAATAGGGTCATTGTTAATGTTGCCGAAAAAAGAATTGTCAAAATCAACTTTTACTTCTTTTCCAACTATTTCGTTAATTTTAAGATTTAATTGAGAATTTTCAAAATAATATTTATTAAAATTTTTGTCAGTTATCAAAATCTGTTTAGATGCAATTTTTTCATGAAGTACATCAAAAATTAAACCATTTTTAAATTCAAAATAATTTCCTAATTTATCATTTACTTTTGTTAAATCATTACTAGATATTTTATTCAAATTTCTATCAAACATTATATCAATTGAATTAATTTCATAAGTATTTTCAAAATTTATAATTGTTTTATTTTTTGATAACACAATATTGCTTAACTCATTATAAATCATTTTATCACTTTCTATTATGATGTAATTTTGATTATCAATATATTTAACATTATCAAAAATTGTTAATTCGGAATTAAGTTTATCATAAACAAATTTATCACCCTGAATTTCTAAATTTTTAGCCGGAATTTTTGCAATACCTTTAGTAGCAAAAAGCATATTTCCATCTGCTTCTATTTTTAGATTTTTTGTATCAAATAAAACTGTTTCAGCCCTTAATGTTGAATAAAAAAATATAAAAAAAAGGAGGACAAATTTTATAATCACTTTAACTTTCATTTAGACGTATCAATCCTAGAGTACATATAAGGAATATGAGAATTTGTGGCAACCATACCGAGACAGTTACTGGCAATGTCTCATTTTTTCCAAATAAAATTGAGAAATAATTAATATAATAAAATATAACTGAAACCAATACTCCTAGTACAACTAGGAAAAATTTGGATTTTATAAAAGTCAGTTTAAACATTAATAATGCACCTATAATTGTAGTTAATGTTAGATAAATTGGCAAACTATAAATTTTATTGAGATGCAAACTAACATCAGTTGCAGAATACCCAATTGATTTATAATTCTTTTTCAACTTGATCAATTGTAGAATATTTAAAGAATTTAAATTTGAGTATAAATTTGATATTATTTTTTCATCATAAGATGATTTATATTTAAACAATTTATAAAATTTTGTTTTTTTATCATTGGAAAAAATTTTAACATTTGATAATTCCCACTCTTTATCACGGATATCAGCTTTTAAGGATACTATTGTGTTTATTAAATTATAATCATTATCAAGTTCTGTAATTTCTAAATTTTCTAATGAATTAATATTATAGTTTTTTGCATTAATTATGAAAATTCTAGTATTTTTTTTATCTTTTTCTTTAATCCATAGTCCATTTTCATTCACAATAGCCAAGTGATCATTTGTATTTGAATAAGTAAATTTAATATTCAGGTACAAACTTTTTAAATTAGCTGAGAATGAATAATATAAGACTATAAGCACAATACCTATGATTAAAGAGACAACCGAAATAATTGATGTTATTTTTAAATTATCAATACCATTAGACTTTAATAATTCTATTTCCTCTTTTTCATTGAGATTTATAAAAAAAAACATCACTCCTAGTAAGAATATAAATGGCAAAACCTCAAATATAATTGAAGGTATATTTAGAATTGTTAAAAATATAGGAATATAAACTTCACTTTTTTTATTTTCAAAGTACTTTAATTCTTCAAATATATTTAAAAAAAAACTTAAAAATACAAAAACGATAATAATTATTAATATATTTTTAATAAATAACTTTGATAAATAACTTTGATATTGTTTCATAATTATAAAAAATTTAGTCTAAATTTTGTTAAAAATAAAAGTATTAAATAATAAATTATTACTAATATAATCGGTAAGAAAATAATCAAATAAATAAAATTAATTGATATCAAAAAAAATTTTAAACTGATTTGTGACACAATTATCGTAAAGCTGCCAATTAAGAATATATTTAATTTGTGAAATTTAAAATAATATTTTGATTTTGGTTCTATAATCAAACTTGCAGCTATAAGTGAAATTATTAATGTATAAAAAGGTAAAACAAATCTTTTATACAATTCTTCACTTATTGACTTTAACTCTCTATTTTTACACCTTTTATTATTAAAGTTATTGATTTTATTTTTACTACTTTCATTTTTTTCAAATAAATATTTTTTGAAACAATTAAATATTATCATTGAGTCTATCTCTTGCATTTTTGGATGTGTTATAGATTTTGTAGAGAAAGTTGATAAATCATAATCTGTTTCTGAAAAGTTTATAGCAAAAGTATTATTTTTATTTATATTAGTGATACCACCATTATAAAGTCTTATAATAAATTGATTATTTTTTTTAATAATTCTACCACTCTCAGCGACAATAATTTTTGATTTATCTTGATTAATCTTCTCATTTATATAAATTTTTTTAAGTGAGCCATTGTTTTCATATTCTTCAACAAAAAAAGTTAAATTCTTTACTACATTTATAAATTTTTTTTCAGAAATTAATTTAGGTAAAAAATCAATGTTTGATTGTTTAATATACATTCTTGCAAGGCTTTGAGATTTTGGAACAACAAACAAGTTTAAAAATAATTGTAAAATTATAAACACTATAGATAATTTCAAAATAAAATTGATCAAATGAATTTTTTTAATTCCATTATTCCAAAATACTATTAGCTCATTTGAATTGTTATATTTATTGATCACATAAAATACAGATATGAAAAATACAAAAATGATAATTTTACTAAATATTTTTGGTAAATTTAGTGAAATATAGTAAAAATAAATATTTAAACTATGACCATCATCAGATATTAAATCTAGAAAATTTACAGCCTGTATAATCCACACTATAAAAGTAATACTGAAAGAGGCTACTAGAAAAAAATTTACTATATCTAGAGAAAATTTACGAAATATTAATTTATCCATTGAAATTTTTGTTAATAATAAATATACAACATTATCTAATTAAAATTTCAAAAAAATGAAGCTAAATTTAAATTTTGTAAATAAAGTCCCAAAAATCGCAAAGGACAACGAGATTATTCTCTTAACTCAAAAAGATATAAAAAGTAAAGAGATTAAACAATTAGTAAAATCAGTTTTCAATAATAAACTTTTTTCTGAGGGAAATTTTCTTGCAAAAGATTACAACAACAAAAACTATGTATTCGTAAATTGTACAAAATCAAAAGTTTCCTTAGATTTTGAAAAACTTGGTTCAAAATTATTTGTTTTTTTAAAGGAAAATAAAAAAGAGAATTCATTTATAAATGTAGAAAATAATTTTTTTACTAATGTACAATTAGAAAAGTTTCTTCATGGAGCACAACTTAAGTCATATAATTTTAATCTTTATAAAACAGATAAGAAAAAAAATGTTAATATAAATTTAAGTGTTGTTGGCAGTAAAACTAAACAAAAAAATTTATTAAGAAATAAATTAAATGCTCTTTTGGAAGGGGTTTTTCTAACTAGAGATTTAGTTTCGGAACCAGGTAACATTCTACACCCAGATGAATATGCAAAGAGAATTGTTAAATTAAGAAAGTTTGGATTAAAAGTAACAGTATATGACCAAAAGAGATTAAAAAAATTAGGTTTTAACGCATTGCTCGGCGTAGGACAAGGAAGTATCAGAGGTTCTTATATGGTAACAATAGAGTGGAATGGAAACAAAAATAAATCAAAACCTTTAGCCTTCGTTGGAAAAGGTGTTTGTTTTGATACTGGCGGAATTTCACTCAAACCTGCAAAATTTATGGAAGATATGACATATGATATGGCGGGTTCAGCAACTGTAGTTGGTCTAATGAAAACTCTAGCTTTAAGAAAATCTAAAATTAATGCAGTTGGAGTCGTTGGATTAGTTGAGAATATGCCAGGAGCCAATGCACAAAGACCTGGAGATATTGTAAAATCTTACAGCGGACAAACAATCGAAGTTTTAAATACAGATGCTGAGGGAAGACTAGTTTTAGCAGATGCACTTACATATACCGAAAAGAAATTTAAGCCAAGTCTAATTATTGACTTAGCAACGTTAACTGGAGCAATAATTGTTGCGCTTGGTTCTGAATATGCTGGGCTTTGGTCAAATAATAAAAAATTGTCCAAACAACTTTTTGATGCTGGAGAGCATGTAGAGGAAAAGGTGTGGGAAATGCCTCTTCATGAGAATTATAACAAATTAATGAATTCAAATAATGCTGATATGCAAAATATTAATTATGTTGGAGGAGCTGGATCAACAACTGCAGCCCAATTTTTACAAAGATTTATTATTAATAAAACACCTTGGGCGCACCTAGATATTGCTGGAATGGCTTTTTCTAAATATGCTGGAGCACTCAATTCTGGTGGGGCAACTGGATATGGTGTTAGATTATTAAACAAATTTATAGAGGAGAACTATGAGTAATATTGAACAAACATTATCAATAATTAAGCCGGATGCTGTAGAAAGGAATTTGCAAGATCAGATTAAAAATGAATTTAAAAATAATGGATTTAAAATTTTAAAGGAAAAAAAAATTCATATTTCTAAAGAAGAAGCTGAAAAATTTTATAAAGTTCATGAGTCTAAACCATTTTATAATGATTTGTGTGCTTACTTATCTTCTGGACCAATTGTTGTAATGAATCTTCAAAAAGATAATGCTGTTCTAGAAAATAGAAAATTGATGGGAGCAACCAACCCTAAAGATGCAGAAGAAGGAACGCTTCGAAAAAAATATGGTATTTCAATTGATAAAAACTCTGTCCACGGATCAGATAGTGTTGAAAATGCTAAGATTGAATTAGATTTTTTTTTTAAAGATTAGTTAAAAACTTATCAATAGCTTTTGGGTAAATTTCATGTTCAATTTTAAGCACTTTTTTTTCTAAACTTCTTACATTATCTGATTTTAGGATTTTCACTTTCTTTTGTAATATAACTTTACCTGAATCTAATTTTTCTGTTACTTTATGAATTGATGCTCCTGCAAATCGATCTTTATTTTTAATTGCTCTCTCATGTGTATTTAATCCTTTATACTTTGGTAAAAGTGATGGATGAATATTTAATATTGGTTTAGAAAATGTTTTTATAAAATTACCTGTTAAGATTTTCATAAATCCAGCTAAACAAATTAAATCTATATTATATTTCTCTAGTAACTTAAGTGATTTATTTTCAAAATTTGATTTATTTTTATTTCCATAAATTTTTATTTTAGATCTAGATGCATATTTTAGCCCCTCAGCATCTGGATTGTTTGAAATAACTAATATAATTTTAATTAAAGAATTCTTTTTTTTTGAGTGTTTTATTAAAGATTTTAAGTTACTGCCTCTACCACTAATAAATACAGCGGTATTTTTTTTACCAGGATATTTTTCCACTTAATTTAACTTTTTTTGAATTTTTAATTATTTTTCCAATTATATAAGGTTTAAATTTTTTTCCAAAATATTTACATACTGAATTTAAATTTCTAGGATTTGTCACTAAACAAAAACCTACACCACAATTAAAGGTCTTTAACATTTCTTTATCACTTACACCCATTTTATATAACCATCTAAAAATTTTTAATGTTTTGACTCTATTTAGATCTATTTTAGCACATAAATTTTTTGGTATTATTCTTTGAATATTATCCACTAGACCCCCACCAGTTATGTTTGCACATCCATTTATTAAATTTTTTTCATTAATAAGAGATAATTCTTTTACATAAATTTTAGTTGGTCTAATTAATTCGTCTTTGAGAAATTTACTTGTTTTTAAATTTATTTTTTTCTTTTTTATGAGATATCTCACTAAGGAATAACCGTTAGAGTGAAGTCCATTAGAAGGTACAGCTAAAATAAGATCATTATTTCTAATTTTTTTATCAAGTATTTTTTTCTTTTCAACAAGACCAACAGCAAAACCTGCTATATCAAATTTCCCTTTAGTATAAGTTCCTGGCATTTCAGCAGTTTCGCCACCAACTAATTTGCAACCTGCGATATCACATCCCTTAACAATCCCTTTAACTAAATGTTTTAATTTTTTCAAATTAATTTTGCTAATAGAAATGTAATCTAAGAATAAATAAGGCTTCGCTCCTTGGACGACCAAATCATTTACACACATCGCAACAAGATCTATTCCAATTGTATCAAATTTATTAAGATCATTTGCAACCTCAATTTTTGTTCCAACTCCATCAGTGCTAGTAACAATGTGAGGGTCTTTTAGTTGTCTAGGTATTGGAGAGATTGCTCCAAAGCCTCCTATATTCTTAAAATCACCACTTTTGCTTGATTTTCTTGCTAGTGAACTTATGAACTTAACAAAACTATCTGCTTTTGGAATATTAACTCCACTCTTACTGTATGTTAATTTATTTGATGCCATATAACAAAGTTATGTATTTTTTTAAAAAAAATATATCAAACTGTTTATATATATTTTTCATATTTTTAACCTTTAATTTTATAGAGTTTTCCACAAAGGAAGTGCTTGCTAAAACTTTTGTTGTTTCAAAAATTGAGGTTGAGGAAAAATATAATCTTAATTTTAATAAACTAAAAGTTATGGATAGAGGCTTTAAAAAAGCATTTCAAGATATCTCTCAAATGATACTTGAGAGAAAAGATCTTGATAAAATTAAAAATACAACAATAAATGATATTAAAAAATTAATCGAAAAGTTTTCAATATTAGATGAAAAATTCATAAACCAAAAATATAAAAGTATTATGGAGGTAGAATTTAATAGAAAAAAATTAATTAAATTCTTAGATTCTAAAAATATAACTATTTCATTACCAAAAAAAATTAATGTCTTTTTTATACCAGTTATGATTGATTTAGAAACAAATAATTTTAATTATTTAAATGAAAATATTTTTGCAGAAAATTGGGAAAGTATTGAAAAAAATTATTTTCAAATTTCTTATATTATACCAAATGAGGATGCAGAGGATTATTTAAGTATAAAAAATAACTTAGAAGATATTGAAAATTATAATTTCGAAAAAATATTGAATAAATATTATTCTGAAAATTTCATAATAATGATAATTTTCAAAAATAAAAATAATATTAAATTTTATTCAAAAATTAATTTTGATGATAAGTTTGAAATATTAAGTAAAAATTTTAAAGATAAAAATGTAAATAATCAAACAGACTTAAATTCAATGATACTAAATATCAAAAACGAATATGAAGATAATTGGAAATCTATTAATAAGATGAGTTCATCTACATCTGTTCCAATACGATTGTCATTAGAATCAAATAATACAAAAAAATCATTAAAATTAGAAAATGCTCTGGGTAATTTAGATTTTGTAAATAGCTATAATATTGAAAAGTTTGATAGTAACATGATTATATATAAAGTTTATTACAGCAGTAGCCCAAAAAGATTTTTAAAAGATATTTTATCTTACGATATTAGTATTGATACATCCTCAAGCAACTGGAAAATAAAATGAGTGAATTAAATCAATTACTCCTAAAATTAGATTATAAAACTAATTTTAATGAACATGATTTTTATTTATCGAAAAGTAATTCTAATGCATTTAATTTGATTTATAGGTGGCCTGACTGGGATAAAAAAATATTAAATATATCAGGTGAAAAATTTTCTGGAAAAAGTCACCTAGCAAATATCTTTAAATTAAAATCTAAAGCATTTTTAATTAAGGGAAATGAGATTGATAATTCAATTTTTAAAAGTATTAAGTTACATGAAAGTATAATTATTGATGATTTTGAAGAGTGTAACGAGGAAGAAATACTTTATTCAATTTTAAATCTAATAGATCAAGATAGTAAGTATTTGTTGATAAATTCATTAAAACCAATAAATGAAATTAAATTTAGACTGCCTGATTTAACCTCAAGATCAAAAAATTGTCTTTACGCTGTAATTGAAAATCCAGATGATGAATTACTTTTTGCTATAATTTTAAAGAATTTTTCTGATCGCCAGATTAAAATTGAAAAAAAAATAATTAATTTCATAATTAGTAGAATTGATAGATCTTATAGAAAAATTGACGAATTTATATATAAGATTGACGAATTAAGTTTAAAAAAAAAAAAACCAATTAATTTAAAAACCATAAAAGAGATTTTGTAAGTTGAATAAATATAGAACTCATACCTGCGGGGAATTAACCAAGTTAGATAAAGAAAAAGAAATTTCTTTATCTGGTTGGATTAACAAAAAAAGAGATCATGGAAATCTTTTATTTATAGACTTAAGAGATAATTTTGGAATTACTCAATGCGTTATAGATAAAAGTAATAAAATTTTTAAGAAACTTGAAAAACTTTCTTTGGAAACAGTGATTAGAATTACAGGTATGGTTATTGAGAGATCAAATGAAACAATAAATGAAAATATTTCTACTGGCGAAATAGAAGTCAAAATTAATGATATTGATATTCTTGGGGAAACTAAAGAATTACCAATGCCAGTTTTTTCAGATCAAGAATATGCTGAGGAAATAAGACTTAAGTATAGATTTTTAGATTTAAGAAGAAAAAAAATACATCAAAATATTATCTTAAGATCAAAAGTAATCTCATTTATTAGAAATGAGATGCAAAAACTTGGTTTTTTAGAATTTCAAACTCCTATTTTAACTTCATCTAGCCCAGAAGGAGCAAGAGATTTTCTTGTACCTAGTAGATTAAATCCTGGAAAATTTTATGCTTTACCACAAGCTCCTCAACAATTTAAGCAACTAATAATGGTTTCTGGGTTCGACAAATATTTTCAAATAGCGCCTTGTTTCAGAGACGAGGACGCCAGAGCAGATAGAAGTCCTGGAGAATTTTATCAATTAGATGTTGAAATGTCTTTTGTTGAACAAGAGGATGTCTTTGGAGTAATTGAAACTTTATTTCTAAAATTATTTAAAAAATTCAGCAATAAAAAAATTCTTCATGAAAAATTTCCGAGAATTACCTATGAAGATGCAATGCTTAAATACGGGTCAGATAAACCAGATTTAAGAAATCCTTTAGAAATTTCAGATTTAACAATTATTTTTGAAAGAGAAGATGTAAAATTTGATATATTTAAAAAACTAGTGAAAAGTGGCTCACTAGTTAGAGCGTTAGTTACCAAAAATACAAAGGATAAACCTAGAAGTTTTTTTGATAGTATTGATAGATGGGCAAAAGAGCAAGGTTCCTCTGGTCTAGCTTATTTTACATTAGAAAAAGACGATAAAACTAATGCCAAAGGACCAATTGGAAAATTTTTTTCAGAGAATGCATTATTAGAAATCATGAAACTATCAAATGCGAACATAGGTGATACGGTATTTCTTTCTTGTGGAAAGAAAAATGATGTAGAGAAAATATTAAGTGTTGCAAGAAATAAAATAGCTGAAGATTTAAATTTAATTGATAATGAAATATTCTCATTTTGTTGGATTATTGACTATCCAATGTATGAGATTGATGAAACTACTAAAAAAATAAAATTTAGTCATAATCCATTCTCAATGCCTCAAGGTGAAATAAATAAATTAGACTTATCTAATCCTTTAAATATTAAAGCCTATCAATATGATATTGTTTGTAATGGAATAGAGTTATCATCTGGTGCTATTAGAAACCATATTCCTGAACTAATGTATAAATTATTTGAAATTGCCGGTTATTCAAAAAATGATGTTAATAGTAAATTTAGTGGAATGATAAATGCTTTGAGTTATGGGGCTCCACCTCATGGAGGCATAGCCCCAGGAATTGATAGAATCGTTATGCTTTTAGCAAATGAAAAAAATATTAGAGAGATTACTATGTTTCCAATGAATCAAAATGCACAAGATTTAATGATGAATGCGCCATCTGAAATTTCTAAGGATCAATTAAAAGAGCTGAACTTATCCTTAAAAAAGAATAGTTAATTATTTTTTCCCTTTAAGATTAATTTTTATATCTGACAGATCTACTAACTTTTTTTTATAATTACTTCTTACAAATCCTTTGCTTGTAATATCTTTTACTAATTTTAAGAATTGAGTTTTATCTTCACTGTTTTCATCCGCGCCAGTTTCATCTAATATATCAGATCCCCCAATAGAAGGTGTATGAGCTAGATCTTCTCTATTTAGATATGATATTGCTAATTCTCTAAATATATAATCTAATATTGACGTTGCACTTAAAATTCTGTCATTTCCAAATACCTTCCCTGAAGGTTCAAATTTAGTATCTACAAAAGCATTAACAAATTCGTCTAAAGGAACTCCATACTGTAAACCAAGTGAAACAGCTATAGCAAAGTTATTCATTGTAGCTTTTACTAGCTCACCTTCTTTACTTGTATCAATAAATATTTCACCTATCTTGCCGTCTTCGTACTCGCCTGTATGTAGGTATACTTTATGATCTCCAATCGACGCTTTTTGGATATACCCTTTCCTTCTATCAGGCATACTAAATCTTCTACCATTGTTTTCTTTAATATTTTTAGTTAATATTTCTTTGTTAATTTGAAGACTATTTGTTTGTTCAGGTTGAGGAAGATCTTTTTTAACAACATTTATATTGTTTTTTTCAATTTTTTCTAAATTTTTAGTTTTTCTGCTATCAAGTTTTACATCTAATATTTCAAATTTTCCATCATCTCTTTTCTCTATTTTTTGTATACTTTTTTCATCAATATCATCGAGATAATGACTTACTTTGAAACTACAAGTATAGTATGTCTCTACTAAATATTTTGCCATTTAAATTCCTTATTTATTTATAAAATTGAATCTTAAAGATATAATGTATATAGAAATTTAAAATTTTAGTCTAATTTAATTTTTACAATTTTAAATTGAAAAAAAAATAAACTTTTATGTTGACAGTATTTAAACAAATTTTTACTTGGTGGAATCATCAGACGTTTGGAACAAGATTACAAATATTTTTTTTAGGAAAATTAGTTGGTGAAGATAAAAATGGAAATAAATATTATGAAAGTAGATCAGGAAGAAGATGGGTAATTTATAATGGTGAAGTTGAAGCATCCAAAATACCTAATGAATGGTACTCGTGGATGCATTATATTAATAATAAAATAGAAAATGATCATAATTTAAAAAAATATGATTGGCAGAAAGAACATTTGCCTAATCAAACAGGATCAGAAAATTCATATCATCCAAAAAAGTATAATAATGCTAATAAAAAAAAATACAAAAGCTGGAAAAGTTAATTTTTTTTTTATAATAATTTTTTTTATTCTTTTAACTAATAATATTATAGCTGACACACAGATAAAAAGTGAGACAACTGTTGAACTAAGTATTCTAGATAAGGTAAGTTCAAAAAATACAAACATTAAAATCCAAGTTGGAGAAGAATTTTCTTTTCAAAATCTTAATATTAAAGTTTTGAAATGCTATAATTCAGAATTCGACGACGACCCAGAAGTTACAGCTTATATGCAAGTAAAGGATACTACAATGAATAATAATGACAGAGTATTTATTTTTAATGATTGGACATTTGCTTCAAGCCCGTCAATTAGACCATTCGATCATCCAGTTTATGATGTTTGGTTAAAAAAATGTTACAGTTAAATAACTTTTTCTTTATCTAACCAGCTTACATTAAAGTTAGAAGTAATAAATTTTTTGTTAGTTAGTAAAACTTTATGTAATTTTATTGTAGTTGTTATCCCGTCGATAACAAACTCATCAAGAGATCTTAACATTCTTTGAATTGCCTCTTCTCTGTTTCTACCGTGTGTAATCACTTTACAAACCATACTATCGTAATATGGTGTAATTTTATATCCTTGGTAGATAGATCCATCAACTCTTGTTCTAAAGCCAGATGGTTGGTGACACATACCTATTTTGCCTGGAGAAGGTTGAAAATTATTGCTCGGATCCTCGGCATTAATTCTACACTCGATCGCATGACCTCTTGGGTTTATATCGTTTTGCTCTAATGCTGTATTACCCGAAAAAGCAATCCATATTTGCTCTTTTATAATGTCAATTCCTGTAACCATCTCTGTTACTGGATGCTCAACTTGCACTCTTGTATTCATCTCCAAAAAGTAAAATTTTCCATCCTCGTATATAAATTCAACTGTCCCGGCACCTTCATACCCAATTTTACTCACCATATTTACTGTTTTATCGAATAGATCTTTTCTAATAGTGTCATTTAAAACTGGACTAGGAGTTTCCTCAATTAGTTTTTGATGTCTTCGCTGCACAGAACAATCTCTCTCATGCAAATGTACTGTTCTATTTTTACCGGATAGCACCTGAACCTCTATGTGTCTCGGATTTTGAAAAAATTTTTCAATGTAAACCTCATCATTTCCAAAAAATTTTTTAGCCTCTTGTTTTGCTGTTAAAAAAAGATTTTCAAATTCTTCTAACTTATTGACAATTTTCATTCCTTTTCCACCACCTCCACCAGAGGCCTTTATTAAAACTGGAAAACCTATCTTTTCACAAATTTTTTTTGCTTCATTAATATCTTTAACACCACCTTCTGAGCCTTCAATTACTGGAAGTCCATATTCCTTTGCAACTTTTTTGGCTTCAATTTTATCTCCCATCATTTTTATTAAATTAGATGAAGGGCCTATAAATTTTATATCATTTTCCTCTAATATTTTTGCAAACTCAAAATTTTCTGATAAAAAACCATAACCGGGATGGACAGCTTCAGCACCTGTAAGTTCAATTGCTGACATAATTGCAGGAATATTTAAATAACTAAATGTTGGCTGATGAGGACCTACGCAAATGCTTTCATCAGCTAGTCTAACATGCATACTTTCTCTATCCACATCTGAATGAATGGCCACTGTTGCAATACCCCATTCTTTACAAGCTCTAATTATACGCACAGCTATTTCTCCTCTATTAGCTATAAGTATTTTTTTAAACATCAATTTAATCTATAGTTGCAATAGTCTGACCAAACTCAACAGGTTGACCATCTTCAACACTAATCTCTTTAACGATTCCATCTATTGGACTAGGTACATGATTCATAGTTTTCATTGCCTCAACAATCATAACTGTATCGCCTTTTTTAATTTTTTGACCTATCTCAATAAATTTTTTACCACCTGGCTCTGGAGCGAGGTAAGCAGTGCCAATTATCGGTGAAGTAATTTTCTTAGAATTATCAATTGAAACTTCCTCATTTATAATCTTTTTTTTATTGGTGGGTGCTAAAACTTCTAAATTTTTTGATACTCTAGATTTTGAAACTTTTACTTTAACATCTTTTTCAGTGTACTCAATTTCTGTAAGATTAAATTCCTCTAAATAATCATTTAACTCTTTAATAATGTTTTTATTAATCTTCATTTTTTAAGATTTCATGCATAGAATTTATGGCTAAAATATAGCCATTTATACCCAATCCACATATTATACCAGTAACAACTGCGCTTATTAGAGACTTATGTCTAAAATCCTCTCTTTTATAAATATTAGATATATGAAGTTCTATTATAGGTTTTTTGAAAATACTTAAAGCATCTCTTATAGCAACTGATGTGTGACTATATCCTGCAGCATTTATTATGATTCCATCATGTGTTTTACGAGCATCTTGAATAATATTTACTATATCACCTTCAATATTTGATTGTTTGATTTCTAAATCAATTTTTAAATCTTTTGCCCTATTTAAACAAATTTCTTTAAGAAATTTATAATCCTTACTTCCATATTGAGTTTGTTCTCTTTCACCTAATAGATTAAGATTAGGACCATTAATAATTATTAATTTACTCATTAAAACTTTATATTATATGAATAAAAAAAATAAAATAAAAATAGTAGTCAATGGCAGGCTTTTGACTGTAAATATAAAATTTTCTTTAAAAAATCTTATCGAAAAGTTAAAAACACCGATTAATAAAGTAGCAATAGAATTGAATGAAGAAATAGTTGATAAAAAAAAAATAAATAAAATTTATTTAAAAAATAAAGATAAAATAGAAATAGTACATTTTATAGGTGGTGGTTAGTGAATTCTGATATTTTAAAAATAGCAAATAAGAAATTTAAATCTAGACTAATTGTTGGTACTGGTAAATACAAAAATATGAAAGAGTGTGCAGAAGCAATTAAAATCTCAGGTGCTGAAATTGTTACAGTGGCAGTTCGACGAGTTAACATATCGGATAGATCTAAACCTTTGCTGATGGATTATGTAGATCCAAAAAAAATTATGTATTTACCTAATACTGCTGGGTGCTTTACTTCCAGAGATGCTCTAAGAACATTAAGACTCGCTAGAGAAATTGGAGGTTGGAAAATAGTTAAATTAGAAGTATTAGGAGATAAAAAAAATTTATTCCCAGATATGATTGAAACTCTTAAATCTACAGAAGTTTTAACAAAAGAGGGATTTAAGGTAATGGTTTATTGTAATGACGATCCACTTATGTGTAAAAGATTAGAAAATTCTGGAGCCTCAGCTATCATGCCACTAGCAGCCCCGATTGGATCAGGCTTAGGAATTCAAAATAAAACAAATATAAAAATTTTAAGACATCAAACAAAAGTTCCTTTGATAATTGATGCTGGAATTGGAAAGGCCTCAGATGCTGTTGAAGCTATGGAAATGGGATGTGATGCAGTATTAATTAATACAGCAATAGCAAAAGCCAGGAATCCTTTTCAAATGGCTGAGTCTATGAAATATGCAGTAATATCTGGAAGAAAATCTTTTCTATCAGGAAGCATAACACCTACTCTTCAAGGATCGCCCTCATCCCCAAAAAAAGGACTAATTTAATTTCTTTTTATTAAAATTTTTTCTCTTTTTAAATTTTTTTCTTTTAAAATTTGATTTTTTTTCTTTTTTTAATTCTTTATCTTTATCAATCTTTTCTTCCACAATTTGCTGCAAAGTTTCAATTTTTTCAATTTTCTCCAAAACTTTAGATAGTTTTGATTTAAATTCTATTTTGTAATCTTGCAGACCAAGTCCTTCGCCAGCAATCAGGTCAATCTTAATTTTATTCTTCTTTTTAAAATAATTTAAATCTTCAGAAAAATAATTTTTTATAAAATTAAGTATTTTTTCATTAACATTGACTTCTACTACTTTAGCATTTGTTTCAAATGTTTTAATTTCAATTAATTTTATTACCTTTAAGGCTAAAGTTTCGTTAGTTAGTTTAATTGACCATTTAATATTACTTTCTCTTAATCTTTGTCTAGACATCTCAAGTAATCCAAAATTACTTATTCTTCCTATTTGAATTCTTGCTCGGTCATTTCTGCATCTCTCCTTTAATCTTCTTTCAACTTGTTTACGATTATTAAAGCTAAGCATGTCTATAAAGTCTATTATTATTAGGCCTGATAAATCTCTGATTTTAATTTGCCTAGCTATCTCCTCAGCTGCTTCAAGATTAGTATCTAGTGCTGTACTTTCAACGTTCTTTTGTTTGATTGATTTACCTGAATTAATGTCTATTGATACTAGTGCTTCTGTTGGGTTTATTACAAGGTAACCCCCCGAACTAAGCTTCACCTCCGATTTAAATATTTCAAAAAGTTTTTTTTCGATATTTTCTTTAAAAAATAGTGGTATTTTTTCTCTAAATTTTTTTACTTTTTTCAATTGTTTGGGCATCATTAGTTTCATGTAGTTTTTTGCTTTTTGATATCCACTAGCGCCTTCTACTATAATATTTTGAGTTTCATCATCATACATGTCTCTTATACTTCTTTTTATAATATCACTTTCTTGATGAATTAAAGATGGAGCAATAGAGTTTAATGCATTATCTTTTATTGAGTTCCAAACTGTAATTAAATTTTTAAGATCACCATCTATTTCGTTTTTTGTTTTGTTTGAACCAGCCGTTCTAACTATAATCCCCATCTCTTTTGGAATTTCTATTTCATTTAAAATTTTTCTTATTTTTTTTCTATCACCTGGGTTGAATATTTTTCTTGAAATGCCACCTCCTTTTGCCGTATTAGGCATTAGCACTATATATTTTCCCGCAATACTTATAAATGTGCTAAGTGCTGCTCCTTTAAAACCCCTTTCATCTTTAAGTACCTGAACCAATATGACTTGGTTTGGTTTAATTACTTCTTGAATTTTATATCTTTTAGATGGAAATTTTTTTTCATTTTTTATCTTTTCTTTAATTTCGTCTTCTAATTTTTCAACTGGGTCACTTAATTTTATTTCTTCGTTACCTTCTAATATTTGATTTTCATTTTTTTCGCTTTCTTTTGATAATTCTTCTCTAACTTTTTCTTCTTCTTCTTTTATTTTATCTAAATCTGTTTGTGGAAGCTGATAGTAGTCAGATTGAATATCATTGAATGATAAAAAACCATGCCTCTCTCTTCCGAAATCAACAAAAGCAGCTTGCAAAGAGGGTTCTATTCTGCTTACTTTCCCTAAGTAAATGTTATTTTTTATTAATGTGTTGTTTATACTCTCATATTCATAGTCTTCGATATGATCATCATTTTTGAGAACAACTCTTGTTTCATTTGGATGCGATGCATCGATATATAAATTTTTTGACATAAATTTTGATTATTTTTCATTTGTTTATTTTTAAAATACGGTGCCTTAACTTTAACAAATTCAATCAATAATTTAAACTAAAATGAGTAAATTCATAAAAAACCTTTTTTTAGCTATTATTTTATTTTCATTGGCAGGAATTATAGTTACTTTCTCAATTCTTTGGTCTTATTCAAATAAATTACCAGATTATAAGTTTTTAAAAAATTATAAGCCACCAGTATCAAGTAAAGTATATTCTGGAAATGGAGTATTAATAAGTGATTTTTCGTCTGAAAAAAGAATATTTGTTCCCTTCAATGCTATACCAGAAAAAATAATCCATTCATTTTTATCTTCTGAAGATAAAAATTTTTTTAAACATCCTGGTGTAGATGCAAAAGGGGTATTAAGGGCAATTAAAAACAACATTTTTAATTTACTTAAATCAAATAGACTTGAAGGAGCATCAACTATTACTCAGCAAGTAGCTAAAAATTTTCTTTTATCAAATGAGGTAAGTTTAGATAGAAAGTTAAAAGAAGCAATTCTGGCTTTTAGGATTGAGAGAGCGTTATCAAAAGAGAGAATACTAGAACTTTATTTAAATCAGATTTATCTTGGAGAGGGATCCTATGGTATAGCATCTGCAAGTCTAAGATATTTTGATAAACCAATCGGTGAATTAAATTATTCTGAATCTGCTTTGCTAGCAGCATTACCTAAAGCACCAAGTAAATATAATCCATACAAAAATAAAAAATTAGCAACTTATAGAAGAAATTTAGTAATTAAAAATCTTTATGAGAATAATTATATCTCCAAAGAAGATTACAATGATCTAACTAAGTCAGAAATTGTTTTAAAAAAGAGAAAAAGAATATTTTTAGAAGACACAAGGTACTTTGTTGAAGATATAAGAAAAAAAGTAATTCAGGATTATGGGTATGAAAAAGTTTATAAACAAGGTTTTAATATTAAAAGCCCTATCAACTTAGAACTTCAAAATTTAGCTTCAGAGTCATTAAGAAAAGGATTAATAGAGTATGATAAGAGAAAGGGTTGGCGTGGACCATTAGATAATAGGAAAAATATAGATTGGAACAAAAATTTAGACATGTTCAATTTAGAAAAAACGATTGGTTGGCAAATAGCAATTGTAAAAAGAATAGATAAATTTGAGACAGTAATTCAAACATCAAATAATGAAAATGGTGTTATAAATTATGATGATATTAATTGGACAAGAAAAAATTTTGATCAAATTTTTAAAATTAATGATTTAATTTATGTTAAAAAAATTTCTGATGGAATATTCAGTTTAAGACAGTTACCAAATGTTAATGGTGGAATTGTTGTCATGGATCCCTACAGCGGTAGAGTATTGGCAATGTCAGGAGGTTTTAGCTTTAAAAAAAGTGAATTCAATAGAGTTTCACAAGCAAAGAGACAGCCTGGATCTGCTTTTAAACCTTTTATATATGCTTTAGCATTAGAAAATAATTATACACCATCCTCTTTAATATTAGATGCCCCAATCGTTCTTGATCAGGGAGATGATCTAAAAATGTGGAAACCTGAAAATTACGGTAAAAAATTTTATGGACTCTCTACATTAAGAACTGGCTTAGAAAAGTCCAGAAACCTTATGACCGTAAGGATTTCACAAGATCTTGGGATAGATAAGATTATTAACTTTTCCAAAAAACTTAATATCTATGACAATCCTGATGAATTATTGTCAGTTTCTTTAGGTTCAGCAGAAACAACATTATTGAATATCACGAATGCTTACTGCTCTTTTGTAAACGGGGGAAAATTAGTTACCCCTATTATAATTGATAGAATTCAGGAAAGTGAGGGAAATACAATTTTTAATAATGAAAAAAGATTTTGTGAAAATTGCGATCAAATTTCATTTGAAGGTAATAATAAACCAATAATAAAAAGTAATTTTCAGCAAATTTTATCCCAACAAACAGCGTATCAAATGACATCTATTTTGGAGGGGGTAATACAAAGGGGTACTGGAAAAAAATTACGTGATTTAAATTTACAAATTGCTGGAAAAACAGGCACAACTAATAACAATACCGATACCTGGTTTATTGGATTTACATCTAATTTAGTAGTTGGTGTCTATGTTGGGTATGACAACCCAAAAAAATTAGGCAAATATGAAACAGGTTCTAAAACAGCATTACCAATATTTAAAGAATTCATAAAAAAAGCAGTAAATAATTACGAGGCAAGACCATTCAAAATTGCAAAAGGTATTAAGATGATGGTAGTCGATGAGGAAACTGGAAAAAAAGCAGATTTTGGCTCAAAAAAAACTATAATTGAGTCTTATAAGAAAGAAAAAATTGAAAATCAGATATTTATTAGTAATGATAAATATAATTCTAATATATTAAAAAAAAATATTTTAAAATTTTATTAATGGAACAAGAAATAGAAAAATTCAAATCTGAAGTTGTCAAAATAAACCAAAGAATCAAGGAGTTTCTTTGAAACGCAAAAAATTGAATTAAAAAAAAATAATCTAAATAGTCTTATAGAAGACCCGAAATTTTGGGATAATAGAAAACAAGCTGAAAAAATATTAAAAGAAAAAAAGGGCTATGATGATTTATTAGTTTCTCAAAAACATTCAGAACGTGAGATAAATGAATTATACGATATTTTTAAGTTGGCAAATGAAGAAAATGACAAACAACTGGTTAAAGAAACGTTAGATAAATTTGTAATTTTAAAAAAAGATTTTAAAAAACTAGAAATTAAATGCTTCTTGTCTAATGAAAATGACATATTAGATAGTTATTTAGAATTTCATGCAGGCGCAGGTGGCACCGAAAGTCAAGATTGGGCTGAAATGTTAAGAAGAATGTATATGAAATGGGCAGCTGATCGAGGTCATAAAGTAGAATTAATTAGCGAACATAAAGGAGACGAAGCTGGCGTAAAATCATCTGTAATAAAAATTTCTGGAGAATATATTTATGGTTTTTTAAAATCAGAGTCAGGAATTCATCGCTTAGTTAGAATATCACCATTTGACTCTGGAGCTAGAAGACATACTAGTTTTGCAAGTGTTTGGGTTTATCCTGTAATAAGCGAGGATATAGAAGTCGAGATATTGGACAAAGATTTAAGGATTGATACTTACAGGTCAAGTGGAGCTGGAGGACAACATGTTAATACAACTGACAGTGCTGTTAGAATCACTCATCTACCAAGTAAAATTGTTGTTCAATGTCAAAATGAAAGATCTCAGCATAAAAACAAGGAGACTTGTATGAACATGCTAAAAGCAAGACTTTATGAACACGAAATACAAAAGAAAAAAAAAGAGAGTGATAGTATTGAAAGCTCAAAATCAGAAATTGGTTGGGGGCATCAAATAAGATCATATGTATTACATCCTTACAGAATGGTTAAAGATAACAGAACAAATTATGAAAATTCAAATCCAGATAAGGTATTAGATGGAGAAATTGATGAATTTTTAGAGAATTCTTTATATAAATATAATGCGTAAGAAAATATTAATCACTGGCGTATCAATTTTACTAATTATAATTACAAGCATAATATATTTAAGTGTTTATGGAGTTAAAACAGACAAATTTAACAGGTTTATAAATAATAAAGTTAAAGACTATAATTCAAAATTAACACTTCAGATTGAAAATGTTTATATTAAGTTAAATCTCAGTGAAAGTGCCATTAAAATCAATACTAAGAATTCAAATTTAATTGCAGAGTCTAACGCAATTAAAATTTCAAATATAGACATAAATTTAAATTTGATAAAATTTTTAAAGAATGAAAGTTCAATAAAAAATTTAAATATTAAGTCTTCAAGTAATTCAATAATAGATGTTACAACATTCTTAAATACAATAGATTATAATTTATATAGATATATTTTTTATAGTCAGATCAAAGAAGGATTGTTAAATTTTGAACTAGATGCTAAATTTGATAGCATAAATCAAGAGGACCTTTCTTATTCTATCTCAGGCTCTATAAGCAAAGCAAAATTAAACATACCAGGGTATGAAAGTCTGAATGACATAAATTTTAATTTTCAGGCACAAGATAAAATAACTAAAATTTCAAATTTAAATTTTACTTATGATGACATATTGCTCTCATCAAAGAGATTAGATGTAATAGAGAAAAAATCTAGTGAATATTATATTGAAGGAGATATAGAAAATACTAAAGCATTAATAAATCCAAATTTGATATTTAAATTTGCAAATATAAAACAAAATTATTTGTCTGATAAAGATATCTTGGTACAAACTAAAAATTTATTCTCTTTTACATTTAATAAAAATAAGAAAATAAAAAATATTAAAATTGATACAGTTTTAAATTTTGATGAAATTTATTTTAAAAATAAATACCAAAATTTTATATATTTAAAAGATGGTACAATCAATTCAAAATTTGAAAAAGAAAAATTTACAGCGGAGCTCAACACAAATTTTGCTTTTTTAGATGATTTAAATTCAGTTAATGAATTTAAAAATAATAATTTAAATTTATCTTTAAAAGGAAAAAACAGTCAAAAAATGATGATAAAAGGAAGTATAAGCAATGGAAAAACGTCTGTAGATCCTAAAATTTTTTTAGATCTTTTTGATTTAAATCCAAAATTACTATCTGACAAAAAAATTAATATTGAGACCGATAATATCTTCAAATTTGAAATTAATAACAACAAAATAGAAAATTATCTCGTCAATTCAAAAATAAATTTAGATAAATTAGAATTCAATAAAGAAATTCAGGACCTTTTGTATTTAAAAAATATAAAGACTGAAATAACCTTTAGAGACAAATTATTGAGTCTAGATTTAAAGAGTAATTACTCATTGATAGATAAAAATTTTGATAATGAATCTGAAAATAATATTATAAATTTAAAATTAGATAAAAAGGACTCAAAATTTTCAGATGTAGAAATATTTGTACGTTCAGACAACAATAGCATCAATACTAAAGAGTTTAAAAAATATTTAAAAATTGAAGAACAAGATAATTTGATAGTTGATCAAATAGTAAATATAAATTCAAATTTTACAATAAATGCTTTAATTGACGATAAATTTAGTATTAAAAATTTTGCTATAAAATCAGATTTAAATCTCGATAATTTAAATATTAATTACAGATCGAATTTAATTAAAAAATATTTAACAAATTTCGATAATAAGATATCTATCAAAAATCCTCAAATTATATTTGAATACTCAAATGATATGTTTAATTTGCAAGCGGATGGAAAATATTTATTAAAAGATAAAGAAGACAATTTTTTAATTAAATACAAAGGTAGTGAAGATAACTTTGAAATTTACTCCTTATTAGATTTTAATAATAGCGAATTAAAAATTAATGAAATCCAATATTTTAAGAAAAAAAAAATTCCATCAAAATTTGAAATTTTATTAAATAAATCTCAAAATAGCTTCAATTTTGAGAAAATTAGTTACACAGAAAATAAAAACTTCATTTCAGTAAATGACCTTCATATTTCAGATGATTTTAAAGTCCAGAGTGTGGATAAAATTGATATAAATTTTCGAAATAGCAAGGGGATTAAAAATAATTTTAAAATTCAAAAAAATTCGAATAATTATCAGCTTATTGGAAGTCTAATTGATGGAGAAAAAATAATTGAAAAGTTATTGAAGGGCAATAATGAAAATAAGATTTTAAATTTATTTAATAATTTAAATACTTCAGTAAAATTTAATTTAGAAAAGGTATATTTAGAAAAAGATGAATATCTTAAAAAATTTATTGGTGAATTTGATATAAGAAATAATAAATTAATTTTAGCTAAAGCTAATGGAGTTCTGAATAATGAAAATAAATTCTCTTATTCTTACAGAACAACAGCTAAGAATGAAAAAATTACAAACATATTTATTCAAGAACCAAAACCATTTATAAATAATTATAAATTTATAAAAGGTTTTGATGAAGGTGAATTAAAACTAAGTTCAATCAAAATTGATAATACATCTAGGTCAAATCTCAAGATTACTAATTTTAAAGTTAAAGAAGTACCAGTTTTAGCAAAAATTCTTACACTCGCATCTTTACAAGGAATTGCTGATCTTTTGACGGGTGAGGGAATAAGATTCAATGAATTTGAGATGGATTACAGAACGAAATATAATCTAACAGAGATTGTTGAGATGTATGCATTAGGACCAGCTATTTCAATAATGATGGAGGGGTATATTGAGAAAGACAGGATAACAAGTTTAAGAGGAACTTTAGTGCCTGCAACAACTATTAATAAGAGAATAGCCAAAATTCCTTTACTTGGTAACATTTTAGTAGGCAGCAAAGTTGGTGAAGGTATATTTGGTGTCAGTTTTAAAATTAAAGGACCACCTAATGATTTAAAAAGTACGGTTAATCCAATAAAAACTTTAACGCCGAGATTTATTACCCGGACTTTAGAAAATCTTAAAGGTAATTAATTTGTAATTTTAAAATGCTTTTTTTTTCCTATAGATAGCTTAATAAAACCCTTATCCAAGAATAAATTAGAATCAATTATATACTTTTCATCTTGCACATTTTCATTATTTAATTTTATCCCGTTTGACTTAATTAATCTTCTTATTTCTGATTTAGAAATATCTTTATTTACAAAAGAAATTAGCTCAACTATATTTTTTGATAAAATATCATTATTGACTTTAATCCCAGGAAGATTTTCTCCTGTGGAATTCTCTTTAAAAGTATTTTTTGCAAGTTTCTCAGACTTTTCAGCTTCTTTTATTCCATGTAGCATTTCTGTTGCATTATTGGCGAGTAAAATTTTAAGTTCGTTTATATCTTTATCTTTTTCTTTTTCTATTTTATCTAAAGACAGATCAGTAAACATTTTTAAAAACTTTAATACATCTCTATCATCAGTATTTCTCCAAAACTGCCAATAATCATATGGAGATAACATTTCTTTATTTAACCATACTGCCCCTTTTTCAGTTTTACCCATTTTAGTACCTGATGCTAATGTTATTAGTGGAGTAGTTAAGCCAAATGCTTGATTTCCAGATTCTCTTTTAATTAGTTCAACACCGTTTACTATATTTCCCCATTGATCAGATCCACCAATTTGTAAATTACATTTGTTTGATTTATTAAGTTCATAAAAATCATATGCTTGTAAAATCATATAATTAAATTCCATATAACTTAAAGATTGTTCCCTTTCTAATCTTAATTTAACGCTATCAAATGTTAACATCTTATTTATTGTAAAATGTTTACCTATGTCTCTTAAAAAATCTATATAATTGAGTTTGCTTAACCATTTATAATTATTCACAAAAATTGGTTTTAATTTTGAATTATTTGTTTTAAGAAAAATTTTAAAAACCTTTTTTATATTATTGATATTATTCTCAATTTGCTTTTCAGAGAGGATTTTTCTAGTTTCCTCTTTTCCTGATGGATCTCCTATTCTAGTCGTGCCCCCACCCAAAAGTACAATTGGTCTATGGCCATGTTTTTGCAAAAGTCTCAAACACATTATTTGTAATAAGCTACCAACATGTAAACTTGGAGCTGTGCTGTCAAATCCAATATAAGCGTTAGTACTTTCTTTATTTAATAAATATGATAATTCTCGTTCATTAGTGCACTGATAAAAATATCCTCTATCTTTAAACTCTTTTAAAAAATTATTCATAGGTCTATAATCTTACAATATACATATTTTAGTAAAAAAAAATAAGAATGGAAAAAAACTTATCTGCACTTGGATTTATGAGTGGTACATCTGGTGATGGTGTTGATACTTCCGTCATCAGCTCTAATGGCAAAGATACTATTAAAATCAAATATAATAGATTTGATCCTTATCCGACAAGCCTTTCAAATAAAATTCATAGAGTAAAAGAAAGCATTTCAGAAATACAAGACTTGCTAAAATATTCTTCTGAAATTGATAAATTAGAGTTAGAAATTACTGATTTTCATGCTGATATAGCAATTAAGGCAACTAAAGAGATTGATTATGACCTAATCGGTTTTCATGGTCACACTATATATCATAATACAGAGGAAAAAATTTCAAAACAAATTGGACTTGGTACTAATTTATCAAAATTAACAAATAAAAATGTAGTTTATAACTTTAGACAAAACGATATTAAAAATGGAGGTGAGGGTGCACCCTTATCTCCTATTTATCATCTAGCACTAATAAAATCATTGTTTAATGAAAATAAAGTTAAAATTCCAATTTCAATATTAAATATTGGTGGAATTGCCAATATTACCGAAATTGAGAAAGATTTCAAAATTACTAGTAGAGACATAGGACCTGGAAATTGTCTAATAGATAAATGGATAAGAAAAAATTCTGATAAATTTTTTGACGAAAATGGAACTTTGGCAGATAAAGGAAAAACAGATAAATTTATTTTTGATCAATATTTAGATAATTACTATTATAGCAAAGTTAATTCTAAAAGATCTCTTGATACAAATGATTTTGATATTTCTTTTGCTAAAGGTCTCTCTTTAGAAAATGGTACAACCACAATTACAGACTTAACATCCGAATTATTATCCAAAAAAATAGGTATTAATGATATTTATATTTGTGGTGGTGGTAGAAAAAATAATTATTTAATCAACTCTTTAAAAAAAAAAATTAATAATAAATTACATTTAATCGATGATTTAAATATAGATGGTGACTATATAGAGTCACAAGCATTTGCATTTCTTGCAATTAGATCATTTTTAGGATTACCTACTTCATTTCCATCTACAACTAATTGCAATAAACCCAATGTTGGAGGAACTATAATTAAGAATTCTTGATTAATATAGAGCAGTTTCTTTTTTTATATATTTATTCAAAGATTTTATTAAATTAACATCATTTTTAGAAAAGAAATGGTTTGCATCAGGAATAGACTCAAATTCAACTTTGATACCCTTTTGCTCACTTAGTCTTTTGTTTAAATCATTTATATGTTCTATTGGAACTAGTTCATCTTTTTTTCCATAAATCATTGTACCAGATGTAGGGCATGGTGATAAAAAAGAAAAGTCATAAACGTTTGGCTGAGGTGATACAACTATAAATCTATTTATTTCTGGTCTTCTCATTAATAATTGCATAGCTATCAAAGACCCAAAAGAAAAACCTGAAATCCAACATTGAGAATTATCAAAGTTTTCTCTCTCTAGCCAATCAAGTGCTGCTGCAGCGTCAGCAAGTTCACCTTGGCCATTATCGAATTCACCATCACTTTTACCAACACCTCTAAAATTTACTCTACATACTGAAAAATCATTATTCACAAATGTTTGAAAAATATCTACCACAACTTTATTATTCATCGTTCCTCCATACTGAGGGTGAGGATGAAGAATTAAAGCAATCGGTGAAGTATTTTTTTTACTCTTAAAATATTTAGCCTCAAGTCTTCCTGCAGGACCAGGTATAAATACTTCTACTATTTTATTATCTACTGATGCCATTGATTATTAATCTCAAAAAAAATAAGAGTTTTTTCTATCAAAATTGAGTGACAAAATGCAAGTTTTTAAATAGTCATTAATCTTGACTAAAATAGTCGGGTATATATAAGTCCTGTAAATTGCGGAAAATATGAAATTATCAAGTAAAGGTAGATACGCTGTAATGGCTCTAGCAGATCTAGCAAAATTTAACTTAAACGAGCCTGTATCATTAAGAGACATATCTCTAAGGCAGGGGATATCTCTCGTTTATTTAGAACAATTATTTTTAAAGTTAAAAAAAAATCAAATAGTTACAAGTGTTAGAGGAAATAAAGGCGGCTATGTTTTATCAAAGCAAGCCTCAGAAATTAAAATTTCAGATGTATTTATAGCTGTGGATGAAAAAATAAAAACAGTTGGTTGTGAGAAACACTCTGACAGTGGATGTAATGGTAAGTCTTCGAAATGTATCACTCATGATTTATGGGATGAGTTAGAAGATTATATAAATAATTTTTTCCAGCAAAAAACATTAAGTGATTTAGTTAATAGAGGAAATTTAAATGGATAATAGGCAAAAAGAAATTGATAATTTAAAAGATTATAAGTACGGTTTTACAACTGATATTGAGAATACTAGAGCTCCTAAAGGATTAAATGAAGATGTAATTAGATTTATATCTAATATTAAAAAAGAACCTCAATGGATGCTTGATTTTAGATTAAAAGCATTTGAAAGATTTAAACAGCTAAAAGAACCAGATTGGCAAAAACCAAAATATCCAAAAATAAATTATCAAGATTTATATTACTATTCAGCACCCAAAAGTATGAAAGATAAACCAAAAAATTTAGATGATTTAGATCCTAAACTTTTGGAAACTTATAAAAAATTAGGTATTCCACTTCAAGAGCAAAAAAAGCTTAATGGAATAGCGGTTGATGCAGTGTTTGACTCTGTATCAGTTGCAACTACATTCAGAGAGGAACTTACAAAGCAGGGAATTATATTTTGTCCAATATCAGAAGCAATACAAAATCACCCTGAATTAGTTAAAAAGTATTTAGGTTCAGTAATCCCAGTCACTGACCATTTCTTTGCGACTCTAAATTCTGCAGTTTTTACTGATGGATCTTTTGCCTACATACCTGAAGGTGTGCGATGTCCAATGGAGCTTTCAACATACTTTAGAATTAACGCATCTAACACAGGACAATTTGAAAGAACATTAATTGTTGCTGATAAGGGAAGTTATGTAAGTTATTTAGAAGGTTGTACTGCTCCAATGAGAGACGAAAATCAGTTACATGCTGCAAATGTTGAATTAGTTGCGTTAGATGATGCAGAGATAAAATATTCTACAGTCCAGAATTGGTATCCTGGTGACAAAGATGGAAAAGGAGGAATTTATAATTTTGTTACAAAGCGTGGATTGTGCAAAGGAAAGAACTCAAAAATCTCTTGGACTCAAGTCGAAACTGGTTCTGCCATCACTTGGAAATATCCAAGCTGTATTCTAAAAGGTGATAATTCGGTTGGTGAATTTTACTCTATAGCTATTACTAATAATCATCAAAAAGCAGATACTGGAACCAAAATGATACATTTAGGAAAAAATACTAAAAGTAAAATTATATCAAAAGGTATTAGTGCTGGCTCTTCAGATATGACCTATAGAGGTTTAGTTGATATCTCATTAAAGGCCACAAATTCCAATAATTATACTCAATGCGACTCTTTATTAATGGGTAACAAATGTGGTGCACATACAGTTCCATATATTAAAAATAAAAATTCAGAGTCCAATATTGCTCATGAAGCAACAACATCAAAGATCAGCGAGGACCAATTACATTACTGTCAACAGAGAGGATTAAGTGCTGAAGAGGCAGTAGGATTAATTGTTAATGGTTTTTGTAAAGAGGTATTACAACAATTACCAATGGAATTTGCTGTAGAGGCACAAAAATTAGTTGGAATTAGTTTAGAAGGTAGTGTGGGTTAATGTTAAAAATAAATAAATTAAATGCAAAAATCGATAGCAAAGAAATCTTAAAAGAGTTTTCTTTAAATATAAATCCTGGAGAGGTTCACGCTATTATGGGTCCAAATGGATCTGGTAAAAGCACATTATCAAATATCTTATCTGGCAAAAAAGGTTATGAAGTTTCAGGAGAAGTACTTTTTGAAGAAAAGGATTTATTTGAACTTGAAACAGAGGAAAGAGCTCATAAAGGCATTTTTCTTGCCTTTCAATATCCACTAGAAATTCCAGGTGTTAATACAAATATTTTCCTAAAGACTTCATTAAATGCAGTCAGAAAAGCAAGAGGTGAAAAAGAACTTGATGCTATAGAATTTTTAAAACTAGTTAAGGAAAAATCTAAAGAACTTAAATTTGATGAAGAAAAATTAAATAGACAACTGAATGTTGGTTTTTCAGGTGGAGAGAAAAAGAAAAATGAAATTTTGCAAATGTCATTATTAGCTCCAAAATTGTCAATTTTAGATGAAACAGATTCAGGTCTAGATATTGATGCATTAAGAATTGTAGCTGATGGAGTTAATTCACTAAGAGATGATAAAAATTCTTTCTTAATTATTACACATTATCAAAGATTACTTGATTATATTAAACCTGATTTTGTCCATGTTTTAATGGATGGAAAAATTGTTAAATCTGGAGGTTCAGAGTTAGCTTCGGAACTAGAAAAAAAGGGGTATGAAAGTTTTCATTAGATGAAAGAGCAATTACAAAAAGATTTTAATAACACTATTAGAAATTTAACTTTATCTCAAAAGGATATTGAAATAAAAAAATTTTATTTAGATAATTTTATAAACAAAGGTTTTCCAAATAGAAAAGAAGAAGATTGGAAGTTTTCTGATCTTAATCAAATAATAAAAAAAAATATTGGAGAGTTGAGTTTTTACAGTGACTATACATCCACAAATAAAGTCGATACTTCTGTATTTGTAGATGGTCTAGAACATAACAAAATAGTATTTATTAATGGAAGAATAGAAAAAATTGATTTTGATTATGAAAAAAAAGACCAAATAGAAATAATTGATCAGTCAGAAACTATTAATAAGTTTAATAATAATAGTTCATTATCTGACTTAAATGGCGCATTTACCAACAAGTCTTTTAAAATAGTAGTAAAAGGCGGTTATCAATTAATAAAACCTCTTATAATCTATCATACAACCAACTCCAAAATTTGGTCTAAAAATATTAATTTAAGATTAAATTTTGAGTTATATAAAAATAGTTCATTGAGATTAATTGATTTATTCAGGGAAACTTCAGAAAAAAATTTTCTAAATATATTTTACAATTTTGATTTAAAAGAAAACTCCGTTTTAAAAAATTACAAAGTAGATAAATTTGAAAATAAAAATATCAAGTATTCCTTCAACAATATTGAGCAAGATAAAAACAGTGTTTCAGAAACATTTATTTTGTCTTCAGGATCAAATTTTTGCAAGAATGAAATTAATTGTAACTTAAATGGAGAATATTCATCAGCTTTTGTAAATGGTATTTTTTCTATAAATAATAATAAACATCATGAAATCAGAACAATAATCAACCACTTAACTGAAAATACAAGAAGCTATCAACTTATAAAAAGTGTTTTAGAAGATAGTTCTAGATCAGTTTATCAAGGAAAAATATTTGTTAACTCTAAAGCTCAAAAAACAGATGGATATCAACTGAGTAAAGCAATATTGTTAAATAAAGATTCCGAGTTCAATGCTAAACCAGAGTTAGAAATTTATGCAGATGATGTAAAATGTTCACACGGTTCTGCATCAGGTAGTCTTAATGAGGACTCGATATTTTATTTAATGTCTAGAGGTTTAAATTATCAACAATCAAGAGAACTTTTAATAAACGGTTTTCTGTTAGATGTTGTTGAAAAAATTACCGATCCTGAGGTAAAAAATTTAATTAAAAATATGATTGGAATAAAAGAATGAAAATAGAAAATATAAAAACTGAGTTTCCCATATTTGATGAAAAAATTCAAAATAATGATTTAGTCTATTTAGATAGCGCTAACTCATCTCAAAAACCAAAAATAGTAGCTGATAAAATAAATGAATTTTATACTAAACAATTTTCAAATGTTGGAAGAAGTGTTCATTATTTAGCAGTTGCTGCAACCAACTTATATGAAAACACAAGGTCTTCTGTGCAAAAATACATTAATGCTAAAGATAGAAATGAAATAGTTTTTACCAAAGGAGCAACCGAGGCATTAAATTTAGTAGCTAATACTCTAGGGCAAAAATATCTAAATGATGGTGATGAAATTTTAATTACAGAGCTTGAACATCATTCAAATTATGTACCTTGGCATTTCTTAAGAAAATCAAAAAATATTAAAATCAATTTTGCAGAGGTAAATGATGACGGTGATATTACTCTGGAGGATATTGAAAAAAAAATAACATCCAAGACTAAAGTAATAGCAATTACTCATTTATCTAACGTTACGGGAGCAATATTACCTGTTAAAGAAATAACAGATTTAGCACACTCAAAAGGGATAATAGTTGTAATTGATGGTTGTCAAGGAGCTCCTCATCTTAAATTAGATATGCAAGACTTAGATTGTGATTTTTATGCAATATCATGTCATAAAATGTATGGACCGACTGGACTAGGTGTTTTGTACGGTAAAAAGAAGTGGCTAGAAGAACTGCCACCCTATCAAGGCGGTGGTGGAATGATCAGAGAAGTAAAAAAAGATAAAATATCTTATGGTGATTTACCAAATAAATATGAGGCTGGGACTATGGCTACAGCTCAAGTTATTGCATTTGATCAGTCAATAAAGTTTATGGAGAGTATTGGTATAGAGAATATAATGAAACATGAAGCTGATTTAGTTGAGTATGGTCAAGAGCTATTACAAAAAAATAATTCTGTTAAGTTAATTGGTAGTCCAAAAAACAAAGGGGGAGTTTTATCCTTCACATTGGAGGGTGTTCATCCACATGATATTGCAACAATACTTGATGAAGACGGAGTTGCAATAAGAGCAGGTCATCATTGCTGTCAAATATTACATGACAAATTAAATATACCTGCTAGTGCAAGAGCGTCAGTTGGAATTTATAATACTAAAGATGACTTAGATAAGTTAAATGACTCTATTAATAACTGTAAAAAAATATTTAATTTAAAATGAACTTAAAAGAACTTTATCAAGAAATTATTTTAGAACATGGAAAAAATCCAAGGAATCTTGGAAAAGTACATGAGTTTAATAAAGATGCAAAAGGTCATAACCCTTTATGTGGAGACAATGTTCATGTTTATCTTAAATTAAATGGACAAAAAATAGTTGAGGATATTTCATTTGAGGGAAGTGGATGTGCTATTTCAATGGCATCAGCTTCAATCATGACAGATTTAATTAAAGGCAAAAATGAACACGAGGCTAAAGAGATAGTTGAAGACTTTTTAGGAATGATAAAAGAAAATCCAGACTTAAAATCAGAATACTTAAAAGACGACGAAAAAACTAAATTAATGTGTTTATCTGGTGTTAAACAATATCCAATGAGAGTTAAGTGCGCAACATTATCGTGGCACACTCTTACATCAGCAATGGATAACTCAAAAGAAATCACTAAAACTGAGTCGTAACTTTATGGAATTAAAAGAAAAAGTAATTGAAGAAATAAAAAAAATTTATGATCCTGAAATACCAGTAAATATTTATGAACTTGGATTAATTTATGATATTAATGTAGATGGAAAAAATATCAGTGTAAAAATGACATTAACAACTCCAAACTGTCCAGCAGCAGAAAGTTTGCCAAAAGAGGTTAAAGATAGTATTATGCAATTAGAAGAGGTAGATAAAGTAGATTTAGATTTAGTTTGGGAACCACCATGGGATAAGTCTATGATGTCAGAAGCAGCAAAATTAGAGTTAAACTTATGACAAAACAAGTTATATCATTAAGCGATCATGCAGCAAATAGGATAAAAGAAATTATGTCTTCTGCTGACAATGACTCAATTGGTGTAAGAATTGGAGTAAAATCAGGTGGATGCGCAGGAATGTCTTATATTATGGAATACACAAAGGAAATAAACCCTAATGATGAAGTTATTGAGGATAAAGGAGTAAAAGTTTTCATTGATCCAGCAGCAGTAATGTATCTTTTTGGTACTGAAATGGATTACAAAAAAGAAGAATTTTCATCACAATTTGTTTTTAACAATCCAAATGAAACTGAAAGATGTGGTTGCGGAGAATCTTTTAAAATTTAATTAATTATTGGTAATAAGAAATAAACCAATATTGGCCTCTCTTATTCATAGAATAAGTTTTATTTTTTCTACGCTTAGGTTTCCTAATTTCAGGTTTTTTATAACCAATTATATTCTTTAAAGTTGATATGAACTTAGTCATATCTTTGTTTAACAAAACTAAATTAAATTAGAATTCTAATATGGGAATACCTGCTATTACTGCAGGTAATCCCATAAAATAAGCTTTTTAACAGCTATAATACATGTCGAATTCAATAGGGTGCGGCGTATGTTCAAAATTATGAATTTCTTCATATTTAAGTTCTATGTACGCATCTATTTGATCATCAGTAAATACATTCCCTTGAGTTAAGAAACCTCTATCTTTATCCAAAGCCTCCATTGCCTCTCTTAAAGATCCGCAAACAGTTGGCACTTTTTTAACTTGCTTTTCTGATAAAGCATAAAGGTCTTTGTCGAACGATTTACCTGGATCAATTTTATTTTTTATTCCATCAATTCCAGCCATAAGCATAGAAGCAAATGTTAAATATGGATTTCCTGATGCATCTGGGAATCTTATTTCACATCTTGCACCTTTTTTACTTAATGTGATTGGAATTCTACATGAAGCTGATCTGTTTCTTGCAGAATATGCAAGTAAAACTGGAGCCTCAAATCCTGGTATTAATCTCTTGTAACTATTTGTAGTAGCATTAGCAAATGCATTAATCGCTTTTGCATGCTTTAATACTCCACCAATATAGTAAAGAGCAGTTTGTGATAATCCAGCATATTTGTTTCCAGAAAATACCGGAGTTTTCCCTTTCCAAATTGATTGGTGAGTATGCATTCCAGAACCATTATCTCCTTTAACAGGCTTAGGCATAAAAGTTGCAGTTTTACCAAAAGAGTGAGAAACCATTTGAACTACATATTTATATAGTTGAACGTTGTCTGCTTGATCAACCAAAGTTCCAAATAACATTCCAAGTTCATGTTGACTTGGAGCAACTTCATGGTGGTGTTTTTCTACAGTAATGCCAACATCTCTTAGTCCTTTAAGATATTCACCTCTCATATCTTGAGCACTATCTACTGGTGGTACAGGAAAATATCCTCCTTTTACTCCAGGTCTATGACCCATGTTTCCATTGTCGTAAGATTTTCCGGAGTTATAAGGACCTTCTGTACTATCAATTGAAAAACTTGTTTCATTCATATCGTTTTTAATTCTTACATCATCAAAAACGAAAAATTCAGGCTCTGGCCCAAAGTAAGCTGTATCACCTATACCTGTTTTCTTTAAATAAGCTTCAGCTTTTTTTGCAATTCCTCTTGGATCTCTTTCATAGGGATCTCTCTTAACTGCATCTAAAATATCGCAAAATAATATTAATGTATTATGAGATGTATAGGGATCTATTACTTTTCTACTTAAATCAGGCTTTAATATCATGTCAGACTCATTAATTGCTTTCCATCCTGCAATTGACGATCCATCAAAAAATACACCGTCATTTAGCATTCCTTCATCTACGATAGTTGTATCCATTGTTAAATGTTGAAGTTTACCCCTTGGGTCTGTAAATCTAAGATCCACAAACTCAATATTCTTAGACTTAATTAATTTTAGTACGTCCTTAGCGCTCATATTATCTCCTATAAATTTTCTTGTTCTCTTATCAGTTAAGAAAAGATAAATAATGTCTATAAAATAGATATCACTTATGCTTTTTTTACATGTATATTAACCTTAAAAATCGCAATTTTTCAATCAATCAAGAGTTGTACTAATGACAGTACTTAATAAAGAACCAGTTAAAAGAGCAAAAGAGGCATTAAAAAAATTTAATAGTGAAATAAAGGTAATTGAATTAGAACAAACCGCAAGAACAGCAAATGATGCTGCAAATTCATTAAACACCGAGGTTGGTTCAATTGTTAAAAGTTTATTGTTTAGGAATGAAGAAAATTTTTTTCTTTGTTTAGTATCTGGCGATAAAAGATGTTCTTTAAATAAATTAAAAAAAATTTTTAATAGTAAAGATTTGAGTATGGCATCTCCTGATGAGGTTAAAGATCAAACAGGTTATACTATAGGAGGAGTTTCACCTGTAGGTCATAAAAATAAATTAGAAATTCTTGTAGATGAGTCTTTAAATAGATTTAAAAACTTACATGCCGCTGCTGGACATCCAAACTGTATTTTTAAAATAAGTTTTGATGAATTGCTAAATTTAACTAATGGAATAGTTAAGGATATTGTAGAATGACTTCACCAAAAACATCTGATTATTTCATATTAGTTTTGTTATCACTAATTTGGGCTTCAGCTTTTTTTAATATTAAAATTGCAACTTACTCTTATGGTCCAATAACGATAGCGTTCTTAAGAATTTTTTTTGGAATGATCCCAGTTTTATTATTGTGTTTTTATAAAAAAATTAAAATTGAAGTCTTTTCAAAAGATTGGAAATGGTTTGCTGCAATTGGAGTCATAAATTTAGTTATTCCATTTTTTTTAATTGCTTACGGGGTACAAAAAGTCCAAAGTAATTTAGCAGCAATATTAATGTCTACCACTCCTATTAGTGCAACTATTTTAGCTCATTTGTTTATAGATAAAGAAAAAATTAATTTAGTTAAAATATTAGGAATAATATTAGGATTTTTAGGAATAGTTTATCTTTTTTCTGAAAATCTATTAATTAATGATGAAAACTTATTTTCTGCTTTAATGATATTAGTTGGTTCAACATTTTATGTAATTGGCGGAATATTAACATTAAAAATAAGTCATAAAAAAAATGAAAATGTTACTGCATCAATATTAATTTGGGGAGCAGTTTTTGTTTGTCCAATATCTTTAATTATAGAGCAACCTTGGAATTTAAATCCATCTTTAGAGTCAACTTTGTCTTTAATATATCTTGGAGTATTTCCTACTGGTATAGCCTGGTTATTGAGATTTATGATATTAAAAAGAAACGGTTTAGTTTTTCAAAGCCAAGTCGCTTATTTAATACCAATATTCGGGGTAATTCTTGGATACTTATTTCTTAACGAATTAGTAACTTCAAAAATATTAATTTCATTATTTATTGTTATAATTGGAATATATTTTGTCAAAAAATCAGGAGACAAAAAAATAGAGGGAATTTAAATTTTAATAAATTAATTTTTCAAACCTTTTCGACTTGATAGAGTTCATTGCTCCCTCTGCCAATATAATTGATTTTCTTCCATCTTCAAAAACTGCTCTTGGTTTTATATTTTTTCTACAAAATTTTGCTAGATCGAACAATTGTAGTTTAAAAGCCTCCGAATATCTTTCAATAAAGAAGTGAAGAAGAGGTGATTTACTGTTTGTTGAGTTTTTTGAAAAATAATTTATTTCATCATTTCTTTTATTGTCTGATACAAGCATTCCTTTATTTCCAAATAATTCTACTCTTTGATCATATCCAAAACTACAATGTCTTGAATTTGTTATAACACATTGAACCCCTTTTTTAGATTTAAGTATTGTAGTTGCCAATTCATAATCATTAATTTTATTAAAACGTTTATCTGATAAGTTGCTACCAACAGCAAATATTGATTCGAATTCATCTTTTCCTAAATAATATCTTGCAAGATCAAAATCGTGAATCATCATATCTTTAAATATCCCACCTGAACTTTTTAGATATTTAAACGAAGGAGGAGAAGGGTCCCGACTAGTAATTATAATTTTTTCTAATCGTCCAATTTTTTGTTTTAAATGTTGTTTTAATGAATGGTGTCCAAAGTCATATCTTCTATTGAAGCCCATTTGCACTTTTGGTTTAAATCTTTTTATTCTTTTTAGATAAGAATTAATTTTTTTTATATTCAGATCTAAAGGTTTTTCACAAAAAATAATTTTATTTTTTCTTACACCTTGCTCAATAAATTTTAAATGTGTAGGTGTGCTTGACGCAATAAATATACAGTCAATATTTTTATCATTGAAAGCCAGATCAGGCTTATTTATTGAAGTAACATTATATTTATTAGAGATTTTTTTTAATAAATCTTTGTTAAGATCAAAGACATATTTTAACTCAAATTCTCTATTTTCAATTAAATTTTTTGCATGCATTTGGCCAATTCTGCCAAGACCAAGCAAAGCGACTTTTATTTTATTTTTATCCACGCTTTTCTTTTATTTGAAATTTTACACGCTTCAATAAACTTTGCGGTTTCAAGTCCTTCATGTTCATTTGGAAAAAACCACCTTTTTTTTGCTTTAGTTCTTAATGATGCTGCAAATTCTTTATAAATGTTTGCAAAAGCATCCAAATAACCCTCTGGATGACCAAATTTAATTCTTGAAAAGTTTTTAGATAATTCTGCATTAAAAAAACCTCTTTCTAAAAATTTTACAGCACCTTTTAATGGATTAAATTTAAGATAGCCTGGATCATTTTGAACCCATTCTATGCTGCCTTTTGTTCCAAATATTCTAAACCTTAAACCATAAACACCGCCTCTTGCCATAACACTTGTCCAAAGTATGCCTTTTGCATTGTTATTAAAGTTAATCATTACTTGAGCATTGTTATCCATTTTAATAGTTTTTGAAACTTGTTTGATATCAGCAAACACATTTCTACCTTTTAATCCAGAAACATAGCATGCTATGTGATAAGCGTGAGATCCAATCTCATTTAAAACTGCAGAGGTCCCAACTATTTTTTTATTTATTTTCCATTTTAATATTTTATTTGCATTTTTTTTGTCAACTATTTTTCCATCAGTCCAGTCTTGAACATACTCTACATTAACATATTCAACTTTTCCTATTTTCCCTTTTTCAACTAATACCTTTGCTTCTCTAACCATAGGATATGCTGAATAATTATGAGTTAAAGCATATTTTATATTTTTATTTGATTTAATTTTTTTAAAAAGTTTTTTTGCTTGTGATAGATCACCTGCAAATGGCTTGTCAGATATTATGTGAATATTTTTGTCTATAAATTTTTCTGCAATAATTTGGTGACTAGAAGGCGGAGTCATAATCGCCACGACCTCAATACCATCAGGTCTTAGAGCCTCTTTATCAGCCATTTCTGGATAATTTGAGTAACATCTATCTTTATCAATTCCTATTTTTTTTCCGAAAGTCTTTGAAATATTTGAATTTCTTGAAAAAACTCCTGAGACAATTTCATATTCGTCATCAAATCTTGAGGAAATTCTGTGGACATGTCCTATCCATGATTTTGGACCACCACCAACAATGCCTAATTTGATTTTTTTACCTTTAATTAATCTCATGATCAAATATCTTAGCAAAAATAAAAAATATGTCAGTAAAATTAGGGATAGCGCCAATAGCGTGGAGCAATGATGACATGCCTGAACTAGGTGGAGATACTCCTCTAGAACAATGTTTATCGGAGGCAAGTCAGGCTGGATATATAGGTATAGAGTCAGGTGGAAAATTTCCAAAAACATCCAAGGAATTATTACCTAAACTAAAAAAGTATAATTTAAAATTATGTTCTGGATGGTATAGTGGAAATCTTAGAAAAAATTCTGTTGAAGAAGAAAAAAAATTAATTCAAAATCAACTTCAATTATTTAAAGATTGTGATGCTCCATGTATTGTGTTCGCTGAAGTTTTTGAATCAATACAAGGTGATCCATCAAAAAAACTCTCTAGTAGACCAAAAATGTCTAATGATGAATGGAGAGATTATTGCATAAAAATATCTGAGCTTGCTAAATTCCTTGAAGATGAAGGTATGCCTTTAGCATATCATCATCATATGGGTACAGTAATAGAAACAGAGGAAGAAACCATTAGATTGCTAGAAAATACAAACGACAGTGTAAAATTAACTTTAGATACCGGTCATATGTTATTTGCGCAAGGAAATTCTATTAACATTATCAATAAATTTAAAGAAAGAGTAATCCATATTCACTGCAAAGATATTAGACAAGAAGTATTAAAAAAGGCCCTTTCTAAAGATTTAAGTTTTAGAGATGCTTTTTTAGAGGGTGCTTTTACTGTGCCTGGCGATGGGTGTATCGACTATAAACCTCTGTTTGATATTTTGAAAAAAAATAATTATCAGGGTTGGCTGGTTGTAGAGGCTGAGCAAGATCCAAAAAAAGCAAACCCTCTTGAGTATGCAATTATGGGTTACAAATATATTGCAGATACCTTGAAGAAATCAAATTTAGAGATTAATAAACTATAATTTTACTTTTTTACTATCTTCAAGTTTTCCATCAAAAAAATCAAAAATATTTTGTATAGTTTCTCTCGCCATTCTAGTCATGCACTCTTCGGTAAACGCTGCTGCATGTGGGCTAAGGAAAACTTTGTCGTTTTTTAATAGTGGATTATTAGCTTCTGGAGGCTCTACTTCAAACACATCGATACCTGCTCCAAAAATTAGGTTCTCCTTTAATGCTCTATCTAAGTCTTTCTCATTTATAATTCCACCTCTTGCAGCATTTATGATGATGCAATTTTTTTTCATGGTTTTAAGAAGTTCATAATCTATGATGTTTCTAGTTTGATTTGTTAAAGGTATATGGAGTGAGACAGCATCCATATCTTTTATAGTTACTGATAAATTTTCAACTTTTTTTCCACCCATTTTGCTTATTGTTTCTGCATCTACAAATGGATCATAAACAAATACATTCATTTCAAATCCTAAACATCTTTTAATCAATGCTTTTCCTATTCTTCCAAAACCAGCTATAAGAATGTTTTTGTTCCAAATTTCTATAGTTTTTGGAAGCTTATTTCTATCATTAAATTTTCCACTTTTGACTGATTGATCATACATATCCTTTCTTTTTGATATGCTTAGAAGCATAAAAAGAACGTGTTCTGCAACTGCTACAGCATTTGCTGTTGCAGTTATTGCTACATCGATATTTCTTTTTTTACAGCTATCTAAATCAATATTGTCGTAACCAACTCCATGTCTAGAAATTATTTTAAGATTTTTTGCATTTTCAATTGCTTCTGCAGGTAAAATTGATGTTCTTAAAGACACTGCATCAGCGTCTATAATTTTTTGTTTAACGTTTTCAATACTTAAATCTTCAACTACCTCGTAATTATAGTTACTATTACTTTTTAATAATTCCATACCTTTTTCGTGAATAGGTTGGACAATAAGAATCTTTTTCATAATTTAAAAAAGAAATTATACTAATCTAGCTAGATCTCTTTTGCTATTTTTAAATGTTGGAAGTGGATATTTAAATGCATACTTTCTTGGAATACATTTATTCTTTGCCTTTTCCCATAAAGCAATCCATTGCTTATAGTTGTGGATAGTAATATTTTTTTTATCTTTGCTTCTTACATAAAAATTTGGCAAAGGCTTTCTACCAGACGGAGTTCCAGCTCTATTATATCTTAAATCAGCACTAATTCTAAAATCATTAGATCTATTAGGCAATGAACAATGAATTGAATGTTTGTGTAAAATTATTATATCACCCACATTTGCTTCAAGGAAAACTGGCTTAAATTTATCAAGTAATTTACTATCTTTTATTTCGACTTGACCTCTATATCCAGATACATGATTTAATAAACCTAATTTGTTAATTTCTTTAATAGTAATCATACATCCATTATTTTTGGTAGTTTTTGTAAATGGTATCCAAACGGTCACCATATCTGTCAATCTTTGACCAATAGATGATAAGACTGCTGCGTCTTGGTGCCAAGGAGTTCTCCCTGAAAGACCATCATGAACAGAGTGTTTAGGTAGTTTACTTTCTGGTTGTTTTATTCTTGTGTTTTGAACAGGATTGGAAAGGATTTCAGATCCTAGTAATTTTTCAACTACATCTAAAATTTTTTTATTATTTATTAAATTCCATAAAGATTGCGATGCAAAGTAATCACTATCTTTTTTAACATGATCTCTAGGTAGCCTGGTATTAAAATATTGGTCAAGATCATTAATATTTAATTTTGAAATATAGGTATATTTTTTTTTAAAGTTATATTTAAAAACCTTTTCTCTCATATGACTAGGTGCAAACTTATTAACTAGATTATCCATTACATATTCCATATCGTTTAAAATAGGTTTTAAATCTTTGTTGAAATTAAGAATATTTTTTACCCTAAGGTATCCATCTCTATCTAAAATTTTCTTTAGTTTGCTGTTAGTTTGCATGATTGCTAGATTTTAGCAGATAATTTGAATCATGAAAAGATGTGAGCATTCTTTTTTTAGTCGCAACTATGTAAGGGTGATATTCAAAATTTTTAAATTTCCATATAACAGGTTTATTAAATGCATAACTTCCATAAATAAAAAATCTTTTTGGACAGTTTTTTTCCTTAAATCGTGTTACCCCATGATAAGAATTGGGAGTAGATTTAAAGAAAATAATACTTCCTTTTTTTGGGGGGAACTCCTTTACTTTACTTAATTCATTAATTTTTGGAAATCTTCTAAATTTTTTTCTTAAATTCTTGTTTGCTTTTTTTTTATAAAGTGTAAGGGAACCTCCATTTTTTTTTGGTATATCAGTTAAATATATCAAAAAATTATATATTCTATTAATATCATCTCTATGCGGTCTCAATCTATATCCTCCTTTAGATACTGAAAAATCAATATCTAAATTTAAATTTGGGTTTTTATAATTTTTACCTAGCAGTCTTTCTAGTTCTTTAGAATTTACTTTTCTTTTTAATGTATATTTTTTTTTATTAAATATTTTTGGTTTAAACAAACTTTCCCATATGTTTGACTTAAACTCTGTTTTAAATTTCTTATCAATTTTTTTATAAAATGATTCTGTATTGAAAGTAGTAAAAAGTTTTTTTGAGATTTTAGAACCTAAGATATATTTGTTGAAATTTTTTGACCCTTTGTTTATCCTACTTCTACCACCCATAATCATATCATCGAAATTTTTTGAATTACTTATTTCTTTAATTAAAGAATTACAGACTGATTTGCTGATTATTTTTTCTCCAACAATGACTGGGAAGTTTGATTTAATTTTCTTTAGTTTGTTAATTTTCAGCATTTAGCTGTACATACCCTCTTTTACTTTAATCATTTTGTACATAAGGTCATTTAATGGTGTGGCAATTCCATGTTTTTTTCCTATATTAGATACGGCACCACTTATGAAATCAATTTCAGTTTTTCTTTTATAAAGCACATCAAAAGCCATTGAAGACTTATTTGTTTGTTTTGAGTCAACAATTTTATTAAACATAAACAAACACTCATCTTCAGAAACATTTACACCATCTGCTAAAGCAACTTCTCTTGTTTCTAAAATAATCTCTTTGCCTAAACTTCTAGATAAGTCGTTGGCATTATTATTTATATAAAGATCAATATGATGTAGATCAAAAATAGCTGAAAGTGGACCTATTGCTGTTAAAGCAAAAAGTTTCATCCATTTTCTTTTTTTTACATCCTCAGCTGCAATCATTTCTAAGTTATGCGCAGTAAATGTGTCTGCAATTTCAGTTATTCTATCTGTTATTCCACCATCATATTCTCCAATCCAAGAAGGTAAAGCTGCGTGATTCATGATATGACCAGGGCCTAAGATATTTGATGCTTGTGTTGTTGTTCCCCCAATTACTTTTTCATTACCAACAATACTTTTAATTATAGCTTCATGTCCAATTCCATTTTGAAAAGACATAAAAACTGTTTTATCTCTAATGATGTTTTTAATACTTTTTAAAGCAGGTTCTAGAGCTGTTGCTTTACACATTACTATAACAGCATCAACCTTTCCAATTGTAGATGGATCTGATGTTGCTGGTACTTTTATAAATCTATCACCACCATGGCCATCCATTTTTAGACCATTTTTATTAATTTTCTCAACATGTTCTTTCCAAACATCAATGAGCGTTACATTTAGACCTTTTTCTGCTAGCAGGCCTCCAAATAGACAACCCATTGCTCCTGCTCCAAGAACTGCAACTTTTAAATCTTTATTATTCATTTTTAAAATTGAAATATATTTATGTAAAATAATTATGCAATATATTATGTAACTAATTAATTTATGGAATTAAAAATAGAAAAAGGAATTTTCAAAAATTTTGAGTTAAAAGAAATATCAAACGCATTAGAAAAAGGTCTGTCAAATAATTTTGACAGTGTGAAAGCAGAAGTAATTGATTGTCCAAATTTAAGAAATTGGAATTGTCCATCAGAAGGTATGAGTGGTAACCAAAGGATAATCGATGTTGGAGGAGAGCCTTACATGCACGATCCTAAGTATCTTGGAACTGAATTTGATTATTCAGAAATCTCAAAAATGATTGGATCAGAAAAATCGTACGCACTTGGAGCAGGATCTGGAGCAATGTCTTGCCTCGATGGACACTGTGGAGAATTAGTTATAAATGAAAACTTAATAACAAAAGAAAATAAGTCTTTAATTGCGAGGGTAGGAAAAGATAAAGAATGTATAGTAGAGGATTATAATGCAAGTAAACATGGTGGGCTTGGTAACATTTATTACTCAGATGGTGTTAAAGGGAAAGTTATTTATTTAAAGATAAAAAAAAGAACTGGAAAACAAGGTTCATTGCCTCAATCAATTAGAACAGCACTTTCAGACAATCTTAAAATTGGGCATAAAACTCATATTGCTCTTGCTGGAGTATTTAGAGTTTTGAATGGAAAAATAAGATCACACGTACAACCAGATTATAAGGATATAAAACATGAATATTATGATCCACAATTGATGAAATGCACAAAAGATTTTCTACAATTTTATGAGCCTGTTGGACCAAAATTACAATGCTATACTGTTTTATGGACTGGTGATCCAACGGGTGGAGAATTAAATTTAAGAGAGTCTGGGGAGCATACTCACTTCCACTCATATGAGCATAAAAGCGACGCTGGACATTATCATTTTGATGTATCGCCGGATGAAATTGAATATGAAGGATACTTTAATATTGCACAAGAAGTACATAGAGTGAATAATATCTATAAAGAATTAAAAAATATAAAATGAAAAAGATTTATACTTGGGCTGCTCAACCTGCCAACAGATCTCTTACAGTTGATGATCTTAAAAAGGCAAAAGGAAAAAAAAAATTTACTCAAGTTACAGCTAATACACTAGATGAAGCTGAGGCTGCAGAGAAGGCTGGATTTGATATGATAATCTGCAATGCATTTAATGTAAAACAGGTGAGAGAGGGATCAAAGAAACTATTTTTAACTGCTGCACTGGTATTAAATAAGTTTGTCACTTCAGATGATATAATGAGAGGGGCGTTTAAAGCCTTAGAAAATGGAGCTGATGCTGTAATGACTCCTAGAAGCATGAAAATAGTAGAGATGTTGGCTAATGAAGATGTTCCAGTTATGGGACATCTTGGTTTAGTTCCAAGAAAATCCACATGGATTGGTGGATTAAGAGCAGTAGGAAAAAATAGTGAGGAGGCACACAATCTTTTTTTAAAATTTAAAAGATTGGAAAATGCGGGAGCTTTTTCTGCTGAATGTGAGGTTATCCCTGAAAATGTTATGGGAGAAATCTCTAAAAGAACAAATATAGTTACAGTTTCTTTAGGTTCAGGAAAAAAAGCAGATGTAATGTATTTGTTCATGGAAGATATTTGTGGAGATACTTTAAATCCTCCAAGACATTCAAAAGCTTATGGAAATTTATTAAAATTAAAAAATGAAATAAAAGTTGAGAGAGTTCGAGCTCTCAAGGCATTTAAAAAAGATTCAATGTCAAATAAATTTCCTGGAAAGAAACAATCTATAAATTTAAATCAAAAGGAGTTTGAACTATTTCTTGAAAAACTAAATTAATAAGTCTCAGACTCTTTTTTATTTATTGAGCCCTTCATTTTTTCAACAATTGCTTTAGCACCAGCACTCATTGCTCTTTGATCAGCTCCTATAGTCACAAAATTAAAACCTTTATCAATCATTTTTTGAGCATACTCAGTTGTTCCATTATGTATTCCTGCAAAGATATTATGTTTTTTAGCATGCTCTAATATTCTTAATATTTCAGAATATGCTTTTGTGTCCTCTGCTCTGTCAAAACCAGGCTTTTCTCCAATCGCTAAACTTAAGTCAGCTGGACCA
>CABYOT010000008.1 GCA_902520695.1 uncultured Pelagibacteraceae bacterium
ATTTCTTGCAAGATACCACAAACCTTTTTATTATTTATTAAAATATCATTAGGTTTTTTTATCCGTATTAACGAATTAATTTGTTTCTTAATAACTTTTTTTATTATTTTTAAATTTGAATCTATAATTGCTGTTAAGGAAATTTTTTTGCTAATTTCAAAGAAGATTGATATAAATAAATTTCCTTTCATAGATATCCATCTATTTTTGCCTTGTCCTTTACCTTTTGTTTGTTGATCAGTTAAAATTATTCCTCTTTGATTGCCTTGCTTTATTAATCTTAGCGCTACATTATTAGTGCTTTCAACTTTTTTGTATAAATATTTTTTTAATTTCATTAGATCATGGTAATTTTAGATACTATTTCTGTTATGCCGCTCGGATATATAAAGTATGCTAAAATAAATATTGTTGAAATAGCCAAAGTAATTTTTAATCCTAGATTATGAGATGTTTCGTATTCTTCTTTTTCTGGATCAAAATATATAATTTTTATAATTCTTAAATAATAAAAAGCTGCAACTACAGTTGCTAATAATCCAACAATTGCTAAAAAATACATTGACTGTTCTATAACAGCTAAAAAAACATAAAATTTTGCAAAGAAGCCTGCTAGTGGGGGTATTCCAGCTAAAGAAAATAAAACTATTAATAATGAGAAAGATAAAATTGGATGTTTTTTTGAAAGCCCAGATAAATCCTCTATATTTTCATAATATTTATCATTTCTCTTAAGCATAAATAAGCAGCTAAAAAAGGCTAAATTCATTACCAAATAAATAGATATATAAGTAATAGAACTTTGTATTCCTTGGTTGCTAACTGTTGCTAATCCAGCCAACGCATAGCCCATATGACTGATTGAACTATATGCAATTAATCTTTTTAAGTTTTTTTGACCTATAGCTGCGACAGCACCAAATATCATTGAAGCTATTGAAATAAATACAATAATAGTTTGCCACTGATCATTCATATTAGCAAAAGGTGTGTATAAAAACTTAATGAATACTGATAACGCAGCTATTTTTGGAAGTATAGCAAAGAATAATGTTACAGATGTTGGGGAGCCTTGATAAACATCAGGAGCCCACATATGAAAAGGTACAGCTGATATTTTAAATGCAAGACCAACTAAAATAAAGACTATCCCAAACGTGGTGCCATAATTAAATTCAGTAGAGTTTATAAGTATTTGATCAAAATTTGTGCTTTCAGAAAATCCATAAGTTAGTGAACACCCATATAACAGCAATCCAGATGATAATGCGCTGAGAACAAAATATTTTAGCCCAGATTCTGTAGAAAGCAAATTGTCTCTATTAAAAGATGCAAGAACATACAAAGCTAATGATTGTAGTTCAAGGCCCATATAAAAAACAATTAAATCATTTGAACTTATCATTATCATCATTCCCAAAATGCTGCTTAGAATGAGGATCGGGTATTCAATTTTATTTAAATTGATAACTTGGATATATTTGGATCCAGTTAGCATTACAAAAATTCCAGATCCAACAAGTATAATCTTCATATAATTAGATAAATTATCTATTAAATATGAGTCGTTGAATAAGTAAATTGTATCTAATGAGCTGAGATTTATTATTAGTGCCAATAAAATAACTAGCGATATATTAGATAAATTATAAATTAAACTTGCACTATTTTTTTTGAAAACTCCAACTAGTAAAAATAGCATTATAGATGCCGATATGAAGATTTCAGGTAATATATATTGAAAATTTTCCATTAGTCTTTTGATGCAAGATTGTTAATTAACTCAAAGTTGTACATGTTTAAAGTATTCTCGACTGATGCTTCAATTGAATTCATTAAAGGCTCTGGATAAAAACCAAAAAATAAAATTGGTATTACTAAAGCTGACAAGGTGATAATTTCAAAAGTTTTTAAATCTTTCATACTTTTAAACTCTTGATTATTAATTTTTCCGAAAACAACCCTTTTAAATAGCCACAGCATATATGCTGCTCCTAAAATTACTCCCAAACTTGCAATCATCGCTACTAGGATATTTTTCTCAAATGCGCCCATTAAAATTAAAAATTCTCCAATAAAACCTGTTGTTCCAGGTAGTCCTAGAGCTCCTAGTGTAAATACCATAAAAACAATTGCATATCTTGGCATTATGGAGACTAAACCGCCATATTTATTTATTAGTCTTGTATGTTGCCTTTCATAAACAACTCCAACACTCAAGAAAAGTGCAGCCGATACAAGTCCATGACTAATCATTTGAAAAATACTTCCCTCAATACCTTGTTGGGTCATTGTGAAGATACCTAATGTTACAAACCCCATATGCGCAACTGAGGAGTATGCAATGAGTTTTTTCATATCTTCCTGCATCAAAGCAACCAGAGATGTGTAAATAATTGCAATTAAACTTAAGATATAAACTAACATTGTGAAATTTTCAGAAGCTATAGGAAATAATCCTAGCGAAAATCTAATAAATCCATATCCAGCCATTTTAAGCAATATTGCTGCTAGCAATACAGATCCAACAGTTGGAGCTTCTACATGAGCATCTGGTAGCCACGTGTGTACTGGCCACATAGGAGTTTTAACTGCAAAAGAACTGAAAAATGCTAACCATAATAAATTTTGATATTCGGCCTTTATGCCAAGTTCATAAAGTTTTTCAACATCAGTGGTTCCAGTTATCCAATAAATTGAAATAATAGCAACCAACATAAGAACTGATCCTAATAAAGTATAAAGAAAAAATTTAAAAGCCGAATAGACTCTTCTTTCTCCACCCCAAATACCAATAATTAAAAACATTGGTATAAGACCTGCCTCAAAAAATAAATAAAATACTACTAAATCAAGCGAGCAGAAAACACCAATCATAAATGTTTCCATTATTAATATGGCAATTAAGAAATCCTTAAGTCTATTTTTTATTGTAGCATTAACTGAAATAATGCAAATTGGAGTTATGAAAGTTGTTAATATTACAAATAAAATTGAAATACCATCTATTCCAACTTTATAATTTATAAATCCTGATAACCATTCTCTATTTTCTACAAACTGAAAGTCTACTGAATTTTTATCAAAGACATACCAAAGATATAAAGATAATAAAAAATTTGCTAAAGAAATAAATAAAGCTACATATTTGGAACTTTGATATTTTCCACTTGATGATTTTGTGAATAATATAAATAAAGCACCTATTGTAGGTAGCAAAATTAAGGACGATAAAATTGGAAAGTTCATCAGTTTAATATTAGTATTGTTAGTAAAACTGAAAATCCAATCAACATAACAAATGCATATTGATAAATAAATCCAGATTGAAATTTGACTGCTTTAATTGATAAATTTTTAATTACACTTGAAATCCCATCAGGACCAAATTTATCTATTATTGATCCATCAACTTTTTTCCATAAAAACTTTCCAATTTTTTTTGAAGGATTGACAAATAAATAATCGTACATTTCATCGAAGTACCATTTCTTAACTAAAAATTGATAAATTGGCTCATTCATTTCTTTCAGTCCATTTACTATTTTAGTGTTTTTTAGATATAAATAATAAGAAATTGGAATTGCAGAGGTAACAAGTATAGGCGTTAAAAACAAAAACCACGTTGGTGGATGATCTGTACTTAGTGGTTCTAAAAATTTTATAGATTGAGCCCAAAATTCATATGATATCTCATGACCTATAAACAAACCTTTAAAGGCCATACCTGTAAAAATAGCTCCTATTGCTAAGATAATTAAAGGAGCAATCATAACAAAAGGAGACTCGTGTACTTTATCAATACTAAGTTCTTTATTATTAAAATTACCATGGAATGTTTTAAATATAAGTCTCCAGGAATAAATTGATGTTAATAAAGCTGTAACAATTCCCACAAAAGCTGCAAGTATTCCAACTCCATTTCCTTTTAGGTACGCAAATTCTATTATTGCATCTTTGGAATAAAAACCTGATAAAAAAGGAAAACCTGTTAAAGCAAGAGTCCCAATAAGCATTAATGCATATGTGTATGGGAGTTTCTTTATAACTCCACCCATTTTATTTATATCTTGTTCCTCATGAAATGAGTGAATTACAGCCCCAGCTCCTAAAAATAGTAAAGCTTTAAAAAAGGCATGTGTAAATAGATGAAACATCGCAACATTGTAAGCACCTACTCCAGCAGCAAAAAACATGTATCCCAATTGACTACAAGTAGAATAAGCAATAATTTTTTTTATATCATTTTGAACAAGTGCAACTGTTGCTGCAAAGAAAGCAGTAGTCATTCCAATTATGGTTATAACTGTGAGAGCTAATGGAGAGTATTCGTATATAGGTGAGCATCTAACAATTAGAAATACTCCAGCGGTTACCATGGTTGCGGCGTGAATTAATGCAGATACTGGCGTTGGGCCTTCCATAGCATCTGGTAACCATGTGTGCAATAAAAATTGAGCTGATTTTCCCATTGCTCCAATTAATAAAAGCAAACAAATCAAATCAATAATTTCTATATTTATACCAATAAAATTAATTTTTTTATCTAAAACATTTGGAATTTGTTCAAAAACCTCATCGTAGTTGACTGTACCAAAAATATAAAAAATCAGAAAAATTCCAAGAGCTAAACCAAAGTCACCAACTCTATTAACGACAAAGGCTTTTATTGCAGCCTTGTTGGCACTCTCTTTTTTAAACCAAAATCCAATTAAAAAATATGAGCATAGACCCACACCTTCCCAGCCAAAAAATAGTTGAATAAAATTATCTGAACTTACTAAAGTTAACATTGCAAAAGTAAACAATGATAAATATGCCATAAATCTTGTTTTGTGAGGATCATGTGACATGTATCCAATTGAATAAATATGAACTAAAGCTGAAACGAAATTTACTACAACAAACATAACTGCTGATAAGGCATCAATTTTTATAGACCAGTGCACATTTAATGTTCCAGAATTTATCCAAGTGGCTATAACTAGGTTGTTTGAATAATCTGAACTAATAACTTTATACAAAACAATTAAAGAGAGTATTGCTGAAATACTAACAAACGAACTTGTCAAAACTTGAGAATTTCTGTCTCCTATTTTTTTTCCAAAAAAACCACTAATTACAGATCCTATTAGAGGTAGAAATAAAATTAGGTATTCCATTTTATCCTTTTAAATTTTTAATCTCTTCAACTCTTATTGTGTCTGAATTTCTAAAATAAACTACAATTATGGCTAATCCGATAGCAGCTTCAGCAGCTGCAACTGTTAAAATAAATAGTGTAAATATTTGCCCACCTAAATCATTAATAAATATAGAAAAAGCAACTAGGTTTATATTTACTGCAAGTAAAATTAGCTCAATACTCATTAAAATAACTATTACATTTTTTCTATTTAAAAAAATACCTACAACACCAATAGTAAATATAATTGCAGCTAATGTTAAATAATGTCCTAAACCTATGCTAAGCATCTATTTTAACTCCTTTATTTTTCTCAGCCTCAACTAAATCAACACCTTCATCTCTTTCTCTAGAAATTTGCTTAACATAACTTTGTCTTTTAACTCCAGCCCTTTCTCTATATGTTAAAACAATTGCTCCTATCATAGCAACTAACAAAATCATTCCTGAAATTTGAAATAGAAGTATATAATCCGTATATAAAACATTTCCAATAGATCTGGTATTAGTGACTTCATTAGATATATTTATAGAAAGGCTATTTAATAAATCGGGTTTATATTTCCATCCTCCAATTACAATTATAAGTTCAAAGAAAATAATTAAACTAACTAATAAACCAATTGGGATATGGGTTCCACCATCCCATCGTGAACTAAACCATTGCCCTTTTTGTTCAGCTACGTTTAACATCATCACAACAAATAAAAATAAAACCGCAACAGCACCAACATAAACTATAAGCATAATCATCCCTAAAAATTCAGCACCTATCATGATGAACAAACAAGATATGCTAAAGAAATCTAGGATTAAAAAGAATACTGAGTGAACTGTATTTTTTGAAACAGTCACCATAACTGCAGAAATTATAGCTATTAATGAGAAAATATAAAAAAAAACTGAATGTGCAATCATAAGATTATCTATGAGAACTATCAGCCTTTATATTGGCAGCTAAAACATTTTCCCATCTGTCACCATTTTCCAAAAGTTTTTCTTTTGTATAATAAAGTTCTTCTCTAGACTCTGTTGCAAATTCAAAATTTGGACCTTGAACAATCGCATCTACAGGGCAAGACTCTTCACAAAGACCACAGTATATACACTTAAGCATATCAATATCGTATCTTACTGTTTTTCTACTACCATCATCTCTTTCCTTAGACTCAATTGTAATAGCTTGGGCTGGACATACGGCTTCACAAAGCTTACATGCTATGCATCTTTCTTCACCGTTAGGATATCTTCTAAGAGCATGCTCACCTCTTGACCTTGTTCCTAAAGACCCCTTTTCAAAAGGATAATTGATTGTCTTTTTTGCCTTAAAAGTCTCTTTTATTGCAATAAATAAACCAGTCACAAAATCAATCATGAATATAGTTTTTAATAATCGTGAAATTTTCATTTATTTTCCTGGTAGTAAATCAAAATATAGTAAAAAACTCGAAGTTAAAACAACATAAAACAGTGAAAATGGAAGAAATATTTTCCAACCCAGCTTCATTAATTGGTCATATCTGTATCTTGGAACGGTTGCTTTAACTAACGCAAATAAAATAAATAAAAATAATATTTTAAAGATTAACCAAAATGGACCTGGAATAACATTAAATGGGAAGATATCTATTGGAGATAACCAGCCACCCAAAAATAAAACTGCTCCCATTGCACACATTAACAGAATGTTTGCGTATTCTCCTAACCAAAACATAGCATACATCATTCCTGAATATTCAGTTTGATATCCTGCCACCAATTCTGCTTCTGCTTCTGGTAAATCAAATGGAGGACGGTTTGTTTCTGCTAATGCAGAAATAAAAAAAATTACAAACATAGGAAACAAAGGAATTACAAACCATAAATTTTGTTGTGCCATGACGATGTCACTTAAGTTTAAAGATCCAACACATAAGAGAACATTAATTATTATAACTCCTATTGAAACTTCGTATGAAACCATTTGCGCAGCAGACCTGATTGCACCTAAAAAAGGGTATTTAGAATTGGATGCCCATCCACCCATAATTATTCCATATACACCTAATGATGAAACAGCAAAAAGATATAAAATACCAACATTGATGTCAGCTAGAACAAAATCCTCTCCAAATGGAATTACAGCCCATGATATTAATGCTAATGTCATTGTAACAACAGGAGCTAATACAAACACAAGTTTGTTTGAACTTGCAGGTATTATTATTTCTTTAAATACATATTTTAATGCATCTGCTAGTGATTGAAATAAACCGAACGGGCCAACAACATTGGGTCCTCTCCTTTTTTGAACAAAGGCCCAAACTCTTCTATCAAGCCAAACTATCATTGCTACAGAGACCAAAACAGGGACCAAGAGAAAGAGTATTTTATAAACTTCAGTAAATAATATTGAAAAATAAGAGTCCATTAACCCTCTGTTCCAGTTTTTTTCAAATTAGTTCTTGCGTATCTACATTCGGACATTGTTTTGGATGCACGAGCAATTGTATTAGAATAATAATAATCAATATCTTCAACTAATATTTTTTCATCACTTAAATTATATGAGGATACTTCAAAATTTTTAATATTTTGATTATTTAAATAGTCATGCATGGATTTAATTAGTACCTCTTTATTATTAAATAAAGCATTTCCGCTGATTATAGCTGATAACTCATTAATTATTTGCCAATCTTCTTTAGCTTCTCCTGGTGGATATGATGCTTTATAAGCTTTCTGGAGCGTTCCTTCTAAATTTGTGAAATAACCGTCTTGTTCAGTATATGCTGCACCAGGCAAAATAAGGTCCGCCATACCTGCGCCTAAATCCCCATGACTTCCTATATAAATTATAAACTCATTATTTTTTTTGAATTTCAGTTTATCTTGGCCAAATAAAAAAATAATCTCTGCTTCATTATCCTCAATTGTTTTAAGAGTTTTATTGCTTCCATTATTTGATGAAAAAATACCTAAATCATATGAACCAACAGCTGATGCATCAGTTGCTAAAATATTTAGTGCATTCCAATTATCATCAATTTTATTAATACTAGTTAAATACCTTTTTAACTCTTCAAATATATATGCGCCGTTGTTACTATTTAATAATGATTGACCTAAGATAATTATAGGTTTTTCTGCACTGGCAATTTTGTTTGAAAGATTGTGTTCATTTTTGATGATTTTATCAATTACTTTTGAATTATTTTCTAAAACTTTATAAGGATAAGTTAAATCACCCACATCCTCTAAAGAAAATATTTCAGTTTTATTTTTTAAATAAGTTTTTCTTATTCTTGAGTTTAATATAGTTGCCTCAAATCTTGGGTTTGTACCTATTAGTAATATAAGATCACTTTCTTCAATCCCTTCTATTCTAGAGTTAAACAAATAATTACCTCTGTTTTGAAAATTTATGTAAGTATGTTTAGCTCTAGAATCTAAATAACTAGAATTTAATGTTTTTTGAAATAGGTTTTTAACAGCAAACATAGTTTCCATGTTTGTCATGTCGCCAGTTAAACCAACTATTTTGTCTGATGATGTTGTTGAAATTTTTTCTTTAATTTTTTTGTATGCATCTTGCCAACTAACTTCTTCAAAGTTTCCATTATTTTTTATAAATGGTGTGTCTAATCTTTGATTTTTTAGACCATCGCATGCATATCTAGTTTTATCAGAAATCCACTCCTCGTTAATTTCCTCATTAATTCTTGGTAAAACCCTTTTTACTTCCCAATCGTAAGTATCCACTCTAATATTTGACCCAACAGCATCCATAACATCAATTGTTTCAGTCTTTTTAAGTTCCCAAGGTCTTGCCTCGAACACATAAGGTTTAGAAGTTAATGCACCAACTGGACATAAATCAATTACATTGGCTGACATTTCAGACTCCATGGATTTCTCTAAATATGTAGTAATTTCCATATTTTCTCCACGTCCGATCGCTCCTAATTCTGGCACTCCTGCTACTTCAGTAGCAAATCTAATACATCTAGTACAATGAATACATCTAGTCATTTGAGTTTTTATTAATGGACCCATGTATTTTTCAGGTACATATCTTTTATTCTCTTTAAATCTTGATTTATCAATTCCATAAAACATAGATTGATCCTGTAAATCACACTCACCACCTTGATCACAAACAGGACAATCCAAAGGATGGTTAGCCAGTAAAAACTCCATCACACCTTTTCTTGCTTTTTCAACTTTTTCCGTATTTGTTTTAATAACCATCCCTTCAGCTGCAGGCATTGCACATGAAGCTATAGGTTTTGGTGATTTTTCCATTTCAACCAAACACATTCGACAATTTCCAGCTATAGAAAGTTTTTCATGATAACAAAATCTTGGTATTTCAGCTCCGGCCTGTTCACAAGCCTGGAGCACCGTTAGACCATCTTCAACTTCAATATCAATATCGTTTACTTTTAATTTAGGCATTTTCCTTTTCTAATAAATGTTGATCAACCAGGTATGGAATATTTTTTTGTTTTTTCACTACAGGATCAAATTTATTTCTTTCAAGTATTTCATCTTTAAAATGTCTAATTAATCCTTGGACTGGCCAAGATGAACCTTCACCAAAAGCACAAATTGTATGACCTTCTATTTGTTTTGTTACATCAAAAAGCATATCTACTTCATTTGGAGTTGCCTCACCTGCTGCCATTCTTTCTAACATTCTCCACATCCATCCAGATCCTTCCCTACAAGGTGTACATTGACCACAACTTTCATGCTTGTAAAATCTAGCTATTCTTGCCATACACTTAATAATATCCTGATCATTATTGATCACAACGATACCAGCTGTTCCTAGTCCTGTTTTATTTTCAACACAAGCATCAAAATCCATTTTCATATTGTCACAAATTTCTTTAGGTAACATTGGCATTGAAGAACCACCGGGTATTACTGCTTTTAGATTGTCCCATCCACCAACTACACCTCCAGCGTGGGTTTCAATTAATTCTTTAAGTGGAATTCCCATTTCTTCCTCTACATTACATGGGTTATTGACATTTCCAGAAATACAGTAAATTTTTGTTCCAGTATTTTTAGGTCTTCCAAGTGAATTAAACCATTTTGCACCTCTTCTTAGAATTGTAGGGACAGCTGCAACAGTTTCAACATTATTAATTATAGTGGGACATCCATATAATCCAATTAATGCAGGAAATGGTGGCTTTAATCTTGGTTGTCCTTTTTTTCCTTCCAAACTCTCCAATAGTGCTGTTTCTTCACCACAAATGTAAGCACCAGCGCCATAATGAATATAAATGTCTAAATCCCATCCTGAATTTAAAGCATTTTTACCAATTAAATTATTTTTATAAGCCTCATCGATTGCAGTTTGTAGTTTTTGCCCTTCATTAAAATATTCACCTCTAATATAAATATAACATTTATGGGCATTTACTGCGTAAGAAGCAATTAAGCATCCTTCTATTAATTTGTGAGGTTCAAATCTTAATATATCTCTATCTTTGCATGTTCCAGGCTCAGACTCATCAGCATTGATAACAAGATAATGTGGTCTAGATCCTACTTCTTTAGGTGCAAATGACCATTTTAGACCAGTTGGAAAACCAGCTCCACCACGTCCTCTAAGCTCAGAAGATTTAACTTCATTGATTATCCACTCTCTTCCTTTTTCTAAAATATCTTTTGTTCCATTCCAATCATTTCTTAATTTAGCAGATTCGATATCAGCACCACTATCATTGTATAAATTTTGAAATATTCTATCTTCGTCTTTAAGCATTTTTGTTTTCTAATAAAGTTTTTCTATTGTTAACTGGTTCTGCATTTATTCTTCCAGAATAAGATCCTGGTTTTGGGATTTTATTTTGGTATATCGTCTCAATTATTTCTTCAAGTTTTTTATCGTTCAAATCTTCATAATAATCCTCATTAACTTGCATCATTGGTGCGTTAACACATGCACCTAAACATTCAACTTCCATCCAAGAAATTTTTCCATCTTCAGATAATACATTTTCTTTTTCAGATATTTTATTTTTACAAACTTTTACTAAATCGTAAGCTCCTCTAAGCATACAAGGCGTTGTAGTACAAATTTGGAAAAAATATTTACCTACTGGTGACAGATTATACATCGAATAAAAAGTTGCCACTTCATAAACTTTTATATAAGGCATCTCTAAAAATTTAGCTATGTATTTCATTGCTTGTAACGGTATCCAATTGTCATTTTGCCTTTGAGCTATATATAACAAAGCCATAACTGCGCTCTGTTGTTTCCCTTCGGGATAATTAGAAACTATTTTATTTGCAGCCTCCATACTTTTATCATTAAATTTAAAAGTTTCAGGCTGTTCTTTGTGAATTTTTTTTATACTCATCTATCAACCTCTCCAAAAACAATATCCATTGAACCCAATACAGCAGGTACATCAGCAAGCATATGTCCTTTTATTAAGTAATCCATGGCTTGAAGATGGGTAAATCCAGGAGCTCTGATTTTGCATTTGTATGGTTTGCTTGAACCATCTGAAATTAGATAGACGCCAAATTCTCCTTTTGGTGCCTCAACTGCTGTATATATCTCATCTTTTTCAACTCTATATCCTTCTGTAAATAACTTAAAATGATGGATTAAAGCCTCCATAGACTGTTTAAGTTCCTTTTTTGGTGGAGGAGAAATTTTTCCATCTTCTGTTTTAATTGGTCCTTTTGGAATATTTTTTAAACACTGATTAATAATTTTCACGCTTTCTCTCATTTCTTCAATTCTGCAAAGATATCTATCATAACAATCTCCATTTTTTCCTATAGGAATTTTAAATTCTAAATCGTCATAACAATCATAAGGTTGACTTCTTCTTAAATCCCAAGCTACACCAGAACCTCTTAACATTACTCCTGAAAAAGAATAATCTAGCGCATCTTGTTTGGATACAATTCCTATATCTACATTTCTCTGTTTAAATATTCTGTTATCGGTAAGTAAAGTTTCTAAATCATCAATAATCTTTGGAAATTTTTCACAAAACTCATTAATATCACTTTCAAGTCCACTAGGAAGATCTTTATGTACTCCACCAGCTCTAAAATAATTAGCGTGCAACCTTGATCCGGATACCCTCTCATAAAATCCCATTAATTTTTCTCGTTCCTCAAATCCCCATAAAGTTGGTGTTAACGCCCCAACATCCATTGCTTGAGTAGTTACATTCAATATGTGACTTAATATTCGACCTATTTCACAGAAAATTACTCTTATATATTTCGCTCTGGAAGGAACTTCGATTTTTAAAATTTTTTCTATAGCTAAAGCGAATGCATGTTCCTGATTCATCGGTGCTACATAATCCAAACGATCGAAATAGGGAACTGCTTGGATATAGGTTTTGTTTTCTATTAACTTTTCAGTACCTCGGTGCAATAACCCTATATGAGGATCAGCTTTTTCAACAACTTCTCCATCTAATTGAAGTATTAATCTTAAAACTCCATGTGCTGCAGGATGTTGTGGTCCAAAATTTAGATTTAGTGTTTTTTTTTCTTTTGCCATTAGCTTTTTTTAATTTCTTTAATATATTTTGTTCCTTCCCAAGGACTTTCATAATCAAAATTTCTATAATTTTGCTCTAATTTAACAGGTTCATAGATCACTTTTTTTTGTTCTTCGCTATAACGAACCTCATTATGACCAGTAAGAGGAAAATCTTTTCTTAAAGGGTGCCCCTCAAAACCATAATCGGTTAAAATTCTTCTCAAATCAGGATGATTTTTAAAGTTTAACCCATACATATCGAATACTTCTCTTTCCATCCAATTTGCAGCGGGAAATATAGAAGTTAATGAGGAAATTACATCATTTTCTTTTATTGAATAATCAATAATAATTCTTTGATTATATTCATGACTTAATAATAAATAAACCATCTTAAATCTATTTTCATTTTCAGGGTAATCTACAGCTGTAATTTCGATTAATTGCCTAAATTTAGTTTCTTTATTGGTCTTTAAAAAAGAAATAACATCGACCAATTCATCGTGATCTATGTTTATATAAATAGTTTCATGCTTGATAAATGAATTATTTATTTTTGATGTTAATTCGGAGTTTATAAACTTTTCCAAGTCCTCAAGATTTTTCATTATTATCTTTCTAAAGAACCTTTATTTCTAATTTTTTTCTGTAACTGTAAAATTCCATAAAGTAATGCTTCAGCTGAGGGAGGGCATCCAGGGACATATACATCAACAGGTACCACTCGATCACATCCTCTCACTACAGAATATGAATAATGATAATATCCTCCACCATTTGCACAACTTCCCATAGATATAACATACCTAGGTTCAGGCATCTGGTCGTAGACTTTTCTTAATGCAGGAGCCATTTTATTTGTTAGAGTACCTGCTACTATCATGACATCTGATTGACGTGGCGATGCTCTCGGTGCCGCACCAAATCTTTCAAGATCATATCTTGGCATAGATGTTTGCATCATTTCAACAGCACAACAAGCTAGTCCGAACGTCATCCAATGCAATGAACCAGTTCTTGCCCAATTAACAAGATTGTCTAGTGATGTTGTTATAAAACCGTTATCACTAAAGTCTTGTGCTAACTGTTTAAACTCATCTGGAATATCTTTTTTTCTGTCTTGCATATTCATTTTATTCCCAGTCTAAAGCTCCTTTTTTCCACTCGTAAATAAATCCAACAGTTAAAATAAATAAAAATAACATCATAGAGCAGAAACCATATAAACCAATTTCACCAAGTGAGATCGCCCATGGGAATAAAAATGCAATTTCTAAGTCAAAAATTATAAATAATATTGCAACCAAATAGAACCTGACATCAAATTCCATTCTGGAGTCATTGAAAGGTTCAAACCCACATTCATAAGCTGAAAGTTTTTCAGGATCAGGTCTGCTTGGAGCAGCAATATAATTAATTGCTACAAAAGCAAGACTTAAGCCTAAAGCTATTATTAAAAACAATATTATCGGTAGATAATCTTTTAAAAATTCCGCAAGCATTTGATTCCTATGTAACAACTATTATATCAACTAAAAGTGAAGATATGTCACATTTTTATGCCTAGTTTTACTCAAATAATGGCGGGAGTGAAGGGACTCGAACCCTCGGCCCCCTGCGTGACAGGCAGGTGCTCTAACCAACTGAGCTACACCCCCACAGGTGTAAATGGTGGGTAGTAAAGGACTCGAACCTTTGACCCCCTCGGTGTAAACGAGATGCTCTACCAACTGAGCTAACCACCCAAAATCTTGGTACTATTACATCAACGGATTAATAAAGTAAATTGTTTATTACTGAATACTAGCTTGAGATTTATCGTCCTTTTTACCCTCAGATATTTTATCAACTTCATTCCATTCCACAGGTTTTAGCTCTTTTGTAAGGGCAATTTTAAGCACTTCATCTGCTGTTTCAACTGGAATGATTTTAATGTCTTCTCTTACCTTTTTTGGAATGTCTACTAAATCTTTTTCGTTTTCTTTTGGTATTAATACCTTTTTAACTCCTGCTCTGTGAGCAGCTAATAATTTTTCCTTTAAACCACCAATTTGTAAAACTTGACCTGTAATTGTTACTTCACCTGTCATAGCAATTTCTCTATTAACAGGAATGTTTGTGATTGATGATACAATGGATGTAACCATTGCTATACCGGCTGATGGACCATCTTTAGGTGTGGCTCCTTCTGGAACATGGATATGAAAATCTTTTTTTTCAAAGAAAGGTGGAATTATACCATATTCTAAACTTTTTGATCTGACATATGATTTTGCAGCCTTGACAGACTCTTGCATCACATCGCCAAGTTTTCCAGTTATTTGCATTCTACCTTTACCTGGCATATTGACAGTCTCAATTTTAAGAATTTCTCCTCCTACTTCAGTCCAAGCTAATCCAATTACTATTCCAGTTTTATTTTTATCTTCTACTTCACCAAATTTAAATTTTTTAATTCCTAAAAAGTCTGGAATATTTTTATCGTTTACTTGAACCTTTTCAACTTCACCACTTACTACTTTTTTAACAACTTTTCTTGTTACTTTAGAAATTTCTCTTTCTAAATTTCTAACACCAGACTCCCTTGTGTAACTTCTAATTATCTCTTTTATTGTCCCATCTTCTAAATTTAGCTCACCTTCTTTCACACCATTTTCTTTTACTTGTTTAGGTAGCAAATACTTGTTTGCAATATTTATTTTTTCATCTTCTGTGTATCCTGGAATTCTTATAACTTCCATTCTATCAAGAAGTGGAGGTATAATATTTAGAGTATTTGCTGTAGTTACAAACATTACATCAGACAAATCATAATCAACTTCTAAATAGTGATCATTGAAAGCTGTATTTTGCTCAGGGTCTAATGCTTCTAGTAAAGCTGATGATGGATCACCTCTATAATCGTTTCCAATTTTATCAACTTCATCTAATAAAAATAAAGGATTTTTTGTACCAGCTTTCTTCATCATTTGGATTATTTTTCCTGGTAAAGATCCAATATATGTTCTTCTATGACCTCTTATTTCTGCTTCATCTCTAACACCTCCTAATGACATTCTAATAAACTGTCTGTTAGTAGCCTTGGCTATAGATTTTCCAAGTGATGTTTTACCAACACCAGGGGGTCCAACTAAACATAAAATTGGTCCTTTGATTTTTTCCATCCTTTTTTGAACAGCTAAAAATTCTATGATTCTTTCTTTTACTTTCTCTAAACCAAAATGATCTTCATCCAAAATCTTTAAACCTTTATTCAAATCAATATCTACATCATTTTTTTTATACCAAGGGAGATCAATCATCCAATCTAAGTAATTTCTAACAACTGTAGCTTCTGCAGACATAGGACTCATGTTTTTTAATTTCTTAAGCTCTGACATACACTTCTTCTCAACCTCTTTTGGCATTTTAGCTTTTTGAATTGATTTTTTTAAGTTAGTAGTTTCATCTTTTCCGTCTTCAATTTCACCTAATTCTTTTTGAATTGCTTTTAATTGTTCGTTTAAATAATACTCTCTTTGAGTTTTTTCCATTTGCGTTTTAACTCTTCCTCTAATTCTTTTCTCTACTCCAATGATACTTGTTTCACTTTCCATCATTTTAATTACTGCGTTTAATCTTTTCTTAACGTCTAACGTTTCAAAAATTTGTTGCTTTTCAGATATGGATGCATTTAAGTTTGAAACAATATTATCTGCAATTTTAGATGGATCTTTTAATTGCTTAATGGTGCTAATAGTTTCGGATGAAATTTTTTTATTAACTGACGTTAATTTTTCTAATCTTCTTACAGCTGTGAGTGCTAGAGGCAATAGATCTTCATCTTTGCTTAAAATATCTTGTTGATGTTCATATGTGCAGGTAATAAATTTATCATCATCCTTAAAATCAACAACCTTTACCCTTTTAATCCCTTCAACTAAAACTTTAACTGTACCATCTGGAAGTTTTAAAAGTTGAAGTATATTGCTTTCACACCCATATGAATATACATCGGTTTTTTTTGGATCATCAACTTCAGAATTTTTTTGTGTGACTAATATTATCTTTTTGTCGCTTTTCATCACTTCATTTAGGGCGGTAATAGACTTGTCTCTGCCAACAAACAGTGGAATTACCATACTTGGAAAGACAACTATGTCTCTTAATGGTAATAAGGGCTGAGTTAATTTTACTTCCATAACTGTAAATATGGATATTATATATTATAATGCAATAGGAAACTTTTGTTTATTAACTCTTATTAAGCCGCAGAAGTCTTTTCTGTTTTTGATTTGTTCTTAGTGTGAACAATAATTGGCTGAGAGGTGCCCTTAGTTGCTCCAGCATCAATAATAACTTCTTCTATGTTCTCTTGACCAGGAAGGTCAAACATAGTTTTAAGTAATAAATTTTCTAAAATAGATCTCAATCCTCTAGCCCCTGTCTTCTTGCTTATTGCTTTGTTAGCAATATCTTTAACAGCCTGATCTTTAAATGTTAATTTTACGCCTTCTAATCTAAATAGTTCTTGGTATTGTTTTATCAAAGAATTTTTTGGCTCTAGTAAAATTTTTACTAAAGATTTTTCGTCTAAATCTTCCAGAGTAGCTGTAATTGGTAAACGACCAATAAATTCAGGAATCAGTCCATACCTTAACAAATCTTCAGGCTCCAGATTTTTCATCCATTCTCCAGTTTTTTTATCTTCTAAAGTTTTTACTTCTGCTCCAAATCCAATAGAAGACCCTTTATCCCTTTGAGATATTATCTTATCAAGACCAGCAAAAGCTCCTCCACAAATGAATAGTATGTTAGTTGTGTCTACTTGTAGAAATTCTTGTTGGGGATGTTTTCTTCCTCCTTGAGGAGGAACGCTTGCCACTGTTCCTTCCATAATTTTTAATAAGGCTTGCTGAACTCCTTCACCAGATACATCTCTAGTGATGGATGGATTTTCAGATTTTCTACTAATTTTGTCAACTTCGTCTATATAAACAATTCCTCTTTGTGCTTTTTCAACATTGTAATCTGCTGCTTGCAATAATTTTAAAATTATATTTTCAACATCTTCACCTACATAGCCTGCTTCAGTTAAAGTAGTTGCATCTGCCATAGTAAAAGGTACATCAAGTATTCTAGCAAGAGTTTGGGCTAATAAAGTTTTTCCACATCCTGTTGGACCTACCAGCATAATGTTCGATTTTGACAATTCAACCGTTTTGCTAGTTTTATTTTCGTAGTTTAATCTCTTATAATGATTGTGGACTGCAACTGATAAAACTTTTTTAGCATGAGATTGTCCAATCACATAGTCATCAAGTACTTTGCATATTTCTTTTGGCAAAGGTAAACCATCCTGATGTTTTACAAAGTTATCTTTGCTTTCTTCTTTGATAATATCCATACAAAGCTCAACACACTCATCGCAAATGAATACAGTAGGTCCTGCAATTAGCTTTCTAACTTCGTGTTGGCTCTTGCCACAAAAAGAACAGTAAAGAATATTTTTATTGTTGCTCATATTTTTTAATTCGAATCATTTATAATACTTTAATACATATGACACAAAGTAATCAAGTAGAGGTTGTGGACAAACTATATATTGTGACCTATTCTCTTTTTTCTACCACTTTATCTATCAGGCCAAAACTTTTTGCATTGTCAGGAGTCATGAAATTATCTCTCTCTAATGCAGATTTAATTTCCTCTACTGTTTTTCTAGTATGTTTTGAATAAATTTCATTTAATCTTTTCTTTAAAGATAAAACTTCATTAGCATGAATTTCAACATCTGTCGCTTGTCCTTGAAAACCGGCTGAAGGTTGATGAACCATTATTCTGGAATTTGGTAATGAAAATCTTTTTCCTTTTGCTCCTGCTGCTAGTAAAAATGAACCCATACTTGCTGCTTGTCCAATACATAAGGTACTGATTTCTGGTTTGATGTATTGCATCGTATCATAAATACCAAGTCCAGCTGTCACAAGTCCACCAGGACTATTTATATATAAAGAAATTTCTTTCTTAGGATCTTCAGACTCTAAAAATAATAATTGAGCAGTAACTAATGATGCAACTGCGTCATTTATAGGACCAACTAAAAATACAATTCTCTCTTTAAGTAACCTTGAATAAATATCATATGCTCTTTCTCCTCTACTAGATTGTTCAACAACCATAGGGATCAGAGTATTTAATTGTTCTGGTATTTTAATAGACATAATCGAATCGGTTAATCTTATACAACTTGTGATTACTTTTTGCTAACCTTTTTTGTTTTTTTAGGTTTTGATGCAGGTGTTTTTGTTTTTTTTGGTTCTTTTGATTTCGTTTTTACTTCCTTTTTTTTTGGTTCCGATTTTTTAATATTTTTTTCATCATTGTCTTTTTTTGCAATTTTAGTTTGTTCTTTAATATTGTTTTCATTTTCCTCTTTTAGAATTTTCTCAGCTTCTTCTTTGGTAATTTCTTTTTTAGTAGTTTTTGCTTTTTTCTTAATTTCCTCAATTATTTTTTCTTCGTAAATTTGTCCCCTTAGACTATCTATGGCTGCAGGATTCTGTTCATAATAATCTTTAACAATCTTCTCTTGACCTGGCATCATTCTAAATTGTTTTTGTATTTCCACATTTATTTCTTCCTGAGATACATTAATTTTATTTTCCTCACCAAAAGCATTTAAGATTAATCCAGTTTTAATTCTTTTTTTAGCTTGTTCCTCTAGTGATTTTTTGTTTTTTTTAACTTCATCTTCCTTCATACCTTGAGATAATATTTTAACTTCCTGTTCAATTAAGTTACCAGGTAATTGGTCTAGTTTTTCTTTCTCTATTTGTTCAAGAATATTTTTCTTTGTAATCATGGCTAATGAATTTTTATATTCATCATTAATTTGTTTTGAAATCAGTTCTTTTAAATTTACTAGATCTTTTGCACCCATATTTTTTGCAAAATCATCATTAATTTTCACTTCTTCTGGAATTCTAACTGCTGTAATCTTACATTCAAAAACAGCACTTTTATTAATAAGTTCTTTTTCAGGAAAATTTTCAGGCAGATTTACTTCTACATTTTTTGTATCACCTGATTTAACGCCTTCTAATTGTCTATCAAAACCTTTTATAAACAAATCTTTTCCAAGAACTAATTGAGTATTTTTACCCTCGTTACCCTTAAATTCTTTGCCATCAATAGTTCCTTTATAATCAAAAATCACAAGATCATTAATTTTTGAGCTATAATTTAATTCTGCATCTTTAAAATTGTTTTGATTTTTTGCAATTTCACTAATTCTTTTATCAGTTTCTTTTGGATCAATTTTTACTACATACTCATCTACTTTAATTGAGCTTAGTCCTTTGGCAGAAACCTCTGGTAGTTCAGTAACTGAAATAATGTATTCTAAATCTTTACCTTCACCAAAAGATTTTAAATCTATTTTAGGTTGTCCAGCAGGTTTGATTTTATTTTCTTCTAGAGCTTTTGTTGTTGTATCTTTTAGCAATTTATCAATTACTTCGCCGTAGACAGCTTTACCAAATTGTCTTTTTAATATTTCGGTAGGTACCTTGCCGGGTCTGAAACCTTTTATTACAACATCTTTTCTTATTTCTTCATATTTCTCATCCATAAAGCCTGAGATTGTTTTTTTATCTACGAATACTTTTAGATCTTTTTCTAAACCTTTTTTATTTTCTATTGTTACTTTCATAATCTATTTATGGTAGGCGAGAAAGGACTCGAACCTTCACAGCTTGCACTATTGGTTCCTAAGACCAACGCGTCTACCAATTCCGCCACTCGCCCAAATTTATGCTGTTTTATATAGTATTGATCTAATTTGTCCAATCAGAATAATAGTGTAAAAGGATATAAATATATAAAAAAATGATAGTTTCACCATGTATAAGCATTTGCAAAATGGATCCTGTAACTGGATACTGTTATGGCTGTGGAAGAAATAATGAAGAAAAGAAGATTTGGAAAGACCAAAATACTAAGGATGGGTGGAAAAAACAAAATTTAGAAGATATTCAGAAGAGAATGCAAGGATGGCAGCTAGAAAGTTTCAAAGAATCTTATGAACATAAAAAAAATAATGGAATGTCATTATTTAAAAAGAAGCAACTAAATGACTCAAACTAGATTAGTTGTAATAATTTATATAATTGGAATTCTTATTGGAGCATTTGTTTTTGATTTGTGGGGTGCTGAAACGAGCGCTATAAAAAGTTTAGCGGCGATGTTTTGGACAGCATTGTTGCTTATAGCTATTGTATTTGCTGATAAAAAAAAGGAATAATTAATCCTTTAGTATTAGTTCACTTATAAACAAATCTCCATTACCATCTTCTACTGCTTTTTTGTAAAAAGATTTTTTTACATCAGCTAATTTTTCTGCATTACCTAAATCTTTTAGCATCTCGTGGATGTAAGTAAGATCTTTTAAAGTATTGGAAGTTGAAAATTTAAATCCAGTATAATCATCTTTAAGCACATTATCAAAAATTCTATTTAAAGCTGTTGAGTTTCCAGATCCTAATTTTGCTACTGCAAAAAGTTTTTCTAAATCAATGTCTAATTTTTTTGCACTCTTTATGAATTCTATAACATTTGTTGCAGTACCGAGTGACAAAAAATTATTTAGTAGCTTTGACTTTGCTCCTTTGCCCACTGCTCCAAAATGGAAATAATCTTTACAAAAAGTTTTTAAATAAACTTCAGATTTTTTAAAATTTTCTTCCGATGCTCCAACAATACCTCCACAAACACCTTCTTCTGCTTGAACGGGACCGCCCATAACAGGGCATTCAATGTAGTTAATTTTTTGTTTTGAAAAAATCTGTTCCATTTGAATAGATCCATTTTGGTTATGTGTTGTAACATCAATAATTAATGTATTATCTTTTAGTAAAGTTGAGACTTTTTCAGCAATACTTAAAGCGATAGGTGTATTGGTCACACAAAGAAATAATGCATCTAAATTCTTTTCACAAAGTTCATTGTAAGATTTTACCTCAACAGCTCCATCACTTACAATTTTATCTATCGGTGCCCTTTTTTTGTTTGCAATAACAAATAAGTTATTTCCTTTTTTTAAAATATTTTTGGCTATCCCATAACCCATATAGCCAACACCAATAAAACCTACATTCATAATCTAAAATAATTATAGTATAAGACATAGAGATTAAAAATTAATATTTATGACTAATGATTTTGAAAAACTTGAAAATTTGATAGTGGGCTGCAAAAAATGCACTAGGTTGGTCAGTTTTAGAAAAAAGATAGCTAAAGAGAAACGAAAACAATACTTAAATGAAAAATATTGGGGAAAACCAATAACAGGCTTTGGTGACCCAAAAGCCAGAATTTTGTTTGTTGGTTTAGCACCAGCAGCACATGGTGGCAATAGAACGGGTAGAGTTTTTACAGGAGATAGATCGTCTGATTTTTTATACAAGTGTCTTTATAAAGCAAAGTTATCTAACCAGCCAAATTCGAACCACAGAAATGACGGACTTAAATTGAGAGATATATTTATAACTACTGCTTTAAAATGTGTCCCACCTGGAGATAAACCAACAAAAAAAGAACTAAACACTTGCTTTAAATATTTTAATAAAGAAATTGAATACTTAGAAAATTTAAAAATTGTTGTTGCACTTGGGAAAATAGCTTTTGATGCTTGTATACAATTTTACAAAAAACATTACAGAATTGACTCAAATATTAAATTTGGGCATAGTAAATTCTTTAAACTCCCAAATAATATTTTATTGGTAGGTTCTTACCATCCAAGTCCAAGAAATGTAAATACAGGAAGAATTAACGTAAATAAAATGACTAATTTATTTATTAAAGTAAAAAATACTATTTAGTTAATTGTTCTTTGAGTTTTTCAGGCATTTTGGTTGGTTTGCCCTCTTTATTAATTGTAGCTAAATGAACATCTGAAGTTAAAATTAAATTTTCTTTTACAAATATATCTTGCTTCATTTTGATTGACACATTCTTTACTTCTACAATTTCAGAAAAAATATCAAGTTTATCCTCTAATCTTGAAGGTTTTATAAAATTTATATTACAAGATTTAACAATTATATGTATTCCATAATTTTCTTTCAGGTTAGAATTTGTAAATTTTACAGAGGCAATGGCATCAGTTCTAGCGCGCTCTATAAATTTTAAATAATTTGCATAATAAACTACTCCACCAGCATCTGTATCCTCATAATAAACATTAAAACTTGATTTAAATTTTTTCATAAAAATAATAATATCAAAGTGAAAATATTTTTTATACTAATGATTAATACAATATGAAAATTTATATAATTTGGTTAATTGGTGTTATATTATGGAATTTTGGATATCCAGAAGCCGCTCCAATCCTTGACGTTTTGGCTGCAATAATACTGTCTTTATTAAGTTTTGGTTTGAAAAAATATCTTAATTAAACTTTTATTCAGAGGAAAAAAAAATATTTTGGTAATAACTAACTGCGGTTAGTTTTGAATTATCGGTATCTGCCATAATTGCAATTCCTGAAAGCTCATCAACGTCTAAATCATGAAATTTTTTAAAGTCTTCTTTTACATTAGCTTTTACTGTAACCCATTCATTTAAATTTGACTTTGTTGAAGCTAGAACGCTATCGATAGATTTCTTTGTATATGGGCTTGGCCATGTCTCTCCTACATTTGAATTGCTTGAAAAAACATAGTTTATAGCTCTATTTGATAGTGGTGTTGCACCAGTTTTTTTGATTACAAAAACTCTAGCAGCAAAATCATGACCTTTTTTTGTATTTTCTTTTATACCTTTAAGATCTTTTTCAATCTTCCAAGTAATATTTATAAAAGGAGTTTCATCTAAATTAATTTTTATTTCTTTGCCTACACCTGATGCTGCATTTTCTGCTACTGCTTTCAAATAACTTCCGTTCTCATTATTTCCAATAGAATACAATGTTTTTTCATCGGCTCCTCTTACTTTTCTGACTTTTAATGAATTTAATTCCTCCTCAGTAAAATCGAAAACCATTAGTTTTTCGGCACAAACCGATGATATAAACAAAAAATAAATTGTTATTATTTTAATAAATTTTATAGACACACTTTTCATATAATTAATTATTTTTAATTATCAACTATAGTTTAAAATATACCTTTAAGGCAAAAGAACAATTTTTGGTGAAGAACAGGTTCCGTCATGAATTTGCTTAAAGGCCTCTGCACCTTTCTTTAATTCCCTGTATTCTATCCAATCTAATTTGCCAATTTCTCTGTCAGCTAAAATTTTGATTGTCTGTTCAAAATCTTGATTAGTATAGCAATATGTACCAATAAAAGTTACCTCTTGAAGAGTTGCTTTTCTAAAATTAAACTCTCCTGCAGCCTGAGTTAATCCGATATGTATTATGGTACCACCAGGTTTAATAACCGAGATCGATTGTTGTCTTGAAACTTCTAAGCCTACTGTATCAAAGACAATATCAAAACTATCATTTTGTATTTCTTTGTCCGATGGATTAACAAACTTGCCTTCAAAATATTTTGAACACTTTGTTAGTCTCAAATTATTGGGATCAGACATAACAATATTTTTGTTTCCTTTAATTTTAGATAATATTAACGAGCACAATAATCCAATCGCTCCGGCTCCTTGAACTAAAGTTCTACATTCAGATAGAGGTTTTTTTAGAGAATTCTCTCCCATTAAGACCGCATGCAAAGCAACTGCTGTTGGTTCTGCTATAGCTGCTTCATTAAGATTTAAATGGTCGGGTACCTCATAAATATTTTGATTAGGAGAAGAAACTAACTCTGCAAAAACTCCTTGTCTTTCATATGGTCTGTTCATTCCTAAGAGAACTCTATGTGGACACAAATGCTCTCGCCCACTTGTGCAATATTCACATTTTCCACATGTAATTAATGGATTTAAAACAGCATTTTTTCCTTGAAATTTACCATTTTGTATTACACCACTTACTTCATGTCCAATTATTAGTGGAGCAATTCTTCGTTCATCTTTTCCGTGATACGCATGCATATCTGATCCACATATACCTGAGGCATGAACTTTTAATATACTTTCTCCACTTGTCTCTACAGGATCTTTTTCTTCTCTGTAAACCAATTTTTCAACACCGGTATAGACTAAAGCTTTCATAATTATTTTTCAGCTAGAAGATAATATATAAAAAACGATACGACAAATCCTAATATCCAAGAAAATGATTTTATATCTGAGAAATTGATATTCCATAATAATGAAAATGAGAATATAAAACCAATAATAAGTGAATACAGAGCTTTATAGTTCCAACCATTTGAATACATATATTCATTTCCATCCCTCAAAAAAAACAGATCTTTGTGATTTACTTTCCCTTTTTTCACCAGATAGTAGTCAGCAACTATTATTGCAAAAATTGGACCGAAAAATGCTGCAAGACCATCGATAATATTTATTATGCCTATTTGACTTAAAATAGAAGGCCACAAACCACCAACAATTAAACCAATTATTAAAATTAATACTCCAGAAGTTTTGAGATCTAAATTATTAGGAATAAAATTTATTATACTATTTTGCGTGGGGACATAATTAGAAATTAAATTAGTAGATATAGACGAAACAATTATAAAAATTAGAGCAAAGACCGTTAAGCCAGTATTGTCTAATTTTCCAATAATATCCATTGGCTTAGTTAATAATTGATCAACAACAATAAGCTTTTGATTTAAAACAACATCTACTCCAACTACTATAGATGTTGCTAAAAATGAAAACAAAATCATATTTAGAAAAAGATTTAGGTTTCCCAATTTTAGATCTTTTTCTGTTTTTACATATCTAGAAAAATCTCCAAAATTTAACAACACAATGGAAAAGTAAGAGAAAATTGTGCCCGTTAAGACCAAAAAAGGTAAAAAGTTAGATTTTGAAAAAAAATTTCCCTCTGTTGTATTTGATTTAAGAGACTGAAAAATTTGTGTGTGACTTTCAGAAGTTAAAATTAAAAAAAATACAAACAAACCTAGATAAATAAATATAGCTGAAAACTGTAAAAATCTTTGATTAAACCTTTGTCCATTTGTAAATAAAAAATACTGAATAACAAAAGTTAGTATTAATGAAATCCAATCAATAATATTTAATCCAAGAAAGAAAGCTAAAAATACTTGACCATCTGGAATTTGACTATCCAAGTTATAATATATAAAAATTCTAATTAGATATGTAATTGATTTTGATATAAAAAATGTTTGAATACCAAACATAAATACTCCGATAACAAATCTAAAGAGACTTAAGTATTTGGCTCCATTTAAGCCCATTGATATTCTAAGCATGACAGGAAAAGGTAATCCATGCTTTTGTGAAGGTTTGCCGATCAACGATACAAAAAAATAAATTAATATAGAGGCGGCTAATGAAGAAGTTAAGACCAGTACAGCACTAAGATTATATATTAAATATAAAGAGGCTATTAACGCAAAACCTGCAATGGTTTGGATGCTATTAGCCCAAAAACAAAATAAATCAATTGATGTCCATGTTTTATTACTTGGGTTAACTGTGGCTAATTCAAAATTTTTTAATTCTATATTCTGACTCACTAATGTAACCTTAAACTAAAATATTTATATGTCTATAATAGTGATATCCATAATTTTGTAATTTGATGAATTTTCTAAAAAATAATATTGGCTACGTTTCTATGTTTGTGGCAGTAATAGGTTTCGGTTCAGGTCCACCGTTTGTGAAATTAGCATTACAGGAATTTTATGTAATGGATTTAATGGCAGTACGATTCTCCTTAGCATTTATTTTGATGTTAATTTTTGCTTTAATCATGAGGGCAGATTTAAAAATTAAAAAAATTGGATTTACTCCTTTTTTAATGGGTTTATTAAATCCTTTTCTTGTTACTCTAAGTTTTCATATTGGTCTTCTACTTACCTCACCTGTAAATGGAGTTGCTTTAATTAGCACTTTGCCAATATGGCAACCATTTGTTGCAAGACTTTTTTTAAAAGAAAAAATTGAAATAAAAGTAATTATTGGAGTCTGTATAACAATTATTGGAACTTTAATTTTACTTACAAGTCAAACAAAATCAGGACAAGGAAATTATATAGGTGATTTAATAATCTTTTTAGGAATGATTTGTGTTTCCATAAATGAGGTTTTAGGAAGAAGATTTATGCAAACTAAAGTTGATCAATTGGGTGTTAATACTTATCAATATTTTATTGGTGCTATACTATCTTTATTAGTTCTTTTTATAATTTGGCCAAATTCAAGTTTTGAATATCAAAATTATTTAAATTTTTCACCACCAGTTTTAGCGGCTATAACTTTATCTTGTATAACGTTTGGAGCATATTTGTTTTATAATTTTGCTCTCAGAAGAGTTCCAGTAGGTAGAATTAGTTTGATGTATCCTTTAACAGGCCCTATTGGTGCAACAATGTCTTGGTTAATAATTGACTCTCCAATTTCAACTAAGGTTTTTATATCTTTAGCAATAATTCTTATTGGAACTATTATACCTCAACTAAATAAGTCTAGCTAAGGTGATGGGTACATTATCCCAGGCAACCACAATGCTATTTTTGGAAATATTATAATTAATACTAAACCAATGACTTGGATAACCATAAATTGCATCATGCCAAGATAGATATCTTTTAAATCCCATTCTGGAACCACACCTTTTAAGAAATAAGCAGATAATGCTACAGGAGGTGAGAGCCATGCGGTTTGGAGATTAACGGCCACTAATATTGCAAACCATGTAAGATTAAATCCTAACTCTATCACTAAAGGTAAAACAATAGGTAATACTATTAAAACTATAGGCACCCACTCTAAAGGCCATCCTAATAAAAAAATAGCAGCCATTATAATTGCTAATATTACGTACCTATTAACCTCTAAATTTAAAAGAAAATCAGTTAATAGAGATGGAGTTCCTAATTTTGAGAATACTGCTCCAAAAAAATTTGATGCAGCAACTAAAAACATTATTAGAGCTGTAATCTCCAAAGTTTTTAAAAGAGCATCTTTCAGACCTGGCAGAGTTAATTTTTTATATGTTAGTGCAAGTAAGATAGCACCAAACGCTCCCATACCAGCTCCTTCAGTTGGAGTAGCAAGACCAAATAGAATACTTCCTAATGCAAAAAAAACTAATCCTGCAGGAGGAATTAGTCCCATAATAAATTCATACCAAACCTTAGCCATATTAGTAGGTTGTTCATTTGCTGGTAAAACGGGGCCAAGTTTTGGATTTAGATAGCATCTTAATGTAGTGTAAGCTGCGTACAGACATGCTAATAAAATACCTGGCATTATAGCTGCAGCAAATAAATCTGTAACAGGAATTTCTAAAACAGGACCCATCACAACTAACATAATACTTGGAGGAATTAAAATTCCAAGAGTTCCACCGGCACAAATCAAACCAGCTGAAAGTCTTGTATCATAGCCAGTTCTTATCATGGTTTTACCGGCCATTATTCCTAAGATCGTAACAGAGGCACCAACAATACCTGTTGCAGCTGCAAAAATAGTTGAAACAAACATTACAGCATAAAACAATGCTCCTCTTGTCTTAGAAAGCATTAACTGAACTGCATTAAACAATCTTTCCATTAGACCTGCTTGCTCCATTAAAATTCCCATAAAGATAAAGAGTGGCACGGCGGCGAGTGTATTCTCCGTCATAATCATATTGAACTGAAGTGTCATTAAGTAAAAAACTAATTTACCAAAACCCCAATATCCAAAAACAAGGCCTAAAAATATTAAAGTAAATGAAATTGGAAAACCAACAAAGATAGCAAATAACATGCAGCCAATCATTATTGCTCCGATTATTTCTGGGCTAAAGAAATCCATTATGGCCATCTCCCTTTAACAAAAGCATAATAAGTTTTTAAAATTTCTGATACACCTTGTACTAAAAGTAAAAATGCACCAATTGGCATACAACTTTTCAAAGGCCACATAATCGGCATCCATGTTGTGTCCATTGCTCTTTGAATTCTTACTTTGCCACCCAAACATTCTTCTAAATTTGATCTTCCACAAATTGAGGTATAAGCATAATCAAAACTTACAAGAAAAAATACAAGAAACCCTGGTATAAAAAATAATAAATATAGAAATAAATCTACTCTAGCCTGATTTTTAACTGACCAATTCCGGTAAAGAAAATCTGCTCTTATATGTATTCCTTTTGATAATGTATAGGCTGCACCTAACATAAATAAAGCACCAGCCAACATTCTACTTATGTCAAACGACCACAAAGTAGGCCTGTTAAAAAAATGTCTCCCAATAACCTCATGGATCATTGCATAAATTAGAAACACTGTTAACCAGGCGAATACTTTGCCAGTGATCAACATTTTTGAGTCTATGAATTCTATTGTTTTTGCCATCCAAGGAGTCATATCCTCTGGCATTTTTAAACTTGTTCTTCTTTCGGCTATAAGTTCGTCAGTAATATCAAGATTTTCTTTAACTTTAGGCTCTGAATCTTTATCAACCATTTAACAAGTATAGTTATTTAAATTAAATTTGTAAAAAAAACGGGGATTTTTAAATAATCCCCGTTTTAATATTTTTAACTACTGTTGTGATGCGAATGCAGTTCCAATTGATGCATCAGATGTTTCCATTTGTGCAATAAAAGGTACTACAATTTTTGCATGTGCAGTCATGTGCTCATAAACTTCTTTAAAGAAAGCATTTGATGCAGCATTCTTTTTAAGAGTTGCTTGAGCAGCGTTCATGTATTCAGTGAAATAATCAGCTGGTGTATCCCAAAGTTTTACACCGTGATTTTCAGTAAGATCGATTAACGCTTTACCATTTTCTACAGCTCTATTAGTGATGTTTCTAGTGATCATCGCTTCAGATGCAACTTCCATTGCATATTTTTGATGGTCAGTTAAAGAATTGTAAACATCTCCATTAATATAGATATCACCATTTACTACGTTCTGGTGTAATCCTTGTAGATAGTAGTTTTTAAGAACTTTTTGAAAACCAAAAACTGAGTCTGGTTTTGGACAACACCATTCAGCAGCATCGATAGTTCCTTTTTCAAGTGCTGGTAATATATCACCACCTGATAAAGATACTGATGCAATTCCGATATCTTTGTATGTTTGTCCTGGAATTCCTGGAGGAGTTCTAAATCTGTATTTTCTGAAATCATCCATGTTTTTAATTGGCTCTTTGAACCAACCTAATGCTTCAGGTCCTGATGATGCCATCACGAAACCTTTTACATTCATTCCCATTTCGCTCCATAATTGATCATATAATTCTTTACCACCATTATCGAAATACCATGCTAACCAAGATTTAGTACTTAAACCAATTCCTCCACCAGCAACTGGTGATCCAAATAGCATCGCAGCTGGGTGATAGTTTGACCAGTAGTGAGTCCATGCTGCACCACCATCTACTAGACCTTTATCAACAGCCTCTAGTGTTTCTTTCATACCAACAACTTCACCTTTTGAAAGAAGCTCAAATTTTAACTCTCCACGAGTTAACTTTGTTACTCTGTCAGTCCACATTTTTACGATTTGTCCATCGTATGATGTTTTAGGAAAAGTAAGTTGGATTTTTAATGTTTTAGCAGAAGCAGATCCAATTACTGAAACCGCAAATACTAAAGCTAAAATCATTGAAGTGATTTTTTTCATTATTTATCCCTCTCTTTGTTGTTATTAAGTCTTAATAATGATTGAAGTAAAACTCATTGGATGACAAAAGTAAAACGATTAATTGTTCCAGCCTTTATAAATACAACCTAAAGTTTAATTAGGTCTATTTATTACCTTTAGGATCAAAGGGATAATCCCAAGCATCTCCACCAATTTTTTTAGATATACCTGAATAATCTGTTTCGCTATCACCACCCTCACAAAATTCATTAAATATATCTAAGGCATGTTTTCCTAAAGGCGTTGATGCATTTACTGAGTTTGCTGCATCATTTGCTAGTTTTAAATCTTTAGCCATCATGGCTGCAGAAAAGCCTGGTCTATATTTGTTATTAGAGGGAACGCCATCTGTTAAATTTGGCAGCGGTGTATATGTTGATAAAGCCCAATTATTTCCAGAGGCATTTTTCATAATTTCATGAACTTTTTTTAAATCCATCTTTAGTCTTTTCGCTAACATTAGTGCCTCTGATGCTGCTATCATTGAAATTCCTAAAGACATATTGTTACAAATCTTTACTCCAACTCCACTTCCTTGTGGTCCAGCATGTAAAATTTTTTGCCCCATTATATCCATTAATGGTTTAGCTAAATTTACAGCTTCATCATCTCCACCAACTAAAAAATTCAATTTACCTACTCTTGCTCCCATAACACCTCCTGTAACAGGCGCATCAATCATTTTAATCCCTCTATTTTTTGCTTCCTTACCTAGTAATAAAGAAGTTTCAATATCAATTGTTGAACAGTCAATTATGAGAGCATCCTTTGAAATTTTATCAATAATACCTTTGTCTCCTAAAAAAAGAGATTTTACATGTTTGCCTTCAGGCAACATTGAAATTACAAAATTTGCACCTTCAAGGACCTCATCTAATGTATCAACTACATCTAAATTAGCATCCTTAGCTTTTTTTATCATTTCTGGAGAAACATCGTAGGCTTTAACTTTTTTACCAGCCTTAACTAATTGATCTGCCATTGGGTTACCCATGTTTCCAACACCAATAAAAGCTATTTGATCTGTCATATTTAAATATCTATATTTGATTTTCCTCTATTAATCAAAACTGTTTTACTCTGAGTAAAATGATTTATCATGCTATCAAAGGCGTACTCTTTTCCTAGCCCACTCATTTTTAAACCACCATATGAAACATTTGCTCTAGGCGCCACACATTGATTTACTTGGACAAAACCTGCCTCAATTTCTTCAACAAACTGTAAAGCTCTAGATAAATTTTGTGTCCACAATACCGCTGATAATCCAAATGGTGTATCATTTGCACTGTTCATTACTTCATCAAAGGTTTTAAATGGTATTGCACAAGCAACAGGACCAAATATTTCTTCTTGACAAACTGGAGAACTTACTGGAACACCTGACATCAATGTAGGTTCATAGAAGAAACCATTCTTATAATCACCACCTGTTATTTGATTACCTCCATGCAGAACATTGGTTGTAGAGTTTTTTTTGGCAATATCCATATAATGTAAAGTTCGTTTTAGTTGTTCTTCAGAAATAATTGCTCCAATGTCAGAACTTTCGTCTAGGGCATTACCCATTTTTAATTTACTTAATTTTTCAACAGCTCCACCCAGTACTTTATCGTAAATTTTTTCTTGAATATAAACTCTGGAACCTGCAGTACATGCCTGTCCTTGTCGAGTATATCTCATTCCATCAATAACCCCTTGAATTGCAATATCTAAATCTGCATCGCTCATTATTATATTTGGATTTTTTCCTCCAAGCTCTAAAGTAACTGGACATAATTTAGGAGCTGCTTTTTGTGCTATAATCTTTCCTACTGTAAAAGATCCAGTAAACGTTACTTTTCTTACTTTTTCATGAGTTACCAGAGGTTCGCCACATTCTTCTCCATAGCCTGAAATTACATTTAAAACACCCGGAGGAAGTTCTTGTTGAAATATCTCCGATAGTAGAAGAGCACAAAATGGAGCTTGTTCAGCTGTTTTTAAAACAACACTATTTCCTGCTACAATAGCTGGAGCGATTTTTGCTACTGTTAAAAATAATGGCGCATTCCAAGGGACAATTGCACAAACAACCCCAATTGGATCTCTTGTGGTAAAATGAATACTATTTGGAATATTAGTTGGATAATTTTCTCCTTTTAACTCTCCAGACAAACCAGCAAACATATTTGTAAGTTCTATGGAAGCACCTGTTTCTGGTATGGCCTGTGTTCTTAAAGCATTACCTGTATCTAATGATAGTAAATTTTCAATTTCTGACTTTCTTTCCTCTAATCTTTTTGCTCCAGCAGCAACCATTTTTCCTCTTTCCCTTGCTGGTATTTTTTTCCATTTTTGAAAAGCTTTGTGTGCTGACTCAACCGCAATATTAACATCATCTTTATTACATTGAGGAGCAGAACCGATATTGTCTCCTGTGCTTGGATTTAATACTGGTATCTTATTATTTGTTTGAGCAGATATTAGTTTGCCATCAATTAAAATTTTATCAGTTAATCTTTTTGCATTATTAAGTGCTTGTTCAAGATTTTTTTCAAAGTTACTCATTATCTAATTCTCCTCTTCTAACTTTAGAAGAGAGCCATCCACCATCTATTTTTATTTCAGAGCCATTAATGAAATCAGAATCATCGCTTGATAAAAATACTGCTGCTCCAACTATATCTTTTGGTTCTCCCCATCTACCTACTACAGTTTCTTTCCCCCAAGCTTCACCATGTTTTGGATCTTCAGCATATTTTTGATTAAATGAAGTAGATATTAAACCTGGACAAATAGTATTTACATTAATATTTTTTCCAGTCAGATCGACAGATAATGCTCTTGTTAAGCCTAATACTCCACTTTTTGCAGCTACATATCCTACCCTATCTGGTCTTCCCATAAAACTTGCTATCGACCCAAAGTTTATAATTTTACCTTTTCCATTTTTAATCATATGAGGAATTACAGCCTGACTAGCAAGAAAAGGTGCTGTAAGATTCACAGAAATCATATCATCCCAATCTTGTTTTGTATGATCTAAAAGTTTCTTAACATGTCTAATTCCTGCATTGTTTATTAGAATATCAATTTTACCGTAGTGTTTGATAGTTTGATCCACCATCTCGTTGATGCTCTTTTGATTTGAAACGTCAGTTTTTATTATTATTGCTTCACTGCCTGCCTCTATAATTTTTTTTTTAGCTTTTTCTGAATTTTCAATATCTATTTCTGCGATAACTATCTTTGCACCTTCTTTTACAAGACCAAGGCAAATTTCTTGTCCTATTCCTTTTCCGCCACCTGTAACTATTGCTACCCTATCTTTAAGTTTCATTTTCTAAATGATTTGACGTTATTTTAAGAAGGAAACTAATGCTTTTTCCTCGCTAATCCAAGCTTTAATTCCTCCATCTAGAACATAAACATTTTTAAAACCAAGATCTTCTGCAAAAGCATTGCCTAAAATTGATGCTGTTTCACCATCATGACTAACAAAAATAATTTCAATATTTTGAGACTCAGCTCCAGCTAAAGCTCTTACTCTATCCATTAGATAAACATTAAATTTCCCATTTTTATCGAAAGCTGTTTCTTGAAATGACTCTTTAATTACACCAGTTTTAATCCATTGATCTTCTGTTCTAATATCTAAAACTACTGCATTTTTTTTCAATAATTTGTTTAATTCATCAGATGTGATTAAATTATAATTTGGATCTAGAACATCAATAATCTTGAACTCAAAAATAAGATCGGAATTTGGTGGTATTATATTTCCAGCGCCTGTTGCTCCATATGCTAATTCAGCAGGTATTTTAATTTTTCTAATAGTTCCTTTATTGGTTCCAACTATACCCATTTCAAAACCAGGTATAACTTCTTTCATTCCTATTTGAACAACTAAAGGTCTGTCTTTTCCAACGTTGGTATCGAAAACTTTTCCATCAACAAAAGTACCTGTGTATTCAATTTGAACCCATGAGTGATTAATAATTTTTTTTCCTTCACCTGGCTTATCAAGAATAATTTCTATTTCTGCGGCAATAACATTACAAATTAAAAAAAAATATATTATTAGGAATTTAATTTTATTCATTTAGATTATTTTCAATTCTTTATAATTAGTCTTCTCAACTTTCAAACAAGCTTTTCTATATTTTGGCATCCCACCAGGATAAGGTAAAAAAGACTTCGACTTACCAGGTATATTGTCGCCTTTATACCAAGAGCTTTTTGCTTTCATAAATAATGTTTTTTTAACTGAGCTCATAATTTCTTTTTGCCATTTATTTGCTGCTACATTTGTACTCTCTATACTTTGTCTTTTATGATTTTCTAAAAACTTAATACATTTAGTAATCCATTCAACATGTTGTTCTATTTGTACTGGTACATTTGTTAATACTGAGGGACTTCCTGGACCACTAACTATAAACATATTTGGAAAGTTAGGAACAAGAAGTCCTAAAAAACTTTTTGGCCCACTTTTCCAATATTTAGTCAATTTAATTCCTTTTTTTCCAGTTATATTTAATTTTTCAATTGAACCTGTCAAAGCATCAAATCCTGTTGCAAATATAATTTTATCTAGAGTGTATTCATTTTTTTTTGTCTTTATTCCTCTTTTGGTAATTTTTATTATTGGGTTTTTTTTTAAATCAACTAATTCTACATTTTTTTTATTAAACATCTCATAATAATTTGTATTTAAAGTTGGTCTTTTAGCAGTAAATGGGTGGTCAAAATTAGTAAGGATCTTTGCATACTCTCTATTTTTGACTGTTGTGTATATTTTATTTTCAATAAATTTAACTGCTGTTTTATTTGCTTTGATGGTTTTTACTATGTCATTAAAAGTTGCTCTAAAGGATAAAGTTCCATAATGCCATGATTTTTCATACATCTGATTTCTTTTAGCTTCGTTATAATCAAATGCAGATTTTTTTGGAAATTCAAAAGGATGGCCACCTGGTGTTCTTTTTAAATAGCTTCTTAATTTATTAAAATTTTTTTTATAGTTTTTAATGTTTGCAGCTGATAGTTTTCTATTTCTTGCTGGAATACTAAAATTCGGAGATCTTTGGAATAAAATTAATTTTTTTGCTTTTTTGGCGATTTCAGGTGCAATCTGTATCCCAGTAGAACCTGTTCCTACCTGTCCAACAATTTTATTTTTAAAATTAATATTTTTTTTTGGCCATCTTCCACTGTGGTGTAGTTGACCTTTAAATTGGTTTATTCCTTTTATTGTAGGTAAATTAATTGAGGAAAGGGACCCAACTGCACAAATTAAATATTTTGCAAAATAAATTTTCTTATTTTTCGTTTTTATTTTCCATAAGTTTTCTTTTTCAAAATATTGTGTAGATATTACTTTTTGTTTAAAAATTATGTTTTTTTTAAGATTAAATTCTTTCGAAAAATATTTGAGATATTTTAAAATTACTTTTTGTTTAGGATATCTTTCTTTCCAAGTCCAGTTTTTAAAAATTTTTTTTGAAAAAGTAAAACCATAAGTAAAACTCTCTGAGTCACACCTTGCGCCTGGGTATCTATTCCAGTACCATGTGCCTCCTAGATCACCTCCTTCTTCTAGGACCAAAGTGTTTAATTTTAATCTATCTCTTAAACAATGAAGTTGATATAATCCTGAAAATCCAGCTCCTACTATTATACAATCAAATTTTTTCACTTAAAATTTTTTAGTATGATCTCTAAAAATTTTATTATTAGCTCTGTCAGATCCACTTACTAAGTGCAACTGGCGTTGCAATGAGTAACCAATTTTTTCTTCAATTTTTTTTGCACCTTTGTGATCAAATAAACTTGTAGCTGGCATATACCTATATGTTAAGCCAGCTCTTCTATTTCCTGAATAATTGGGTTTTGAACCGTGATATAAGTATACATCATGTATAGAAAACATTCCTGGCTGCAAAGTAACAAACTTTGCTTTGTCTTTTATTTGATCAATATTTTTTAAAGTCTGGTTTAATGTTACATTTTTTTTATCAAGGGTTTTATGTTCAGCAAGACTTTTATTTAAATGTGATCCAGGAATATATTGTAATGGTCCATTTTCAGGAGTAACCTCATCAATAGCTAGCCATATGGTTACTGACTCGAGTGGTTTAATAGGCCAATATTCTCCATCCTGGTGCCATGGTGTTTCATTGCCTGTTTTTTCAGCTTTACAGAACAGTGATGATCCCCATAAAATTATATCCTCACCTATTAATTGTTTAACTTCCTCAATTATCTCAGGATAAAGTGCAAATCTTAAAAAAGCTTCGTCTCTCTCGTATAAACCACTTACAAATTCATTGTTTTCATTTTTATGATCAAGAAGATATTTGTCGAGTGCAGAATTTAGCTCTTCCACTTTATTTTTAGATAAACAAGTTGGGCTTTTAATTAAACCTTCATTTTGATAAAGTTTAACTTGATCCTCATTTAACATGGTTAAATTTAGCAGATATAAATATTAATATCTATATGTTAATAGAATTAGAAAAATTGAAATTTAATGGAAAACTTTGATTATATAATTTTAGGAGCAGGTTCTGCTGGATGTGTTTTAGCAAATAGATTAAGTGCTAATCCAAATCATAAAGTATTATTAATTGAAGCTGGTAGCAAAGACACAAATCCATGGATACATATTCCTGGTGGATATTTTAAAACAATGTTGAACCCAAAAACGGATTGGTGTTTTCAGACTGAAAAAGAGAAATATTGTGATAACAGAGAAATGGTTTACCCAAGAGGTAAAACTTTAGGTGGAAGTTCCTCAATAAATGGAATGCTTTATATTAGAGGTCAATCTAACGATTTTGATTATTGGAGACAGCTTGGTAATGTTGGTTGGTCATGGGAAGATGTGCTTCCTTACTTTAAAAAATCTGAAGATTTTCAATTTGGTGAAAATGAATTTCATGGATCTGGTGGTCCTTTGGCAGTTCAACAAATTAGGGGTACATTTAAAGTTTGCGATCTATTTATGGATGCAGCAGAAGAATTTGGTCACAAAAGAACTGATGATTTTAATAATGGTGACAATGAAGGAATGGGTTATTTTCCTTTTACAGTAAGAAACGGTCTTAGATGTAGTACTGCTGTGGGTTATCTCAATCCTGTGAAAAAAAGAAAAAATTTAAAAGTTGTTACAAATGCTCATGTTAAAAATATTGAGTTTGATAATAAAAAAGCGGACAAAGTGAATTATTGGATTGGTGAGAATGTAGTTACTGTTAAAGCAAATAAAGAAGTAATTTTAAGTTCTGGGACTATAGGTTCACCTCATATTCTTCAAGCTTCAGGTATTGGTCCAGGCGAACTTTTAAAAAAAAATAATGTCAATGTAGTTAAAGACCATCCTGGAGTAGGTATGAATTTAACAGATCATTTAATGTTAAGACCAGTTTATAAAGTTAAAAATTTAGAAAGTTTAAATGATATTTATTATAGTATGACTAAAAAGCTTATGACTGGACTAAAATATTTCTTATTTAGAAAAGGACCACTAACGGTCGGGGCTAGTTATTTATGTGGCTTTGTAAAAAGTGATGATCATTTAGCAACTCCTAATTTGCAATTCCATGTATCTCCAGCTAGCACAGATGTCTTAGGTAAAGGCTCCCTTCATAAATTTACAGCATTTACCCCTAGCATCACAAATGTAAGACCAACTAGCAGAGGTTCAATTAAATTAAAATCATCCGATACAAGAGTATCTCCAGAAATTAAGATGAATTACTTATCTACAGACGAAGACAGAGAAATTGCAGGTAAAGCATTAAAAATCACAAGAAATATTGTTATGAATTCAAAAGCTTATAAAGAGTATGAGCCTGAGGAATATAGACCTGGGATTCATATTACGGATAATGAGGAACTGGCTAAAGAGGCTGGAAAATTTTGTAGTACTATTTTTCATCCTGTGAGCACATGTAGAATGGGAACTGACGAAAATGCAGTTGTATCTGACCGATTAGTCGCTCATGGCTTAGAAAATTTAAGAATTGTTGATGCATCTGTCATGCCATCAATAACCTCAGGAAATACTAATGCACCTACTATTATGATTGCTGAAAAAGCAGCAGATATGATAATAGAAGATGCTAGATGACCGAAGAAATAACAATTTTTTTTCAAATAATATTTATAGATTTAATTTTAGCTGGGGATAATGCCATTATTATAGGAATGGTTGCTTCTAAGTTTCCTCCTGAACAAAGAAAAAAAATTATTTTTTGGGGAATTGGTGGAGCAGTAATACTAAGAATTTTATTAACACTTTTAACCGCTTATCTTTTACAAATCACAGGTTTAAGACTTATAGGTGGTCTGTTGCTTCTTTACATAGTTTATAAACTTTATGTAGATGTAATTAAGAATTCAGGTGGTAGTGAGGAAAATATTAAAGTTGATAACTCATCAATGTTGAAAGCAATTTGGACCGTTTTGCTAGCCGATTTTACGATGAGTTTAGACAATGTGCTCGGTGTTGCTGGTGCTGCCAAAGATCATTATTATCTATTAATATTTGGTCTTGTTTTATCTATTATTTTGATGGCTACAGCTGCAACATTAATTTCCAAATGGATAAAAGATTATAAATGGATAGCGTGGGTTGGTTTATTTGCTATATTGTTTGTGGCAGTTGAATTAATTTACACAGACATAAAACTTTTTATTTAAATGTATTTAAAAAAAATTAATCTTAAAAATAAGTATGCTCTTGTAACGGGGGCTGGTAAAGGCTTAGGACGTGCTTGTTCAATTGCATTAGCTGAAGCAGGTGCAACAATTATTGGTTTGAGCAGAACATCATCTGATCTTGATAAATTAGAAAAAGACATAAAAAAAGTAAAAAGCAAATTAATCAAAATTAATTGTGATGTAATGAACTATAGCGAATTACAGGAAAAATTAAAAAAAATAAAAATAATAGATATTTTAGTAAACAATGCTGGGACTAATATTCCAGAACCATTTGAGAAGATAAAACAACAAAGTATGAATTATTTGGTAGATCTTAATTTAAAAGCTGCCTTTAATGTTGCACAGTTAGTGGTAAAAAAAATGAGTAAAAACAAAAAAAGAGGTGGATCAATTATAAATATGTCATCTCAGCTTGGTCATGTGGGCATGTCTGGTAGAAATATTTACAATATGACTAAATTTGGAATTGAAGGTTTAACAAAGGGCATGGGTGTTGAGTTAGCAACAAAAAATATAAGAGTAAATACAGTTGCTCCAACATTTGTTGAAACACCTATGGTAAAAAAATTTTTTAAAAATAAAAAGTTCAAAAATTTAGCTCTAGGCAATATTCCTATGGGCAAAGCAGCTAAAGAGAGTGATGTAGCTACAGCTGTATGTTTCTTAGCATCAGATGCTGCTGCAATGATAACTGGATCATCTATTCTGATAGATGGAGGTTGGACAGCAAAATAATGAAAAAACTGTTGCTAATACTAGCAATTTTTTTTCCAACAAATATTTTAGCAATAGAATTTGATGGTAAATTTATTCAAGGTCATTTTATTTTAGGAAAAACAGATCCTAACTCAAAAATAATTATTGATAAAAAAAATGTCAAAGTATCAGAAGATGGTTACTTTGTTTTTGGCATTGATCGAGATAGAAAATTTGATGTTTTGATAACCAAAATAACTAACGGTAAATCAGAAAAAATAATAAAAAAAGTTTTTAAACGTAAGTATAACATTCAAAGAATTGATGGTTTACCTGAAAATAAAGTAACACCACCTGAATCTGTTTACAAAAGAATTAAAAAAGAAAATGGAAGAATAGGAGAAGCAAGAGCAATCAACTCTAATTTAACTTTTTTTTCTGAAAAATTTATTATGCCAGTCGAAGGTATAATTAGTGGAGTTTATGGCAGCCAAAGAATTCTCAATGGAAAACCAAGATGGCCTCATTACGGCATAGATATTGCAGCAAAAAAAGGAACAGAAATTAAATCTTCTGGTACTGGAGTGGTTACAATGGCTGAAAATGATCTTTATTATACTGGAGGCACAATTATTATGGATCATGGTCATGGTATATCAACAATTTATTCTCATCTTGAAAATGTGATGGTTGAAGTAGGAGATTTGATTAAAAAAGGAGATATAATAGGAACTGTTGGTTCAACAGGTAGATCAACTGGTCCCCACTTAGATTTTAGAATAAACTGGTTTCAAACAAGGCTTGATCCAATGACAGTTCTTCAATAGGCTATAGATATGAAAAATGATATTCAATCAGTGTCAAAAAAATTAGTTAAGGCTTATAATAGTAATAAACTTATAAATCCAATCCCTGAAAAATTTTGTAAGAATATAAAATTAGCACATAAACTAAGATTATTATGTGAAAGTAAAATTAAGGATACAAAAGTTGGTTTTAAAGCTGGGGGTACAATAATTGCTCTCTTAAAAAAGTTAAAAGAAAAAGAGCCATTTCATTCGACTGTATTTGGAAAAAATTTAATTAAATCTGGAGGAAAAGTAAAAATTAATAAATATGCTTTAGGTACTGAAGTAGAGGTTTACTATATAATTAAAAAAAAATTTTTTGACTTTAAAGGAAAATTAAATTCAAAAAATATAACAAAATTTATTACTCATATGGGTCCTTGTATTGAGGTTGTTGGATTTAGACAGAAAAAAAAAGGTATTAAATATTTAGGTGATTTATGTAGTGATTTTGGTGTAAATATTAAATTTATTGTTGGGTCTAAGAAAAAATTTAAAAGAATAAATTTTGGTAATTTAAAAACAAATTTAAAAAATAAAAAAGGGTTAAACGTGAATGGCAATACAAATACTGTTTATGTAAACCCACTTAATTCTTTAAGATTTGTTCTTAACAAAATAAGAAAAGAGAAAGTTTCTTTAGATAAAGATTTTTATGTATTTACTGGCTCAACTGTTGGTGTTGTACCAATTAAAAGTAAAGGCGAATACATAGGCAAAGTAGACAAACTTGGTACTGTTAGAACAACTATCAATTAATGGGTCTTCATTTTTCTGTAGAAGAATTCAAAAATAGAAAAGATAAGGTAATTAAACTTTTAAAAGAGGAAAAATTAGATGCTATCCTTATGTTTAGACAGGAGTCGATGTATTGGCTCACTGGATATGACACATTTGGATATGTTTTTTTTCAAACATTAGTTTTGGATAAAAAAGGTAATATAATTTTATTAACAAGAGCTCCGGATTTAAGACAGGCACAAAATACCTCTAATATTAATGATATTAGAATATGGGTTGATAAAAATGAATCAAATCCTACTGAAGATCTTAAAATTATTTTAGATGAATTAAATTTAAAGGGTAAAAAAATTGGAGTTGAATACGAAGCATACGGATTAACTGGTCGAAATGCTTTAAAGCTGAATAAATCCTTAGAAAATTACTGCTCAATAGAAGATACTTCTGAATTAGTTACTAAATTAAGAGTTATAAAATCAAATGAAGAAATTAATTATGTAAAAAAAGCAGCAAATTTAGCTGACCAAGCTTTAAATGAGGTTTGGAAACATGCAAAAGCTGGCGTAAGTGAGTCTAAGATTTTAGCTGAAATGAATAAAGTTATATTTGAGGGAGGTGGTGATTATCCTGCAAATGAGTTTATAATTGGATCCGGTAAAAATGCACTTCTGTGCCGATACCAAGCTGAAAAACAAATTTTAAATTCACGAGATCAATTGACTATAGAGTGGGCGGGAACTTACAGACATTACCACTCAGCAATGTTTAGGACTATTCCAATTGGTAAAGCTGATCCAAAACATTTTAAAATGCATGAAGCCTGTATTGAGGCTTTAAGTAATTGTGAAAATAAATTGAAACCAGGAAATAAAATTGGTGAAGTATTTGATATTCATGCAAAAACTTTTGATGATTTAGGCTATAAAAATTCTAGAATGAATGCTTGTGGTTATTCTTTAGGAGCAACTTTTTCACCTAATTGGATGGATTGGCCAATGTTATACACTGAAAATCCATATGTAATTAAAACAGGAAATATATTTTTTATGCATATGATACTAATGGACTCTGAGAATAATTTAGCAATGAACTTAGGTGAAACTTATCTAGTTACAGAAACTGGGAATGAAAGACTTGGAAATCAAAAACTAGATCTAATGATTCTTTAAATTATTTAAAAACTGAAAAATTAATCAGGTCTATCTGCTTGATCGGGTTTTGTTACGTTATCGTCTTGATTAAATAAATTTTGACAAGAATAACCAAGTCTTTCGAGATCTAAATCTTCACAACTTTTTTTTACCCATATTTCATCATAAAAAGCAATTCTTGGGACATTTATAACATCTTCCTCATTCGGTAAAAGACCCATATAACGTCTAACATCTTTACTCCCATAAATACCAAACTCTAAAAGACTTCCACCTTTTCTCCACATGTTTTGGCCCTCATAATGAAGTTTTTTTTCACCATTGATAAATAACTCATGAAGACCATTGTTATTTTTATCATCCGAAGATCTCTTATCCCAGACTGAGTGAATTACAAAATCTATCCATGTTCCTGTTAATGCGTTAAGTTCACTTGAAGGTATTACAATATATTCTAGTAAAATATTTTCACAATAATTTACCTTTTCTTTTATCGAGCCTCCACAATCACCTTCTGTTTTTGGATAAACATCTTGTGATGGTGAAATTTTAGCCGTCAAACCCCATTTAGGCATAACCTCTAATTGAAATGGTGGGCTATACGGACCTTCTGTTGAATGAAACTGAAAGACAGACTGCTTTCTGTAAAATTTAAAATTTTTTGGGACATAATATGAAAATGTATACCAAAATTCTTGTTTGTGTTTAAAAGCAGACTTTTCATCTATACTTACCTCAACTCTATGATGTGGTGTACTTCTTTCACAATCTCTCTCTTTCCTATTTTTATATAAAAAACCACAATCTTCATGTCTTAGTTCAAACCTAATTGCAGTATCACCATATCTAATAGGGTTATTGTCAGACTTTTTGACTACTTTAATCCCATAATTTGTCCAACCATAACCTTTTTTCTTTGAATATTTGAACGCTCTTATTTTTGTATGAGGTTTTAATTTTAATCCTTGGATTGTTGTATCAGTTTGATTTATACCTAAATTATACTTAGCTCCCTTTTTAAACATTTTTTCAATTTCTTTTACATTGCTTAATGCAAAATTGGACGAAATTAAAAAAATAGCTAAAAATATAAATATTTTCTTCATTTATTATTAGTATATTTAAAAAATATAATTATTACATCCCCCATCTCATTGCTGCTGTATGAACAGGAGCATCCCAATGCTTTAAGATTTCATCATCACATTTGAGAAGAGTAATTGAAGCTCCTTGCATCTCAAGTGAAGTACAATAATTTCCAACTAAACTTTTTGTTACTTCAATACCTTTAGATTGTAAAATTTGACATGCATCCTCATAAACTAAATATAATTCTGTCAAAGGAGTGCCACCCATTCCATTTACGAAAAGTAAATTCTTTTCATTTTTTTCTGGTTTTAAATTGTCTAAAATAGCTTCTAAAATATTTCCAACTATAGTTTTTGATGGTTGAATTTTTTCTCTTTTTCTTCCTGGCTCACCGTGAATACCTACACCAAATTCCATTTCATCATCGCCAATATCAAAAGTAGGTTTTCCCGCAGCAGGAACAGTGCAACTTGTAAATGCTACTCCCATCGTACCAGCGTTTTTGTTAACTTTTTCACCAAGTTTTTTACATTCTTCAAGGGATCCACTATGTTCAGCTAAGGATCCAACTATTTTTTCTACCAATACAGTTGCCGCAACACCTCTTCTTCCAGTAGTAAATGTAGAGTCTTCAACTGCAACATCATCGTTGGTAATAATACTATCGTTTTTACCAGAATACATTTCAGCTCCCATTTCAAAGTTCATGATGTCCCCGGAATAATTTTTAACTATAAATAAAACTCCTGCGCCGCTATCTACATGTTCTGCCGCTGCTTGCATCTGATCTGGTGTTGGTGCTGAAAATACAAAACCTGGACACGCTGCATCTAACATTCCATGACCAACAAAACCCCCATGCATTGGCTCATGTCCACTTCCACCGCCTGAAATTAAAGAAACTTTTCCATCTTTAGTTTTATTTTTTCTAGATACAAAGCTTGGGTCTAAATTGACATTTATAATATCACTATGTGCTTTACCAAAACCAGTAAGGCTCTCTTTTAGAAAATCATCTTTATTATTTATAAATTTTTTCATTTTTCCCTCCTAATTATTAATTACTGATTTACAAATTGTATCGATTATAAGTTGAGAAGAACGAGCTCCAGGATCTATATGTCCTTTTGCACGTTCACCTAAAAAAGAAGCTCTACCTTTTGTGGCCAACATATCTTTTGTAGATAACATTCTTTCTTCTGCAATTTTTATTACTTCATTTAAACCTGGTTTAAATTCACTTTCATATTTTAATTCGTTTAGTTTTTCTGAAACTGGTAATAAAACATCCATCATAGTTTTTTCTCCAACATCAGCTTTTCCTCTTTCTTTCATGGCTTTAATTCCACTAATAATCATTTCACATGCTTTATTAAAATCAACATCTTTATCTAAATCAGAAGATTTAGCCATAGTCATAAAAAAAGTTCCAAACAATGCGCCCGATGATCCACCAATACCTGACAGAACTTTCATTGCTATCATATTTAAAGCTTTGGCTAATGGTAAATCTTTAATAGCGTCTTCAAGTTCAACAACTAACTTCAAACCTCTTTGGATATTAAAAATATGATCTCCATCTCCAATTTTTTGATCAAGAATCTCAATTTCTGCAGAATTTTCATCTATAACTTTTTGGACACTTTTTGCTTGAGAAATTAAAAAACTAACGCTCATAAATTCTATTTCCTTCTTGATCAAATCTTAAAACTTTTTCATTATTCATGTCAAAATTAATTGTCTCATTAATTGATGATTTATAGTTACCTTGAATTGAAACTAGTATTTCTTGGTCTTTAAAATTTAAAGCAACTACGGTTTCTGAACCAAGATTTTCAATTGAAATAATTTTGGCTGAGTAGTTACCAGTTCCTATTGTAATATTTTCAGGTCTTATTCCAAAAGTAGGTACATCATTCATTCCAAATAATTTCCCAGGGAGAATATTGATTTTCGGTGATCCCAATCTTTGTGAAACATATATAGAATTTGGATTTTCATATATCTCTTCGGGAGTTCCTATTTGTACTAAATGACCCTCTTTTAAAACTCCAATTTTATCTGCTAAAGTGGTTGCTTCTGCTTGGTCATGTGTAACATAAAGTATTGTTGAATTTAGATTAGTTTGAATATTTTTTAACTCAACCCTAAGACTCTCTCTTAATTTAGCATCTAAAGATGACAGAGGTTCATCCATTAAGTATAAATTTGGCTCACGAACTAAAGCGCGTCCTATTGCTACTCTTTGCATCTCCCCACCGGATAATTGTGTAGCTTTATTATTAAGTTTATTTGAAATCTTTAACATGCTCGCAATACTCTCAACTTTAGTTTTTATTTCTTCTTCAGGTAATTTTCTCATTGGAGATCTTAAAGGGAATGCTAAATTTTCATAAACACTATAGTGAGGATATAAAGAGTATTGTTGAAATACAAAACAAACATCTCTTGAAGCTGGTTGATCTTCAGTTACAGACTCATCATTAAATAATATACTTCCATTATCTATTTTCTCTAATCCAGCAATACATCTTAATGTAGTAGTTTTTCCAGCACCAGATGGGCCTAATAAAACAAAAAACTGTCCATCCTCAATGGTAAAATTTATATCGTGCAAAGCCTCAATTTTTTTATTATAGGTTTTAGATAAATTTTTTAATTCGATTTTCGCCATTAATTCATAAACTCACTTTTAAGAGATCTGTCAGTCTCACCATCAAAAATAATTATGTTATTATTAGAAGGTTTTACTTGAACGTTTTCATTGATTTTAACGCTTGTTGAAATATTAGTTTTTACTTTGATTTCTCCAAAATTAGTTTTAACCGTTATAATTTTTCTTGAACCTAAATATTCAACCCCAAATACTGAACCTTTAAGACCACCCTCGTTAGTAAGAGATAAATTTTCAGGACGAATACCAAATGAGTTTTTTTTACTTTTTGATATTTCATACTGTTTAGGTATGTTAAAGTTTGTTCCCTCTATATTTAAAGTCGATTGTTCATTAGAAATGCCTTGATCAATATTTATGAAATTCATTCCAGGGGAGCCAATAAATGACGCTACAAATTTAGTTGCTGGTTTATTGTAGATTACCGCAGGTTCATCAGCTTGTAAGATTTCACCACCATCCATTACAGCAATACGATCAGCTAATGACATTGCCTCTAGTTGATCATGTGTTACATAAACAGTGGTAGCGCCAATATCGATATGTAATTTCTTGAGTTCTAAACACATTAATTCTCTAAATTCAGCATCCAAAGTACCTAAAGGTTCATCCATTAAAAATGCTTTTGGCCTTCTAACTAAAGCTCTACCAAGAGCTACACGTTGTCTATCTCCACCAGATAAAGATGAAATACTGGAGTTTAAAATATGATCAATTCTTAAAAGTTTTGCTGCATCCTCAACTCTAGTTTTAATTTCACTTCTGCTATAACCCTGCATTTTAAGAGGAAAAGATAAGTTATTTTTTACGTTCATATGTGGATAAAGTGCGAACAATTGAAAAACAAATGCAATATCTCTCTCAGATGCTCTTAACATTCCAACTTCTTCTTCGCCTAAGTAAATTTCTCCTGATGTTGGTAACTCTAATCCAGCAATCATTCTAAGAGTTGTTGTTTTTCCACATCCAGATGGGCCTAGCAAAACAAAAAACTCTTTATCATTAATTGTTAAATTTGAGTTTTTGACTGCAGTAAAATCTCCAAATGATTTTTGTAAATTTGATATTTTAATTTGAGACATATTAATCCGGGAAGTGACTTGTGATTACGAAACCTATAGTTCCAACTAAAATTACAATAAATGAGTAAGTATACATCCACATTGCAAATGGCTGTAACAACATGAAAACTCCAAGTAAAATTAATACTGTAGACAAATTTTCCCAGTAAACTCTTCTAAATATTTTTCTCATTAATGACCTCTCTTCTTGCATTATTTCCTCACTGCTCCAAAAGTAATACCTCTTAAAAGATGTTTTCTTAAAATAATTGTAAAAATCATTACTGGTAATAAAAATAAAGTTGTACCAGCTCCAATTGCAGGCCAATCCAAACCACCTTCTCCTATAATTGTAGGTATAAATGGTGGAGCTGTTTGTGCATTAAATTGAGTAAGTAAAACTGCAAATGCATATTCATTCCACGAAAAAATCATACAAAAGATTGCTGTTGCAGCTATACCAGTCATCGCTTGTGGAAGAACAACTTTAAAGAATGCTTGAAGTCTAGAATATCCATCAATCATAGCTGCTTCTTCATATTCTTTAGGAATTTCATCCATAAATCCTTTTAACAGCCACACTGCTAAACTTAAATTTACTACTGTATATAATATGATCATTCCAAGGTGAGTATCTCCCAGACCCAATTTTCTATACATAATGAATATTGGAACAGCCACAGCAATTGGTGGAAACATCCTAGTAGAGAGAATAAAAAATAATAAATCATCTTTTAATGGAACCCTAAACCTTGAAAAGGCATACGCTGCTAAAGCACCCAAAAATACAGATGCAAAAGTTGAACCAAATCCAATTATCATTGAATTTGAATACCTTCCTAAAAATTTTGATGGTCCTGTTATAACCATCTCTCTACTTCTAACTAGTTCTTCATACCAATTTTCTGGTGGTGGAAGTGAGTCAAGATATTCCTGAGATTGTCTTGATCTATTAGTAAACAAATTAACATATCCTTCTAATGATGGTTCAAAAAATACTTCAGGTGGATAAGAAATTGCACTATTTACATTCTTGAAGCTGGTCATCACCATCCAAGAAATAGGAATTAACGTTATTACTGTATATACAATAATAATTGTAGCAGCTAGTTTCTTTGAAAACGACGAAGGTTCTAAATATGATCTAGATGTATCCATCAGCGTTCCTTTATCTTATTCATTACTTTTACATAAACATTTCCAAAACCAAAAATCGTTACAAAAAGAATTACTGCAAAGGCTGAACTATAACCGGTTTTCCATTTTTCAAATGCTTCTCTTTTTAAATTTATTGAGGCGAGCTCTGTAGCTGACCCAGGGCCACCGGATGTAAGTTCGACGACCATATCAAACATTTTAAAATTCTCAATTCCCCTAAATAATAATGCCAACAATAAAAATGGTAATACAGATGGTAATGTGATGTAAATAAATTGTTGCCATTTACTAGCTCTATCGACTTCTGCCGCTTCATATAAATAATTTGGAACAGATCTTAGACCAGCCAAACAAATTAACATTGTAAAAGGTGTCCACATCCAAGTATCAACAATAACTATTGACCATGGCGCAAGTACACTTGATCCAATCATATCAAAACTTCCAAAATCGTGGAAAAAATTAACAACATAATTGAACAAACCTACTTGAGGATTATAAAGATAAGTCCAAAACACACCCACAACAGCAGGAGATAACATCATTGGTAACACTATTAAGGTAGTTAATAATTCATTACCTTTAAATTTCCTATTTAATAATAGAGCTAAACCTAGACCTATTACTGCCTGAAGTAACAAAGTCCAAAACATAAAGTTTGCAGTAACCTGCATTTTTTCCCATATGGCTTCTTTATTTAGAACTTTTATATAATTTTTTAAACCGACAAATTGTGGTTCTCTTCCAATTTTATTTGCATAAAAATTTGTGAAAGACATTCTAATTGCGTAAATCAAAGGATAAATATTTATTGCTAATAAAAGAAACACAGAGGGGCCAATAAAAAGCCACGCTACAGCTTTATCAGACAGTCCTTTAAATTTTTTTTTAACGCTCATATGATTTTTTAACAAAAAAAGGGGAGATTATATCCCCCCTCCTTTTTTTTTATCTTCAAATAGTATTTTTAAAGTTTGCCGTCTGCTTCAAATACTTCAACCCACTCTTCAATGATTTTATCTAAAGCACCTTTAGCAGTTCCTTTTCCATTAACTACATAGTCATGAATAGCTTCCTGCATAGGTAACATTAACTCAACAAATGTTGGTTCTTGCCAAAAATCTTTGACTATCCCCATTGAGTCTAAGAAACCTTGTGCATAAACAGTAGATGTTGGAAAAGATGGAGAATTTAGAACATCATTATGACATGAATATCCTCCCAAATCCCACCATTTTTGCTGAACATCTGGTCTTGCAAACCATTTAATATATTCTAATGCAAGATCTTGTTTATCTGAATATTTAACAACAGATATACCTTGACCACCTAATGTGGCAGCAGCTACGTTTTGTTTTGGATTTGCAAAGAAACCACTAACTCTGCCGTCGCTATCTTCTTTAGAAACACCTGGCCAAAAAGCATACCAGTTCATTTGGAATGCAACTTGTCCTGATTTGTATGCATCTAAGTTTGCTACCATATAAGCATCAGAGTGTCCTGGAGGTGCACAGTCTTCATATAATTTTCTGTAAAACTCTACAGCTTCTACTGCTTGAGGAGAATTGAAAAATCCTTCCATGTCATATGGTTTATTTGGATTTTCATATTCCATGCCCCATGCATACATTGCAGCTGTAACACCCATTGTAATACCTTCAGATCCACGCTCTGTATTAATGGCTGCACCATATCTTTTTTGACCATCAATTTCTCTTCCTTGGAAGAATGAACACATATCATGTAATTGATTCCAATTTGCAGGAACTCCTAGATCATAACCATGTTTCTTTTTAAACTCAGAATTAAGTTCTGGTCTATCAAACCAATCTTTTCTATAAGCCCAAGCTAATGCATCTCCCATAGCTGGTAATGCATAATAGTTTTCACTTCCTTTAGGCCAAGTTGAATATGCATAAACTGTTGCAGGTGAGAAATCATTCATTGAAATACCTTCTTTATCAAAGAAGTCATTCAATTTTACGTAGTGTCCGTAAACTGCACCAGCACCAATCCATTGTGAGTCACCGATTAACAAGTCAAAAGTTTTACCTTTGTTGTTAAGTTCGTTCAACATACGATCTGCAAAATTTGGCCATGGCACGAATTCGAAGTTGACATCTATTCCTGTCTCCGCTGTAAACTCTTTGGTAAGTTCTTGTAAAGCATTAGCAGGGTCCCAAGCGGCCCATCCTAATGTGATTGACTTAGCATTTGAATTTGCAGAAAAAGTAAATAGAGAAACAAACAATAAAATCATTATTTTTTTCATTTTATCTCCTATTAATTTAATTATTCTTAAGAATAGTCTATCCAAGAAGACTTGTGCCTGCTAGTATTTTTTTTTGTAAAAAATAGTTTATGTAAAAAATTAAAGAGAAAGGGGAATTATGAACAAAATAAAAGGTCCTGCAATTTTCCTAGCACAATTTGTAGGCGAAGATGCACCATTTAATTCTTTAAATAATATTTGTAAATGGGCATCATCTCTTGGTTATAAAGGTGTACAAATTCCTAGTTGGGACGGTAGATTAATTGATTTAAAAAAAGCATCTGAAAGTAAAGATTATTGTGATGAGGTTAAGGGAATTGCTAAATCACACAATCTAGAAATTACAGAATTATCAACTCACCTTCAGGGTCAACTTGTTGCAGTGCATCCTGCTTATGATACTGCTTTTGATGGTTTTGCTGCGCCTGAAGTAAGAGGAAATCCTAAAGCAAGACAAGAATGGGCTGTAAATCAATTGATGATGGCTGCAAAGGCATCAAACAGTCTAGGAATAGATAAACATGTAACTTTCTCAGGAGCACTTGCTTGGCCTTATGTTTATCCTTGGCCACAAAGACCTGAAGGTCTAATTGAAAATGCTTTTGATGAATTATCAAAAAGATGGAAGCCTATTCTTGATCACTTTGATCATAATGGAGTTGATTTATGTTATGAAATACATCCAGGTGAAGATCTTCATGATGGTATAACTTTTGAAATGTTCTTAGAAAGAGTTGGTAATCATAAAAGATGTAATATGCTTTTTGATCCAAGTCATTATGTTCTGCAACATCTGGATTATTTAGCTCATATTGATATTTATCATGATAAGATAAAAATGTTTCACGTTAAAGATGCTGAGTTAAACCCATCTGGAAAACAAGGTGTTTATGGTGGTTTTCAGTCTTGGGTTAATAGAGCTGGTAGATTTAGATCACTTGGGGATGGACAGGTTGATTTTAAATCCATATTTTCAAAACTAACCTCATATAATTACGATGGTTGGGCAGTTCTTGAATGGGAATGCTGTCTTAAACATCCAGAAGATGGAGCAAGAGAGGGAGCGGAATTCATAAAAAATCACATTATTAATACAACAGAAAAAGCTTTTGATGATTTTGCAGGTAGTGGAGCTGACAATGAAGCAAACAAAAAAATGCTTGGCATTAATTAATGAATAGAAAAATACGCATCGGCATGGTTGGTGGTGGTAAAGATGCTTTTATTGGAGGTGTTCATAGAATAGCTTTAAGACTTGATGGGTACTATGAATTAGTTGCAGGATCATTTTCGTCTGACTTTGAAAATTCAAAAGAAACTGGAAAAGATCTTGGTCTAGAAAATGATAGGATCTATAAAACCTATCAAGAGATGGCTGAAAAAGAGTCAACTAGACCTGATGGTATTGATGTAGTTTCAATAGTAACACCAAATCATTTACATGTGCCTATTGCAAAAATTTTTGCAGAAAAAGGGATACATATTATTTGTGATAAGCCAATTGGTATTTCTAGTGAAGAAGCAATAGATCTTAAAAAGGTAATTGAAAGCAAAAAATTAATATTTGCTTTGACACATAATTACACTGGATATCCTATGGTTCGACATGCAAGATCTTTAGTTCAAAAAGGGGACTTGGGTTCTTTAAGAGTTATTCAAGCTGAATATCCACAAGATTGGTTAACAACAAAAGCAGAGGATAGTGGATTAAAGCAAGCTGAATGGAGAACTGATCCTAATAGATCCGGCGCTGGTGGTTGTATAGGAGATATTGGAACTCATGCTTATAATTTGATTAAGTTTATCACTGGATTAGAGGTAGATGAAATTTCAGCTGATATTCATACATTTGTTGAAGGGAGAAAAGTAGATGATAATGCCCAAATAATGCTAAGATTTAAAGGAGGTGCAAAAGGATCAATATGGTCAAGCCAAGTAGCAGTTGGAAATGAAAATAATCTTAAAATTAGAATATATGGAGAAAATGCAGGAATTGAGTGGAGGCAAGAAGATCCAAATTACCTGAGTTATAATAAATTTGGTAACCCTGCTCAAAACATTACAAGAGGGAGCAATATCACGAGTGAAGAAGCTAAAAATGTAACAAGAATTCCTCAGGGTCATCCAGAAGGTTATTTAGAGGGTTTTGCTAATATTTATAGTGATGTTTACAAAGATCTTTCAGCTAATATTAATAAACAAGAATATGATAAATCAAAAAATTGTTACCCCACTATTGATGATGGAATTGACGGAATGAAATTTATAGAAAAAGTGATTAAGTCTAGTAAGAATAATAGTAAATGGATTCAATTTAATTCTAATTAATTTTTATTTAAAAAAATTATAATTTAAAATACTTAAAACTAAATTTTATATGTTAGATTTTATTAAAAATAAAACACCATTAATTATTTGTGATATTGGTGCTAGTCCGATTGATAAAACAGATTTTATTGATGAATTGTACAAAGGAACATATAGCCAAATTATTGGATTTGAACCCAATATAGAAGAATATAAAAAATTAAAAACAACAGATCCAAATAAAAAATTTTATAATTGTGCACTAGGAGATTGTGAAGATAAAATACTTAATATTTGTAAAGTGCCCGGAATGTCCTCATTTCTAGAACCTAATTTAGATTATCTTAAAAAATTTCATGGTTTTGAGGAATGGGCAAAAATTACATCTCAGGAAAAAGTTAAAACAAAAAAATTAAACGAAATAGATGAAAAAATTGATTTTATAAAAATTGATGTTCAGGGTTACGAATATGAAATATTAATTAATGGTTTAGAAAAACTTAAAAATGTTAAAGTGATTCAAATAGAAACTTCACCATTTCCTTTATATCATGGTGAAAAATTTTCATCTGAAATTTTGAGATTAATAGAAAATTCTGGATTTATGCTTCATATGTTTAATAATATAAATACTAGAGTATTCAAACCAATGATTTTAGGAAATAATAAAATGATGGGACTCAATCATTTATTTCAGCTTGACTGCGTTATGGTAAAAAATTTTGAGGAAATAAATAAACTTTCTTTGGAAAGTATGACTAAATTAATTTTAATTATGTTTTATTCATTTAAGTCTTATGATTTTGTTGATTATTTAATAAGTTTGATGGATGAGAAATATAGAACTAATAGCCTGGAAAAATATAGACTTTTACTTAAAAATTTAAAATTGAGTAAAAAGTATTAGTTTTTGTAGAAAGTAAATTGTTAGACCCATATTGGTCATAAAAAAAGTTTAAATATTTGAAATTAAAATTCTTAAAAGATAAATTATTTTTACCATATCTCATGGTGAAAAAGAGATCGATATCGCATCGGTTAAAAGCGAGTTTTGGAAAAACAAACAAGGAGAGTGTATGAAGAGAATGCACAGAGTGTTAAGTTCGTTTAGCCGAGGCTCAAAGAACGCTAAGCTAAATCAACTTATGTTTAGAAATTTGAAAACTGTAGAAACTAATGCAAATGGCACAAGTGGATATGTTATCAAATCAGGAAAAAACTCTGGAGAAACATTAGCTCACATAAAGAAAGAGGCTAAAAAGTTTTAGCTTAAAAAATGAGATATGGGGCATGTAAAAATAACTGCCCCATATTTGAAAATTTACTTATCCACCAATCTATTTTACTGGGGTCATAATTTTTTGACCTTCAACACCCATAGCAACAACAATTGCTTTGACAGGAATATCTCCAATATTTTTAGATTCATGAGCTATACCTACATCTTCAATGAAAGCATCTCCAGCTTTATAAACATAGCTTTTGCCACCTTGAGTAAGTTCAATTTCTCCTTGTTGTATCATTATTAAAACAGGGAATGAGTGAGTATGTGGAACTACAGGACCTCCTACAGGCACAGTAAATTCAAAAGCTGTGATCTTTGCTTTTCCTGATGGATAAACAATATCGTTACCCATACCAGTCTGACTAGTTGATAAAATTCTTTTTACATGACCATCAGCAAAAACAGAGCTGTTTAAACCAAATAATACAAATAAAATAAGAATAATTTTTTTCATAAAATTCCTTTCTGATTATTGATAATGCTTATTATCAGAAGATAGGAATTAATATATATGACAAAATGTTGAACTATTTGCTCCACTCAACTCTAAACATGACTTCATTGCGTCTCATCATGGGAAGTGTAAAAGGCCCATTATAGGTTGCTCTTATTGCTGATCCTTTAATGATCACTTTATCCTCTAAAAGTTTTTTATTGAGAATTTCCTTATGTTTGAAGAAATTATTATCTGAGGCTCTTCCAGAATATTCTATTACAGCAAATAAACCTTCTTCTATTGTTGAGATTTTAACATCTGAATTTGTGGGTATAGGTGCATTCTCTTTTGTAAATTTCGATGGAAGATAAAATTGCATGTAGTATCCATTGTCTTTCACACCCTGTGTTACTGGCACAGTCATTTTAATTTCTTGGGATTTATTGTTCTGACCTGAAATATATTTAAAAAGTTTTCTAAAACTACCGTCATCATTTCTACTTACAACTTCGACAACTAGACGGTCTTTATAATGTCTCACTTCGTATATTTCAGATTTATATACTACATCATATTGAGATTCTTCGTAAGCCATTGAAGTAGAGTAAGGTAAAATACAGAATATATAAATCAAAAAAGATATTGATATTATTGATTTTCTCATTTAGTTAGATCCTAACTCTTGCAACCTATCAGACAAATAAGTTTGCTCACTATTATTTCCTGAAGCAAGTTTGATCATTGCATTCACAACTATCTCAACTTTTATTGGAGTATATTTTTTAAATCCACCAAAAAAGAATAAAGATAGAAATTTCATCACAGGGATTCCTAAAACCTCAACAATTCTAAAGTCTTTTCTGTTTCCAACTAAAAATGAAGGTTGAACAATACTTAAGTTTGAAAATCCAATATTTTTAAGCTTCTCTTCTACTTGTCCTTTATTTTTTAAATATGTACTTGAGGCTTTTGGGTTTGCTCCAATTGAGGATACGTAAATAAAATTACTAATTGAATTAAATTTTGCAATTTTTGCTAAATGTACAGGCAAGTCATATTCTATTCTTCTATATTCATTTTTATCGGGTGTATCTTTATGAGTTGTGCCAATACAAAAAAAACAGTCATCACCTGTTAATTTTTCTTTTAAAGTGTCTAAATCTAAAAAATCAGTTTTAATTACCTCAACTTTCGCATTATCAATAGAGGGTAATTTTCTAACAAATATTTTTATTTTATTGTAAGTATTATTGTTGATTAAATTATCTAGTAAATTAGATCCAATTAACCCAGATGAGCCAAATAAAACCGCTGTTTTCATTGTTATTTTAAATACTCTTCTTTCATAAATTTTTTTATTCTATTTGCTCCTTCAATTATATCCTCAGTGCTTCTAGCGTATGAAAACCTTATTGTAGAATTTCCTCTTTTTTGATCGAAATCAAGTCCAGGAGTTATTGCTACTCCTGCTTTATCAAGCACTTCTTTACAAAAATTAAGACTATCTTTCGAGTACTCTGAAATATCAATGTAGATATAAAATGCACCATCTGGGGGAGAAAATCTATTTAGGCCAGCCTTAGGTAATTCTTCTAACAAAATTGATCTATTTTTTTTATAAACATCAACATTATGGTTTAATTCATCTTCTGCATCCATTGCTGACAGAGCAGTTAATTGACTGACATGTGGGGGGCAAATAAAAAGATTTTGAGATAATCTTTCTACTTGCCTCACATGATCTTCAGGAACAATCATCCAGCCTACTCTCCAACCTGTCATAGAAAAATATTTAGAAAATGAGTTTATAACATAACATTCGTTTGAAATTTCTAGAGCTGAAGTAGGATTATTTTCATATTGAATTCCATGATAAATCTCATCACTAATAAAACTCACTTTATTCTCATGAGATGTATTAATAAGTTCTTTTAGTTTTTTTTTATTAAGCATTGAGCCGGTAGGATTTGCAGGAGAAGCTACTAATAAACCATTTAAATTATTTTCTTTAATATCTTTGGGTATGGGCTGAAATTTATTTTGTAATTCTGTAAAAATATCAACTGGAATTAAATCTTGTGACTTTAAAATTTGTCTATAGCTAGGATAGCCTGGAGCAGCAATACCTACTCTATCTCCAGCATCAAATAATGCTGCAAAAGAGAGTATGAATGCTCCAGAAGATCCAGTTGTTATAATTATTCTGTCTGGGTTTAAATCAATATTATACCAATCTCCATACAATTTAGAAATTCTATTTCTCAATTCTGGTAAACCTAAAGTAACAGTATAGCCAAGATCATTATTTGAAATTTCATTTGAAATAAATTGTTTGGCAAGTTTTGGTGCTGGAGTTCCTGGTTGACCCACTTCCATATGAATTACATGCTTGCCGTTATTTTCTGCTTTTCTAGCAGACTCCATTACATCCATTACAATAAATGGGTCGACATTGCTTCTTTTAGATTTCTTCATTTAGTCTCTATTTTTGGATTAAATATTATAAACTAATCTTAAACACTCTTGCCGTTTTTTCGTCTGAAATATTTATAATTTTAAACTTGGATGTTTTTTCTAACTTCTGACCTTTATTAGTTACAAAAGATTTCATTTTTTTTACTTCACCTTCAGGCATTTTTCTCGTGTATTTTAAAGTATGCTTTTTTGATCCTATAATAAATATTGTTTTCATAAATCTTAGGTTAATATATTACAAAGTATCAATTGATCCAATAATATTTAAATTCTTATCAGTTATTACTATTTCTCCTGAAGAAGTCCCTATATTTAGCATTGAGGATATAACAACAAAATGGGTAACAAAAATTATATTTTCATTACCATCCCAACGATTAATAAACTCTCTTAGTTGAGTTATTTGCCTCTCTTCATTTGCTTCAAATCTAATATCATAAAAAGAATTTAGAGCGCTAAATGTTTGATAAGTTTTAAAAGCAAATTTAGCTGTATCTATACATCTGCACCATTCACTTGAATAGACATTTTCAATTTTAATCTGGTGTTTATTAAATAGATTTCCAATTAATTTTGACTGTTCAATTCCTCTTTGATTTAAATTTCTTTGAGTAGAGCAATCATTTAAATCAAAATTATCGGGATCTCCATTACCTGGTGCAAGCGCGTGTCTAATAAAAATTATTTTTCCTCCCTCTTTTAAAGAAGGAAGAATTTCCTCTATAGAATGAGCAGAATTAACTACAAAAATATGAATAAAAAATATTATTATTAGTTTTTTCATTTACACAGATTGATTTTTAATCAATTCTTTAATCTGTGGTATCATTATTCCAGGTGACCTCATTGAAGGATAAATCTCTTTTACTTTTTCATAACTCTTTAAGGCCTTTTCGTAATTTTTTAATTTAATTTGAACAAGACCCTGTCCTGATAATGCTCCAAAATGTCTTTTCTCCAATTTTAATACCTTGTCTATATCATTTTGAGAATCTTGATATTTTCCCATTAAATAAAAGACAGTTGCTCGTTTATTCCAAGCCTCTGCCCAATTAGGATCTTTTTTAATAACTGTTGTAAATATATCTACGGCAACAGCATATTGTTCCTGGTTCATAAATTTTGTTCCTCTTGATAGCAAAGAAGTTAAATTTTGATTAGTAGGATGTTTGGTCCAAATATCCCAGATTTTCATCTCTGCATCAATTGCAATTGAGTGGTTTTGAATTTTTAACTTTTCAAATAAGTTATTTAATCTTATTTCATTTTCATTAGAGTTAGATGAGTTACTAATAAAAAAAATAGCAAGAAAAATGGTTATTATTTTTTTCATTTAGAAATTATTTTCCACCAACAACCATGCCTTCAACCATCATTGTCGGTGAATTTGTTGCATAATTAAATTCTAGATCATCAGCTAAGGTTATATTTTTAAAAATATTATTTAAGTTACCAGCAATTGTAATTTCACTTACTGGATATGAAAACTCTCCATTCTCAATCATCATACCAGATGCTCCTACAGAATAATCACCATTAATAATATTTGTACCATGGCCGATAGTTTCTTTGATGTACAGGATTTTATTTTCAGATTTGATTAGATCTTCAAATGTTTTTGATCCATTTTGAAAATACAAATTTGTTGTACCACTTGCCCTTCCATTAGATTTTCTATTTATCTTTTTCCCATTATAAGTATCAATTAAATAGTCTTGAAGAATACCATTATTTATCAAATCAAGGTTAACTACTGCTACACCTTCGCTATCAAAGTAACGTGATCCATTGGCTTTTCTTATATTGCCATGATCTAATATGTTTATTTCAGAGTTAAAAACTTGTTGATTTAACTTATCTTTTAAAAATGTTGTTCCTTTTGCTATTGCACTTGATGATATTGCGCTTGCAAAAATAGATAAAAAGTTTTTTGAAATTCTTTTATCAAATATTAGACTAATTTTTTCACTTCTTATTTTTTTTGGATTTAATTTCTTTACTGCATTTTCAGCCGTAATAGATCCAAGTTGTTTAGGCTTTAAAATATCACTATAAAACCTTTTGCTTGTATATTCGTAATCTCTTTCCATACTTCCATTGCTTTTAGAAACAACTTCACAATAAGCTGTAAATTGAGAAGTTTTATATCCATCAGCAAAACCATTTGAATTGGCTAACAAAAAATTTGATTTGTTCTCACCAAATCCAGATCCATTAGTATTTATTATTTTATCATTTGAAAAAGCCTCCTCTTCTGCCTCTTTTATATAATTAATCTTATCTTCATTGCTTAAATGAGTTTCATCATACAAGTCTAAGTCTTTTAATCCTTTAAAATGCAAATCTTTGTCTGGTAATGAATTATATTCATCCTCAGGTGTAATCTTCATTGTTTCAATGCATCTATTTACTAGGTCATCTAAATTTTTTTCTTTAAGATTTGATGAGGCTATAGAGGACTTTTTTTTACCTAAATAAGTTGTAAGAACTACTCCAAGATTTTCAGACCTTTCAGATCCATCAAGTTTTTTATTCCTCACATTTACATTTTCAGAAACAGAACTTTGCACTAATATGTTTGCATCAGATGAACCTAATTTTTTTGATTTACTAAGGCATATATCTGCAATTTTTTTTAGATACTCTTGATCTTTAATCATTTTATTAGAGTTGAGTTCCACCAACAGTCATATTATTTATAAGTAAAGATGGTTGTCCAACACCTACTGGTACACCTTGTCCAGCTTTACCACATGTACCAATACCAGGATCTAGCATCATATCATTTCCAACCATTAAAATTTCTTTTAAAGAAGATGGTCCATCACCAATTAAAGTAGCTCCTTTAATTGGAGATCCAATTTTTCCATTTATAATCTCATAAGCTTCTGTGCAGTTAAAAACGAATTTTCCAGAGGTAATGTCAACTTGACCGCCGCCAAAACTAACAGCAAAAATACCTTTATCTACTGACTTAATCATTTCTTCTTGGGTGTTTGATCCACCTAACATTATCGTATTTCTCATTCTAGGCATCACGAGATGTTTATAGCTCTCTCTTCTTCCATTTCCTGTTGATTTTGTATTCATAAGTCTTGCATTTAGTCTATCTTGCATGAAATTTTTTAAGATACCATTTTCAATTAAAACTGTTCTTTCTGTTGGTGTTCCTTCATCATCAATATTTAAACTACCTCTTCTGTTATCTAATGTTCCATCGTCGATTATTGTAACTCCATCGCTCGCAACTTTTTTACCAACTAAATCATGAAAAGCTGAAGTTTTTTTTCTATTAAAATCTCCCTCTAGTCCATGACCTACAGCTTCATGAATTAAAATTGCAGGCCAACCAGGTCCTAGAACAACTTTCATTTCTCCTGCAAGAGAAGGTTTGCTTTCTATATTTGTACTTGCAATTCTAAAAGCTTCATCGCAAACTTTTTTCCAATTATCATTTTTTAGATATTCATCATAATCTTGTCTTCCACCAATACCAAAAACACCAGTTTCTTTTCTACCATTCTTTTCAACCATTACTGACATATTTATTCTAACTAAAGGTCTATTATCTGATAATAATTCTCCTCCAGATCTAATGATCTCAACATTTTTCTTTTCTGCCAGAAGGCTTGCTGTTACTTGTTTAACTGAACTATCTTTTGATCTGGCATACTCATTCATATTGTTCAACAATTCTATTTTTGATTTCATTGACTTACTCTCAATTGGATCAACGTCTTTATAAAGTTTCTGATTAGTTTTTTTAATTTCTGAATTATATGTTCCACTATTATTTTTTAAAGTTGACTTAAGATTTTCGCTAGAATTTTTTAATGATTTTTCTGAAATTTCATTTGAATGAGAATAAGCGACTGTATCACCTGTTACAGCTCTAAAACCATAACCTAAGTCAGATGTATAATTTGAACTTTTAATTTTGTTATCATCTAATACAATTGTCTCAGATTTTGTATCCTCTATATAAAGCTCGCCATCATCACAATTGTTTAAAGTTTCAGAAACAATACTATCTGCTTTTTCTGAGGTTAATTCTGAATTTTTAAGTAAAGAAGACATTCGCTATATTTAAAGGTGAATTTAATATTATCAAGAATGATATGCGCGATTATTGATCACATCAAGTTAGACTAATTACTTAATTTTCTTCAAAAAAAAATCAGTTAGGTGTTTAATAGTTGCCTTTGGATTTTGCTCTGGGATGAAGTGACCTGAATTTATAGGACAACCTACAACTTTTCTTTTAGTATATCTTTGCCAAATTTTTATTGGTTTGAACTGTTTTCCAATTACTCCCTTACTTCCCCATAACACTTGGACTGGAATATTTAGTTTTTTTTTTCTATCTTGTTTGTCATGATCCAAATCAATAGTCGCAGAAGCTCTATAATCTTCACAAGATCCATGAATTCTTTTTGGTTGTTTGAAACATTTTAAATAATTTTCTTCAACTTTTCCAAATTTGTGATTTCCTGACCATTTATCTAAACAACTTTTCATCCATTTACGTGGATCACTCATTATCATTCTTTCGGGCAACCACTTTGGCTGTATTAAAAAAAACCAATGAAAGTATGCTTTTGCGAAATCTTTTGTCGTTAATTCGTACATGTCCAAAGTTGGACAAATATCTAAAACACTTAAAGCTATTATATTGTTTCTATGGTCTCTTGCTAGCCTGTGAGCAACTCTTCCACCTCTATCATGTCCCGCAACAAAAAATTTGTTAAACCCTAATTTTATCATCATCTGTTTCATATCACTTGCCATTTCTCTTTTTGAATAATTATAATGTTTGATATCTGATGTTGGGGCTAGGCTATTTCCATATCCTCTTAAATCTGCAGCAACCACTGTAAATCTTTTAGATAATTCAGGGGCTGTTTTGTGCCACATTAAATGTGTTTGTGGGTATCCGTGTAGTAAAAGTAATGGTGGACCTTCACCACCAACTCTACAAAAAACCTTACCTTTTTTTACCTTTACATACTTTGATTTAAAACCATTAAACATGCTTAATAATATGTATTTTTTAAATTATAGCCAATGAAAACCTTGCATCAATATTAATTATTAATTTGAATTTGCTTTGAGCCCCTGTATAAATTCGGACTCGTGAGAATTGAAGAAGAACTAAAATTAGACTACTCAGATGTACTTTTTAGACCCAAAAGGAGTACTCTTCAAAGTCGTAAAGATGTGAATCTAAAAAGAACTTATAGATTTAAGTATAGCAATAATGAATGGTCTGGAATTCCTATCATGGCCTCAAATATGGATGGTGTTGGTGAACTTGGTATAGCTGAAAAACTTTCTGAATATGGAATGATTACTTGTTTAACCAAACAGCATAACATTCAAAAAATTAAAAAATTCAAAAAAATAAAATCTATTTATCCAAATATTGCTTTAAGTATTGGAATAAAAAAAGAAGATTTTGAAAATTTAGATAAAATTTTAAAAGAATATAGTTTCATAAAGTTTATCTGCATTGATGTTGCAAATGGTTATTCTGAACACTTCAGTAAATTTTTAAAATCTGTAAGAGATAAATATCCTACCAAAACTATTATTGCTGGTAATGTTGTAACAGCTGATATGGCGCAAGAGCTAGTATTATCAGGAGCAGATATTGTAAAAGTTGGAATTGGACCAGGCAGTGTTTGTACTACAAGAATTCAAACAGGTGTTGGTTATCCTCAGCTAAGTGCTGTCATTGAATGTGCTGATGCTGCCCATGGTTTAGGAGCACATATAATTGCTGATGGTGGTTGTACTTGTCCTGGTGATGTCGCAAAAGCTTTCGGTGGTGGTGCAGATTTTGTGATGCTTGGAGGAATGTTTGCTGGTCACGATGAAGGCGAAGGTAAGCTAATAAAATCAAATGGTCATAAATTTATAGAATTTTATGGATCAAGTTCTGACATAGCAAATAAGAAACATTACGGGGGTTTGTCTGACTATAGAAGTAGTGAGGGTAGAACAGTAAGAATTAAATATCGAGGAAAAATTAAAGATACGATAAATAATATTCTTGGTGGTATCAGAAGTAGCTGTACTTATGTGGGAGCCCCTTCTCTTAAACAACTTAGTAAATGTACTACTTTTGTAAGAGTAGCTAAACAATTTAACGATACTTTTACTAAGTAAGGATGAAAGAATACAAAATCGCTTCAATAGCTGGAGATGGTATTGGCAAAGAGGTTGTTCCAGAAGCTTTAAAAATACTTAAAGAAGTAGCAAATCAACATCAATTTAAATTAAAGATTGATGAATTTGATTTTTCATCATGCGATTATTATGAAAAGTATGGAAAAATGCTACCTGACGATTGGAAACAACAAATTGGTAGTCATGATGCAATATTTTTTGGTGCAGTAGGTATGCCAGATAAATACCCAGACCATATTACTTTATGGGGTTCCCTACTCCAGTTCAGAAGAGAATTTGATCAATTTATCAATTTAAGGCCAGTAAAATTATTTGAAGGAGTAAATGCACCTTTAGCAAATAAAAAACCTGGCGACATAGATATGATGATAGTGCGTGAAAATACAGAGGGCGAATATTCCTCGGTCGGCGGAAAAATGTATCAAAATACTGAAAGAGAAATTGTAATACAAGAAACTATAATGTCTAAACATGGAATAGATAGAGTTCAAAAATTTGCATTTGAATTAGCAAAAACAAGAGATCGAAAAAAATTAACTAATGCCACAAAATCAAATGGTATTTCTATAACCATGCCATACTGGGACCAAAGATTTTATGAAAATAAAAAAGATTTCCCTGAGATTAAAACAGATCAATTTCATATCGATATTTTAGCTGCAAGATTTGTTTTAACACCAGAGTGGTTTGATGTTGTTGTAGCATCAAATTTATTTGGAGATATTTTATCCGATTTGGGTCCAGCATGTACTGGAACAATTGGTATAGCTCCATCAGGAAATATTAACCCAACAAATAAACATCCTTCTTTATTCGAGCCTGTTCATGGATCAGCACCTGATATTGCTGGAAAAGGTATTGCAAATCCAATAGGTCAAATTTGGTCTGGCGCTATGATGTTAGATTATTTAGGCGAAAAAGAAGCTGCCACACGAATAGTGAGCTCAATCGAAAAAACTTTGCTAGAAAAACAAAATAGAACTAAAGATCTAGATGGTGATAGCAATACAAAAGAATGTGCTAATAAAATCTTAGATAATATTAATTAACTTAGGTTGTTAAATATTGAATAGCAAAAAATATTGTAACAAATGATGCAAAAGTTGAGATAAATAAAGCTTTTATTATATTTTCAGGACTTACATTATAGGCAGAACACAATACGACAGCTGTATGACCACATGGTGCAACACTAACAAAAAAAGCACCAGGAATTTTTTCAGGTAGCCCAGCATCAAATATAATAAAGCCGATTATCAAGAGGATGATTGGTGAAACAACTAATTTCAATATAGATATAGAAGCAGTTAATTTATTAATAACTTTATGTGTGTAAAAAGATAATGTGATACCAATTGCAAAAAGTCCTATAGGCGAAACACAAGCTGCCAAAACAGAAAGTACGTAGTCTATTGGCGTATCGTCGATATTTATCTTAAATACAAATAGTAAAAGACCAATCAAGATTGAAAATATCATTGGATTAAGAACTATGTTCTTTATAAATATGGTTAAACGAATATTTTTTTTAGTAGTAAGTTCTAAAAAAAAAGCAATTACAGATAATAAAATAACCCCATCCATTAATATTATACTTGTTACTTGAGTTATTACTTCAGTGCCAAAATAGATTTTTGTAATAGGTAATAATAATGTTACATGATTTGATAGTGCTACCATCAATACCCATATAATAGATTCTGGAATAGGTCTTTTAAAAAACTTAGATGTTAATAAAAATGTTAAAAACCCAAGACTTCCTTGCATTAAAAAATAAGAAACTATTTGTTTTATATCAACTTGGCCTATTTCACTTTGAGCAACAAATTTAATAATTAAGGCAGGGACCGCTACATAGAATAAAAACAAATTTAAAACTTTTGCATGACCTAAATCAAAAATTTTAAGTTTTCCAAAAACAAAACCAAATAGTGTGATAAAGATAAAAGGTGTTAACCCAAGAAATATTGAATACATTTTATTAAAGTATTGTTATTCTATGAAGTATTCTATTACCTTTAAACGGTGTAGCCTGATGGAGCATGGCTCTATTATCCCAAATAGCAAGCTGATCTTTTTCCCATTCTAATGAATATTGAAAGGTTTTTTTTGTCTGATGATTGAATAAGAATTTCTTTAGTTCTTTTTTTTGTTTAGTCATATGCGTATTAAATTTTAAAAAGTGCCCTGGGCTACAGTATATAGTTTTTTTATTTTTAATAGTTCTAATTATTTTATGTCTGGAAATCAGTTCTTTAGATATTTTTCCTTTTTCTTTTTCTCTCTCAACTGTTGTAATTGATATTGGTCCATGCGAAGAATAGATGCCTTTTAATTTTTTAAGCTTATTCTTATAATTTTTTGATAATTTTTCATAAGCTAAGTACTGCGAAGAAAAGTCAGTATTAGCAACACCTTTTTTAGGTACTAGTTTTGAAAGTAACATCGTGTATCTAGGAGGTTTTTTTGTATAAGAGGAGTCTGTGTGAAATTGT
>CABYOT010000009.1 GCA_902520695.1 uncultured Pelagibacteraceae bacterium
ACTTAATGAATTATTTTCAGAGTATACAAACTTCAGCTCAGAAATAATATTTTTTTTGTTTAAATTACTCAATTCAAGCAGCTTCCATTTTTTTATCTATTAAACCAAATAAGGTATTCTGGTTACTAGTTTGAACATTTACTTTTACTACTTTACCAATATGACTTTTATTTCCATCAAAAATTACAGGTGAAATATATTTATTTCTTCCAAATAATTTGTTTTGCTTTTCCATTATGTTTTCAACAAGTACTTCTATTGTATGATTTTCTAATGATTTGTTAATTTCTATTTGATTATTAAATAATTCATTCTGAATTAATGTCAGTCTTTCTTTAGCAATATTTTTTTCTATCATCTCTAATTTTGATGCTTTTGTTCCAGGTCTAGGGCTAAATATAAAGGAAAAAGAATTAATAAATTTTATTTTTTTTATCAGATCAAATGTATCTTCAAAATCTTTTTGAGTTTCTCCAGGATAACCAATAATAAAATCACTGGAAAATTCTATCTCTTTATTGATTTTCTTTAATCTTTCATAAACTTCTAAATAATCCTCAACTGTATGTTTTCTATTCATTAATTTTAACATCTTATTAGAGCCACTTTGAATAGGTAAGTGAACAAAAGGCATTAATTTTTTACTGAACGAATAACAATCTATTAAATCATCAGTCATATCTCTTGGATGTGAGGTGGTATATCTTATTCTCTCTAATTCTGAATATTGATTTAAATGATTTATTAAATCAGAGATTCGAAATTCTTTAGAATTTTCTTTATATGAATAAGCATTAACATTTTGACCAAGCAATGTGATCTCTTTTGCACCATTTTCTATTAACTGTTCTGCTTCTGATATAATTTTTTGAAATGGTCTAGAATATTCAGGTCCTCTAGTGTAAGGCACTACACAAAAATGGCAGAACTTATCGCATCCCTCCTGAATTGTTAAAAAAGTTGATACTTTATTATCATTATTTTTAATTTGATCAAAATATCCAAACTTTGCAACAGTATCGAACTCTGTTTGTTCCTGTTTTAAATTTACCATATGTTTTGTTAATAGGTCATTAACTTTATGATAAGATTGGGGACCTAATATAATATCTATATATGGTTCCCTCTTTATCATTTCTTCGTTTTCAGCCTGTGCAACACAGCCTGCAACTACCATTATCGGTTTTTTTTTGTCTCTATACAATTTTTTAACTCTACCAATTTCGTGGTAAACTTTTTCTTTTGCTTTATCGCGTATGTGACACGTATTTAAAATATAACAGTCTGCATTTGATTGATTATTAGTCTTTACAAAACCCAACTTGCTTAAAGAATCATGGATTCTATTTGAATCATACTCATTCATTTGACAACCAAATGTTTTAATGAATAATTTTTTACTCTTCATAATTTAGTTAAAAAATTCAATTTTAGCATTAAAAGATACCGATCTTCTCTCTTCTTCTGTTCCTGAAAATGGGTATACAGTATGCATTAAATAATTTGGGAATAAATAAAAATCTCCTAATTCTGGTTTTACCAAATAAGTAGATTTTGAAAATAAGTTTGGAGATCCAGATATTAATTGCAACTTTCCATTTTCATTAGTTTTTTTGTCAGGTTGTGATGTATTGCCTAAATGAGATGGAACCTTTAAGTAACCAACTCCTGATATATCCCCACTATGCCAATGAACTGGATTATAATCATTTTGAAATTGTCTAACTACCCAAGACTTAATTAATTGGAAATTTTTAATTTCTTTTTTTAATTCTTCTTGTGCCCAAATAGAAACATTAGAAGCTAAAAATTCAGCCCATTTAATTTTTTTCATAAAATCCACCTCCATCAAAAACTCTTGTTGAACCTTTCCTATAAGTTTTTCTCCTTCATCTAATCTTTTAATCTTTTGCTCATCTTTAATTACTAAATCAACATAATGATTTATTTCATTAATCATCTGACTTGACATTTTTACTTTCACAATTGAAGGGCCAAAAGGTTTTAAGACTTCAAAATTATCCATTTATTTTTTTTTGATTCCATAAAGTTCAAGTTTATGATCAACTAATTTGTATCCATACTTTTCAGCTACTCTTTTTTGTAACTTTTCAATCTCCTCATCTACAAATTCAATAATTTCTCCAGTTTTAATATCTATGAGATGATCATGATGGCTTTCAACTAATGTTTCATATCTTGCTTTTCCACCTTTGAAGTCATGTTTAGTGAGTATGCCAGATTCTTCAAAAAGCTTTACTGTTCTATAAATTGTAGCAATGCTAATTTTAGAGTCTAATTTAGAAACTCTCTGATATAATTCGTCGACATCTGGATGGTCAGATTCTCCATAAACTTCTTTTGACTCTGATAAGACTTTAGCAATTACTTTTCTCTGATCTGTAAGTTTTACACCTTTTTTGTTACAAATATCTTCTATTGTTTGAGACATATTTTATTTTAACTCGAATATATAGGTTTTATCAAACTTTTATTTTTATATAATTTTATTAAATTTTTGTAATTTTTATTAATTAAATCCTTTGAATAAAAGCCAACTAAGATAGCTTTATTTGCAAAAGATATAGCTTTAGCTATTGATAAAGAAATTCTAAGGCTAGTAAATTTTCCAGGTCCCAAATTGACATAAATTCTGCCAATATTACTTATTTTTATTTTTTTTTTATTTAGAAAATACAAAAGCAGTTTCATAAATTTATCAAAGTTTTCTCTACTGTTTAGATATCTCGTAGTATATGATTGTTTATTAGCTATGATCACAAAAACAATTTTTTCATTAGCCGCATCTATTATTAAGTTAATCATTTTTAATCTTTTTTTTTTAAATGCTTATGCAGAGACTGTAAACAAAAAATATGAACCAGAAGAAAAGGGAATATTAGCCTTAATGTATCATAGATTTGAGGAAAATAAGTACCCATCGACAAATATCAAAATTGATATTTTTAAAAAACATATAAATATTATTAAAGAAAATAATATGTCAATTCTTAATCCAAAAAATTTTGAGCTTGAGTTCAATAGAATAAGTAAAGAAAAAAAAATTTTACTTACAATTGATGATGCATTTTCGTCATTTTATTTAAATGCATGGCCAATTCTAAAAAAAGATAAAATTCCATTTATTTTATTTGTTTCAACAGAGTCTGTGGGTAAAAATGGTTATATGAGTTGGGACGAAATTATAGAGATATCAAAAGAAGATTTTGTATTTATTGGAAATCACTCTCATTCACATGATTATTTAGTGAAATATGAATTTGAAAAATTTGAAAAAGATATTCTTAAATCAATACAAATATTTGAAAAGAAGCTGGGCTATAATTCGAAGTTTTTTTCATACCCATTTGGTGAATATAGTTTAGAACAAAAAAAATATATTACAAAAAATTTTGACTATGCTTTTGGTCAGCATTCAGGAGTGATAGATTTAAATAAAGATAAATATGAGTTACCTAGATTTCCAATAAATGAAAAATATGGAGACTTAGAAAGGTTTAAATTTTTGATAAATCTTTTACCAATTCAATATAAAGTTATAAATCCAGAGGAAAAATTTTTATCAGAAGATAATAATCCACCAAATTTAATAATAGAATTTTTTGATGATCAACCAAATATTGATAAAATAAATTGCTTTTCTAATGAAGGTGGGGAATGGAAAGATTCTAAACTAAATTATATAAAAAACAGAATTGAGGTTATTTTTACTGAAAAATTTTTACCAAGAAGAGGAAGAATTAATTGCTCAATGCAAGATAAGGATAAATGGAGATGGTTTGGGGCTCAATTTACTCTAAATTAAATTTTTCATTTTTAAGCTTGTTGGTAAAATATCCACATCATCAAAGTCCTTTAATGAATTCTGTTTAATAATTTTTTTAAGAACTTCGGTGTATTCTATCCCTGTTTCAGCATAATTCTTCAGAAAATTTACTAATTTTAAACTATCTAATTTTTCGTCATTATCTCTTTGAATTGCTCGTTCAATTCTAAATTCTTTGTAACTAGAATGTGTATTCAAGTTTCTTTGATAAGCTCTCACTGACGCTTTCAAGATTTTAAATTTTGCAACCTTATGTTTTTCGTCTTTTTCAACATCTAAAGGTTTAATCCCTTCCCCTGACCAAGTCCATTGTCCAAATAATGCATTACCTTCTTGTGCAAACCTCGAGCTCCCCCAACCAGTTTCTTTGGCCGCTTGTGCTATTGCTAATGAAGCAGGTATTTCATCCATTCTTATTTTAAGTTTTGCAAAATCGCTATTTTTAACACCATACTGTTTAAATTTAAGTTCTAGCCATGCTTTATCACGTATGGAAGTATTATTTTTATTTAAAATTTCAAAAAGTTTTTTTCGATCAAATCTTATTTTAAGATTTTCCTCAATAATTAATGGTAATACAATTTTAATAAATAGTTTTTTTCTTTTTTTTGGACTTTCAATATTTTTAAGTTCTTTAGGTAATTTTGTTAATTGATTGCCCGCATTAACTAATTTAGTTTCTTTTACAGTATCTAAATTATATCCATTTTCTCTGAATAGTTCTTCAATGGTTGATGCACTCAATCTTTGAGGGTCTTGATCTTCTTCATCTTTTCCAAAAACATCAATATCGTCAAAAATATTCCATGAAAATCTATCCTTTATATTGTCATTAATTATTTTGTTTTTTTTATTTTGCTTATCTAATATTTCATCAAAACTCTTTTTAGAGGAATTAAAAACAACTTCATTTGATTTCAAATTTTGTTTTATGAAATTAATTGAGTTTGGTAAAATTGAAAATACTAGGATTATAACTAAACTTGTTAATAAAGTTTTAAAAAAATTTAGATTGCTGCTATCTTGTTTTTTCTTTAAAAGTTTTTTCATATCTCTCTTAATTTCTTATAATTGATAGTAAAGATATTATACAGCTAAAACTTCTTTAACTTCCGGAATATAATGACAAAGAAGATTTTGTACTCCCTGTTTTAAAGTTAAAGTTGAAGATGGACACCCTGAACAGCTACCTTTTAATATAACTGTAACTTTTCCATCTTTAAATTCTTTGAATGTGATGTCTCCTCCATCTCTTGCAACAGCTGGCCTAATTTTAGTCTCTAATATTTTAATAATTTTATTTTCAATTTCACCATAATCATTACTTTTGTCTAATTCTGACTTTTTATTTATAATAAATTCATTACCTTCATCATAAAATTCGTTTAAATGTGAAATAACTATATGTTTTATATTTTCCCATTTTTCATCTTGGGTTTTATTAATTGATAAAAATTCTTCACTCAAAAATATTCCTGTAACACCATTAATTGATAAAATATTTTTTAATAAAGGAACTTCTGTTTGGTTTTCATTTAAAAATTCATAAGGTCCGTCGTTTGATACCCTTTTACCTGGAAGAAATTTAAGGGAATTTGGATTTGGAGTTTTCTGAGTTTGAATAAACATACTTCTTATATAGTCATAAATTCTTAAATTAAAAGAATTTAAAAACCTATTATTTTCTTCATTTCTTTTATTTTTTTTCCTGCAATTTCTTCAGCCTTATTTGCTCCTTCTGCGAGAATTTTATCTAGATAATTTTGATCGTTAATCAATTTTTTTATTTCATCAGAAATTGGAGAAATTTTACTTGATAAAACTTCAGCTAATTTATTTTTTAGATCTGAAAAATTTTTACCACCAAATTCATTTAAAGTTTCTTCTAAAGTTTGATTTGAAATACTGGAGTAAATACCAAGTAGATTTTCAGCTTCAGGTCTACCTTTTAATTTTTGCTCTTGATTGGGTATTGGTAAAGAATCAGTTTTTGCTTTTTTTATTTTATTGGTAATTTCATCTTTAGTATCAGTTAAATTAATTCTACTAAGATCTGATAGATCTGATTTACTCATTTTTTTTAAACCATCTTTCAAACTCATTATTCTTGAAAAATTTTTTTTTATTAATGGTTCTGGAACTTTTAAAAAATCATCACAGTTAAAATCCTTATTAAATTTTTGAGCAATATCTCTTGTTAATTCTAAGTGTTGTTTCTGGTCTTGACCAACAGGCACATGCGTTGCATCGTAAAGTAATATATCACTAGCCATTAATATAGGATAAATATATAAACCAACAGAAGCTTTTTCCTTATCTTTTCCAGCTTTTTCTTTAAATTGCGTCATTCTATTTAACCATCCCATTGGTGACATGCAGCTTAGTATCCAAGAACCTTCTGCATGAGCATGAACCTTCGATTGGTTAAAAATAATACTTTTCTTTGGATCTATACCACTTGCTATAAATGTTGCAGCTGTTTCCCGAATATTGCTTCTTAATTGACCTTTATCTTGTTTTACTGTTATCGCATGTAAGTCCACAACACAAAATATGCATTTATTTTCTTCATCATTATTTAAATCAACAAAATTTTTAATAGCACCAAGATAATTACCTAAATGGAGATTACCTGTAGGCTGAACACCAGAAAATATTTTTTTGGACATCTATTAATACTTTAAATTAATATCTGAAATTTTAAAGGCTTTTATAATAATTGAAAATCCTATGTATGAAACAAAAGTTAACAAAACAATCAAAATAATAAAAATAAATTTAAAATTATTTACATAGTCTAAAGAGTTTTCAAGAAAATTTATTAAAAAATAAAATATTAAAATTGTAAATATATTTGATAAAATAATCCTTGTAATTTGAATTATAAAATTATTACTAAATTTAAAGTAATTTTTGTTAAGTACAAAAACCAATAAAATAATCCCATTAAACCAAGAGGAAATTGTTGTTGCGATTGGTATTATAATGAAACCAACCTTAGAAAAAAATATTAAACTAATTACAATATTTAAAATTACAGAAATTAAAGAATATTTGAATGGTGTTTTAGTATCATTTCTTGCAAATAAAAATGTTGAAAATATTTTTATTAAAGAAAACGCTGGAAGGCCAAAAGAAAAATAAAATAAAGCTTTTGCAGAATTACTAACACTTACCTTATCGAATGAACCATATCCAAATAATGCAGATGTTATCTGTTCAGAACCAATCATTAAAGCAAGTGAGGCTGGTAAACTTAAAAACAAACTTAACTCTAAAGCTTTATTCTGTAATTCTATTGTTTTTAAGGAGTTATTACTTTTAATATGGCGACTTAAGTTTGGAAGTATTACAGTTCCTATAGCAATACCGGCTATTGCTAAATTTATCTGATAAATTCTATCTGCGTAGTATAAATAAGAAACTGCACTTGCTTGAAATGATGCAATAATTGTTCCGACTAGAATATTTATTTGAGTAACACCTGATGAAAATATACTTGGTAAAAGTTTACCAAAAAATTTTTTAACTTTATCATTTATTTTAAATCTAAAATTTAGGTTTATTACAAAATATTTTTTGACAAAAATTAACAAAAAGATGAATTGAAGAAGCCCAGCAAGTGTTACTGAATAAGATAAGTAATAAACCAGATTATCACTTAAGTTTTCAGCATATAATAAACAAATTATTAATAATATATTAAGAATAATTGGTGCTGCAGCTGCAACTGCAAATTTATTATGTGAGTTCAAAATTGCTGAAAAAAAGGATGCAAGACTAATAAAAAATAAAAATGGGAAAGTGATTCTCGTTAAATCAATCACAATACTTAATTTTTCTGTATCGTTTGAAAATCCTGGTGCAATGACTTTTATAAAAGTTGGCATGAAAATTTCAATTATTAAGATTGTAAAGAACAAGCCTAATAACAATAAATTGAAAATTGTATTTGCAAACGAGTTTGCATTTTTTTTTCCTTTAAGGAGTTCTGATGAATAAGAGGGAACAAAGGCTGCATTAAACGTTCCTTCTGAAAATAATCTCCTAAAAGTATTTGGAATTCTAAAGGCTACAAAAAAAGTATCTGCTAATGGTCCTGAGCCAAGGTATATTGCAATAAAAAAATCTCTTATGTAGCCAAGTACTCTACTTAATAAAACAAATAGACTAAATGTGCTTGTTGACTTAATCAGGTTCATAAATCATATTAGTCCTAAATTTAGCTTAATAGTATATTTAATTTACCTGATGAAAAAAAATAAAATTGAACATTACTCAGATAAGGAGGCTCTTGAATTTCACAATTCGAGTAAATCTGGCAAGATTGAGATAAATTCATCAAAACCGATGACATCGAAGAGAGACTTGGCTTTAGCATACTCTCCTGGTGTAGCAGCTCCGGTTAAAGAAATTTATAAAAATCCTGAGCGAGCGTATGATTATACTACCAAAGGAAATTTGGTTGCAGTGATAAGTAATGGTTCTGCAATTTTAGGGTTAGGCAATTTAGGAGCAATTGCATCAAAACCTGTAATGGAAGGTAAAGCTGTATTATTTAAAAGATTTGCAGATATAGATGCTATTGATTTAGAAATTGACAGTAAAGATCCTGAAGAAATAGTTAATAGTATAAAAAATTTTGCTGTAAGTTTTGGGGGTATCAATCTTGAGGATATTGCTGCCCCAGAGTGTTTTATAATTGAGGAAAATTTAAAGAAAATTCTTGATATACCAGTGTTTCATGATGATCAGCATGGAACAGCAATCATTACATCAGCAGCGCTTATTAATTCGATTCATATTACTAAAAAAATTATTTCTAAAGTAAAAGTTGTTGTTAATGGTGCAGGAGCATCTGCCATGGCGTGCTCAGATTTATTTTTGAAATTAGGGGTAAAAAAAAATAATTTAACAATGATAGATAGCAAAGGGGTAATTAGTATTGATAGAAAAGGATTAAATAAGTGGAAATTAAAGTATGCAAAAAAAACAAAAGATAAAACCCTAAGTGATGCATTAAAAAATGCAGATGTTTTTCTAGGATTATCCTCGGCAGGGATTTTAAAAAAAGAAATGATCAAACAAATGGCAAAAAATCCAATTATATTTGCATGCGCTAACCCAGATCCAGAAATTTTACCAGAGGAAGCTTACAAGATTAGAAAGGACGCAATTATAGCAACTGGTAGATCGGATTATGCAAACCAAGTTAATAATTTAATTGGTTTTCCATATATATTTAGAGGTGCACTCGATGTAAGAGCAAAAACAATAAATGAGGAAATGAAAATTTCCGCAGCTTATGCAATTGCTAAGTTAGCTAGAGAAAGAGTTCCAGATGAGGTAGCGGCAGCAATGGGCGGAGACAGACCTAAATATGGTAAAGATTATATTATTCCATCCACTTTTGATCCAAGACTAATAAGTGTAATTCCAGTTGCAGTAGCAAAAGCCGCGATAAAAAGTGAAGTTGCTAGAAAAAATATAGAAAATTTTAGTCAATACTCTGAACAATTGAAACAAAGGTTAGATCCATCAGTAACAATTCTACAAGGGATAAATTCTAAAGTTAAAAAAAATCCAAAAACTGTAGTGTTTGCAGATGGTGAGGATGAGAATACGCTTAAGGCTGCGATTGCATTTAAAAATGGTGGACTAGGAACTCCAATAATTGTTGCAAAAGAGAACGTTGTTAAACAAAGACTAAAAGAAATTGGTTATGGGGAAAACCTAGATATTAAAATTGTGAATTCTACTGATAAAAAATTGAGACACAAATATGTAAAATTTCTTTTTAAAAAAATGCATAGAGAGCAAGGTTTGCTTGAAAGAGATTGTGATAGAATGATTAGAAATGATAGAGTAATTTGGGCATCTTGTATGGTTGAATGTGGAGATGCAGATGCAATGGTAACTGGTAATACGAGAAGATATTCCCAATCGCTAGAAAAAATTAAGAAAGTAGTTCCTGCTCGTAAGGGTGAAATAATGTTTGGATTAAATATGGTTGTAAGCAAGGGTAAAACTGTTTTTATTGGAGATACATCTGTAAATGAGTATCCTTCTTCTGAAGAATTAGCTGATATAGCAATATCTTCAGCAAGAGTTGCAAGATTATTTGGATTTGATCCTAAGGTTGCTTTTTTATCTCACTCAACATTTGGTCAACCAATTACAAGTAGGACAAAACATATAAGAGATGCTGTAGAAATATTAAAAAAAAGAAAAGTAGATTTTAAATTTGATGGTGATATGCAGCCAGATGTTGCTCTTAATGAAGAATACTCTGATTTGTACCCATTTTCAGAGATAGTGGGAAATGCAAATATTTTAGTAATGCCTGGTCAGCACAGTGCAGCAATTTCAAATAAAATTATGAAGACATTAGGTGGTGCTAAAGTTATTGGTCCGCTATTAATTGGTCTAGCTCAACCAATAGAAATTGCTCCATTAAGATCTTCTACTTCTGAAATATTAAATTTAGCTTCTGTTGCAGCTTACTCAGCTGGAGTGATTAAATATAAGAAAACAAACTAATTTAATATTTATTTTTTTACAACTCTTAGATCATCAACTAAAAATATACTAGTTATAACTTCTTCAACATCTAAAATCTGCTTAGCCTCTCGTGTTACTTCTTCTCTCTCCGTATTATTTTGAGCTATTCCATAGATATAAATATTTTTTTTGTAGGTATCGATATTGTAATTAACTGCTTTAATTTTCTTACTACTAATTAAAGCTGCTCTAAGTTGGGATGTTATAAGCAAATCTTTTGCAGATCTTTTAAAATTAAAATCTTCCTTAATTCTTAAATCATTTTTAACTGATCTTGCACCTTTAATTTCCCATGCTAACTTTGTAATTTTAAGTTTATCTTCAACTGAGTTAACTTTTCCTGTAAGAAATATTCGTCCATCAAGTATTTTGGTTTTTACTGAAATAATGTAACTTTTATCTGCTGATAATAATCTTGCCCTCAGATTCTGTTGCATTAGTGAATCATCTATTTGTGTACCTAAACTTCTAGGATCTAAAGCTATTGAAACTCCTGTTCCTAAAACTCCTGTTGAGGAATAACCAACACAACTTGAAAGAATTATAAAACTTAAAAGAATTATGATCTTTCTAATGTTCATTTTTAATTTCGAGACAATAATTATAGATAAGCTTTTTAGAAATTTCTCTATCTTCTGAGACCTTTTTTACAATATCTTTAATAGACATTTTTTGAATTAATTTGTTAATCTTTTTTTTATCTGATTCTTCAAGTTCTTTGAAACTTAATTTTTCTTTTTTTGGTTCAGAAATAACTACTGTTAACTCACCTTTTCTTGAAAAATTTACATTAGATAAGTTTTTTACTGAAGTTCTAATATATTCTTCGTGATATTTTGTAATTTCTCTACAAATTATGATATCCCTGTTACAGAAAAATTCTTTTATATCATTAATTCTTTTTTCAAGTTTATTTGGAGATATGAAAAATATAATTGAACTCTCAAGTGATGATATATTTTTAAATAATTTTTTAATTTGATTTTGTTTTTCAGGAAGAAATCCACAAAAATAAAAGTTATCAGAAAAACCACTTATTGATATTGCAGCACTTACTGCAGATGCGCCAGGGATTGGAAAAATTTCAATTTCATTTTGTTTACACTCTTTAATTAATATTCTCCCAGGATCAGAAACTGTAGGTGTCCCAGCATCTGAAACTAATGATACTATTTTGTTTTTTTTCAAAATCTCTATTACTTTTTCCAAATTTTTACTTTCATTAAACTTATGATTTGAAATTAGTTTTTTGTTTATTTCAAATTTCTGAAGTATTTTTTTTGTAACTCTTGTATCTTCGCATAAAATTAAGTCAGACTCTTTTAGGATTTTTATAGCTCTAAATGAAATATCGCCCATATTTCCGATTGGTGTGGCAACACAATATAGCCCAGGTTTAAATTTATTATTGTTCAAATTCATAAGAATTGTTTAACTAATTATATTATTAAAACTTAAATGAAAACTTTAATCAAATTGTTAATATTTTTTTTGTTAAGTAACTGTCTTTTTAATCAAAATATTTTTGCATCTGAAAAGATTAAGATTGGATTGATTGTTCCTTTAAGTGGTGAAAATTCTTTAATTGGTGAAAAAATTATAAAATCAATAAGAATGGCAATAAACAAAATTAATGATGAAAGGGTGGAGATAATTCCGAGGGATACTAAATCAAATCCTATTGATGCTTTAAAAGCGTCTAAAGAATTATACAAAGATGGTGTAAGAATAATCATTGGCCCAGTTTTTAACGAGAGTACTAAGTATCTTGATGATTTAAAAGAGGTAACTTTTATATCTTTTACTAATAAATTAATCGATAATCCAAAAAATGTTGTCAGTGCGGGTGTCAATGCTATATCACAAATACAAACAATAAAAAAATTTAATAAGAGCAAAAATTTATCAAAAAGTATTATTTTAATTCCAAGATCACAGTTTAAAAAAGAAATAGAGGAAGCAATTAATAAAACTAAAATTAAATATAAAGAAGTATTTTATTATGACCGGGAACCAACAAAACTTACCAAACAAATTGAGGAATTAACTAAATATCAAATAAGAAAAAATAATCTTAAATTTGAAATAAAAAGACTTGAAGGTTTATCATTTAAAGACAAAGATAAAAAAATACGAAATTTAGAGAAGAGAGATACACTTGGAAATATTAATTTTGACTCAGTTGTTATAGCCGACTTTGACGAAAATTTAAAAAGTGTAGCCACATCTCTTCTATACACAGATGTTTCATCAAAAAGAATTTTTTATATAACATTAAATCAATGGTTTGATGAAAGTCTTTTAAAAGATGATTCTTTACATCCAATATATTTTCCCTCAATTAACAAAGCTAATTATGAGAAATTTATGAATGATTTTAATAAAGTTTATGGTTTAGATGGAGATCAACTTTCATTTCTAAGTTACGATTTGGTAGGATTAGTCTATTTTTTAATTTATGAAAATAATTTTAAAATTTCAAAAAAAATATTTTATAAAAAAAATAAATTTAAGGGGAAAATAGGAGTCTTTGAAATAAATAAAAATACTATTACTCATCAATTAAACTTTTATAGTATTGAGGATAAAAAATTTAAAAAAATTTTCTAATTTTTTTAAAAGCATTTGAACGATGATCTATTCTATTTTTTTTGTTGGGTTCCATCTCACCAAAAGTTAATTTTTTTCCTTTAGGAATGAAAATTGGATCATATCCAAAACCATTTTTACCTTTCTTTAAATTAGATATTCGTCCCTCAATTTTACCAATTTTACTTATAAATTTACCATTTGGCCAAAAGATAGTGAGTACACAAATAAACCTCGCACTCAATTTCTTTTTTTTCCAATTTTTATCTTTTTTAGAAATTTCTTTGTAAACTTTTTTAATAGCTAAATTAAAATTTCTTTTTTTCCCTGACCAATCTGCTGAATACACGCCTGGTGCTTTATCTAAAATATCAATCTCAATTCCAGAGTCATCTGATAAACATATTTTACTAGTTTTTTTTGAAAAATATTTTGCTTTTAAAAGAGAGTTTTGCGTAAATGTAGTTCCAGTCTCTATTGGACTTGGTATTTTAAAGTCCAAATTTGAATAAATTTTTAAACTTTTAGGTAATAAATCCGCAATTTCCCTAAGTTTTCCTTTATTATTTGAGCCAATGAAAATCTCTTTTATTTTTTTTTTAGACACCTAGAAATTATACTTTTTCTTACCATATAAACAATATGGACAAAGAAGAAATACAAGAAAATATAAATAGTAGTAAAACTGAAGACGACCAGTTAGATGATAAAACAGTCGAAAATGATGTTGAAGCTCAAAAGAGTGAAGATAAAAATTCAGAGGCGGAGAAAAATGTCGATGAAAAGCTAACTCCAGAACAAGAGCTAGAAACACTTAAAGACAAATTAGCAAGAACATTTGCAGAAATGGAAAATCAGAGACGAAGGTTTGAGAAAGAAAAAGAAGATGCATACGAGTATGGTGGATACTCTTTTGCAAAAGAGGCATTAAACTTATTAGATAACCTTGAGAGATCAAAAGCTGCATTGGAGAATGATGATAAATTAAAAGATACTGAAGCACTTAAAAAAATCATAGATCATTTAGATATTATTAACAATGATATGCTGTCGATATTTAAAAAAAATAATATTGATCCTATTAAATCTATTAATGAAAAACTTGACCCAAACCTTCATCAAGCAATGATGGAAGTTGAGGATGATACAAAAGAGCCAGGAACCATAGTACAAGAAATTCAAAAAGGCTTTATGATGAAAGAAAGATTATTGAGACCTTCTTTAGTAGGTGTTTCAAAGAAAAAAGTTAAAGATGTGGAACAAAAAGAACAAATAGATGAAAAAAACCAATAAAAACAACAAAAATTTAAATTTTATAGACGGTTGTAGTCTAATAATTAGCACTTATATGTCGGTAAGGTATTAAATAATGAGCAAAGTAATAGGAATAGATTTAGGAACAACTAACTCATGTGTAGCTGTAATGGAGGGTACACAGGCAAAAGTTTTAGAAAATGCTGAAGGGGCAAGAACAACTCCTTCTGTTGTTGCATTTTCAGATAATGACGAAAAATTAATTGGCCAACCTGCAAAGAGACAGGCGGTAACAAATCCTGAAAATACAATATTTGCTGTCAAAAGGTTAATCGGAAGAAACTTTGATGATCCTTCTGTTAAAAAAGATGTTGAGACTGCACCTTTTAAGATCGTTAACTCTGATAAAGGAGATGCATGGATAGAAGCTAAGGGTAACAAATATTCACCATCTCAAATTTCTGCTTTTACACTTCAGAAAATGAAAGAGACTGCTGAAAAATATTTGGGCCAAGAAGTTTCCCAAGCTGTGATAACTGTTCCAGCTTATTTTAATGATGCACAAAGACAAGCAACTAAAGATGCTGGTAAAATAGCAGGTTTAGAAGTTTTAAGAATTATTAACGAACCAACAGCAGCATCACTTGCATATGGATTAGATAAAAAGACAAATAATAAAATTGCTGTTTATGATTTAGGTGGAGGTACTTTTGATGTATCGATTCTTGAGTTAGGAGACGGAGTATTTGAGGTTAAATCCACAAATGGAGATACTTTCCTAGGTGGTGAAGATTTTGATAATGCAATTGTTGATTATCTATTAACTGAATTCAAAAAAGAAAATGGTATTGATTTAAAATCAGATAAATTAGCACTGCAAAGACTTAAGGAAGCTGCAGAAAAAGCAAAAATTGAATTATCATCTGCTGCTCAGACTGAAATAAATTTACCATTTATTACAGCTGATAAGACAGGTCCAAAACATATTAATATGAAAATGACTAGAGCAAAACTTGAGGCTCTTGTTGAAGATCTTATTTCTAGAACTATTCCGCCTTGCGAAACAGCTCTTAAAGATGCTGGTTTAAGCGCAAGCGAAATTGATGAAATAATACTTGTTGGTGGAATGACTAGAATGCCAAAAGTAATAGAGGAAGTTAAAAATTTCTTTGGAAAAGAACCAAACAAATCTGTAAATCCTGATGAGGTTGTTGCAATGGGTGCTGCTATTCAAGCGGGTGTGTTACAAGGAGACGTAAAAGACGTACTATTGTTAGATGTTACACCGCTATCACTTGGAATAGAAACTTTAGGCGGTGTTTCAACGAAATTGATAGAGAAAAATACAACAATACCAACTAAAAAAAGTCAGGTTTTCTCTACAGCAGAAGATAATCAACCTGCAGTTTCAATTAGAGTTTTACAAGGTGAAAGAGATATGGCTTCTGATAATAAGATTTTAGGTAATTTTGAACTAGTAGGTATTGCTCCAGCTCCAAGAGGTGTTCCTCAAATTGAAGTTACGTTTGATATTGATGCAAACGGAATTGTAAATGTTTCTGCAAAAGATAAGGGTACTGGTAAAGAACAAAAAATTCAGATTCAAGCATCAGGTGGTTTAAGCGATGAAGAAATAAACCAAATGGTTAAGGATGCTGAAACAAATAAAGAGGCTGACAAAAAGAAAAGAGAAGCTGTAGATGCAAGAAATCAAGCTGACACTCTACTTCATTCTACTGAAAAAAATTTAAAAGAGCATGGTAGTAAAGTTACTGATGCAGACAAAAAAGCAATTGAAGATGCATCCGCGAATGTAAGAAACGCGTTAAAAGGAACTGATGTAGAGGAAATTAAAAAGAAAACTCAAGATTTGGTTCAAGCTTCAATGAAACTAGGTGAAGCTATTTACAAATCACAACAAAGTACAAAACCTGGTGATGCACCTAAAGATGCAAAAGATGAAGGGAAAAAAGACGATAATGTTGTTGATGCAGACTTTGAAGAAGTAAAAGACGATAAAGAAAAAAGCGCCTAAACTATCAACCATTTGTCTATAACTGGTTATGGCAAAAAGAGATTACTACGATGTTTTGGGTGTTGAAAAGAGTGCAGGTCCAGACCAAATAAAAGCAGCTTATAGAAAACAAGCAGTAAAATATCATCCCGATAAAAATAAAGGCGACAAAGGAGCAGAAGAAAAATTTAAAGAAGCTTCAGAGGCATATCATGTTCTATCAAATTCAGAGAGAAAACAAAATTATGATAACTTTGGACATGCTGCATTTGAAAATGGTGGAGGAGGTGGCAGAGGTGGTTTTGGAAACTTTGATTTTTCTGGTTCTTTTTCTGATATCTTTGAAGACTTTTTTGGTGAAGGCTTTGGTGGTGGTGGAAGAAGATCAAGAAGATCTAATAACCGTGGCTCTGATTTAAGATATGATCTCTCTATTAGTTTAGAAGAGGCTTATGCTGGAAAAAAACAAGATATTAAATTCTCAACATCAGACAGATGTGATACATGTAGCGGTTCAGGCTCAAAACCAGGACAAAGTGCAAGCACATGTTCTATGTGTGGAGGACACGGACAAGTAAGGTCTAGCCAAGGTTTTTTCACTGTTCAACAAACATGCCCTCAATGTGCTGGCTCAGGTGAGCAGATTACTGATCCATGTACAAGTTGTAATGGACAAGGAAAAAAACAAGCAAGTAAGAGGCTTTCTGTGACTATTCCTAAAGGAGTAGACGACGGAACTAGAATAAGATTATCAGGCAAAGGAGAAGCAGGTTCAAGAGGAGCTAGTAATGGCGATCTTTATTTATTTATAAATGTAAATTCTCATGAACTTTTCAAAAGGTCTGAAGAAAATTTATTTTTTGAATGTCCAATTTCGATAGCAGATGCAGCGCTTGGAACTGAATTAAAAATACCAACAATAGATGGTGGAAAAGCTAAAATAAAAATTCCAGCTGGGACACAAAGTGGTAAACAATTTAGGTTGAGAGAAAAAGGAATGCCATTAATGAGAGGAAATGATTATGGAGACCTTTATGTACAAGTAAACACTGAAGTGCCAGTATCTTTAAATAAAGAACAAAAAGAATTACTTGAGAAATTTAGAGAAATTGAAAATGAAAAATCAAATCCAAGTATTAAAAAATTCTTTAAAAAAGCAAAGAGTTTTTGGAAAAATTAGATGAAAAAGAAAATTAAATATACAATTTTTGGAATTATATATGTTTTAGCAATTCTAATTTTAGGTGCCTATTTTTATAAAGAGGGAATTGGTATAATATAATTAAGTTGGAATATTATAAAAAGAAAATAGCCCAGGGATTAGACCTTCACAAAAAAGGTAAAATAGACGAGTCGTTAGAGCATTATCACCAAGCTCTAATGATAGACGAGAAAAACCCTCAATTATTATTTTTAATTGGTACAGCTTATTTACAAAAAAATAATTTTATAAATTCAATATCTTTTTTTGAAAAAACAATAAATTTAGATCCTAATAATTTAGGTGCTTACAATAATTTAGGTGGAGCACTCCAAAATTTAAAAGAATATAAGAAGGCAATAGAAATTTATAAAAAGTTATTAATAATTAACCCAAATTTTTCTGATGGATACAATAATATTGGTAAATGTTTCGTACATTTAAAAGATTATAATAACGCAAGTAAATACTTTAAAAAAGCTATATCATTAAACCCAAACGATTATGTTGCATACAATAATTTAGGATTAATTGAACAAGAACTTTCTAATTTTAATAAAGCATTGAAAAATTTTGAAAAGTCAATCGAAATAAATAATAATTACGATTTAGCAGTAAACAACTTGGGTAATATTTATCTAGAAATAAAAAACTTTAAATTGGCAAAAGAAAATTTCGAAAAATTGTATGAGATTAATCCAAATTATAAATTTATTTTGGGAAAATTAATATATTCTAAAATGTTTTTGTGTGAATGGAATGAGCTAAATTTTTTAACAGATCAATTAAAACCAGCTTTAAATCAAAATAAAAAAGTTATTGCACCGTTTATTCTCTTAGCATTAATTGATAGTCCAGAGTTACAACATAAAAGCTCAAAAATTTTTTCAGAAGAGAGAATTGTAAACACAAAAATTAAACCTAAAAGTAATAAGAAAAGGAAAGATAAAATAAAAATTGGATATTTTTCACCTGATTTTAGAAATCACCCTGTTCTTCATTTGATTGAAGATATTTTCAAGCATCATGATAAATCAAAATTCGATGTTTATGCATTTTCATTAGAACCAAACAAAAATGATTATATGACAGATAAAATAAAACCGTATTTTAAGGAATTTTTTGAAATTAAAAATTTATCGAATACATCTATTTTTGAGTTAACTAGGAAAATTGATCTTGATATAGCTATAGATCTTTGTGGATATACAGCTCTTAATAGAGCAGAAATTTTTTCTTACAGATTAGCCACAATTCAAATTAATTTTCTAGGTTATCCTGGAACAATGGGTGCAGAATACATTGATTATATCATCGCAGATAAAGATATAATTCCAGAAAATGAGAAAGAGAATTATTCAGAGAAAATTATTTATTTACCAAATTGCTATCAACCTAATACAGAAATTAAAAATATTAAAAGAGATAACCTGAATAAAAAAGATTACAATCTACCTGAAAATAAAATTATTTATTGTAATTTTGGACCAAGTTACAAAATTACACCAGAAATATTTGATCTTTGGATGGATATTCTTAGAGAGGTTCCAAATAGTATCCTTTGGTTACTAGAAAATAATGACTCAACCTCAAAAAATATAAAGAAAGAGGCAATTAAAAGAAATATTTCTGAAGAAAGAATTATTTTTGGAAAACATCTGCCTCATGAGCAACATTTAAATAGGCTTTCTCTAGGAGATATTTTTCTAGATACATATCCATACAGTGCACATACAACTGCTAGTGATTCTATAAAAGTAGGTGTTCCAATTATTACTTTGACAGGAAGAAGTTTTGCATCAAGGGTTTGCTCAAGTATATTAAAACAAGTGAAAATGGGTGAATTAATTACTAAATCCTTCAAAGAGTTTAGAGATAAAGCAATTTATTTTGGAAAAAGTGAAAAAAAATTAACAAGCATTAAAGATCAAATTAAAAAAAATTCTTTTAATTCACCCCTCTTCAAACCTAAACAATTTACAAAAGATATAGAAAGAATATTTAAGGAATTAATTTAAAAATTTTAATTTTAATTAATATTTTTTTTATCTTGCTAATTTAATAAAAATATCTCCCATACCACCTTGCACCTCCTCTAATAGAGCATTGTTTCTTAGCTCACAATACTGTCCAGTAACTTCATGACTATCAATAGCAGCGATACTTTGAGAATTACATTTTGTGGCGTTATGAAATAAGCCAATTACTAGTCTCTCATCTAACACAAATACTTGATTATTATCGAGTTTATTTCCATCACAAAAATATTTCTTGTTTACCTCTCTGGGAAAATCTTTTTTACCACAAGGATTTTTTATTGTGATGACAAAAAATTCTTTTTCACCATCAGTAAAAGTGTATTTCATTTTTTTTACCTTAGAGTATTTCATCAAATCGCAAGAACATGGATAACAACACTTATGATAAAATCCACACATTTTCTCATCATTTTCAACATTTTTAAGATAAACAAATTCTGGTTTACTATTTGGATCAATCAATGATCCAGATACAGCACAATACAATTTATTGTATTCTACAAAGTCTTTGTAGGTTATTTCTTTTGTTAAAATGTGTTTGAAAAATTTTGGACCTGCAGCATTTCTATTTTGATCAGGGAAAATTTTTGGCCAATCTTTTACTAGATCAGCATAATAATTAAATTGATTTGAATATGTAGGTTTAATTGAACTAAAAGTTATTAGTAGAAAAAAAATTATAAAATATTTTAATTTATTCATGATCTTTATTAAGAATACTTTAATTAGTTTGCTTATTGAATTGAGTGTTATTGTCCTATTTTTTTTGATTTACTTCTATTGTTTTATTAAATTCATTTATTTTTAGTGACTGTGAAGTACCATCAGTCCAAACTATTTTTGCTGAAATATTTTTTTCACTCTCTCTAATACCATAATGAGCCACGGGTTCCATCTGACATAAGTATCCTGAACCAGCATCGATGGTTTTAGCATGATTTCTGAAGTTTGAATTAAGTATAACTGTTGCTCCTCTTGCAGGCGCACCATACTTATTGAATGGTTTAATTCTTATATAGTTGGAGTCCTTTTTAATATCTGCTTTATACATTGTCAGCGGTTGCATGCCAGATTCTCCATGAGAAACTAATAATTCTAAAATTCCATCTTCATCTATATCAGCAACTGCAGCACCTGTTCCTAAACCATTTGACTCGTAAGCATTTCGAATTTTTATCTCTTCAAAAAATCCATTCTCTTTTATTTTAAATAATTTATTTGGTTCACCAATATTATTCATGAATATCTCGTCATAACCGTCATTATCAAAGTCTGCTGATATTACTGTTCTAATTCTAGAAGGAATATTGTAGGTTGAAGTAGCAATATCTTTAAATTTGTTATCTTCTAATACAAATGCCCTATGATAACCATTCCAATTGGATGTGATTATATCTAATCTCCCTCTATAAAGTATGTCTGATAAAGTTGTACCTCTTCCATTTTCATATTGATCATCAATTTTATAGTCCTTAGCTATATCCTGAAAGAAACCATCAGAATTATAATATAAAAAATTTTTTCCTCTTTCGTTTGCAGCAAAAATGTCAGTTTTTCCTGATAGAATATTTCCTGCAACTACAGCTCTTCCACCAGTTATTTTATCAATTTTAAGCTGATCTGCTAAATCTAGTATTTGTCCGGAACTCTTTTCATAAAATCTAGTCGGACCCCCATAATTGGCAACATAAATGCCATATTTTCCGTCTCCATTTCTGTCAACACAAACAACAGACCTACCAGCAGTTAAGTTTAAATTTTTTTTGTTAATATCTTTTTCAAATAAATCAATAAAACCATTACTACTATTATCAATCAATCTATCTGAATATTTTTTTTCTCCACTATATGTATCAGTATTTAAAAAATAAATTTCTTCAAATCCATCTTGATCAATATCACAAGCAGCAACCCCAATAGTTTTTCTTTTAGCATCATCAAAGATCTTATTTTTATTTATATTTATAATTTTCCCATTTTGATAAGACAACGCTAAGTTTGAAAACCCAAACCCAGTAACCACAAATTCATATTTATTATCTTGATTTATATCAGTGACAGAAACTCCATAACTTAGTCTGTAATCATTATTATCAATTAGATATGTTATATCTTTAAAAAAGTCAGCTTTAGACTGATTGATAGACATGAAAAAAATTAAAACTAGAAATAATTTTAAAAGGTATTTAATAACCATAATTGTTGTATATTGTTAAAAAAATATATTAAAATAATTTAATGAGCAAAGTAAATTTAGCGATATCTGGTTGCATGGGACGAATGGGCCAACAACTGGTGAAATCTTCTAGAGTTGATAAAAATTTTAAACTAACAACTCTTACAGAAAATAGATTAATAAAAAAAAAAATTTCTGGAATTAAACCTAGCTTAAATAACGAAAATTCATTCAAAAACGTTGGTTTAATTATTGATTTTACAGTTCCTAAATGTACTTTTGAAATTCTTGAAATTGCTTCAAAACTTAAAAAAAGAGTTGTTATTGGTACAACTGGATTTACCAAAAAAGAAGAGAGTCTTATTAAAAAATTTTCAAAGAAAATTCCAATACTAAAAGCTGGGAACATGAGCTTAGGCATAAATTTGTTAATGTATTTAACAGAGATCACATCTAAATCATTAGGAAACAATTTTTTAAGTAAGGTGTACGAAGTTCATCATAAACATAAAATAGACCATCCATCTGGAACAGCGTTAATGTTGGGTAAAGGAATTGCTATTGGCAAAAACAAAGATTTTTATAATTTATTTGGAAAAAAATATCTTAATAAAAAAAGTTTTCCTTATGGAAAAAAAATAAATTTTAATTCAATACGAAAAGGTAAAACAGTTGGTGAACATGAAGTTAAATTTTCAAGTGGAAAAGAAATTATCACATTAAATCACGAAGCTTTTGATAGGGCTTTATACAGCGAAGGAGCTTTGACAGCTGGAAAATGGTTAATGAAAAAAAAACCAGGTTTATATTCGATGCGTGATGTTTTAAATTTTAAATGAGTGAGGAGCAAAGGGCAAAAATTGTTCTTCGAACTTTAAATAAAATATATCCAAAGACCCCAATTCCTCTTAAACACAGAAATATTTTTACTTTACTAGTTTCTGTTCTTTTATCTGCACAGTGTACAGACATAAACGTTAACAATGTTACTAAAAATATATATCCAAAATATAATAAGCCTGAACACTTTGTTAAGTTGGGAAGAAAAAAAATTGAAAAACTAATACGAAGTATTGGTATTTTTAGAATTAAAGCAAAAAGTGTATATAACTTATCAAAAACTTTAGTTGAAAAATACAACGGGAAAGTTCCAAAAACCTTCGAACAACTTGAAGAATTACCAGGTGTTGGGCACAAAACTGCCAGCGTGGTCATGTCTCAAGGATTTGGGTATGCTGCTTTTCCTGTGGACACCCATATACACAGACTTGCACAAAGATGGGGTTTAACTAATGGAAAAAATGTAGTTCAAACAGAAAAAGATCTAAAGAGACTTTTTCCTAAAAAATATTGGAATAAGTTACATCTTCAAATAATTTATTATGGAAGAGAGCACTGTAAGGCTAGAGAGTGTTATGGTTTATCTTGTAAAATCTGTACTACTTGTTATCCTAATAGAAAAAAACCACTTATAACTAAGAAAGCTTAAATAATGAAAATATTAGGAATTGGAAATGCAATTGTAGATGTGATTTGTAAGGTAGAAGACGATTTTATAACCAAAAATAATCTGACTAAAAGTACCATGAAATTAATTTTTGATGAAAAAGAATTTAAAAATTTACTATCTAATCTGAAAATAGAAAAAACTGTTTCAGGTGGTTCTGTTGCCAATTCAATTGTAGGATTATCTCAACTTGGGAATGAAGTTGGATTTATAGGCAAAGTAAATGATGATGATCTTGGTGAAAAATACGAAGATGGTTTGAAACAGGAGAATGTTAAATATATTTATTCAAAAAAAAAAGAAGAGTTACCAACTGGAACTTGTTTAATATTAGTTACACCCGACTCTGAAAGAACAATGTGTACGTTTTTAGGAACAGCAGGTAAAATAAATGAAAATGACGTTAGATCGGATGCAATTAAACAAAGTGAAACAATACTTCTAGAAGGTTATCTTTGGGACGAAGGAGAGCCAAAAAAAGCTTTTGAAAAAGCAATTCTGAGTGCAAAAAAAGTTGCAATGTCATTATCAGATCAGTTTTGTGTTGATAGACATAAACCTCACTTCTTAGATTTAGTTAAAAACAAATTAGATATAACTTTTGCCAATGAACAAGAAATAATGTCTCTGATAGACGCAAAATCTTTTAATGAAGTAATTAATTTCTCTAAATCACTTGGTAAAATAATTGTTTTAACAAGGGGTGAAAAAGGTGCAGTTGCAATTAATGGAGAAGAAGTTGTTGAATGCGGAATAAAAGAAGGTCTTAAAATTGTTGATTTAACTGGTGCTGGTGATCTTTTTGCGGCAGGCTTTTTACATGGTCATGTAAATAAAATGTCACTGAAAGAAAGCTTGGATAAAGGAACTGAAATGTCCTCTAAAGTTATACAACAAATTGGGGCAAGGCTTTAAAAATTATTTTTTTTTCTTTTAAAGCTTCCTTTCCCTTTTTTGGGTTTAACGACCCTAATTTTATATTTTGGTGTCAATAAATCTTTTGCAATCAAGTTTTTTTTTTTACTCATTTTTTTTTACCCAAAATTGGTACATTTGTTTAAATATATCTGGATTATTTTTTTCAAATTTATTCCAATTTTCAAGTGATGTACATTTTAAATCATTTGGATATTGCTTGGAATAGCTTTTTTTATTTGATGAATCTGTAAAACCTAAGAATTCTAAATTATATTTTTTAAGAAATTTTGTAATTTTTGGTAAAGTATAACGGTGCTCTTGAACATGAAAAATTAAATCTCGGACATTGGAGGTTGAATAAAAATCATAATTATAATTAAGTTTTTGAAATGATTTATTATTTTTATCATTTTTTACAATTTCTCTAAATTTTCTAATGTCTAAAATGTTGCTATTAATATTATATTTTTTTATTAATTCTCTTGTTTCAACAATATGTTTTCTAGCAAACTCACTATAGAGGCCAAGCTTTAAGTATCCTTTTGGCATTAATATATCTAATAATATTTCAAGACCTTTTTCAGGATCTTTTAAATGATGAAGTACACCTACACACTCAATCACACTAAACTTTCTGTTTAAATTTTTTAAATTAAGTATATCGCCATGTAAAAATTCAATATTACTATGATTTAATTCTTGCATCTTACGTTTAGCAAATGCTAAGCTTGAGAGACTTAAGTCTACAGCTAGAATTCTTGAATTCTCGTAAGAGGTTTTGCTTACTAATTGTTGTCCTGTACCACAACCAGCAATTAGTACATCTTTTACAGGATTATCATCCTTTGAAATAATTTTATTCGGTTTTATATTGTTATTTAAAATTGTTAGAAATTTATTTTTAGGAACTATGTCTGCATATCTCCACCTTGGATATGGATTTTCCTCATATTGCTCTCTCACTTTTTTTGAAACATTATCAGAAATATCATCAAAAGAATTTATATTACTTTTAAGTTCATGTTCCTTCAAAGGATCTTTTATCTGCATTTGTAAAAGGTCGTTAAACAAATTATTTTTTGAAGTATAATTTAACAATTTATTGATAATTATTTTAGAGCTACTTAAAGGTAAATAACACCCCAATATTGATATATCCAATTCATTGATATTTTTATCATTTTCGATTTGGATTTTTAAGTCATTAATTATTTTGATTTCCTCATTAGTTTGAAAAAATAAGTATTCATTCAGAAACGATTGCTCAGCAAAAGAAATTATAAAATCTATAAACTCTTTAATTAAATTTTTATTTCTATTTTTATTTTTTATTAAAAGAAGAAATTCTTTTCTTATATGACATAAAAATTTTTCTAGAAACTTATCTCTAAATAGTGCTTTTTGTAAAGTAAGATGAAAAAGTTTATTTTTTATAGTTTTTTTTACTAAATTGTTGTTTAATAACAATTCATCTTTTACTATTATTTTCTGAACTATATCCTTAGTTTCTTCAAAAAAAATGAGATTTTTAGCATTATTAAACAAAGCATTATGATCAATCGAGTCCTTTTTAAATAAGAATATAAACAAATCAGTTAAATCAGAACTATTACCCTCAGATATATTAGATAATTCAATAAATTTTAGTAAATTTAAGAGTGTATTGACTACTCGCAGATTATTTGGAGCTATATTTAATGATTTTTTTAAATAAGCTAAAGATTTTTTAAATTCTCCAACCTCTTGAAAGATAAATCCAAGAGCATTAAAAGCGTTAATATTATTTGGCTCAATTTCGATAACTCTTTCTAAACACCTTACAGCATCCTGATATTGTTTTTGATTATATAAAGTAATACCTTTGTTGAAGTGTGCTAATGCAAAATTAGGTTGTACTTGAATTACTTTTTCGAAATAATTTAACGCTTCTGATGGATCGCCTGTACTCAAAAATAAATTACCAATATGAAGGTTTATATTGGGGTTTTTTGGGCTTAATTTGTGAGCTCTTGCAAGCAATGGCTTAGCAAGTTGGAAATTTTGTAATTGCGAATACAAAGTACCCAATTGAAAATTAGCTTCCAAGTGATTTTCATTTGAAATCAATATTTGTTTATATAATTTTTCAGCTAATTGAAATTTTTTATTTTTATGACTCTCAATGGCCAGGTTTAGTTGTTCCTTTATTTGTAGATCATTTGAATTCACTAAAGAGTATAACCAGTTTTTAAACTTTTTATAAAGTTATTATCTTTAAAAATATTATTAATTTTTTTTCTTAGTCTGTATATGTGAGTTTCAACAGTATGGGTTTCTAATTTTGAATTATGACCCCACACTTCAGTCTGTAGTTTGCTAATTTTAACTGGTTTGTTTGAATTATTTAAGAAGATAATAATATTTGCCTCTCTCTCTGTTAAATTTAAACTAATTTCATTTTTGTGAATTCTTCTTGAATTAAGATTTAATTTATAATTGCCCAAATTTATTTCAGATTGTTGACTATATTTTTTCTTTAAAAATTTAATATTGATATTTTCAATTAATTTTTTTATATCGATTGGAAATTTATTAACAATTATTTGTTCTACTACATCTTTTTTCTTTCTATCTGATATTATGAGATAATTTTCTAATGAGTTAGGATTAAATTCTTTTAATTTATTAATTTTGATTAAATTAAAGTTTAAATAATTTTCAATTTCACTAAGAATTTCATATAAAACTTTAAAATCATAAATTACTAAAGTTTGATTATTCATATATAATAAAGAATATGACAATTATTTTAAAAAATAAAGCTACACTTATTTTTGATGACTTTATTTTTAAATGTTCGATCGGTAAGAGAGGATTAGCCAAAAATAAGGTTGAAGGTGATAAAAAAACCCCAATTGGTTTATTCTCATTAGGAAATTTGTACTATAGGAAAGATCGACATACGAAACCATCTACTAAGTTAAAATGTATTCCAATCAAAAAGGATATGGGATGGTGTGATGATATTAAAAGTGCAAAAAATTATAATAAAATAATTAATATTAAAAAAAATAAAGTTCACTCCGAAAAGCTATATAGAAAAGATTATAAATATGATTTTTTAATACCTATTAACTACAACTCAAGAAAACCCCTAATCGGCAAAGGTAGCGCAATTTTTATTCATTTGACAAAAGAATTTAAGCCAACATTAGGATGTGTAGCGCTTGGAAAAAAAGACTTTTTAATTTTATTAAAACTTATTAATAAAAATACAAAAATTAAATTAAACTAATCTCTTTGGCCAAATATATTAGAACCAATTCTTAAATAAGTTGCTTGAAACTCTATAGCACTTAAATAATCTGATGACATACCCATACTTAAGTCTGTTAATTTGATTTTTTTGTTTGAATCATTCATCTGAGAAAAGTATTTTGTGGAGTCTTCATCAAAAGGTGGGATGCACATTGTGCCTATTATATCAAGACCCAAACTTTTAGAAAAATTGTAAAAATCTAAAAGATTATCTTTTGATATTCCTGATTTTTGAGTTTCTTCACCAAGATTTATTTGAATAAATATTTTAGGTTTTACACTTTGTTTATTTTGTTCATCTGCAATTTTTTTTGCTAATTTTTCGCTATCTAAAGAATGAATATAATCAAAAATTTTAACTGCAAATTTAACTTTATTTGTTTGTAGCTTACCAATTAAATGTAATTTTATTTTTTGATTTTTGGCTTTGATCTCTGTCCATTTTGTTACTGCCTCCTGAACTTTATTTTCACCAAAATCTGTGTGACCATAATTTATTAATGGTAATATATGTTCTATTTTAAAAGTTTTTGAAACTGCAATAATTTTAGGTATTCTATTTTTTTCATTCAATTCTAATAATTTAGATTTGATGGAAGACTGAATAGACAATAAATTTTGAATAGTAAAATGCATAAAAAAAATCTCAAGAAATATTACTTTATAGAAAGATTTAATAAAAGTAACATTGATAAACAAGACAAAAATACTGTGGTTATCTACAGAAATTACAAGAAAGAATATGATCTTAATGAGATTTTAAAAATAAAAAATTTTTGTAAAATAAAAGGACTTAAATTTCTTCTTTCAAATAATATCAAATTATCAATAAAATTAAACTTGAATGGTGCTTATATACCTTCATTTAATAATGAATATTTTCATCTAAGTTATGCAATGAAAAAAAACTTCATTCTAATGGGTTCAGCACATAATTTAAAGGAAATAAGAGTTAAGGAAAAACAGAAAGTAAGAATAATTTTTATTTCCTCAATTTTTAAAGATAACCAAAACTTCTTAGGTTTAAATAAATTTAAATTAATTTCTAATCTTTCAAAAATTCAAATTGTAGCATTAGGAGGAATTTCAGAAAATAACTCAAAACTTATTAAACTAACTAAATCTGTCGGTTTTGCAGGTATTTCTTATTTTGAGAACAAAAAAAAAGGCCCCTAAAAAGAGGCCTTTTTATTAAGTATTATAAACTATTAATTAAAACGCAAATTTAAAGTTTATTTCATAAGCACTGTTATCAACAGTTGAAGAACCATTTACGTTATCCATATTTCCGTATGAACCTGAAATAGTCATTCCACCTGAAGTGTGAGAGAAACTCACAGCAGTTGCTTCTTGATCATCTTTTGTAGTTGCTTCAAAGTCAATTGTTGATGTATTCAAAGATACTGAAAGATCATCACTTACAGCGTATGATACACCCAAAGCTGAGAAATCTTCGTCAATAGAACCAGTACCGAAATCAGTTTCGTTTACTTGGTAACCAACAGACAATGCACCAGCTGTATATTTAACCATCATCATAGATGTGTCAGCAGCGTTTGAAGCGTCATTATTTTCACCCATTGCAGCGTATACATCTAAACCTTCTACACCTGTGTAATGTATGCCGTACTCAACTGATCCATCTACAGCACCTGTAGTGTGTGAAGGAGTGTAACCTGCTTTAAGCGCTAAACCATCCATTACTGTATAATCATAAATGAAGATGTTATGCGTTGATGCAGCACCATTAGCAGCTCCTGCTGGAGTACCATGGTATGCTAGACCCCATGATTCTTCGTTAGCTGATGGAGTTAAGTCATCCCAAGCACCAATTACAGAAGTACTACTTCCACCTACGAATGTTAATTTACCCATATCTCCTGTATCAATTGATAGAGAGTTAAGACCAACACCAGCGCCACCATCTAGCTCAATTGTGTGAGAGACTGTAAACCCATTATCCATTTCTCCGCTTGCAGAGAAAGAGATTGAATCAGACATTGACCAACCATTACCTTTGTCACCGTTATCGGCACCAGCTAATGTAATTTGGCTAGTAGCTGACATTGAGAAGTCTGCAGCTTGTGCTGAAGATGCTACTAATGCAGTACCTAATGCTGTCAATCCAACTTTTTTTAGATTGTTCATATTATTTCCTTTCATTAATTGTTTAATATTAAACAGGACATATTTATCAATTAATGAGAATAATTGACTTTAATTATAAGTTTGAGAGTCTAATTTTATTGTAGTGTTGCATATTTGCATCACTAATAATTCCCATTTTATAGGCATTTTTTAACATATTTGAAAAAACCCTTTTAAATTTTAGGTTTTTTGAACTAAAACAAATTAATAGAAATAATTATGTCACTTTTTAAAAATGCATTAATTTCAATATTTTATAGTATTGCTGTTATTTTGTTAGTTTCATGTGAGGGAATGCCTGGAGCAGATGCAAGAAAATATCCACCAAATCCTGATGAAAGAGTTAAAAAGAACCTTGAAGAAGGAAGAGGTTTTAGATTGGACAATGCTTTTAAAAATAGAAATAAAGGTGGAGACTTTATGTTTGCAAGTTCAAATGAACTTTGGAGAGCATCTTTGGATATAATAGATTTTATGCCCCTCTCATCCGTAAATTATAGTGGAGGTATTATAGTAACAGATTGGTACTCAGATGGAAAAAATCTTAATGAGTCTGTTAAAATTTCAATACGTTTCTTATCAAATGAAGTAAGAGCGGATGCGCTCGACATAAAGATTTTTTATAAACAATGTAATCAAATGGCTTCTTGTGAAGTTACACAAAAAACAGGTGCTCTTTTAGTTGAATTAAAAAGGAAAATTTTGAGTAAAGCTACAATTTATAAAAAACAGAAAAAAGATAAAAATTTTAAAGAGTACAAAGGTTCAAAGAAACTGTCTAAATAACCCAGTAAATAATTTTAAGTGAATTCCGAAAGATATAATTTTAAAACAGTTGAGCTTAAATGGCAAAAAAAGTGGGCTGAAAATCGTTTATTTTCCTCTAAAATAGACCGTACCAAAGAAAAATTTTATTGTCTTGAAATGTTTCCTTACCCCTCAGGAAAAATACACATGGGACATGTAAGAAATTACACAATTGGTGATGTTTTATCGAGATACAAAACATTAAAAGGATTTAATGTTCTTCATCCCATGGGCTGGGATGCTTTTGGAATGCCAGCAGAAAATGCAGCTAGAGAAAACAATTTAGATCCAAAAGAATGGACAAATAAAAATATATCTACAATGAAAGAACAATTAAAAAGACTTGGACTTTCTATTGATTGGGAAAGAGAAATATCTACTTGTTCTGAAGAATACTATAAACATCAGCAGTTATTTTTTTTAGAACTTTATGAGAAGGGGCTAGTTTATAGGAAAGAAAATTATGTCAATTGGGATCCAGTAGATCAAACTGTGCTTGCAAATGAACAAGTAATTGACGGTAAGGGCTGGAGATCAGGCGCAGTTGTAGAAAGAAAAAAATTAAATCAGTGGTTTTTTAACATTTCTAAATTTTCTCAGGAACTTCTTGATGGTTTAGATAAATTAAAACAGTGGCCGAATAAAGTAAAAGTAATGCAAAAGAACTGGATAGGAAAATCGTTTGGTTGTGAGATTGCATTTAAAACCGAAGGTGATTTGCCTGTAAAAGAGATCAAATGCTTTACTACGAGGCCTGATACATTGTTCGGTTTTTCTTTTTTAGCATTATCTGTAGATCATGAAATTTCCAAATTTTTTTCTGAAGATGCAAAATTTCAAGAATTTAAAAAGGAATGTTCTAAAACAGGGACTACAGAGGAAGCAATTGCTATTGGTGAGAAAATAGGATTTAAAACTAAATTGATGGCTATAAATCCCTTAAATCCATCACAAAAAGTACCAGTTTTCTTTGCTAATTTTGTATTAATGGATTATGGATTTGGCGCAGTATTTGGATGTCCAGCACATGATCAAAGAGATTATGACTTTGCCAAAAAATATGACCTTAAGATTAAAACCGTAGTAAAACCTGAAGAAGAAGATGATAAATTTATTGTTGGAAAAGAGGCTTATGACGGATCTGGAATTATAATAAATTCAGAATTTTTAAATGGACTCAAAGTTCCAGAAGAATCGATTATAAAAACAATCGAAATATTAGAAGAAAGAAATATTGGTAAGAAAAAAATTAATTTTAGATTAAAAGATTGGGGTGTGTCTAGACAGAGATATTGGGGATGCCCGATCCCGATTGCCTATGATGAGAATGGAAAAGTAATAACTATTCCAAAAAAGGATTTACCAGTTAAACTTCCAGAGAATGTAGACCTTAATTCAAAAGGTAATCCGTTAGACTTTAAAGAAAATTGGAAAAATATAATAATTAATGGAAAAAAACATACAAGAGAAACAGATACTTTAGATACATTTGTATGCTCCTCTTGGTATTATCTTAGGTTCTGTTCACCAAATGAAAGTGAATATGGATTTAAAAAAGAAGAAATTGATTATTGGATGCCTGTAGACCAATACATAGGTGGTGTTGAACATGCAATCTTACACTTGCTTTATTCCCGTTTTTTTATGAAAGCTATTGGATATAAAAATAAAGATTTTAAATTTGATGAACCATTTGATGGTCTGTTCACACAAGGAATGGTCTGTCATGAAACATATAAAGATCAAAATAATAATTGGCTAAGTCCTGATCAAATAGTATCTGCAGGAGATAAATATTATAAAAAAGATGAGCCAGAAAATATTGTGAAAGTTGGACCATCAGAGTCAATGTCTAAGTCGAAAAAAAATGTAATTGATCCCGAAAATATAATGAATAGTTATGGTGCTGATGCTGTAAGATTATTTATCTTATCCGATAGCCCTCCTGAAAAAGATGTGCAATGGTCTGAGCAAGGTATGAACGCATCTTATAAATTTTTACAAAAGCTATGGACTCTTCATAATAAAATTAAAGTAAAAATAAAAAATAATTTAGACCTAATCGGATCAGAAAAGAACTTAGAAAACTTTACTAATCAAATGATTAGTAAAATAACAAATAACCTTGAAAATTTTAGTTACAATGTGATCATAGCAAACATCTATGAAACATATAACTTTTTAAATAAAGAAATCGAAAAAGAAATTGACTCTAAGAAGCTGAAAGAAAATTACACAAAGATATTAATTTTGTTTTCACCTGCTATCCCACATTTTTCATCAGAGTGTTTTGAAGATTTAGGATATATCGATGAAGTAAATTGGCCTGAAGCCAATTTAAGCTTAGTAAATCAAGATAAAATAGATTACGTAATACAGATTGATGGGAAAAAAAGAGCTATTTTAAACGATAATAGAGATATTGATCAAGAAAGCCTTTTACTGAAGATAAAATCAAATAAGATAGTAGAAAAGTATATTAAAGATAAATCTATAAGTAAGATTATCTTTGTTAGAAATAGATTAATTAATTTATTAATGAATGAATAATTTTTTTTTAAGATATTTAGCAGTTTTTTTTATATTAACACTATCTGCTTGCTCATATAAGCCTATTTTTTCTGAAAGTAATTATAATTTTGAAATAAGCGAAATAATATTTAGTGGCGAACGGTATATTAATAGAATTATTAAAAATAAATTAGATTTAATTAAGAATGAAAATGAGCAAGGTAAAAATAAATACAATCTTTTAATACAAACTAATAAAAAAAAATTAATTGTTTCAAAAGATTCAAAAGGTGATCCTCTAAAATTTGATCTTATAATTACAACATATTATGAAATTAATTCTGATAAAGGACTATTATTTAAAAAAGAAGTAATAAAAAATAACGTTTATAATAATGATGTAGATAAATTTAAGCTAGAGCAAAACGAAAAAATAATTTTGGAAAATTTATCTGAAAAGATTAGTGAAACCATAATTTCATCAATAATAAATTTGGATGATAATTAAAAACTTTGAAATAGACAAATTCAATAACTCTAGTTCTAATTTACATTTAATTTATGGAGTCAACGAGGGCATAAAGCAAGACTTAATAAATAATATTTATCTAAAAAATTATGAAGGTGATATTTTAAAATATGATGAGCATGAAGTTTTAAATAATATTGATGAGTTTGTTTCAAATTTATTAACAAAATCTTTATTTGAAAATAAAAAAATAATCATTATTTCAAGAGCTACAGACAAACTATACACTTTAATAAACGATTTATTGGGCAGGGAAATAGTAGAAACCAAGATTATTATCAAATCTTCAAGTTTAGAGAAGAAATCAAAACTTAGGAATTTATTTGAAAAAGAAAGTCAACTAATTTGTACACCTGTTTATGAAGACGATGTAAGAGCATTAAATAATGTTATTCAAAATTTTTTAAAAGTAAATAGCTTTAGTTTGTCACAAGAGATTAAAAATATTCTTATAGAAAGATCCAAGGGTGACAGGATTAACCTGAAAAATGAATTATCCAAATTAAAAAATTTATCATTAAGTAAAAGCAAATTAAGTATAGACGACGTAAATAAACTTTCAAACCTAGCAGAGAATTATAGTGTATTTGAATTATCAGACAATTATTTAGCTAAAAATTCTAAGAAAGTATCTAATATCCTTAACGAGAATAATTATTCATCAGAAGACTGTATTTTAATTATAAGAACAATTTTAAATAAATGTAAAAGACTCTTAAAAATACGAAATGAAATTGATAATAATATGAGTATCGATCAAGTGATATCTAGTTTTAAACCTCCTATATTTTGGAAAGAAAAAGATATTGTAAAAAAACAAGCTCAATCATGGTCAACTAATGAGGTGAAAGAAATAATATTTAAAATCAATGACTTAGAAACCTTAGTTAAGAAAAATGCTTCAAATTCAATACTTTTTGTCTCAAATTTTGTGAGTAATTACTAATAATTTTGCTTAATAATATTTACTAATCTATCAAGCTGATCGACTCCTTTATACTCTAAACTAATAGTTCCAGAATTATTTCTTTTATTTTTAACAAATACTCTCATCCCAATTTTGTCTGTTAACTCTTTTTCAAGACTAATAATATTTGGATCTTTTTTCATAGAAACACTATTAGAACTAGATTTCAACATACGTACTAAACTTTCAGCTTGTCTAACTGATAGTTTTTTTGAAATAATTTTCTTTGCTAAAAGAATAGCATTATCTAATCCTACCAAAATTTTTGCATGTCCCTGTGATAATTTTTCTTCAATTATTAATTCTATAATCTCTTGTGGAAGAGATAATAGTCTTAAACAATTTGATATATGCGCTCGACTTTTACCTATAAACTTAGACACTTTGTCTTGATCATAACTAAATTCGTCTATTAATCTTTTATAACCTTCAGCTTCTTCAATTGGATTTAAGTCTTTTCTTTGAACATTTTCAACAATTGCAAATTCTAATGATTTTAGATTATCTGCATTAATTATTATTACCGGTACTTCATGAAGCCCAGCAAATTGGGCTGCTTGCCATCTTCGTTCTCCAGCTATTATTTCAAATTTATCTTCTTTATCAGGAGATGGTCTTACAATTATAGGCTGGATAATTCCCCGCTCTCTTATAGAGTTGGTTAATTCCTCTAAAGTAATTTCGTCAAATTTTTTTCTTGGTTGGTACTTATTTCTAACTAGTGAACTTATAGAGATGTTTTTTTTATCATCAATTTTTTCACTATCTCCTATTAAGGAAGATAATCCTCTTCCAAGTCCTTTTTTTGATTTAAACGGATTAATCATGCTGCACTCTCCACTGGTTTATCTTGGTTTAAAAATTCCTCTGTAAAATTAAAGTATGCTCTGCTACCTGGACATGACTTATCATAAATTAAAACAGGAACACCGTGTGAGGGTGCTTCTGATAATCTAACATTTCTTGGAACAGCAGTGCTATAAACTTTATCCTTAAAATAGTTTCTTGCCTCTGTCTCTACCTCTCCAGATAATTTATTTCTCTTATCGTACATTGTCAGTAGTATTCCTCTTATGTCTAAAGATGGATTTAGGTTCGATTTTATCCTCTCAATTGTTTTCAAGAGCTGAGTGAGCCCCTCTAAAGCAAAAAATTCCGTCTGAAGAGGTACCACGAGTGCATCAGAGGCTACCAATGCCATTATTGTTAGGAGACTTAAAGATGGTGGACAGTCAATTATGACATAATCATAGGCTGGCTCAGAACTGTTTAAAATTGGGGTTAATTCGTCTTTTAATTTAAAGGCTCTCCGGCTGTCACCTGCTGTCTCCACCTCTAGGCCGGACAAATCAACATTTGAAGATATCAAATCTAAATTTTCAAAGCTTGTTGACTGGATTACCTCTGAAATTTTTTTATTTCCATTCAATACATTGTAAATTGTTTGATCAGAACTTGTTGTGTTGGACAATCCAAAACCTGTCGTAGCATTGCCTTGTGGATCAAGATCAATTACAAGAATTTTTTTTCCCTTCATCGACAAACCAGCAGCAAGATTGATGACAGTGGTGGTCTTGCCCACTCCTCCTTTCTGGTTTATCACTGAAATAATTTTTCTATTCATATTTTTTTTTTAAATTTGAAATTTTTACTACTGATGAATCTTCGCTTGTAAGACTTTTCATTTCTTCTAGGTCAAATTTCCATTTCATGGAAACTTCTTTTAAAATTTTATTTCCACTTTTTCCTAAATACATGACTATGTATTTAAAATTTTTAAAATTCTTTGTTGCAATATCAAAAATCACTGGCAAAGGTTTGAACGCTCTGCAAATTATTACATCAGTTACTAAATTTTTCTCTTCAAATATATTTTTTTGATAAATTTTCGCATCTAATTTAAACTTTTTTGCCATCTCCATTAAGAAATTGCTTTTATAATAACTCTTTTCATAAAAAATTAGCTTAAAACCTTGTTTTTTCGATTTCATCAAAATACCTAAAACTATACTAGGTAGCCCTGCACCAGAGCCAAGATCAGTACATACACTTATATCATTTTTATCAATAAAATCAATAGTTTGCGCACTATCGTAAATATGCCTTGTATTTATTGATTTTTCTGTACTTGAACTTATTAAATTTATTTTCTTGTTTGTACTCAAAATTGATTGTGAATATTCTTCTAACTCCTTAAGTGTTTCACGTGAAACATTTGGTAGATGAATTTTATTTGTTTTTATTATTTTCGAATCAATCAAGCTATATGCTTAATAGACTTTCTTTTTACATGAGACAACAAAATATATACTGCTGCTGGAGTTATCCCATCTATTCTGAGTGCTTGTCCAAGTGTTTTTGGCTTTATTTCCTTGAATTTTGACTTAACTTCATTTGATAATCCAGAAAATTGATCATAATCTAGATTTTCTGGTATTTTAAGATTTTCATCTCTTTTAAATGCTAAAATATCTGCATCTTGCTTCTTCAAATATCCTTTATAATGAGCTTTTATCTCAATTTGCTCATCAATTTCACGTGAAACATATTTAATTTCAGGCCAAATTTCCCTAATTTTAGTCATGTTAACTGATTTTTGGCTCAAAATCTCTATTGCATTCCTTTTAACCCCATCTTTAGCAATATTAATTCCGTATTTTGATGCTTTTGAGGGAGAAATTAATGAATTTTCCATATTTTTCAGACTTTTTTCAAGTTTAGATGCTTTTTCTTTATATAAAATTTTCCTTTCATCTAATATTAAACCAATATCAATTCCTTTTTGGGTAAGTCTTATATCTGCATTATCAGATCTCAAAGATAGTCTATATTCTGCCCTTGAAGTGAACATTCTATAAGGTTCTGCAACTCCTTTTGTAACTAAATCATCTATCATAACACCTATGTATGCCTCAGACCTATCAAGGATAAATGGTTCTTTAACTTTAATAGAGAGAGCAGCATTTATTCCAGCTATAAGGCCTTGTGCTGCTGCTTCTTCATAGCCTGTGGTTCCATTAATTTGTCCTGCAAGGTAAAGATTTTTTATTTTTTTTGTCTCTAAAGTTAGAAATAGCTCCCGAGGGTCCACAAAATCGTACTCTATTGCATATCCAGGTCTTAAAATCTTAACGTTTTCTAAACCATTGATATTATTACATATTTCTTGCTGTATATTAGCGGGAAGAGAAGTTGAGATTCCATTAGGGTAAATAGTTTTATCATTCAGACCCTCTGGCTCCAAAAATATTTGATGCTTTTGCTTATCAGCGAACTTTACAATTTTATCTTCTATTGATGGACAATATCTTGGACCAACTCCTTGGATACTGCCAGAATACATAGCACTACTTTTTATATTTTTAGAAATGATCTCATGCACTACCTGATTGGTATAAGTCATACTACATGAAATTTGTCTATTAATATTTTTTTTTGTAAGGAAAGAAAAAAAATATGGATCTTCATCTGCATGCTGCTCTTCGAGTTTTTCAAAATTAATTGTCGTTGCATCCAATCTAGGTGGTGTTCCTGTTTTTAATCTTCCGATTTTAAAATTATATTTTTCTAATTGTTCGCTTAATCCTGTTGAAGGTTTTTCATTAAATCTTCCTGCAGGTGTTTTTTCTTCGCCAATATGAATTAAGCCATTTAAGAAAGTTCCAGTTGTTAAAATTACTTTTGATGATATTACTTTTTTGCCTTCTTGTGTAATAAAACCGATTATATCGTTTTTATCAAAAATAAACTTAATTACAGGATCACAAAAAATGCTTAAATTACAGTAATTTACAAGTTTTTCTTGCATATATTTCTTATATAATGATCTATCACTTTGAGTACGTGGTCCACGAACAGCTGGCCCTCTACTTCTATTTAATAATCTAAATTGTATTCCTGATTTATCTGCGATTTCACCCATTACACCATCAAGTGCATCTATCTCTCTAACAAGATGACCTTTGCCCAATCCCCCAATAGCTGGATTACAAGACATCTCTCCAATAGTGTCAAATTTATGAGTAAATAAGGCAGTATTTACGCCTAATCTAGCAGATGCTGCTGCAGCTTCACAGCCTGCATGACCACCACCAATCACAACTACATCAAATGACAACTCATTTTTCATAGCCTTAATTTATTATTGATCTTAAAATTTACAAGAAAACACTTAAAAATGCTCAAAAAACAAGCAAATTCAATACTTATTTTCCTATACAAAAATCACTAAAAATGGAACCTAATATTTCTTCAACATCTACTTTACCAACAATCATACCTAGATGTCTTGTTGCTAACCTTAAATCCTCTGCAGCTTTATCAAAATCTTCTTTCGAATTTTTTTCCTCAAAATTTTTTAAATTTTGAACACAAGCCTCTAAACTTTGTCTATGTCTTTCTCTAGTAATTAGAGTTTCGTTTGAACTAACAAATTTATTTTTTAGTTTATCTTTAATTCTAGTTATTAGCTCATCTAAGTTTGTTTCATTTTTAATTGATAAAAAAATTGGATTAAACTTTTCAATTTGTTGATTTATATTTTTATAACCAAGATCTATTTTATTGATTACAATTATTGATTTTTCACTAACCAAATCGTTCAAAAATCCAGTAAAATCAACACTTTTTGGCTCAATTACAATTAGGTTTAAATCGGCATCCTCAGCACGTTTAAGAGCTAATTTAATTCCTTTTCTTTCAATCTCATTTTCAGACTCTCTTATTCCAGCAGTATCAGAGATCACAACTGGATAACCATCCAAATTTAAATGAGCTTCGATAACGTCTCTTGTTGTTCCTGCAATTTCTGAAACGATAGCCACATCTCTGTTAGAAAGATAATTTAACAAAGAAGATTTTCCTGCATTTGCTGGTCCAATAATTGCAATCTTAAAACCTTCTCTAATTCTTTCTCCAACTTTTTCATCATTTAAAATTTTTTCAATTTCATTTCTTATGTTTTCAGAATCTATTTTAATATTTTTAATCACATCTTGTGGGAGATCATCTTCAGGAAAATCAATTTTTGCCTCAACGTTTGATAAAATTTTTAAAAGTTTTTCTCTAAGAGAATTAAATTTTTCAGAACTTCTTCCACTCATTATTTTAACAGCTTGTTGTCTTTGAATTTCTGTTTCAGCGGAAATTAAATCTGAAATGCTTTCGGCTTTTAAAAGATTTATTTTTCCATTTTGAAAAGCAATTTTTGTAAATTCACCAGGTTCTGCTAGTCGACAATTTTCAATTTTTGATAATTGTTCTAAAATTGCCCTAATTACAGCTACGCTACCATGAACATGCATTTCTGCAATATCTTCACCTGTGTAGCTGTCGGGGCCAGGAAACCACAGTAATATACCCTCATCTATTAGTTCAGAAGTGTTAATTTTATTGAACTTTTTTAAATTTGATACTCTAGGCTTCGGTGGGTCTTCTCCTGTAATAAGTTTAATTACATTTGAAGCATCAGACCCGGATATTCTAATTACAGCTATTCCAGAGATGCCTGATCCTGATGATAGAGCATAAATAGTCATATATTTATTATAGTTTTATATTAATCATAATAATATAATTTTCTAATGATTATATGGCTTGCTTCATATCCTAAAAGTGGAAATACTTGGGTTCGTTCTTTTTTATCTTCATTACTATATGAAGAAAATAATGAAGCAAACTTTAATTCAATATTAAATATAAAACAATATCCGCTAAGATCCCACTTTAAGAATCTTATTAATAATTTAGATGATATAAATGAAATTTCATCAAATTGGTTAAAAACACAAAGTATTATAAATAATGATAATAAAATTAAGCTACTAAAAACTCATCATGCGCTAGTTAAGATTGGTAATTCGAATTTTACTAATTATGCTTGCTCATTAGGTGCAATATATATTGTTAGAGATCCAAGGAATGTAATAAGTTCAGTTCTTTATCACTATTCCAAAAAAAATTATCTAGAAGCAAAAGAGTTTTTATTTGATGAAAACAGAGCCTTGGGTAAAAAAAATAATCCAGATGGTCATAGCCGTAATAATGATATATTTACACTTATTACATCATGGAAAACTCATTATAATTCGTGGAAAAATTTTAAAAAAAATTACCTTTTAATAAAATACGAAAATTTAGTTTCAGAACCAAAAAATGAGTTTCGTAAGATTTCAAATTATATTTCTAAATTGATGAATTTGAAAATTGAAGATAAAAAAATTGATCTGTCTATAAAGTCAAATGAATTTGAAAATTTAAAAAGATTGGAAAAAAAAGATGGTTTTAGTGAAGCAATAAAAAATAAAGAAACAGGGGAAACAAAAAGTTTTTTTAACTTAGGCCCTAAAAACAAATGGCAGGAAAAATTGGATATTGAGCTTAAGGAAAGTATTGAAGAAAAATTTGAAATTGAAATGAAAGAACTTGGTTATTTATAATTATGCAGGCTTATTCATTGAATTAAAAAATTCAGCGTTATTTTTAGTTGTCTTTAATTTTGAATTAATAAAATCAATTGCATCCATTGATCCCATTGGTGCAATAATTCTTCTTAAAACATTCATTTTTTGAAGATCATTTTTATCAAAAATGAGCTCTTCCCGTCTTGTTCCTGACTTGGTTATATCTATTGCTGGATAAATCCTCTTCTCTGAAATCTTTCTATCTAGAATTGTCTCACTGTTTCCCGTTCCTTTAAATTCCTCAAAAATTACCTCATCCATTCTACTTCCAGTATCAATAAGAGCAGTGGCTATAATTGTTAATGATCCACCTTCTTCAATATTTCTGGCTGCTCCAAAAAATCTTTTGGGTCTTTGCAAAGCATTAGCATCTACACCGCCTGTTAAAACTTTTCCTGAACTTGGCACAACAGCATTATAAGCTCTCCCTAACCTTGTTATAGAATCTAAAAGTATGACAACATCTTTCTTATGCTCTGTCAGTCTTTTAGCTTTTTCAATTACCATTTCAGCAACAGCTACATGCCGTTGGGCTGGTTCGTCAAATGTTGAACTTATAACCTCTCCCTTAACTGTTCTTTGCATATCTGTTACTTCCTCTGGTCTTTCGTCAATTAATAAAACCATAAGATAACATTCGGGATGATTGGCTGTTATAGAATTAGCTATGCTCTGTAGGATCATTGTTTTCCCTGCCTTAGGTGGAGATATAATCAATGATCTTTGACCTTTTCCAATAGGGCTTACTAAGTCTATTAATCTTGGAGTAAGGTCAGGTTTCTTTTCAACTTTATTTGATTCAACTTCCATCCCCAATTGTTTATTTGGGTAGAGAGGTGTTAAGTTGTCAAAAGCAATTTTATGTTTAAATTTATCTGGTTCTTCAAAATTTATCTTGCTAACTTGAAGAAGTGCAAAATACCTTTCTCCATCTTTAGGAGATCTGATAGGTCCTTCAACTGAATCTCCAGTTCTCAGACCAAACCTTCTTATTTGACTTGGGCTTACATATATATCATCTGCTCCTGGTAAATAATTAGATTCCATTGCTCGAAGAAAACCAAAACCATCTTGAAGCAGTTGTAACACTCCACCTCCAGTTATCTCTTCTCCTTTTTCTGCAAGTTTTTTTAAAATTGCAAAATAAATTTCTTGTCTACGTAGAGTGCTAGCATTTTCTATACCAAGCTTCTCAGCTTCGGTGATTAACTTTTCTGAGCTTTTTTCTTTTAATTCTTGAATGTTCATTTATGGGGGTTTTATTTAAAGATGAAATAAATATATATATTGATTGAAAAATTTCAACCCTAGATTGGTTTAAAAACTACAATAAATACAATTAAAATAAGCAAAACTGTAGGTATTTCGTTAATTATCCTAAAGAATTTTGATGATTTGGAGTTTTCTTTCGAATGTAAAACCCTCATACATCTGCCCAAATATTCATGATAAATAGTTAAAATTACTACTAAAATAATTTTAATTTGTATCCATAAAAGAGCAAAGCTCTCGATTCCATTTATCCAAATTAATATAATTCCAAAAAACCACGATAAAATCATGGCTGGACGCATTATATAATTATAAAGCCTTCTTTCCATTGTCTCAAAGATTTCAGTAGCTTGATCTTTTTCAAAATTTTCAACGTGATAAACAAATATTCTTGGTAAATATAATAGGCCAGCCATCCAAGATATTACTGCTATTAGATGTAGAGATTTAAATAAAAGATACCCACTCATGTATTAAATATTTTTCGTTAATAGATATTTTAATAACGCTATATGATCTTCACTGTCATTTAAGCAAGGTATCGTTTCAAAATTCTCACCACCTGATTTAATAAAACTTTCTTTTCCTTGTATAGATATTTCTTCTAAAGTTTCAACACAATCAGAGGAGAAACCTGGACAAATAACTAAGATATTTTTCTTACCTTCTTTTGGGAGGGCCTCAAAAGTTTTATCTGTATATGGTTGTAACCATTCCTGTGGGCCAAATCTAGATTGGAATGTAGTTTTAATTTCTATATCTGAATATTTTTCAGAAATTAGTCTTGTAGTCTTATGGCAGTAACAATGATATGGATCACCCTTATCAAAATATTTTTTTGGTATCCCGTGGTAAGATGCAATTATTAAATCTGGTTCCCAATCAATTTCATTTATTTTTTTTTTAATACTATTTTTGATTGCCTCAATGTAAAGTGGCTCAGATTCATAGTGCGGAATTATTTTTAAATTCGGTTGCCACCTCATTTTCATTAAAGTTCTATATACTTCATCACATACAGTTGCTGTTGTTGCGGCTGCATATTGTGGATAAAGGGGCAAAATGATTAAGTTTTCACATCCTTCTTTGTGAAGTTTATGTATTTTGCTTTTTATGCTTGGATTTCCGTACCTCATTGCAAAATCAACTATTATTTTTTCATTACCAATTTGTTCAGATAATTTTTCTGCTTGTCTTTCTGTAAAATATCTAAGTGGTGACATGTCTTTTTCTTTCATCCATATCTCTCTATAAGCTTTTGCTGTTTTAGAGGGCCTGAAGGTAAGTATGAATATATTAAGTATTACCTGCCAAATTATAGGGTTAACTTCTATAACTCTTCTGTCAGATAAAAATTCTTTGAGATATTTTCTTATATCTAGCCATCTTGTGGAGTCTGGTGTACCAAGATTTATAATTAAAATCCCTGTCTTACCATAGTTAACTTTAGGGTGTTCTGGCGTCATTTAAAATTTCTTACAATTTTAATTAATTCTTCAACCATTTCAATTTTGGTTTCAGGAAGTATTCCATGACCTAGATTGAAAATATATGGATGATCTTTAAAAATATTGAGATATTTTTCAGTTTCTTTTTTGAGTGTTTCTTTATCAGTTAATAAAATTTTAGGGTCAAGACCTCCTTGTACAGGTATATTAATCTCATTCACTATTTTTTTTGGATCTACATCATAGTCAATATTTACTGCATCAGGTTTTACTATATCACAAAAATTTTTATAATCTTTAATTCCCCTTGGAAAACAAATGATGGGTACTCCTAATTGTTTAACATATTCAACTATATTTAATGTAGGTATATAAATATATTCTGGGATTTTATCTTCTAATAAACCGGCCCAACTATCAAATATTTGAATTACTTTAGCACCAGCCTCAACTTGATTTTTTATATGAACTTTTAAGAATTTTTCGATTATTCCTAATAATCTATTTATTAAAAAATCATCTTTAAAAAATTCACTTGTTAACCCTTTTTTTGGGGATGACCTATTAATCATATACACAAGAATGGTCCATGGGGCACCAACAAATCCTATCATATCTTTATTGTTCATTAAAGGATCCTGCGAAGTCTTAGAAATAGCTTTGTAAACATTATAAACTTTTTCTGTGAAATTAATTTCATCAACATGTTTAATATTATCTAAATTTACATGACCCAATTTTGGTCCAAAATTTTTTTCAAATTCAACTTTTTGACCAAGACCATATGGTAATATTAAAATATCAGAAAATATTACTGCACCGTCAAATGCAAATCTTTTTATTGGTTGAAGTGTAATCTCAGAAGCTAAATCACTATTCAAACATAATTTTATAAAATCCTGATTTTCTTTTCTAATATTTCTGAACTCAGGCAGATATCTTCCCGCTTGTCTCATTAACCATACAGGATTAGTTTTAGTATCTTTATTTTTAATACAGTTAGTTATCGGACTCATATAATAAGTATATATATTTTACTGTATTAGTATTATGTATTGTTAATAACGTAAATTAGTCAATTATTACACTTAATTAACTTTTTATTAACAATCCTGATTAAAAATTAGTTATATATTTTGCGTATTAATTAAGATTTATTACATTATATGAATAATATGTATAACTTTGTTAACATTTTATAATTCAGTTAATTTAGCTATGAAAAAACTAAGTTTTTATATCCAGATATGTAAATCTGCATTTTTCTTAATTTTACTTATAGATTATAAACACTTTATACATGAAAAACTTTTATCAAATATACTTAATATCAGACTCAACCGGCGAAACTTTAGATAGAATATTTTTAGCACTTAAAGCTCAATTTCCGAATTTTCAATATGAAACAAATCATTTTTCTTTTACAAGGACAGAGAGTCAAACTTTAAGCATTTTAAGACAGGCAAAAAGAGAAACAAATCCTATAATTTTGTATACTATCGTAAACAGTAAGTTAGCAAAATACCTTACAGAGAAAGCTTACGAGAGAGAAATTCCTTGTTTTGGAGTTCTGGGAGATTTAATTTTAAATTTTTCAAAAGTTTTAAATCAAAAAGCTTCTCATGAACCAAGCGGACAACATATTTTAAATGATGAGTATTATGATAGAATAGATGCTATTCAATTTACAATGAACCACGATGATGGTAATCAAATAGATGATATAGAAAAGTCCGATATTATTCTTTTAGGAGTTAGCAGAACAAGCAAAACGCCAACATCTATATATTTAGCTAACAGAGGATTTAAAACATCAAATATTCCACTTGTAAATAAAGACTCTATACCAAGCAAAGTAACTAAAAAAAACTTTTCCCCATGTATAGTTGGATTAGTTACAGAACCAGAACGATTGTATGATCTAAGAAAAAATAGATTGACTTCTCTTAAAGAAGACCAAAATAGCGATTACGTAAATATCGAAAAAATTCAAGATGAATTAAATAATGCTAGAAAAATATTTAAAGAAAATAACTGGCCAACAATTGATGTTACAAGAAAATCAGTAGAAGAAACAGCCGCTTCAGTAATAAAAATTTACGAGATAAGGAATAAAAAAAATGCTTAATATTATTTTAGCATCTAAAAGTAGGGTTAGAAAAAAAATATTAGATGATCATAACATCAAAAATAATGTTATAGCCTCAAATATAGACGAAGAACCAATCAAAGAAAGTTTATTAAAAGAGGGAGCTTCACCTGAAATTATTTCTAAAAATCTAGCTGAGTTAAAGGCTAATAAAGTTAGTCAAAAATTCAACAATAGCTTAATTCTGGGAGCAGATAGTGTAATTGATTTATCAGGTGAGTTAATATCAAAACCTGAGAGTAGGGTTGAAGCTCTTAATATTTTGAAAAAGCTTAATGGAAAAAAACACTCTTTAATAAGTTCTGTATGTATGTCAAAAAATGGCTCTATGATTTGGAATTATACTGATAAAGCATACTTAACAATGAAACATTTTTCCGAGGATGAATTAATGTTGTATCTTAGTAAAATTAGTGACGAAAATCTGTATGCATATAATGTTTATCAAATTGAGGGAGAGGGAAAAGCTTTATTTTCAAGTATTGATGGAGATGAAGATACAATAATGGGACTTCCTATAAAAAAAATCAAGGAATATTTAAAACTTCAGAAATGAAAAAATTTTTAGTAATAGGAAACCCAATTGAACATTCTTTATCTCCAAAGTTACATAATTATTGGATAAAAACAAATAATTTAAATGCAATTTATGGAAAATTAGAAACACACGAGAGTGATTTGCCTGAACTATGTAATTCAATTAAAAAAGGTGAATTGGAAGGTCTAAATGTTACTGTTCCGTTTAAAAACACCATCATACCTTATTTGGATATTCTAAGTGGTAATGCATTAAGAACACAATCAGTGAATACAGTTTCATTTAACAAAGGTAATTTAGTTGGAGATAATACTGATATTGATGGATTTGAATTAAGTATAAAAAAAATAAATTATGATGTTAGTGATAAAATAGTTTTAATACTTGGTGCTGGAGGGGTTGTGCCTTCAATTATCTGTGCATTACAGAGGATGAATACATCTAAAATACTTTTAAGTAATAGAACTAAAAAAAAGGCTGATCACCTCAAAGAATTATTTAAAGAAATTGATATTGTTGAATGGGGAAGTTTACCAGAATTTGATATGATTATAAATGCTACTACTTTGGGTTTAAAAAAAGATGATAAATTTGATTTAGACTTTTCTCTGCATGGTGAAAATAAGTTTTTCTACGATGTTATTTATACTCCTTTTAATACTGAATTTTCAGAAGCAGGGAACTCTCGAGATAACCTAAATGAAAATGGTTTTAATATGTTTTTATTTCAAGCTCAAAAGGCATTTAATATTTGGCACAATATTGAACCAGAAATTAATCAAGAATTAATTGGATTTTTGAAAAATTAAGACTATGAGATTAAAAATTATAGATGATTAGAGTTGGAATAATTGGTGGTATAGGCTCAGGAAAATCTTTCATTTCAAAGCTTTTTGGATATCCAGTGTTTAATGCAGATAATGAAGTAAAAAATATTTATAAAAAAAATAAAGAATGCTTCAAAAAACTAAAAAAAAAATTACCAAAATTTATCAAAACTTTTCCGATAAAAAAAAAGGAACTTATATCAGCAATCAGCTCAAACAAAAAAAATCTTAAAGTTATATCTTCAGTTGTTCATCCAATGGTTAGGGCAAAAATGAAAAAATTCATATTGAAAAATAAAAGTAGAAAAATCATTATATTCGATATTCCTTTATTAATTGAAAACAAACTTAACAAAAAAAAAGATATAATAATTTTTATTCAATGTAAAAAATCTAAAGTTTTAGAGAGATTAAAAAAAAGGCCTTATTTCAATAAAAATTTGATAAGGAGTCTTAATGAAAATCAAATTATGTTATCAAAAAAAAGAAAACTAGCTAAATATGTAATTAATAATAATTTTTCTATTAATGTAATCAAAAGAAAAATTAATATAATTAAAAAAAAAATTTTAAATGAAAGAAATAGTACTAGACACTGAGACAACCGGATTATCAGTAAAAGATGGTCACCGAATCGTTGAAATTGGATGTATTGAGTTGGATAACTTAGTTCCCACTAAAAATATATTTCATTTTTATCTAAATCCTGAAAGGAAAGTGTCTGATAAAGCATTTGAAGTTCATGGATATTCTGATGATTTTTTATCGACAAAGCAAAAATTTATTGAAATAGCTGACAGTTTTTTAGATTTCATTAAAGACAAAAAAATTATTATCCATAACGCAGAGTTTGATATTGCTCACTTGAATAATGAATTATCTTTGGTTGGAAAAGAAAAGATTAATAATTCAAATGTTATTGATACATTAGAGTTAGCAAGAAATAAATTTCCAGGATCAAGTATTAGCCTAGATTCACTGTGTAGAAGATTTAGAATTGATAATTCTAAAAGAGAAAAACATACAGCTTTAATTGATTGTGAGTTACTTTCTAAAGTTTATATAAATTTGATTGATCAAAAAGAACCTACCTTGAATTTAGTTGTAAATAGTGAAAACAAAGTATCAGGTCAAGAATGTTTGGATTATTATAAAAAAGTTGTCATTCCGTCTCAAAAGGAAATGTCTGACCATAAAGAATTTCTTAAGAAAAATTTAAAAAAAAATTTTTATTAGTTCAATCTTTCATTATATAATTTTTCAAAGTCAATTTTAGAACCAAATTTTAAATCAGGTAAACCTGAGTTTCTCAAAATTGTTAGAAATTTTTCTTCTAATTCAGGATATATTTTTGTTTGTAAGTCACTTAAAACAATTTTTTCTAGCTCTCTCTTTTTTATTTGCACATCTGATATTTCAATAGCAGTTGCATATTTAATTTGAAAAAAACCTTTTTCCTTATTCTTATTTGGATTTTCATAAGTTAAAGTTGTAAGAACTTCTATCATTTTCCTTTTTAAAGGTTTGGATTTTATATCAACTTTCATTTGATATTCTGGAATAGTATTCCTAATTGTAATCAGGGTTTCTGGGCTAGGTATTTCTACAGACAAATCTTGAATATAACTCACAATTATTTTGTATTTATTTTCCATCTTTGTCTTCAATATCCTCATATTCTCCTTCTATAAAACTTTTCTCTCTTTTTTCATCTTTAGATTTTACTGAATGTTTTTTAGAATATTTACTCAAAATTATTTTTCTTGTAACTGGAAATATCAAAAGAATCCCTATTATATCAGTGGCAAAGCCAGGCAATATTAATAGTAAAGCAGCAAATGCAATTGCTGCCCCAGAAATCATCTCATAAAGTGGCAGTTCATTTTTAACTAATTGTGACATTCCAGAACGCAATGTGTTAAACCCCTCATACCTTGCATACCAAATACCCACAATCGCAGTTATTGCTATAAGTAAAATGGTGTTTAATGCTCCAATTTCTGAGCCAACTTTAATAAAAAGGTATATTTCAATTAGCGGGATCCCAATTATTAGAATTATTGCTGTGTTCATTTGTCTATAATGTAAATTGCAGGTTGAAATTAATCAACATAGTAAATATTATTAGTATATGAGTTACAGCTTCGAGTACATCGATATTATATTACTAGCTATGATTGCTGGTTTTATTTTCCTTAGATTAAGAGGGATTTTAGGAAAAAAAACAGGATTTGAGGAAAATATCAATTCAAGTTTCCCTCATGAGGAAGTTCCAGAAACTAAAGTCTCACCCGTTTTAAATGCTGAAACTTTTGATGATGCAGCAAAGAAAGACTTTTTGAATGGTGCAAAAATAGCTTATGAAAGCATCATTACTAGTTTCTCTAAAGGAGATCTAAAATCAATAAAAAATCTACTAGCAAAAAATGTATATGATCAATTTGACGAAGCCATCAAAGATAAAAAAGCAAGAAATGTAACTTCTGAAACTACATTTATTGGTATTAATTCTGCAGAAATCAAAGAGCATAATCAAAATAAAAATATGCTTGAAGTAAGTGTTGAATTTGTAAGTGAAATTATATCTTGCATCAAAGATAAAGATAATAAAGTTGTTTCCGGTGATTCTCAGAAAGTAAAAAAAGTTCTCGATACTTGGAAATTTACAAAAGATAGCACATCAAAAAATCCTAACTGGTTAATAGTAGACACCCAGGCTTAGTTGATTAAAAAAATATCAGACAAAGATAAAAAAGACTGGCAAGATTTCTTAAATAGTACTGATAAATTAGAAAATAAAGATCAAAAAATTTCTTCAACACCTAAAAGATATATTGAAAGATCTATTGATTTACACGGTTATTCCTTGGAGGAAGCAAATCAAAAGATGACTTCTTATATTGAAGAGTGTTATGCAAAAGGAGTTTCCAAAATTAATGTCATTACAGGAAAGGGCCTTAGATCCAAAAATTTAAATGACCCATATCAATCTAGTAATTTGAGTATATTAAAACACTCAGTACCTAATTTCATTAGAGGTAGTGATCATTTAATGAAAAAAATTATAAATATTGATTTTGAAGCTGTTGAAAACCCATCTGTTGGAAATTTTGATATTTTTTTAAGAAAAAAAAAGTAATATTTACAAAATAAACTTCGATAGGTCTGCGTCTTTAACAAGTTCACCAATATTTTTCTTAATATAATCTGAATCTATGCTGATCTTTTCACCAGCTCTATCTGTTGCTGTAAAACTAATTTCATCTAAAACTCTTTCAATTATAGTATGCAGTCTTCTAGCGCCAATATTTTCAACTGTTGTGTTTACTTCGCTTGCAATTGTTGCAATTGTATCAATTCCATCTTCAGTAAATTCTAAATCAACGTTTTCGGTTTTAAGTAAAGCTTTGTATTGTTTAATTAAACTATTGTCTGGCTCTTTTAAAATTCGCTTAAAATCTTCACTATTCAATGCATCTAGCTCAACTCTTATCGGCAATCTTCCTTGAAGCTCAGGCAAAAGATCTGATGGTTTTGCTAATTGGAAAGCTCCTGAAGCTATAAATAATATATGGTCTGTTTTAATTGGACCGTATTTAGTACTGACTGTTGTCCCTTCTATTAACGGAAGCAGATCCCTTTGAACACCTTCTCTTGATACATCACCACCAACCCTATCAGTTCTTGCTGAAATCTTATCTATTTCATCTAAAAATACGATACCATTATTTTCAGTTGTGTTTTTCGCAGATTTAATAATTTTATCTTGTTCGATTAATTTATCAGCTTCTTCGTTAAGTAATATTTCATGAGACTCTTTTACTGACATTTTTTTTTTCTTAGCTTTTTGACCCATTGATTTACCAAGCATATCTGAAATATTGATCATTCCAACATTTGCACCAGGCATACCGGGAATTTCAAATGATGGCATTCCACCACCACTTTCAGTAACAGCAATTTCTATTTCGTTATCATCTAAATCGCCATCTCTTAATCTTTTCCTAAAACTTTCTCTTGTCGCAACACTTGCTTTATTTCCAACAATTGCATCAAGAACTCTATCTTCTGCTAACTTTTGTGCTTTAGCATGAACTTCTTTTCTTTTTTTCACTTTTTCCATTGCAATTGCAATTTCAAGAAGGTCTCTTATGATTTGTTCTACGTCCCTTCCAACATATCCAACTTCGGTAAATCTTGTTGCTTCAACTTTTACAAATGGTGCTTCAGCTAATTTTGATAATCTTCTAGATATTTCTGTTTTACCAACACCCGTTGGTCCCATCATTAAAATATTTTTTGGAAGAACTTCATCTTTCATGTCACCTTCTAGAGCTTGTCTTCTCCATCTATTTCTTAAAGCAATTGCAACAGCTCTTTTTGCATTGTTTTGACCAACAACAAATCTATCTAATTCAGAAACTATTTCTCTTGGAGATAATGAATTTTGAATGTTATTTTTTTCTTTTTTTACTTTTGCGTTTGGTAGTGTTGTGACGTTTGATTTTTCCATATTAAATTTTTTCTATATTGCAATTATCATTTGTGAAAACGCATATTTCAGATGCAACTTTAATCGCTTTTTTTGCAACTTCCTCTGCTGATAAATCTGTATCCATTAAAACTTTTGCAGATGCTAATGCATAATTTCCACCAGATCCAATTCCAATTACATCACCTTCAGGCTCTAAAACATCACCAGTTCCTGAAATAATAAAACTATTTTCTTTATCACCAACAGCCATTAAGGCTTCTAATCTTCTTAAATATTTATCAGTTCGCCAATCTTTAGCTAGTTCAACAGCTGCTCTTGCTAGATTTCCAGCATGTTTTTCTAACTTAGACTCTAATCTCTCAAATAATGTTAAAGCATCTGCAGTAGATCCGGCAAATCCTGCAATCACATTTCTTTTCTCAATCTTACGAACTTTATTTGCAGTCTTCTTGATAACAGTATTTCCCATACTTACTTGGCCATCACCAGCAACTACTACTTCATTGTTTTTTCTTACTAATACTATCGTTGTCATGGGATATAGATGGATACTAAATACAATAGTTCAAGACCAAGGCTAGAATTATTGCCATAATTGAATAATAGATATATACCTTTTCTAAGTATGAAACGTAAAGCCAAAATAAGTAGAAAAACAAAAGAGACTAACATCAGTGTTGATTTAAACATTGATGGTAAGGGTAAGTACAAAGTTGACACAGGCATAGGATTTTTAGATCACATGCTTGAGCAATTATCAAAACACTCTTCAATGGATATGAACATTAAAGCTAAAGGTGATACGCACATTGATCTTCACCACACAACTGAAGATACTGGAATTGCAATTGGTGAATGTTTGAAAAAAGCATCAAATAAATTTGTTGGTATTAAAAGATATGCACATGCAATGATACCAATGGATGAAACATTAACTAGAGTTGCAATCGATGTATCAAACAGACCTTATTTAATTTGGAAAGTAAAATTGAAAGTAGAAAAATTAGGTGAAATGGATACAGAACTATTTAAAGAATGGTTCCAAGCTTTTTCACAAGCTGCAGGAATTACTTTGCACATTGAAAATATTTATGGTGATAACAGTCACCACATAATCGAATCTTGCTTTAAAGGATTAGCTAGATCATTACGAGCTGCTTTAGAAATGGATCCAAGAAATAAAACTACAATACCTTCGACAAAAGGTTCTTTATAAATTTAATGAATGTCACAATTGTTGACTACAATTCAGGCAATATTAGTTCTGTAATAAATTCGTTTAAAGAAGTTGCAAAAGACAAAGTAAACATTGCTGTTACATCAGATCTTTCGACCATAAAAACTAGCGATAAAGTTGTATTACCAGGACAAGGATCTTTTAAAAGCTGCATTGATGGGCTTAATAGCATTAGTGGTTTGACAGATACTCTTAATGAATTTGCAATAGAAAGTAAAAAACCACTACTTGGAATTTGTGTTGGACTTCAAATGTTTGCAGACATCGGTTATGAGGAAGTTGAGACTAAAGGTTTAGGTTGGATTTCAGGAAAAGTGTCGAAAATTGATAACCAAGGCGGTAAATTTAAGCTTCCGCACATTGGTTGGAATGAAATTAATATAACTAAAGAAAGTAAGATTTTTAAAGGCATAGAAAATAATTCTCACATGTACTTCGTTCACAGTTATGAATTTGTACCTGAGGATAAATCTGTAATTTCAGCAACAACTGATTACTCATCTAATGTTGTTTGTGCTGCAGAAAAGGAAAACATATTTGGAACCCAATTTCACCCTGAAAAGAGTGATAAAATTGGTCTTAAAATAATTAATAACTTCATAAGTTTATGAAAATTTTTCCTGCAATAGATATTAAAGATAAAAAGTGCGTGAGGTTAGTTAAAGGAGACTTTGATAATAAAACTGAATATGAAATGTCGCCAGTTGAACAAGCTGGAAGGTATAGAGACCATGGTTTTAAAAACTTGCACATAGTTGATTTAGATGGAGCATTAACAGGAGAGACTCTTAATATTGATATTATTGAGGAAATTGTTGGTAAATTTGATCTTAAAATTGAAATAGGTGGAGGTGTAAGAAATTTTGAAAGTATTCAAAAATATACTGACGCTGGGGTTGAGAAAGTTATTTTAGGAAGTGCTGCAATTAAAAATAAATTTTTTTTAAAAGAGGCTTGCCAAAAATTTCCTGATAAAATTGCCTTAGGTCTAGATGCTAAAGATGGATATCTATCCGTATCTGGTTGGAAAGAAAATTCTAATTTAAAAACCTTAGAATTTTTAAAAGACGTAAATGAGTATGGTACTAGCAGATTAATTTATACAGATATAAATAGAGATGGCATGAAGATGAGCCCAAATTTTAATGAAACAGAAAATGTAGCTAATAATTCAAATTGTCCAGTCATTATCTCTGGAGGTGTTTCTTCAATTGATGATATTAAAAAGGCCAAAGAATTAGGAAATAAAAATATTGAGGGAATTATTGTTGGTAAAGCCATATATGATGGTGATATTAAATTGGATGAACTTGCAAAAGAAATAGATGCTTAAAAATAGAATTATACCTTGCTTAGATGTTAAAAATGGAAGAGTTGTAAAAGGTATAAACTTTGTTGATTTACAAGATGCAGGAGACCCAGTGGAGCAAGCTAAAATTTATAGTGATGGTGGTGCAGATGAAATTTGTTTTTTAGATATTACAGCCTCAAATGAAAATAGGGATACTATTTATGATGTAGTTAAAGATACTTCTAAAAAATGTTTTGTACCTTTAACAGTTGGTGGTGGAGTTAGAAGTGTAGATGATATTAGTAAACTTTTAAACTGCGGGGCAGATAAAGTTTCAATTAATACGGCTGCAGTACAAAATGCTGATGTTGTAGTTCAAAGTTCAAAAAAATTTGGCTCTCAATGTATCGTCGTTGCAATTGATGCTAAGAAAAATGGAGATAAATGGGAAGTTTTTACTCATGGCGGACGAAATAATACTGGAATTAACGCTTTAGAGTTTGCAAAAAAGATGGAAGAGAGTGGAGCAGGTGAGTTACTTGTTACATCAATGGATAGAGATGGTACTCAGGTAGGCTATGACATTGATCTTATGTCTAAAATTTCCTCAATGGTAAACATACCCACAATAGCATCAGGAGGAGTTGGTGATCTTGATCACTTAGTCGATGGCATCAAATTAGGCAATGCTAGTGCGGTTTTAGCAGCTTCTATATTTCACTATGGCAAATATTCTGTCAAAGAAGCCAAAGAATATTTGGACTCAAAAGGAATACCTGTTAGGATTTGAGATGCTAAATACCCTTGAGAGCCTATTTAAACTTGCAAGAGAGAGAAAATCTTCACCAGTTGATGGTTCGTATACCAATAAACTTCTGAGTGATAAATATTTAAGTAAAGCAAAAGTGCTTGAAGAAATAAATGAATTGATAGAGGCAGTAGAAGAAGATACAAATAAAATTCATGAAGCTGCAGATGTGTTTTATCATCTAGCCATGTACCTCGAAGCAAATAACATTAAAATTGAAGACGTCATGAGTGAATTAGAAAAAAGAAAAAAATGAGCCATAAATTTTATAAACCTGCAAGATCAAGATTACAAAGAAGTGAATTAGCAGTTCCAGGTTCATCTCCTAAAATGTTTGAGAAAGCACTAAGTTCAGCAGCAGATTATGTTTTTTTAGATCTTGAAGATGCAGTTTCTCCTAATGATAAAATTACAGCTAGATCAAATGTTATTAAAGCCTTGAATGAAATGAATTGGAGAGGAAGTGGTAAAACTATTTCTGTTAGAATAAATAGTTTAGATACTCATTACATGTACTCAGACTTAATTGAAATAGTTGAACAAGCTGGAGAAAATGTAGATACTATTTTAGTTCCAAAAGCAGGAACAGCAAGTGATGTTTATATGGTTGATTGTTTATTAACTCAAATTGAGACAAATAAAAAATTAAAAAATAAAATTGGTATTGAGTGTTTAATTGAAACTGCATTAGGAATGTCGAATATTAAAGAAATTGCAACCTCAAGTGAAAGATTAGAGGCATTACATTTTGGTGTTGCAGATTATGCTGCTAGTTTGAGAGCACGAACTACAGTTATAGGTGGTCTTAATGAAAATTATCCAGGAGATCAGTGGCATCACGGTTTGTCAGAGTTAGTTATGACTTGTAGAGCATATGGAATAAGAGCAATAGATGGACCTTTTGGAGATTTTAACGATCCAGATGCTTATACAGCAGCTGCAAAAAGAGGTGCTGCAATTGGTATTGAGGGTAAATGGGCAATACATCCTTCACAAATTGAACTAGCAAATAATGTATTTTCTCCACCAGAGGCAGAGGTTACTAAGGCTAAAAGGATCTTAGAAGAATTAGAAAAGGCCGCCAAAGAAGGTAAAGGAGCTGCTCAGCTTGATGGCAGGATGATAGATGCTGCATCAGCTAGAATGGCTGAAAACATTGTAAATATTGATAACTTAATCCATAATAAATAAATAAAATTATGGACATTCACGAATATCAAGCAAAGAAAATACTTTCAAACTTTGGGGTAACAATTCCTAGAGGTGGAATTGTTTACAGTCCAGAAAATGCTGAAAATAAAGCTAGAGAAATTGGTGGATCAAGATGGGTTGTAAAAGCGCAAATTCATTCTGGTGCAAGAGGAAAAGCTGGAGGGATAATTGTTTGCAACACCCCGTTAGAAGTTGCTCAAGCAACAGATAAATTATTAGGAAAAAAATTAGTTACAAATCAAACAGGACCTGAAGGAAAAATTGTAAATAGAATTTATATTGAAGAAGCTACAGATATTGAAAAGGAATTATATTTAGGATTGGTTTTTGATAGAAGCTCAGAAAGTATTATGGTTGTTGCATCGACAGAAGGTGGAATGAGTGTTGAAGAAATTTCAAAGGAAAAACCAGAAACAATTATTAGATCTAAAATTGAAGTTGCAGTTGGAATGCAAAATTTTCAAGCTAGAGAATTAGCATTTGGCCTTGGTATAGAGCCAGATTTAATTAGAAGAGCTTCTGACACTATTATTGGATGTTATAAAGCTTTCAGTGAATTAGATGCAACAATGGTTGAAGTTAATCCTTTGGTTATTTCTAAACAAAAACAAATTTTAGCATTAGACTGTAAAATGAGTTTTGATAACAACGCAATGTTTAGAAGGAGTCAAGTTTCTGAGCTAAGAGATAAAACACAAGAAGATTCAAAAGAAATTTTTGCATCGGACAGAGGTTTAAACTATGTCAGTTTAGATGGAAATATAGGTAACATTATTAACGGTGCAGGTCTTGCGATGGCATCTATGGACATGATTAAATTAGCTGGAGGAGCTCCTGCAAATTTTTTAGATGTAGGAGGTGGAGCAACTCCAGAAAAAATAGTTAAGGCCTTTAAATTAGTTACAATGGATGAAAAAGTTAAAGTAATTCTTGTAAATATTTTTGCTGGTATCAATAGGTGTGATTGGGTTGCTGAAGGAATTGTAGATGCCCTAAAAAAAATTGAAATTAAAGTTCCTTTAGTTATTCGTTTAGCAGGTACTAATGTTGAAAAAGGAAATAAAATTTTAAAAGAGAGTAAAATAAATTATATAGAGGCAAATACTTTAGAGGATGCAGCTAATAAAGCAGTTGCAGCACTAAATAAATAAATCATGACTGTATTAGTTGATAAAAATAGTAAGATAATTATTCAAGGTTTTACAGGTAAAATGGGCTCTTTTCATGCTGATGAGATGATAAAATATGGCTCAAACGTAGTTGGTGGAGTTACTCCAGGAAAAGGAGGCTCAAAGCATTTAGATTTACCGGTTTTTAATACAGTTAAAGATGCTGTTAATGAAACAGGAGCTGATGCATCTATTTTATTTGTTCCCCCAGCTTTTGCAGCCGACTCTGCGATGGAAGCAGCAGATGCTGGAATAAAAATATGTGTAGCAATAGTTGATGGAATACCTTCTCACGATATGATCAGAATAAAAAGGTATATGAGAAGATACACTAAAAGTTCTAAAATGACATTAGTTGGACCAAACTGTGCTGGAATTATTAGTCCTGGAAAATCAATGTTAGGAATAATGCCTGGACATATTTATAAAGAAGGTAGAATTGGAATTATTAGTAGATCAGGAACATTAGGCTATGAGGCTGCCCAACAACTAAAAAACTTGAATATTGGAGTTTCAACAAGTGTAGGAATTGGAGGGGACCCAATTAATGGTAGCTCATTTAGAGATATAATAGAAAAGTTTGAAACAGATGACGAAACAGATGCAATATTGATGATTGGTGAAATTGGTGGTCCACAAGAGGTTGCAGCAGGGGAATTTGCAAAAGAAAATATGAAGAAACCAGTTATTGCTTATATAGCTGGACTAACTGCACCAAAAGGAAGAGTGATGGGTCATGCAGGTGCAATAGTTTCAGCTTACGGAGAAAGCGCAATTGAAAAAGTTGAAATTTTAAAAGAGTGTGGAATTACAATTTCTAAAAATCCATCTGTTATGGGTGATACAGTAAAATCAGTTCTAGAAAAAATGTAATCATGAGTTACGATGATAATAATATATTTGCAAAAATATTAAGAAATGAGATACCTTGTAATATAATTTATGAGGATGAATTCGTTTTATCTTTTCATGATATAAATCCTCAAAAAAAAATTCATGCTTTAGTAATTCCAAAAGGAAAATATGTTGACTTAGATGACTTTAGTCAAAACGCATCATCCGAAGAAATGGTTGGATTATTAAAAGGTATAAATACTGTAGCAAAGAAATTAAATATATCTGTTGATACCGGAAAAGGATATAGAGCGCTAGCAAATGTAAGCGAAGATGGAGGACAAGAAGTTCCACATTTGCATTTTCATTTGTTTGGTGGGGAGAAAATCGGTAAAATGGTCTCGTGAAAATTAATGTAGATAGAAGTTTTTTAGAGATAAATTCAATAAGTGATCTAAACCGTTCAAAAAGTCCAGGTTCAAATTTTAAAATTAGTGAAGTAGACCCACCAGATTTCCATCTAAACAAATTTTTCTATAAGCAAATTGGAAAAAAGCATAGATGGATAGATAGATTAACCTGGGGAGATAAAAAATGGATTGAGTATGTTGAAAATCCTAGAATAAAAACCTTTATTTTAAAGGATAATAATAATTTAGCTGGATATTATGAAACTATCCACGATCTTAATCATAATGAAACTGAAATTGCATATTTTGGCATTTTAGAGGAATATTTTGGAAAAAAATGCGGGGGCTATCTTCTATCAGAGGCAATTAATAGTTTACTTGTAAAGGGAACAAATAGGGTTTGGCTTCATACATGTTCTTTAGATCACGAGAATGCACTTAAAAATTATTTAGCTAGAGGATTAAAAATATATAAATCAGAAAAAATTAAGGTTCATATTAATTAGTGATGAAAACAATAAAAGTTAAT
>CABYOT010000010.1 GCA_902520695.1 uncultured Pelagibacteraceae bacterium
TTGCTCTATAGTTCTACCAAATTCTGTTAGGGTTAAGACTAAAGTATTTTCGATTTCTGATCCCAAACCTTTCTCTAAACTTTTAAAAATTGAGTCCATTTCAATTAAACTATCTGAATGAGAACCATTCACACCTCCCTGAGCAGCATGAGTATCAAAGCCATCAACTTCAAAAACAGCAACCCTTGGACCATTTAATTTTTTTAATTCTAAACCTGCTTTATAGGCTAAAGATGAATTTTTACGAGACATCGAAGTACCGCCGTTACTCATCATGGATCTATTAGCAATTATTTCCATCATGTTAGCTAAATCATGTTCAGATTTGTCTGCATAAACAGATTTTAAAAGTTGCAAAAGTTCTGTTCTTGGCAGTCTTTTTTTTGAAGGATAAAAATTATCATTACTTGGAATACCTCTTAATAGCAAAGGCATTGGCAAAGATAACGCAAGACCATCGCCTTTTAGTTCTCCTAATTTCATTCCTCTGCCTAACCAACCAGTTTTTATTGCATAAGGTATGTGACCTCCTGTTTCCATTAGGTTTTGTCCATCAAAATGTGATCTTTTTGTATATGGAATATTGGTTGCATGAACTATTGCTCCCAAATTATTTTGCCACAAATTATGAAAATTCTTTAGTTTAGGATGAAGTGCAAAATCAGAATTTAATTTAATTGTTTCATCTAAAATCAAATCTTTTCTTCTTTTTTCAAAGTTCTTATCGCCTATTATCGGTACAGCACATAAACCATCCATTCCTCCTCTTAACATTATAATTACAAGATTTTTTTTCTTTGTAGCATTTGCTAAAACAGGAAAATTAAAACCTGCTAAAAATAAAGTTGTTGCTGATCCTTTTAAAAAGTTTCTTCTTGATATTTTCATGATTTAAGAGTCTCCGGTAAATTAAATAATATTACATGTTTATTAGAAAGGTCACCTTGCTGATTTATGGTTTTAAGAATTTCACTTGGATTATCATAATTTTTTTCAACCATCTCCCCATAAAATTCATTTGTCTGCGATTTTCTATTTTTTTTGTAATATGCTTCTTTAGCATAAACGAGTCTTCTAATTAATAATTCAGGTGACATCCAATCATCAGACACATCTGACCATCCATTAGGTTGTTTTGCTAAATATGGATGATGACCAAGTTCTCTTAATAAATATTCTAATGATCTTTGCTCATGTGTTGGTTTTAGACCTAAAGTATATAAATCCATCAATTTTGGGCTTGGTACTAATTCCACATCAGACATTTTACTCATTATTAAAAGCCAATTTTCTGGATTTTGAAATTTATTATATTTTTCAGAATAATTGAAAGCAACTTCTACCGCCGCTTTATGAACATCTGGTAAAAAACCATCTGATTTTTCCCAGGCTTTAATAATTGGTTCCATCATTTCTTTTGTTGGATTGTCGGTTATAAAATATCTGCAAAGTTTCATTGCAATGAATTCTCTACAAGATGGATGATTTACTAGATCAGTGATTACGGCTGATAAACTCTTTCTTCCTGATTTATATTTTTTACCTAAAATTCTTTTAGTGCCTGGTTGATGATATTCACCATTGAAATGAACATCTCCGGTTTCTAATCTTTTTTTTCCCCAGTTAGGTCTCCATCCACTCATTACATATGCCATTTGAATAACATCTTCTTGAGTATAGCCACATTCAGGTGAAACTGTGTGAAGCTCTAACAGTTCCCTTGCGTGGTTTTCATTTACACCAACTTTTCTTCCCTTTTCTTTAGCCCATTGTGCTTCTTGGCTTTTAGGTCCAACATTATCATTATTATCTAAATGATGTATCATAGTCCAAGCTACTGTTGCTTCTTGAACCATTTTTTCAAAGGTTTGATTCATATTGGCTCTAATAATCTCTCTTTGATATGCACCAGTTGTGTATTGAGCTAAAAAATCTTTTTCACTGATTGCAAAATGGTTTCCCCAGAAATACCATAGCTTAGCTAAAACAGGAGTTTCACTTTTTAAAGCTTCAGAATGTCTTATACATAATTCAAGATTCCACCAAAATTTTTGGCCTGTTAGATGTCTTAACTTATTTTTTTCTCTTTTATATCCATCTTTATCGTTTTTAAATTTTTTTCTTAGAACCTTTCTATCTCCATAAACGTAATCTCGATAATAATTTCTAAGTTCTTTCTCTGGTAAAATTTTTCCCTTCCAGGAAAATTCTGGAATTTTATTTAATTGACTTGTTGCCCAATCTAATGGGTCTGATGGAACTTTATCTTTAGGTCCTAGTCCAAATGCAACCTTACGATAAAAATTTTTCATAAATTATTTTAAATTAAATTATTTCAAAGTGTCAATATCTGAAATGTTTGTTAAAGAATTATTAAATTCGCTCATGTTTTCTCTTCCTGAGACTTTTAAAATAACCAGACCAAATATAATAATTAAAGCTAGAGGTATAGCTGTAATTACACTGATATACTCAGCAATTATTATTAAATATATTGCATAAAATGCTATCGATCTAAAGATTACCCCAGTTTTAAAGACAGCGATAATGGCTAAAGAGTGCATTATTAAATTGAAGAAACTCATTTTAGAAGGCCCAAAATATCTTGAGCCTCTTATTGATGGAGACTTAATCAAATTAATTTCAGTTTTTGCCAAAGAACCTGAAAAACTACTCCAAGTTGATTTCTCTTCGATTAGCTTTTGTACAGTTTTCTTTGTAAGGCAAGTATAGTTTCCAAATTTAATAAATTTTCCAGTGAAGGTTAAAGTAATAATTTTGTGTAAAAAATAACAAATTTTAAAAATAAAACTTTCTGATCTTTTAACTCTCTCTCCAACAATTGTTGTATTTGGATTATCTTTAATCTTTTCTACAAAGTTTTTTATTTCTTCTGGTCTATCTTCTCCATCTCCATCCATTGGTATTATATAATCAAAATTCTCATTTTCTGAAATATGTTTTAGTCCTGCTGCTATACATCTTGCATGGCCTCTATTATTTCTCATATTTATTAATTTTAAAGATTTAATATTATTTAAATTTTTTGTTTCTAATATTTTTTCCTCTGTTGAGGCATCATTCACTACAATTACTGAAAATGAAGAGTTAAGGTCGGTGATATTAATATCAATTTCTTCAATTAATTTTGATGCAGATTTAAAGTCATTAAAGACTGGAATTAATATTATAATATTCATTAACTTACTGAGCCTATCAGTCTAAATAGAGAAGCAAAAAAACCATATCCTGAAAGTTCAATTAAAACAATAATTCCAATAATGAATAAAAGTCTCTTGTTTTTTTGGTTTAATTGAAATTTCATTTATATTTTAAACATTTCATATTTTTGTTACACAATTGGACTTCATTTGAACTATAAATCCATTTTGGTCTTTCTGGAAGATGGTAAGATATATTTCCTGCAATCCACTCATCACCTTTAATATATTCCATTTTTCCAAGTTCCTCACCTTCCGTTTCAAAAAAAACTTTAGCCTGCTTAGCTAAATTTTTACCCTCAAAATCAGTTCTTTTATCAGTTTTAGTAATTGAAACATAAGAATACAAAATTGGAGAAAATAAGAATAATATCAAAAAGATTGGAGGAAACGTTCTCATTTTTTCAAAATTAATTTCTGATTTTAAAATATAAACAAATAACAACCCAAAGGTTATATAAAATGGCGTCATCCACATAGTTCTAATTTTTACACCCATAGTAAATGATGTAAGAAAAATAAAAAAAATTGGAATTAAATTAATTGATAATAAAAACAACAGCTTTTCGTCATTTAAATTAATATTTATTTTAAATTTTTTAACTAAAACAAAAATCATTAGTAAAAACGGTAATAATATACCAATTTGCTTACCTAAAAATATCGTAGGATGTTTTAAGTGATTTAAAATACTTGATTCTTCTGATCCAGTTCTGAGAAGTCCATAAGTAATGGTTACATAATCATTCTCAGTTAACCAAATAATGTGTGGTAATAAAATTATTATAAAAGGAACGAAAGAAACTAGACACTTTAAATTTAGTCTTTTGGTATAAATCATGTAAATTAAAAGTACATCTATTGCTAAACCTAAGTAGACAAATAAATATTTTGACAGAAACCCAAGTCCAGCAAATAGACCGAGTAGTAACCAATCTAATATTTTATTATTCTTAATTCCCCTCCATAAGTAAAAAACTGAAAAAGACCAAAAGGGTATTAAGCAAACATTTACATTAAATTCAGGTGTAGTGAAATTATAGAAATATATTCCCTCTAATAACAAAACCGATAGTAAACAATAAATTTTGTTATCAAAAAAATCTTCAGCTAACTTAAAAACTACAAGGAATGAGACTACGATGCAGATTTGACTTAACAAATAATAAGCCCAGTCTTGAGGTCCAAAGATTTGGTAAAATATTTCAGGTAAAAATGCACTCATTGGCGGGTGCTTATTAAATCCCCAGTCTAAATTACTACCCCATGCTAAGGCCTCTATAGTATCAAGTGGTAAATTTTTATTTGTTAAACTTGGAACCAATGTCCATATGATTAAGTGAGCTGAAACAAAAATATAAAATAAATTACTTATATTCTTTTTATAAATAGCCATTTTCATTAATTTATACAATTAATCCATTCTTGACAGTCAATAAATGATGAATATATTCACCAAATTCATAAATTTGAGTATGGTAAAGATCTCTAAAAAATATATCCCAAAAGAAACAGAGAAATACATGTGTGCTAAACATCTTGCTTATTTTAAACAAAAGCTGACAGACTGGAAAAAAGATCTAAAAAGAACAAACAACGAAGCAATATTTAATGCTTCAATGGATGATAATAGTGCATCGGCAGATATTGTCGATCAAGCAAGCTCTTACACTGAAAAAAATGTAGAGATGAGAGCTATCAATAGACAAATAAAATTAATTTCAAAAATTGATGGAGCTTTGAAAAAAATTCAAGATGGAACTTATGGTTTTTGTGAGGAAACGGCTGAACCTATAGGTCTTAAAAGATTAATGGCAAGACCAGTTGCAACTTTATGTATAGCAGCTCAAGAAAAACATGAAAAAGAGGAAAAAGTTTACGCGGATATTTAAGGGTAATCTATCTCATTGTCTTTGTTTGGAACTTTAAATCCTTTTATAACAGCAGGACGTTTAGCAATATCCACATACCATCTTGCTAAACCTTTAAAGTTTTCTAATCCAATATCATGCCTTTTATGTCTTGCAATCCAAGACCATGTAGCTATATCTGCAATTGTATACTCTTTACCTGCTAAATAATCGCTTACTGAAAGTCTTGCTTCTAAATCTTCGTAAAGCTTTCTTGTAATCTTAAAATATCTTTCTTCTCCCCATTCACTTTTTCCTTGATGATAATAATGAAACTGATGATGTTGTCCTATCATTGGACCAATCAAACCCATTTGAGCCATTAACCATTGATTTATCTCTAACCTATTATCTTCAGGATAAAACATATTACTTTTTTCACCAAGATACATCAGTATCGCTCCAGACTCGAAAATTGACTTGTTATTTTCGTGATCTTTAATAACTGGAATTTTATTAAATGGACTAATTTTTTTAAATTCTGGTTTATGTTGTTCACCTCCACTAAGGTTGACTTTTGTAATTTTATACTCAAAATTTATCTCCTCAAGCATAATGCTAATTTTCCAACCATTTGGAGTATCAGCAGTAAATAGTTCTATCACTACTTTACACCCAATCTATCTTTGATGATGTTTGATGCTGTTGTAAATTCAAATCTGTATTTTTCATTAGGTCTTGCGTATTTAAAACAACCTCTCGCAGCTAGAGCACCTTCATGAAAACCTGATAAGATTAATTTAAGTTTTCCTGGGTAAGTACATATATCGCCAATAGCAAATATACCTTTCTTATTAGTTTCAAAGTTTTCAGTATTAACTGGGATTGCTTTTTTATCTAAATTAAGGCCCCATTCTGCTATTGGTCCAAGTTGCATTATCAAACCAAAGAAGCCCAAAACATAATCTGCTTTTAATATCTTACTCTTCCCGTCCTCACTTTTAATTTCTACTTCTTCTAAAGATCCATTTCCTTTAACATCTTTAATTGAGTATTTAGTAAATAAATTAATTATATTTTTTTCACTTAATTCTTTTATTTTTTGAACACTCGCAGGTGCGCCTCTAAACTCATCTCTTCTATGAATAAGTGAAACTTTAGAAGTATCAGATAGTTCAATTGCCCAATCAAGAGCACTGTCTCCACCACCAAATATAGCTACGGACTTATCTTTAAAAATAGTTTTATCTTTTATTGAGTATAATACAGAAGTTCCATCAAATTTTTCAGCACTTTTTGTTGTAAATTTTCTTGGTTCAAATGAACCAACACCTCCAGCAATTACAACATTTGGTGTTTGGAATTTTTTTCCACTAGTTGTTTTTACAATCCATTTCTCATTTTCATTTTTAAGTTGTTGAACTCTGTCATTTAAATGAAAATTAAAGTTAAATGGTTTAATTTGTTCTATTAAATTATTTGTAAGTTCCTCTCCAGTACACTCTGGAACTGCAGGAATATCATAAATTGGTTTGTCTGGATAAAGTTCTATACATTGACCGCCAATTTTATCTAGGTTATCAACTATTTCACACTTCAATCCAATAATACCAAGTTGATGTGCACAAAATAATCCTGTTGGACCTGCGCCGACTATTACAACATCAGTTTTAATCATTAAACTTGTTTCTCCGGCATATAAACACTTAGACCATCTAAGTCATCAGAAACCATAATTTGACAACTCAACCTACTATTTGAATTAGGTTCATAAGCTTGGTCCAACATATCATCTTCGCCCATTTCTTTTTTTGTTAATTTATCATACCAATCCTCTTTGACATAAACATGGCATGTAGCGCATGACATGCTTCCTCCACAATCTGCATCTATACCAGGGATGTCATTTTGAACAGCACCTTCCATGACTGTAAGCCCATTTTGGACGTCAACTATGTGCTCTTTTCCGTTATGTTCGATATATTTGATTTTAGCCATTGCTTTTATATAAGCACAAAAAAAAATAGGGCAAGTAATCAAACTTGCCCTATTTTATATTTCGTAACTAATTGTTACTACGCTCTTCTTGTAGAGTTAGATACTGCACAAGACCAGATAATTAAACCAAATGCGATTTTATTAACAAAGTCTGCTAAGTTATAGATAACGTTTAACGCGTTACCATCTATTCCACCTGTTAGGTAACCAAAAATGTAACCTAATGGGTAAATAGCCCAACCTACAGTAACAATCATTCTTAAAGCTCCAAATGCAGTTACCAAAGATTTATTTCCAGATTTAGCAGCAACTTTTCCTGCTTCTCCTGAAAAGATTTCATAAAGAATGTAAATCCATCCAGCCATACCGATTATGAAACCTAGTGTAGCGTTAATGAATCCAGCTTCTCCAAGATATCCACCTATTAACATAACTAGCGAACCAATTAAGATTCTCCAGAATATGTTTGTGTCAACTTTTCGTACTGCTGAAAGAATTAAGTAAAATTCTACTAGCTGTAGTGGTACAGTTATTAACCAGTCAATGTATCTGTAAACAGTTGGAGTATCACCTGTTTCGATCCAAACTGCTCTCATATACATATAGTGAATAAATGCTATACCTGTTACTAATCCAGCTACGTTTACTGATTTTCTCCATTGTGAACTGACGTTAGCCTGTTCCATAAAGAAAAACGCTGTAGCTGCTAACATACCCATTGATATTAACCAAAACGAAATACCTACGAAATCGTCTGTAGCTAAAAAGGCTGTTGCTGCGTTAGCTGCTGTAGTTGCTCCGAAAAGCACTGCCGCTAATGCTAACATTTTCATTGTCTTCATAAAAAACTCCCTCATAGTTAGTTTTTTTATTAGTTTAAATTTAAACTACAGACTAATCTAATGATTAGCCTAAAGTTAGGGTTAGATAGCAAAAAAATTTACTTTATTGAAGAGTTTTTGACCTCTAAAAAGTATTGATTTTACTTACTTTGTAAAATTAAATACAACCTGTTACATAAAATCTTTAAAAAATGAGTCAAAAAACAAATCACTATGAAAAATAGTTTTAACAAAATTTATGAAGAATCTATTCAAAATCCTGAGGAATTTTGGAAAAATGTATCTGATGATGTCTTCTGGTTTAAAAAACCTACTAAGATTTTAAACAAATCTAATCCTCCATTTTATAAATGGTTTGAAGATGGTGTTACAAACACCTGTTACAACGCTATTGATGTTCATATTGATAAGGGTAACGGTGAGAAGACTGCTTTAATTTATGATAGCCCTATAACTAATAGTAAAGCGAAGTATACCTACAATGAATTAAGAGAAAAAATATCAAAATTCGCTGGAGCACTTAATAATCAAGGTATTAAAAAAGGTGACAGAGTAATAATTTATATGCCTATGATACCTGAGGCAGTTATAGCAATGCTTGCTTGTGGGAGAATTGGTGCAATACACTCGGTAGTCTTTGGTGGATTTGCTTCAAATGAATTGGCTAGCAGGATTGATGATAGTAAAGCAAAAATTTTAATCACTGCTTCTTGTGGGTTTGAGCCAGGAAGAACCGTTGAATACAGACCATTAGTAGATGGAGCATTGAAACTTGCAAAACATAAAGTCGAAAGAGTGATTTTCTTTCAAAGGAAAGCTCACGAAGTAAAACTCAACTCTCCACTTGAAATCAGCTGGGAGGAAGCACTTGTTAATGCCAAAAATAAAGATTGTGTTGAGATTGGAGCAAATGAGTTCGCATATATTTTGTATACCTCAGGCACTACAGGTATTCCAAAAGGTATTGTAAGAGATGTAGGAGGTCATATCGTAGCTCTTAAATGGACTATGAAAAATATTTACAATATCGAAGAAAATGATGTGTGGTGGTCAGCTAGTGATATTGGTTGGATAGTAGGACATTCTTATATTGTTTATGCTCCATTATTCAAAGGATGTACCACTGTATTATTTGAGGGAAAACCTGTTGGAACTCCTGATGCAGGAGTATTTTGGAGAATAATTTCAGAGTATAAAATTAAATCTTTATTCACAGCTCCAACAGCATTTAGAGCTATTAAAAAAGAGGACCCAGATGGAAAGTTTTTCTCTAAATATGATTTAAGTTCTTTTGAATCTTTATTCCTTGCTGGTGAAAGAGCTGATCCAGATACAATTAAGTGGGCTGAAAATCTTTTAAATGTTCCCGTTATAGATCATTGGTGGCAAACAGAAACTAGTTGGGCAATTAGTTCAAATTGTACTGGAATAGAAATGCAAAAAACTAAGTATGGTTCAGCATGTAAAGCAGTTCCAGGTTATGATGTAAAAGTAATTAAACCAGATCATTCAATAGCAAAAACAAATGAAATGGGAGATATAGTTGTTAAATTACCTTTACCTCCAGGAACTTTTCCTACGCTTTGGAATGCAGACAAAAGATATGAAGAAAATTATATGACTAATTATAAAGGCTACTATCAAACTTATGATGCAGGACACATTGATGAAGATGGATATATATGGATAATGTCACGAACAGACGACATAATTAATGTTGCTGGTCATAGATTATCGACAGGTGCAATTGAAGAAGTTTTATCAGAACATCAGTCAGTTGCTGAGTGTGCGGTTCTAGGGATTGCAGATAAATTAAAAGGACAATTGCCTATTGGTTTAGTTGTTTTAAAAACTGGAGTTGAAAAAGATAATGACACTATTTCAAAAGAATGTATTCAAATGGTAAGAGATAAAATTGGTCCAGTTGCAGCATTTAAAGTTGTTATAGTTATTAAAAGATTACCTAAAACAAGATCGGGAAAAATATTGAGAGGAACTATTAGAAAAATTGCTGATAAGGAAGACTATAAAATGCCAGCAACAATTGACGATCCTGCAATTCTGGATGAGATCACACAAAATTTAATAGAAAATAAAATTCTTACCAAATAGATTAACTTAATTGTCAAATCTTATAGGTTTACCTGAAGCTTCTCCAAGAATTTCTCCATCTTTCATTTTAATCTCCCCATTTATGATTGTATAAACTGGAGTTCCCTTAAACTTATGTCCATCGAAAGGTGACCATCCACACTTACTCTCTATTTTCTCATTTTTGATTTCGATAATTTTGTTCATATCCACAATTGTAAAGTCTGCATCATAGTTTTCCTTTATATAACCCTTATCTATAATACCAAAGATTTTCGCTGGATTTTCACAGACAAGATTCATAAGTTGAATTAAAGTTAATTTTCCATCATTTACATGGTTCAGCATCACAGGTAGCAATGTCTGAACCCCTGGCATTCCTGATGGAGTATCAGGATATTCTTTGTCTTTATTAACTTTAAGATGAGGAGCATGGTCGGAACCAATAGTATCATTATAATTATTTCTTACCGCATACCAGAGCCTATCGTAATGACTTTTTTCTCTAATTGGTGGATTCATTTGAGCATAAGTTCCAAGCTTGTCGTAACAATCTGGAGCATACATCGTTAAATGTTGGGGAGTTATTTCAAAAGTTATGTCTCCCTTATTCTGAGATAAAAAATCAATCTCCTGTTTTGTTGTAATATGTAAGATATGAGCTTTTTTACCTAATCTTTTTGCGATTTTAACTATCTTTCTAGTAGAAGAAATTGCACATTCTTCGTCTCTCCATATTGGATGTGAATGAACATTACCTTTTTCTCTTAATTTCTTTCTAAGATTTAAAATATCTTCATCTTCTGAGTGAACTGCAACAATTTTAGATGTGCTTTCAAATACTTTTTCAATGTCTTCTTCTTTATGAACTAGTAAAGTTCCTGTAGACGAACCAGCAAATAATTTAACGCCACAACATCCATCTAAACCTTTAAGATCAGCTAATTCGCTTTGGTTGGTGGGAGTTGCTCCAAAATAAAATGCATGATTACAGTACATTCTATTTTTTGCTAAATCTATTTTTCTTTGAAATTCTGCTTTGTTTGTAGTTGCAGGATTAGTATTTGGCATTTCAAATACTGAAGTAATGCCTCCAACAATTGCCGCCCTACTTCCTGAAGCTAAATCCTCAGTGTCTGTCGAGCCCGGTTCTCTAAAATGTGTTTGAGTGTCAATACAACCAGGAAGAACGGTAAGTCCAGTTGCATCAATTGATTGACTTGAATCTTCATCTAACTTACCAATTTTTACAATCTTGCTGTTTTGAATGCCTATATCAACATCTTTAAGATCTTTATCAATATAACACTTTCCATTTTTGATTATTAGGTCTAACATTTATAAAAAAACTACATATATCATTTGTTATAGTATTACAATATGAATAGAAATAGTGTTTACATTTTAGAGGATAGAGGTCTCCTTTATATTAACGGAGATGATGTAAAAGAATTTTTGCAAAATATAATTACAAATAATATTGAAAATGTATCAGAGGATAGAAGTTGTTTCTCAGCTCTATTAACTCCGCAAGGTAAATATCTTTACGATTTTTTAATTATTAAACACAAATCTGGATACTTTTTTGATTGTGAAAAGAAAATTATTGAAAATTTATATAAACAGTTAAATTTATACAAGCTTAGATCTAAAGTAGATATTTTAAATCTAAGCAATGAGTTTGTTGTTGCTAGTTTAACAAAGGAAAAATTCCTAGAATTAGAAAATTCTAAAGATGAAAATGGTTTTACAATTAAATTTAGAGAAGATCCTATTCTTTTAGATCCAAGGTCTGACAAATTAGGAGCTCGACTAGTGATAAATTTAGAAAAACTATATCTTTCTATTAAAAAATTGGGCTTAGAAGTTTCTGATGTTAATGAATATTATAACTATAGTCACGAATTAGGAATCGCTCAAATTGATACAAATAAACTTCAGGATAAAATATTTGGAGTTGAGTGCAATTTTGAGGAGCTTAACGGAATTGATTTTAAAAAAGGATGTTATGTGGGTCAAGAGAATACAGCTAGAATAAAACTTAAAGATAAACTTAATAAGAGATTATTTGCAATTAAAGTTTTAGATGGTGAAATAAATAGTGAAGAAATTACTTTTGAAGATAAAAATATTGGAAAGTTATTAATAAATAATAAAAATCCGTTTGCTTTACTAAAATTGGAAGATAAAAGCTTTAATTTTGATAAAGACCTAAAATGTGGAGACGCAAAAATAAAGGTGCTAAGACCCAATTGGATATAAATTATTTAATAAATTTTGACAAATCTGGTTTGAAATAGTCTGGTCCTTTCATAACTTTTCCAAATTCATTATATATTGGTTTTCCATCTTTTCCCAATTTACTCATATTAGATTTTTGAACCTCTTCAAAACATTTATCTAAATTAATACCAAAAGCATGACCTGCGCCATAAGTAACGTACAAAATATCTGTTAATGCATCTGCAACCTCTGTTAAATTTTTTTCTGATATTGCTTGTTTAAGTTCCTCTAACTCTTCATTAATCAATGAAATTCTTAACGAATTAATTTTATCTGTGCTTAAACTTGATGAATCTTTTACATCTTGATTAAAAGTTTTCATAAACACACCAACTTTTTCAAAATTTGTCATTTTACTCCTATATGATTTTATTATTATTTAATGTATAAGTGTATAAATATACTCTCAAAACTAAAATATGAAATTCAGAAAAGAATATGACAGCATTGGTTCTATAAATGTGCCTGTGGATAAGTATTGGGGAGCATCCACACAAAGATCAAAAAAATACTTTGATATTGGAGATGTATTAGTCAGACCAAAGTTAATAAAATCTATTGCTATTATAAAAAAAGCAGCCGCTGTAATAAATTTTAAAAATAAAGATATTAGTTCAAAAGTTTATAAATCAATTGTTCGCGCTTCTAATGAAGTTATTACAGGAAAATTAGATGATCATTTTCCCCTTAAAGTTTGGCAAACTGGCTCTGGAACACAAACAAATATGAATGTGAATGAAGTTATTTCTAATAGAGCGATTGAAATACTAAATGGAAAAAAGGGCACAAAAAAACCTGTACATCCTAACGATCATGTAAATAAATCTCAGTCTACTAATGATGTTTTTCCTACTGCAATGCATATTGCAATAGCAATGGAAACTAGAGAAAAACTATTACCAAGTTTGTTATTGTTAAATAAAGAATTAAAAAAAAAGGTAAAAGAGTTTAATAAAATAGTCAAAATAGGTAGAACTCACTTACAAGATGCTACTCCTTTATCATTGGGTCAAGAATTTTCTGGCTATCAATCTCAACTAGAAGAATGCATTAAAAGAATAAAAGTTTCACTAAATGAAATTTATTATTTAGCACAAGGTGGGACTGCGGTGGGTACAGGTATTAATACCAAAAAAAATTTTGATAAGAAAATAGTAAATGAAATAAAAAAAATCACAAAGTTACCTTTTAAGCCAGCTAAAAATAAGTTTGCTGCACTTGCCGCTCATGATGCAATAGTAAATTATTCAGGTACATTAAATACAACTGCGGTATGTTTAATGAAAATAGCAAATGATATTAGATTTTTAGGTTCAGGGCCAAGAGCTGGTTATGGAGAGTTGATATTGCCAGAGAATGAACCTGGATCATCAATTATGCCTGGAAAAGTAAATCCAACTCAATGTGAGGCTGTAACAATGGTATGTGTGAAAGTAATTGGAAATCACAATGGCATTACAATGGCTGGTTCACATGGTCATTTTGAACTTAATGTTTTTAAACCCTTAATAATTCATAATGTACTTCAATCAATCCAAATTCTCTCAGATAGTACAAAAAGTTTTGCAAAGTATTGTATATCTGGACTAAAAGCTGACAAAATCAGAATTAAAGACTTATTGGATAACTCTTTAATGCTGGTCACTGCCTTATCTCCAAAGATTGGCTACGATAATGCAGCAAAGATAGCTAAGAATGCATTAAAAAATAAAACTACTCTAAAAGCTGAAACACTAAAATCAGGGTTAATAAATGAGAGAGAATACAATAAAATTGTTGATCCTAATAAAATGATAAAACCAGACTAACTATTTATAATATTTTTAACTAAAGATTTAAGCTCTTGAGAATTTCTAATGTTATATCTAGTCTTATCACTTTTTTTATCTTTATATGCTGTTTGATTAATTTTTATATCAAATATTGATATTATTCCGGTATTTATATTTTTCTCAATTTTAAAATACATCACATTTATATCCCTCACTTTATCTAATTTTACCTGGAATTTTTTGGCAAACTCTTTTTTATTTTTTATAATTAAAGAATTTGATGAATGAAATATTATGTCACCAGTTTCTTCTTTATATTTTATTTCAGTTTCGATTTGGCCAATCTCGCCAATATTGAATAAAACTTCACTTAAATTTGTAGTTTTTTGACTTATATTTAATCTTATTTTACCACTTCTTATAAGTTCGTGCTCAATATTAGTTAATTGGAATTTTATATCTCCATTTAGATTACCTAATAAATCAGGCCTTAAATTTAAAATAGAAAATATTAATTCATCTACCAAAAAATTTAGATTTTGCTTATTCAAAATAATATTCGAATTGAGATAAAAAGGTGATAACTCAATTTTTGTATCGATTTTTATATCATTATTATTTTGTGGGGATTTTAAAGAAATAACATTATTTTTTAATTGGTATCCTATTTCAATATTCTGATTTAAGAAATTAAGTGAAGTTGTGCCTTCAAAACTCGAATTATTATCATAGTTTAATTCATTTTTTATCAAAATATTTGGTTCTTTAAAATCTATTTCTATTTGTGAATTCATTTGAGAATTATATTTTTTTTTCCAAAGTGATTTAAAGTTTAAATCAAACAAGTTACCTTTGATATTTAATTTTTTGTAATCATCTTGTCGAGAAGTAATAAAACTAATTTTTTCTATTGGAGATATAATTAAAGTTTCATCGTTATCATCTGTAATAAATACTTTGCTTTTTTTAATGTAAAATGGTTTGCTTTCACTATTATGAAAATATTTTCTTAAAATATAATATTCTTTTTCTTTTATTAAAAAATTTGTATTTATTATTTCAAAGTTTTTAAAATTAATTTTAGTTTTTGGATATAAACTATTAGAATTAGTAAAAACTTTTAAATTTTTTATATCAAATGAAATACTTTTATTGTTGTTTTCATTCATTGATAATGATGAGCCGCTAATTAATAAATGAGGTTTTGGAAGTAATTGATACTTTATGTCACCATTTATATCCAAATTAATATTAAAATCAGAATAAAATTTACTTTCAATGATGTTTTCTATACTTTTATAATTAAATAAAACTGGTATTGATAAATAAATGCCAAATAAAAAACACAATGCAATTATTAAAAAAATAGACTTAACAAATAACGTTACTTTCAATTTTTTAATCATTAATCCAATATCGCTTAAATTAAGAAAAAATAAACGATGAATTTAGATTATTTAACAAATCTTAATGAAAGTCAGGAAGAGGCAGTTCTACATTTAGACGGGCCGCTTTTGATTGTTGCGGGTGCTGGATCTGGTAAAACAAGAGTTCTTACAGCAAGAATTGCTCATATTGTTAAAAAACATAAGGCATTTCCAAATCAGGTATTAGCAGTAACATTTACAAACAAAGCTGCAAAAGAAATGCAATTAAGAGTTTCTAAATTCTTAGGAAGGGAAGCAACTGGTCTTCCATGGTTAGGAACTTTCCACTCAATTAGTGCAAAAATACTAAGAAAACATGCGGAAGCAGCTGGATTAAAATCTAATTTTTCGATTATTGATCAGGATGACCAAGTAAGATTAATAAAAAATATCTGCAAATCTGAGAACATAGATACAAAAAAAATATCTCCAAGATATATTTTGGCAGTAATTGATAAGTGGAAGAATAAAGGCTTTTACCCTGACGAAGTTGTACTGAAGCGTAAAGACATATTAGAAAAAAACTTTCTTGGGATTTACAAAATATATCAACAAAAATTAATAGATTTAAACGCTGCTGATTTTAGCGACTTAATACTTCATACTGTTAAAATTTTTGAAAAACACAGAGATATATCAGTAATGTATTCTAAAAAGTTTAAATATATTTTAGTTGATGAATATCAAGATACAAACTTTATCCAAAGCGAATGGCTAAAATTTTTAGCTGAATGTAATCAAAATATTTGCTGTGTAGGAGATGATGATCAGTCAATATATAGTTGGAGAGGAGCAGAAATCAAGAATTTTCTTCAATTTGAAAATATTTATGAAAATACAAAAATAATAAGATTAGAAAAGAATTATAGATCAACTCAAAATATTTTAAATGTTGCATCAAATATTATTGAAAATAATCAAAATAGAGTTGGGAAAAAACTTTTTACAGATCAAGAAGATGGTGAACTTGTAACCTTAAACTGCTTTAGAAATGTAAAAGATGAAGCTATTGAGATTAGTTCAAATATTGAAGATTTCAAAAATAAATTTTCTTTAAATGAAGTTGCAATTCTAGTAAGGGCTATTTTTCAAACCAGAGAATTTGAAGAAAGGTTTTTAAAAATTGGCGTTCCATATAGAATTATTGGAGGTATTAAATTTTATGAAAGAGCAGAAGTAAAGGATTGTGTTGCATACTTAAAAACAGTATTTCAACCTCAGGATGACTTAGCTTTTGAGAGAATTTTAAATGTACCAAAAAGATCTATTGGGGATACTACTGTAAAAGCTATTAATAATTTTGCAAAATTAAATAAATGCTCATTAGAAGTTGCCTCAAGACATTTAATTGAACAAAATAAAATTAAACCCAAAACGAAATTAGGTTTAAATTCTCTCCTAAATCTTTTAGCTAAATGGAGAAATGATTTAAAAAATAAAATAAATCACAATAAGCTATTACAAACAATTCTAGATGAGTCTGGATATAGTGAAATGCTTAAAAATAAGAAAGATTTGGAAAATGAAAATAGATTAGAAAATATAAAAGAATTATTAAATGCAATGAAAGAATTTGATAATTTAGAGAGTTTTTTAGAACATGTCGCTCTTGCGACATCTTTAGACCAAGATTGGCAGAGTGAAAAAGTCAATTTGATGACAATACACGCATCGAAGGGGTTAGAATTTGATGTAGTATTCTTACCTGGTTGGGAAGAAGGTTTATTTCCACATCAAAAAAGTATTGAAGAAAAAGGTGAAAGTGGTTTAGAAGAGGAGAGAAGATTGGCATATGTTGCAATTACAAGGGCAAAAAAGCTTGCTAAAATATCATTTTCTATGAATAGATTTTATCAAGGAGACTGGATAGACAGTATGGCATCAAGGTTTGTGGATGAGCTACCAGATGAATATATTAAAAAAAATAATAATTTTGTAGATGAAAAAGAAGAAGATTTTGAATTTAACCAAGATATAGATTTCGATAGTGATAGTGAAATTAGGAGTCCTGGTTGGATAAGATATCAAAAAAAGTTAAAATGAGTGCTGAAATAAATAATATTATTTTTTCAAATAATTTAGATGGATATATTTTACCAAAAAATGATAATTATTTTACTGAATATTCTAAATTAAACAATCTAAGATCGATTACAAATTTCTCAGGTTCTGCAGGCTTTGCAATTTTTTTGAAAAATAAAAAATATTTATTTGTTGATGGTAGATATACAATTCAAGCAGAAAAAGAGTCAGGTAAAAAATTTAAAATTTGTGAAATTCCATATGTATGGCCTAAAGATATTTTAAAGAAGCAAATTAAAATTGGATACGATCCTGATCTTTTTACTTGGTCAACTCTAAACAAATATTTTGGAAAAAATTACAACTTAGTTCCTTTAAATATCAAATTTGAAAATAAAAATGAGGCTCAGAGTGATTTTCCATTTTTTAGCTTAGACTCTTTTGTAGCGGGTGAGAATGTAAATGAAAAAATTAACCGATTAATTCAAATTATGAAAAAAAAGAAAATTGATTATACATTTATTAGTTCAGGTGAAAATATTTGTTGGCTTCTAAACATCAGAGGTAGAGATCTTCCAAATTCCCCTGTTGCTAATTGTAAAATGATTATAACAAAAGATAGAAAAATCTATTTTTTTTCTAATCTAAAAAAAATTAAAAAAATTAAATTAAGTCTCCAAGAATTAAAAATATATTTTTTTGATGAAAATAAAATTTTAAATAGTTTAGTCAGATTAAAAAAAGGGAATTTTTGTATTGATGGAAAAACTTGTTCAATTTTTGAAGAAAGCTTAATAAGCTATAAATTTAAGATTATCAACCGAGAAGACCCTATTTATAATTTAAAATCTTTAAAAAATAAAACTGAGATTAATAATATGGTTAATGCACATATTGAAGATGGTGTTGCTTTAACAAAATTCTTATATTGGATTAAAAATTTTAAAATGAATAACCTGACAGAAAAAAAAATAGAAAGAAAATTAGAGAATTTTAGAAAAAGTAGAAAAAACTATTTGTACCCAAGCTTTGATACAATTGCTGGATCTGGACCAAATGGAGCAATTATACATTACAGATCCGATAAATTTTCAAACAGAAAGTTAAGGAAGGATGACTTATTATTACTTGATTCTGGCGGTCAATATAAGTGGGGAACAACAGATGTAACAAGGACAATATGTTTTTCTAACGTCTCAAATAAAGTTAAAGATATATTTACCAGGGTTTTAAAAGGCCATATTGCTGTTGCCTTAACAAATATAAATAAAGTTAGAAACGGCCATAATATTGATAAGATTGCCAGAAAGAGCCTCAATTCTATTGGTCTTGATTATCGTCATGGAACTGGTCATGGAGTTGGAGCATTTCTTAATGTTCATGAAGGACCACAAGGAATATCAAAAAATAATTACGTACAACTAAAAGAAGGAATGGTTTTAAGTAATGAACCTGGTTTTTATAAAAAAAATGAATTTGGAATAAGAATTGAAAATTTAGTTTTTATTAAAAAAATCAAATCTAAGCTTATATTTGAGAATCTTACAATGGCACCTATAGATGCTGACCTAATTAACTTTAAAATGCTTAATAAAATGGAAAAGAATTATTTATTTAAATATCACTTTGATGTTTACAATAACATTTCACCATTTTTAAATAAAAATGAGAAAAAATGGTTAGCTAAGCTAATTTAATAAATTAAGCCACTCTTTTTGAGATAAAATTTTTATTCCTAATTCTCTAGCTTGTTGTACTTTACGATTTGTAGGTTTTTCGCCAATTATCAAATATTTCAATTTCTTATTTACTGCGCTTACAACAGATCCTGAATTCTCTTCAATCAAAGATTTTGCTTCGGCTCTACTCATATTTGATAATTTTCCGGTGAACATAAATGTATTATTTAAAAGTTTACCATCTTTATTTAATTTGAGATCAGATATATTTAAAATGGAAGATAACTTTTCGATTATTTTATAATTTGATTTATTTTCGAAAAATTTTTTTAATGAATTAATTTGAGTTTCTCCGATTCCATCTATGTTTAAAAATTCATTAAATTTTTTATTTTTGATTAAGTTTAAGAAATTAGTTATTGATTTTGTATATTCTGCTAAAAGTTTAGCGTTTTCAATTCCAATATGCCTTATACCTATAGAATAAATAAATCTATCCAAAGAAACTTTCTTTGATTGATCAATTGAATATTTTAAATTTGAGACTGAGAGATCTCCCCAACCTTCTAATTTAGAAATTTTAGCATAATCAAGGTTAAAAATATCTTGCGGATATCTTATTAATTTTAGATTCCAAAAATTTTCCACGACTTTTTTTCCTAAACCATCAATATTAAGTGCTTCTTTTGATATAAAATGTTTAATTTTTTCTACAGCTATTTTTTCACATTCAAATCCTCGATCTGGACACCTTTTCACTGCATCATATTTTTTCGTTACTTTATTAAATTCTTTTATGGTATCAAAACCACAAGGGCATTTTTTTGGAAATACAAATTTTTTTGATTCTTTTTTTCTTTTTTTTAGATCAACTAATACAACATGAGGAATAACGTCACCTGCTCTCTCTACTTTTACAGTATCACCAAGTCTTATATCTTTTCTAATTATTTCATCTTCATTATGAAGTGTTGCATTAGAAACTACAACACCCCCAATATTTACTGGTTTTATTCTTGCTACTGGAGTTAATGCACCTGTTCTACCAACCTGAATATTTATGTCTTTTATTATAGAATATGCACTATTTGCTGAAAATTTATGAGCTATAGCCCACCTGGGAGAATTTGCTGTAAATCCTAATCTGTTTTGAAGATCAAGATTATTGATTTTATATACTAAACCGTCAACATCATACTTTAAATCAAACCTATCATTCTCAAATTTTTTGTGAAAACTTTCTAAATCTTTAACAGTTTTTATAACCTTATTATGCTCATTAATTTTAAAACCCCATTTTTTCAATGAACTTAAAAAATCGGACTGTTTCTTTATTTTATTACTTTCAAAATAACCATAAGTATAAGCTACAAATTTAAGTGGGATTTTTTTTGTTTCTAATGGATTTTTTTGTCTTAAAGAACCAGATGCTGCATTTCTAGGATTGGCAAAGTTATTTTTTATATTATTAAAATCATCCTTTTCTATGAAAACCTCGCCTCTAATATCTATATCTTTTGGGAAATCTTTATTAGTTATTTTTAGAGGTATATCGTTAATAGTTTTTAAATTTTCAGTAATCACCTCACCTGAAGTACCATCTCCCCTTGAAGTACCCATGACTAATAGTCCATTTTTGTAAGTTAATGAAGCTGAAATTCCGTCAATTTTTGGCTCAACACTGTACTCTAATTCAATTTTTTTATTCAAATAATTAAATATTTTTTTTTCAAAACTTTCCAAATCTTTCAAGTTAAAAGCATTTGATAAAGACAACATTTTTACTCTATGGTCGGATTTAACAAAATTTTTTGAGGGGGTATATCCTAATGAATTGGATGGAGAAGAGGTACTCTTTAAGTAAGAATATTTTTTTTCTAAATTAAAAATTTCTTTTTTTAAATCATCATAATCTTTATCTGATATTTTCGGAGAACTTTCTTCAAAATAATATTTATTGTGATTTTTGATTTCATTTATTTTCTGCTTATAATATTTTTTTATTTCACTTTCTTTCATTTATTTTTACTTAAATAAATCTTTAAGTTTTTTAAGTAAAGATTTTTGATTTTTAAAATCTTTTTTAATCTCAATTTTTTTATAATTTGGATTTAAAATTTTGTAAGACCTTTCATACCAGTCACTTGATTGGTAATTATATCCAAGTAGGGCAGTATATTTTTTTGCCTCGGTTTCTAGACCTAACATATAGTTTAATTCTACAAGTCTATACAGTGCCTCTTCTACAAAAATAGTAGTATCATATTCGTTAACTATTTTTTTATATCTATTAATAGCCGGAATCCATTTTTCCCGATCTAAGTAATAGTTTGCGAGGTAAAGCTCTTTTGAAGCAAGTATTTCCTCGATCAACTCAAGTTTAAATACTGCATCCTCTGAAAAATCAGTATTTGGAAATTCTTTAATTAGTTTATTGAAATAATATTTAGCTTTTATAATTTCTCCAAGATCTTTTTTTTCATCAATAATTTGATTGTAGTGACATATGGCTAATAAATAGTAAGCATAATCAGTATTTGGATGATTGACATATTTTTCTAAAAATCTTTCCAATTCATATATGGCATCTGTAAAATATAATTGAGAATAATATACGTATGCTGCCATCAAAGTTGATCTCGGTGCCCAAATGGATTGTGGATATAAAAGTTCTACTTCATTAAATTTTTTAGCTGCAAAAAAAATATCTCCTTTATCAAATTCTTTTAAACCTTCATTGTAAGCCTCAATCATTTGCTTCTCTAAATTTTCCTCTTTAATTATTGAGACTTTTTCTTTTTTTTCAGAGCAAGAAATAAGACCTAATATAATGAATAGAATTAATAAAAAATTAAGAAATTTCATTGTGGAATTTTATCAGAATTTATTTAAAATTCTAATTTTTAAGCAATAGATTTTAAATTTTGACGGTTATTTATTAATGAATGAGGTAGATTTTTACCTTTAATTTCTAATAAAGAATAATTTCTATGATCACTAAATATTTTTCTAAGTAATTTATTTGTTAAACTATGCCCCCCTTGTCTACATTTAAGAGATCCTATTAATCTGTAGCCGACTAGGTAAAGATCACCCATACAATCAAGAATTTTATGATTTACAAACTCATTTTTGTTTCTTAACCCTTCTTCATTAAGTATCTTATTATCTTTAACAACTATAGCATTATTTAAAGACCCACCTTTTCCTAAACCAATTTTTTTTAATTTTTCAATATCTTCATATAAACAAAACGTTCTAGAGTTAAATACATCTTCTAGTTTATCTTCAAAAACACTAATTTTATTTTTTTGTTTATTTATTAATTGGTTTTCATAATTAATTTCAAATTCAATTTCTAATGTTGTATTAGATTTTTCAATAGAGATGAATTTTTTTCCATCTTCTATTTCAACTCTATTATTTATTTTAATCAATTTTATTGGGACATCGCTATTCTTTAGTCCAGTTTCTTTTAGAATTTTTACAAAGTTCTTTGCAGATCCATCAAGTATTGGAACTTCTTGTGAATCTAACTCTATAACTGCATTATCTATACCTAATCCTAGCAAGGCAGCCATTAGATGCTCTATTGTTGAAACTTTTACCCCATATTCATTTGATATTGTTGTACAAAGAGTTGCCTCAGAAACATTTTCAAAATTTGGAATAACAATGTTGTTATTTTTAAGATCAACTCTTTTAAAAATTATACCGGAATTAGGAGATGATGGTAAAATATTAAGTTTAGCTCTTTTTCCAGTATGGATACCGACTCCAGACAAAGATATTTTATTAGATACAGTTGATTGAGATAACAATGACATTCAAGAGAATATATAAAAAAAATTACTAATTTGGCATTCAAGTAATATTACAAGAAAATACAATTATTTTGAGAATAGATTAAAAAACTTCTCAAAAAAGCCTGTTTTAATTGGTTTTTTTTTATTCTTTATTAGCAAACTATCATCGCTTCTATGATAATTTATGCCCGCATCACAAATCTTATTGTCGTTCTCATCAAAAAAAATTAATTCTGAAAAATATTTTTTTGAATTAAGATCATTCACATTTGGTAACAGCTTTGAACCACTTCCAATAAAAATTATTAATGGTTTTTCAAATGAAATGATATTTTTAAAATAATTATTTTGTGTGACTGTCATGTCGATAATTTCGTTTACTCTTGCTTCAATAATTTGTTTCAATAGATCAGTCGAAATACTTTTTTCTACTATTTCTTGGTATAAATTTCTGTCATTTACAGAATTTTTGTTAAATGATATTTCGTTCTCATCTTTATTAAATTTTATTTTTAAATCTTCAGAGTAATTAATATCTAATTTTAGAACTTTTGAAATATCCTTAGTTATATTATTCCCACCAATAGGTACAGAATTAAAAAATTGAAATTTATTATTATTAAAAAATAAAGCACTAGTTCTTTGGTAGCCAATATCTAAAAAAATAAAATTATTTTTAGTAGCTATGTTTTTTTTATAGAAAATTGATTTAACATAGCTTGAGCAGTATATGTTTAAGATATTTAAATTATTTGCTTTAAATTTATTTGACAAATTATTTATTAATGATTTTTTTAAACAAATAAATTTTAAATCTAATATTAAAGATTTTATTTTTAAATCTTCAAATATACTTTCTAATTTTCTGTTTTCGTCCACAATCGTATTATTTATTGCAATGTGTATGACCTGATCTTTAAAATTATTTTCTGAAATAATAAATTTAGCTTCCTCAATTAAACTTTTATAGTACTTTGATATCGAAGTAGGTTGATCAAAGTATTTTTTTATTGAAATGTCTATAAAATTAAATTCTGAAGTATCGTACAATACATTCACATCAACTAGATGAGTTGACAATTTTTTTTCTGCATCTCTTATCAAATTGTTTAGAGATTTATCTAATTTTTCACTTTCTGAAAGTTCAGTAATTTTAATATTTGAAGAATAAATTATCTTGGATGATTGATCAAATACACCTAATCTTAAATTTTGAGATCCAAAATCTATTACTGTATCTAAATTACTCATTCTTGTTTGTTATTATAATTTGATTAAATACTCTAAGATCAATAATTTTTGTATTTATTAAATTATCACTATGCATCAATAGTTTATAAATTTTAATTGAATCACTTTTATTTTTAGAAGGTAACTTCAGAACTAAATCATTGGAAAATACCAAATCCCATCTTCTATTTTTAAAATAGTAATATTGCTCTATATTGCTCATGTCTAACTGGTGATTAATTAAAATATTGTACAAATTAAGAAATTCTTTTATTTCAAATTCTCCAAATACTGTTGCGGTTTTATATTTTTTAAAAATTTGATTAGAATTTATATATTTTCCGTTTTTGCCAATATAGAACTCTTCTCCGTTTATAAAAGTTTTTGCGAGGATAGATGTTTTTGATAGATTTATATTTATTGTGGAAGGTATAATTTTCTTTACGTATATATTTTCTATAAAATTAAATTTGGCTAGAATTTCTAAAATGTTATTTTCTTTTATATCGAAAATACTTTCATTTTTTAACTTATTTAAATCTTCTTCAATATATTTTTTCTCTTTATAAGATACTCCATTAATATTAATACTCTTTAATCTAAACTTATCTTTAGAATTTTCTAAAAATTTAAAATTAAATATTGAGCTTAAAAAAATAAAAAAAAATAAATAAAGATATAATTTATATTTACTTATTGATTGCAGCATCTTTCATTATTTCTTCTATAAGTTGTATAAAACTAATATTTTTATATCTCGCTATTTCAGGCACTAGAGAAAGTGATGTCATGCCTGGCTGAGTATTAAGTTCTAATAAATAAAATTTGTCTTTATGAAATCTAAAATCTGACCTGGACACACCTCTACATTTTAAAAGCGTATGTGCCTTCATTGCTATTGAATTGATTTTATTAAAATTTCTTGAACTTAAGTTGACAGGAATTATATGCTCAGTTTTTGCACTAGTGCTATACTTAGCTTTATAATCGTAAAATTTCCGTCTGGGTTTTAACTCTATTATACCAAGTTTTTTTTTACCTAAAATAGCAGCTTGAATTTCTCTTCCAGGTATATATTTCTCAATTAATATATCTTTAAATTTTTCTAATTTCATTAAACAACTAATAAAATTTTTTTTGTTACAAATATATACACCAACGCTAGAACCTTCATTAATAGGCTTTAAAACTACAGGAAATTGTAAATTTTTATCAATTTTTTTTATAGTATTTTTAATATCAATATTATTTTTAAAAGAAAACTTAAGATATGGAGGTGTTAGAATATTATTTTTAATAAATATTTTTTTTGATAATTCCTTATCAATTGCTAGAGATGATGATAGAACACCAGAATGTGAATACTTTACCTTTTCAGACTCTAGTACAGACTGAATATAACCATCCTCACCATACCTTCCATGCAAAAGATTTAAGACCAAATTAGGCTTAAATTTTCTCAATTTTTTGACAAAACTTCCATCTGGTTCAATTAATAAAAGCTTATACTTTTTATTTTTTTTTAATTCATGGATTACGCTTTTGGCTGTTATTAAGCTGATCTCTCTTTCATTGGAATATCCACCGGCTAATATTAGAATTTTATGCATTATTTTGCCACCACAATTTCTAATTCTAATTCTACACCTGTCTGATCTTTTACTTTTTTTTTAACAAAACTAATTAGAGACTTCATATCTGCAGATTTTGCATTTTTTTTATTAACAAAGAAATTGGCATGTTTCTTGGAGATAGCCGCATCCCCAAAACTTACTTCATTATGAATGCTTGATCTAATTAGTTCCCAAGCCTTTTTATCTGTTTGATTAATGGGGTTTTTAAATGTACTACCACTTGTTTTAATTTTGGTTGGTTGAGCCGCATTTTTTATTATACTAAGTTCATTCATATAATTACTTATTTCTTCACTATTTTTTTTTTTACCTTTAAATGTTGCGCTTAAAAATATTAAATCTTTTGGTAATTCTATTGATCTATAATTAAAGATAATTTTATTTGCAGGTATACTTCTTACTACGCCTTTAAAATCAACTAATTGAATAGAAATAAGAATATCTTTAAATTCTTTTTTAAAACATCCAGAGTTCATTCTAATACCACCTCCTATGGAACCTGGAATACATGACATAAACTCTAATCCAGAAATACTATTATCCATTGCAAATTCTGAAACTTTTTTTTGTGTAGCTGCAGTTCCAGCAATAATTGTTTGATTATCTAGCAAGGAAATATTTGAGAAACTTTTTCCTAACTTAATTACTGTACCTTGGTATATTTCATCATCAAATAATACATTTGAACCATTCCCTAAAACAAATATTTTACCTCTTGATCCATAAAGTTTCAAATAATCTCTTAACCCCTTAAGTGAGTTTGGTTTAAAAAAAATCTTAGTTTTTCCTCCAATATTAAACCAATTGAGATTTTTGATACTCTGATCAAAAAAAATATCTTCATTCATTAGTAGTTTTGATTTTTTAATATCCTCGATTTCCATTAAAATATATTTTTCAAATTTTTCATCCAGTTTGATATAGATCCTGCACCCATGCCTATATAGATTTTTTCTCCAAACGCGTTTTGCTTTATAAATTTTCGTAGTTGTATTTCATCATCAACTAGTATTAACTTAACATTTGAATTTTTTATTATTAATTTTGCAAAGGAATCGTATGTAAAATTAAGTCTTAGTTTTTCATTTGCAGTGTAAATAGGACACAATAAAATTATGTCGGCCATTTTAAAACATTTTGAAAATTCTTTTTTTAAGTTTATTACTCTTGAAATTCTATGAGGTTGAAAAACACATATAATTTTTTTATTTTTGTAGACATTTTTAACACCAGTTAAAACTGAACTTATTTCTGTTGGATGATGCGCATAATCATCATAAAAACTGATATTGTTGTGATTGAATAAATGAGAAAACCTTCTCTCAACTCCTTTAAAATTGTGTAACCCAAGTTTAATGTATTTTTCAGGTAGTCCAATTGTAAATGCTAAAGAAACTGCTGCAGTTGCGTTTTGAATATTATGTATTCCAATCATTGGAATCTTAATTCCTTTTATTATTTTTTTTTTACTTGGAATATTAATTTTAATATCAAAGCTAGAAAAATTAGTAGTTTGGTTTATATTCATTATTTGGAAATTTGAATTTTTATTTCTACCGTAAGTGTAAAAATTTCTGTTTTTTGATTTTTTTAGAACCTTTTTAAGATTTTGATCATCGTTACATATAAAACCTTTACCTACAGATGGTATTTTCTCAACAAATTTTAGAAAACTTTTTTTTAAGTTATTTAAATTTTTATAGAAGTCCAAATGTTCAGAGTCTAGATTAGTAGCTATAGAATAAGTAAAAGGAATTTTTAAAAAACTACCATCCGACTCATCAGACTCGGTTACACACCAATTACTTTTACCCAATTTTGCAGAATTGCCAAATGAATTTAATACACCACCGTTAATTATAGTTGGATCTAATTTTCCTGCAGTAAAGATACTTGATACTAATGATGTTGTTGTAGTTTTTCCGTGCGAACCAGTTACGACAACATTTCTCATAAAAGATACTATATGACCTAACATATCTCCTCTTGTATAAACTGGTAAATTCTTTCTAATAGCTTCTACTAATTCTGGGTTATTTTTTTTTATTGCTGAGGAAATCACAAGAACAGTTATTTTTTTTATATTCTCTTTTTTATGATTTAAAAATACTTTTATTTTTTTTTCATTTAATCTTTCAGTATTTCGGTTATAAGTAATATCACTTCCTTGAACTTTGTAACCTAATCCATTCATAATCAACGCTAAGCCACTCATGCCTATTCCACCTATACCAACAAAGTGAATAAGTTCATTTTTTCCTAAATCAATTTTCATTTATAAGCTCAATTAGTCTAGATTTATTTTTTTTCCAATTATTTTCTTTATTAAGTTGAATTAAATTAATTTTTTTTAAAGAATACTCATTTTGATCTTCAAATATTTTTATCATTAAATCTTGAAAACTTTTTTCATCAATATCTTTTTGCATAATTAACCAACATGAATTTTTTTGTTTATAAAATTCTGCATTGTAATATTGATGATCATCTTTAGCATACGGAAATGGAATTGCTACAAATGGAATATTTAAATAACTTAATTCTGAAATTGTAGATGCGCCAGACCTTGTTATAGCCAGATCATAATTAGCCGCTTTAATTAATAATTTGTCATCAAATTCAAATAATTCATGTTCTATATGATTTTTTTGATAGATCTCTTTGATATTCTCTTTTGAATTTTGATTAATTACTTGTTGTAAAACTTGGATTTTGTAATTTTTTGAGAGTTTTATTATATTTCTAGTAATAAATTCATCAAAGAACTTTGCACCCTGACTTCCTCCAATAATTAACAATTTTTTTTTTTCAGCGATCATATTATTATAGTTTTTTTGATATTTATAGATTTCTTTCCTAAGTAATGGCTTTATCAAGTAAATCTTATTTAAGTATTTTTTTGAAATACCCTTTAAATTTTTATCATAGCAAATAATTTTTTTTGCAAAATTGATTATTAATTTATTAGTTCTTCCTAAAACTGAATTTGGTTCAAAAATATATATTTTTATATTAAATAAATTTGACACTATACATAAAGGTAGCGACATGTATCCACCAGTACAAATTAGTATATTGAAATTATTTGATTTTAAATATTTATAAGATTTAATTATTGAGATACACAATTTTATTAAATTGTATGGAAGTAATAATAAATTTGAGAATAAATTTGGCACATCTATTAATGAATAATTATAATTCTCATCATTAATATATTTTGATCCTCTTTTATCTGTTGATATTTGTACTTCATAGTCATCCTTTAAGGCATCATATATACTTAATGATGGGATCACATGTCCACCTGAACCACCTGTTGTAATAAGAATTTTTTTCATCAGTTTAATCTAATTTTCTTTTTGTTAAATTTAAAATTAATCCTGATAAAATCGCTGTGCTAACTATAGATGATCCACCATAACTTAGGAAGGGTAAAGTCATTCCCGTAGTTGGAAGTATTCTTATGTTTACACCAATGTGAATAAAAGTTTGTATCAAAATTAAAGAAATACATCCACTCAAAATAAGTTTTGATAAGTCTTCGTTTACTAAATTTATTTTTCGAATTACTCTATATGAAAAGATGAGATATATAAATAATATTGCAATGACTATTATTGCACCAAACTCTTCAGATATCACTGAAACTATATAATCTGTATGTGCTTCAGGGACCCTTGAATTCAGAGTACCCTCTCCAATACCTTTTCCAAAAAAACCACCGTTTATAATTGCATCAGTTGCTTTTTCTGCCTGATAATTGTTCCCAGAACTTGAGTCTAAAAAAGCTAAGAGCCTAATTTTTATATAATCAAATTTTGGAATAAATAAAACTAAATAACTCACAGTTAAACCAACGACAAAAAAAAATATAAAAAAAATAAAAATGTTAATGCCTGATATAAATATTAAAGATAACCAAACCATTGATATCAGAATAGTTTGTCCAATATCAGGTTGATAAATAAGTAACATTAATATGGGAAGTATAAATAAGCTGCTTAAGAAGTATTTAAAATATAATCTTCTATTTTGAATAGTTAACATTAATGATAATGATACAATTAAGAAGGGTTTAATAATCTCAACAGGCTGAAATCTAGGTAAAAATAACAAATCCAGCCATCTTTTTGAACCCTTTACCTCAATCCCTAGAAAAGGAACTAGCAGCAAACTTAGAAATGCAACTAAAAATAAAATCAATGAAAGTCTTGATAAAATTTTTTGATTCAAAAATGAGAAAATAATTAAAATCCCTATCGCTAAAACTATGTAAGCAAAATGTTTTAAAAAAAAGTAATATGATTTTGTATCTAATTTGTCTGAGGCTATAAGAGAGGTAGAGACTAATGAAAAGAAGAGACCTAACAAAAATAAACCCAAAATTAAAAATAACAAAAATTTATCTATATTTTTCCACCAATCATAAAAGCTATCTAAATATTTATTCATGTTTTAATTTTTTGAGCACGACCCTTATAATGTTATTAAAAGATTTTCCTCTTTCTTCAAAGTTTTTAAATTGATCGAAAGAGGCAGCGCATGGACTAAAAAGAATTACTTTTTTAGTATTATCGTTTTTTATATTTTTAATCAAATTTTTCATAATCTTTTTAAGTGTTGATGAGAACTTATAAGAAATTTGATTTGGAAGTGAGTCGATAAAGAATTTTTTATCTTTTCCATATATATAAGCTCGTACATTTGGAATATATTTTTTTTTTAATAAGAGTTTATCTCCCTTTTTAGCGATTCCTCCTAATATCCAATAAATATTTTTATAACTTTCAAGTAATGGTACTGTTGATGAAAAACTTGTAGATTTTGAATCGTTAATAATTAATAATTTCTTCGATTTATAAATTATTTGTTGTCTATAATCTAACCCCTTAAATTTGTTTGCAGTATCAACAACTGTTCTTAAATTAACTTTTAATACCTTGGCAATACTAATAACAAAACTAAGATTTTTTTGGTTACTAGAATTATTAAAGTAAATATTATCTATTTGTCTAAAGAATTTTTTGTTTTTTGAATAGTCAATTTTTATTATTTTTGATTTAATTTGGTTTATTTTAACTAATGCATTAAGAAAATTATTTTCATTTTCTATAAAGGTAAAGTCTTTTTTACTTTGAGATTTTACTATTTTAAATTTTGCTTCAGCATACTTTTTGAAAGATCCATGTCTTTCTAAATGATCAGGATTTAAATTAAGGATAATTGAATACTTAGACCTGAAGTATTTGCTATAATCAAGTTGATAAGATGATGCTTCAATTACAAAAATCGTGTTATTTTTAATTTTTTTTTCCTCTAGTATTGGATATCCAATATTACCCGTTAATCTTACGTCTTTTTTACTATTTTTAAGAACCTCGAAGAGCAGTTTCGAAGTAGTCGATTTACCATTTGTGCCCGTTATTGCGATTTTATTTATGCTTGGATAGCTAATTGCAAATATATCAAGCTCTGTAATAATTTTAGACCTATTCCTTCTTAAAAAATTTGAAATTTTGCATTTCTTAATATCTATTCCTGGGCTTAGAACAATAAAATCAAAATTTACCAATGATAATTTACGAATATTTATTAGCCTTTTTTTAAACTTAGCTGGGATATTTTTTTTGTTATCGTCAAAAATTGTGCAGATATTATTTTTTTTTAAAAAATTAAAACAAGCAATTCCTGATTTGCCAAAACCATAAATTAAAACTTTTTTATTTATTAAATTAATTTGTTTTTCATTCATTATCTTAGTTTTAATGTTGCTAGCCCTATCATTGCTAAGATAATTGAGATGATCCAAAATCTAATAACCACTGTAGACTCTGGCCAGCCTTTTTTTTCAAAATGGTGGTGTATTGGTGCCATTTTAAATATTCTTTTGCCTGTAAGTTTGAATGATATCACTTGAGCAATCACCGAAACTGCTTCTAAGACAAATAGTCCCCCCGTAATGGCAAGAACAATTTCATGTTTGGTAATTATACCAACTGCCCCTAATGACCCTCCTAATGCTAACGAACCTGTATCACCCATAAATATCTTAGCTGGTGGTGCATTAAACCACAAGAAACCTAAACAAGATCCTATTATTGCTCCACAAAAAATTGACGCTTCTCCTACTCCCTCAATATATGTGATTTGTAAATAACCTGAGAAAACTATATTTCCTGTTACATAACTAATAAAAGCAAAACATGCTGCAACTAATATTACTGGCACTGTGGCTAAACCATCTAGTCCATCAGTCAAGTTAACTGCATTAGATGATCCTACAATAACAAATAAATAAAATGGAATGAAAAACCAACCTAAATTAATTATTAGGTTTTTAAAAAATGGAAAATATAGATTTTGAAGTTCGTTAGACCCACTATAAAAATAAAGTATAAATATCCCAAATAATGCTAAAACAATTTGTATCATTATCTTATTTTTTGAACTTATACCATTTGAATTATTTTTTTTAATTTTTTGAAAGTCATCGTAAACACCTAGTAATCCAAAAGACCCAGCTATATAAAGTAAGAACCAATTATATGGATTTGAAAAGTCACCCCACAAAAGAACACCTGAGAAAATACCAAGTAAAATCATAAGACCTCCCATTGTAGGTGTTCCTATTTTTTTAACTATATGATCACTTGGTCCATCATCTCTAATTGGATCGTGAATTTGATGTGATGAAAAATAATTAATAAGTGGACCTCCAACTAAAAAGACTACTATCATCGATGTAAACATTGATAGACCAGTTCTTACAGTTAAATATTTAAAAACATTAAGAAAACTAAAAATTTCAACTAGATTGGAAAACAGGCTAAAAAGCATGAATTTTTCCTGCTTTTAAGCTTTGACTTATTTTATTAAGGCCAGTTGAATTGGAACCTTTAATCATTAAATACTCTCCATTCTTAATATCATTTATTATAAAATTTAAGATATCTTTTTTTGAATTTAGTATCTTTCCTCTTTTTTGTGGTTTAATTTTGTTAAATGTTTCAATAACATCTTTGCCATATACATAAACTTTGTCAATTTTAGCAGAATTAATACAATGGGCGGCCTCCAAGTGAAGTTTTTTAGAATATTTGCCAAGTTCTAGCATATCACCTAGTAGAATTAATTTTTTTTTAGATTTAGTATTTAAACTGTTTAATTTATTTATGGCAAATTGAAGAGATAGAGGGTTAGAATTATAACTTTCATCAATAAGATAAATTTTTTTTTCTTTGAACTTAATTATATTTAAATCTCCTCTTCCCTCAGGAAATTTATAATCATTAAAGAAAAATTTATCTAATTTTTCTAAATCAAAATATATAGACATAACAGCTAAAGTTGATAAGATATTGTAAATATAATTTTCTAATTGTTTTTTAATAATAAATTTCAATTTTTTTTTATTATTTTTAATGTAAATAATGGAATTGAATTTTCCACTTTTTATATTAACTAAACTCACATCTGATTTTTTATTAATTCCAAATGAAATTATTCTTAATTTTTTTTTTATAGATTTTGATTTTAAAAAATTAAAAAAATTATCATCTGCATTCAAAACGATTGATCCATGTTGAGCTATGTTATTAATTATCTCTGATTTAGCTTGAGCTATACCTTTTAAATTTTGAAAATTTTTAATATGAGCATACGAAATATTAGTTATAACACCAACATTAGGCATTATCTTTTTAGTTAGAAAATCGATTTCTCCTTTCTTATCCATCCCAACTTCAAAAATACCAATTTTGTCATCCTTTTTTATGTTAAATAAAGAGATTGGAACTCCGTATTTATTATTGAATGATTTTTTTGAATAGGATGTTTGGCATATTTTGCTCATCATTTGTCCCAACATCTCCTTAAGAGAAGTTTTACCTGAAGAACCTGTAATTGCTATAGATGAGATATTAGACGATGCTCTTACCAGTTTGGCAATTTCCAAAAATGTTTTTAAAGAGTTTTTAACATATATATCATTTTTGAATATATTTTTTTTTTTATTCTCATTAATAGAAATTGAGGCTCCATTTTTAAAAGCTTCATTAACAAATTTATTTCCATCAAAGTTTTTTCCTTTTATACCAAAGAAAATATTATTTTTTTGTATTTTTCTTGAATCAATCGAAGCTTGGTTAATATTGGTATTTTTTTTTATATTTTTTTTAGTTATCTCTGAAACAATGTTTGTTTTCCAATTTCTATATAAAGATTTATTTTTAATCTTAATAAATCTTTTAATACATTTTTTATCTGAAAAGAAATTTTGAGTAATATATTCTTGATAAGCTTCATGCCCTTTCCCAGCAATAATAACTATCTCGTTTGACTTAATATCCAAAATTGCCGATTTTATTGCACTTTCTCTTGATGGAATTTCTAATACTTTATTCTTTGAAATATTAAACTTTATATCCGCTCTTATTTTTTTCGGGTCTTCTCTTCTTGGATTGTCATCCGTTAAATAAATTTTATCGCAATATTTATTGGCAATTGCACCCATTATTTTTCTTTTGGGCTTATCTCTCTCTCCTCCGCATCCAAATACTAGATTAATTTTTCTTAATTTAAATTGTTCCTTAACATTTTTAATACAGGTTGTTAGAGCATCTGGTGTATGAGCATAATCAAGAATAACAATTCCATTATTATAAAGCTTTCCAATCTTTTCTAATCTTCCATTTACAGGCTTTATATTTCGAGTAACTTTTAAAATTTTGTCTAAAGAAATATTGCTTTTCATTGCTGCCATGATTGCCATTAGTAAATTTTTAATTTGAACTCTCCCAATTAATTTAGTTGAAAAAGAATATTGTTTTTTATCAAATCTGAATGTTATTTTTTGTTCATCTTTAAAAAATTGATGATCTATTATGGAAAAACTTGATTTTGTGTTTCCTAGTGTAAGTTTTTTGATTTTATTTAATCTAGTAATTTTATTTAAATCTGATGAAATTTTTAAATCATTATCATAAATAGCGTAAGATTTTTTTTTTAATAATTTTTTAAACAATATTAACTTTGAATTAAAATAATTTTTAAAAGTCTTGTGGTAATCTAAATGATCTCTTGTTAAATTTGTAAATATTCCAATATCAAATTCTAATCCATCTAACCTATTTTGATTTAATCCATGACTCGAGGCTTCCAAAATAACGTTTTCAATTTTTTTTTCTTTTAGTTTTTTTAAAATTTTATTTATTTGGATGGTATCAAAAGTAGTATTTGGAAATTTTTTTTTAAGTTTCAAACCATTAACACCCAATGTTCCAATTGAGGCTGCTTTAATTCTATTATAGGTAAGAATTTGAAAATAAAAATTTGCAATAGATGATTTTCCATTTGTACCAGTAACTCCTATTAGGTTGTTTGGTTTTTTGTTAAATATTTTAGAACTAAATTTAGCTAATAAATTTCTTGGGTCATCATGTTTTAAAAATAAAATGTTATTTTTCCAGTTTTTTGTCTTAAGTTTATCGCTAATTATTATTTTTGATCCATTTCTAATTGCATCTTTTATAAACAAATTTCCATTTGTGTTATTCCCTTTGAATGCAAAAAAAATATAACCCTCTTTTACTTCGTTTGAATTAAAAGCTATCCCTTTAAAACTTAACTTATGATATTTTTTTTGAAGATTAGGAAAGTAGTCTTTAAGCAACATGATTTACGCTCTTAATATTTTGTGGCTAAAATTGGCCCAATTTTATCTATTATCTGACCTGTTACCCACACTGTGGTCCAGCCTGCTGTGTTTCTCCAATTACCTTTGTAAGGATACCTGTCATCTCTATAATGATAGATAAATTCTCTGTTTGCTTTAGGTTCATCCAACATTACCGCTAACACAAATTTAGGATCTGAGGTTGGAAAGACTGAGAGAAAAGTGTTAACTTTTTTTTTAGAGTAGCCACCTTCTGAAGGTTGATCTGCAGTACCTGTTTTACCTCCTATTTCGTAACCTTTTACATTCGCAAAGCCTGCCGTTCCTTCTTTTGTTGATACAATTTTTCTGAGAATAGGATTTATTGTTTCTGATAGTTTTTCATTAAGTATTCTTTGTCTTGGTAATTTTTCCTTATTTAATAATGTAGGTGTTACTTCATATCCTCCATTACTTATAATTGAATAACCTTTTGAAAGCTGTAATAAAGTTGTAGCTATACCATGACCAAAAGCAACTGTTGCAAGTTTACATTTGCCCCATTTGCCTAATTGAGTTGAACCTACTTCTTGGATATCGAATTCTAAATTTGGTATAATTCCGATAGTTTTAAGAAACTCATTATAATTTTTAATACCAACCTTTTCAGCTATTCTAACTGAACCAATATTTCCTGATCTAATCAAAATTTCTTCCGCGGTTAAATCTGATGGCATTTTGTCATCATATTCAGATATAGAATTTCCAGCACAAGTAATTCTTTTTTTTAAATCTTTAAATTCTGTTTCAGGTTTCACAACATTGTATTGTAAACCTGCAGCCAAAGTAAATGTTTTAAAAACAGATCCAAATTCATACACACCCTTAGTTGCTCTATTAATATATTTTACATCTTTTATTTTTTCTCTTTTGTTTAGATCAAAATCTGGAAGAGATACCATTGATAAAATATGGCCATTATTAATATCCATTAAAATCGCAGCGCTTCCGATATTTTGGAATATATCTTTAGATTTTAATAACTCTTCTTTAATTAAATATTGAAGATCTTTATCGAGAGTTAATTTTAAAGGTTCTTTTGTTGTAGTCAGTTCATAATCAAAAGTTTTTTCGATTCCTGATATACCATTATTATCATTATCAATTTGACCAATTACATGACTAAATAAATTTCCATTAGGATAAACTCTTGCTATGCTATCCTCTTGAATAAAGGATTTGTCTCCCAAAATAAGAACTTGCTCAAGTTTTTTAGGACTTATTTTTTTTTTAACATAAAAGAATTTTTTTCCATAAATTTCCTTATCAAAATTTTTGTTAGGAAATATTAGCTTAAGAGAAATCAATAATTTTTCTTTATTGATTACTAAATTAGGATTAACTCCTAGATTAACCACAGGAACACTTTTAGCCAAAATATTTCCCTCATTATCTAAAATACTAGATCTAAAATTTTCTTTTCTAGCTATTTTTTGAATTTCAGGAATTTTTTTTAAACTCAATAATATTACTTTAGATGAAAATATAATAGCCAAAATAAAAAATATAAAAAAAATAAATGCGATTCTCTCAAAAGATATTTTAAGATATGACTTATTTTCTTTAAATGAAAAGCTATCAATATATTTGTCAGAATTTTGAGGGTGATTATCTAATTCACTCATCAATTATAACCATTTTATCAATTTTTAATTTATCATTTAAAAATTCGATTTTAGATAGATTTTCTATTTTCTTTTGTGTTAATTTTTCCTCAAAGTAAAATTGCTGATACTTCATAAGTTTTTTAGGTGAAGTTAATATACTATAATCAAGCAAAGTGAGTTCATAACGATCTTCTAGTACGCTAATATTTTCTTTTATTTGAAAAATTTTTTTGTCAAGTTTTTTTGTTGAGTTTTTTGTTAAAGTTGTTGCAAATATTAAAAAAATTATTGGTGTAAAAAAAAATAATTTTTTCATTTAATTATCTTAGACCCTCTATATTTATTAAATTTTTAAATTTTTCTCGAAATTCACTAAAATCACATATGTCATTGATTTTAATTCCATACCTTAATTTGGCTGATCTTGAGGGTGGGTTCTGCCTTATCTCGTTCAAGCTTGGTAAAATAGGTTTTTTATTTATTAATTCAAAACATCTTTCTGAAATCTTTGCTTCAGGTAAATACCTTGAAGAATTTCTTTGTTCAGAATAGTGTTTAAAAAAAAACTTGACAATTCTATCCTCTATAGAGTGAAAACTAACTACAGCTATTATGCCACCTGTGGGAATTAATTTAAATGAATTTATCAAGCCATTTATTAATTCACTAATTTCTTTATTCACTAAAATTCTTAAAGCCTGAAAAACTTTAGTGGAATTATGTATTTTTGTTTTTTGATATTTTTTTACATTATCTATAATTTGAACTAGATCCTCTGTTTTTATAGTTTTATCTTTTCTTTTTTCTACAATTTTTTTTGCTATTTTTTTTGAATATTTTTCATCTCCAAATATTTTAAATACTTTAGCAAGGTTATTTTCATCCATATTAGATATAACCTCATTTGCTGAAATATCATTTATACCCATTCTCATATTTAGCTTTCCTTTATCAGAAAATGATAAACCCTTTTGAGAATTTTTAATTTGATTAAATGAATATCCTAAATCAAAAATTATTCCTTTTATTTTATGATCTTTTAATTTAATTTGATCTAATTGAGAAAATTTAAGATTATAAAATTTAAATCGTTTATTATATTTTTTTTGCAGTTTTGATGTGCTACTTAAGACATCTTTATCTCTATCCAATGCAATAATATTATTTTGTTTATTCTCAAGAATTTTTTCTGAATATCCCCCTTGTCCAAAAGTACAATCTATAAATGTGCCACCATAAAGAGGGGAAATAATGCTAATTAATTCATTTAGCAGAACTGGAAAATGTTTTTTTTCCAGATTTATGGTGGCATTCATTTATTTTATCGAAGACCATTAATTTTTTTGTCTTCTCAAAAATGCTGGGATTTCTAAATCGTCTTCTTCTTCTCTTGTTGAACTCGTTTCTGTTGATAAAGAATTTTCTTCCTCTTTTTCACCGATTGATCCATCAGAATTAAAAAGCTCAGGTGTTTCTTCATCAAAATCAAAGTTCTCTAATCCGTTCGACGGAGGGTTTTCGCTTTCATATGTTTCAAAAGACTGCTCAGAGGCCATAGATACTTCATTCTCTAAAGTTTTAGATCCCTCCTCAGCATTTGTTGACCTTACTGATTCTTCTGAATTATCAATTTCAGATGTTGATTGACTTTCAGTTTCAGCTTTAATCTCTTCTTCTATTTTAAGAGCATTTGCACCATTAGTCATGATTGAGCTGTTTTGGTTAGAGAATGTAAAAGCCTGAGAAGAGCCTGTATTAGAAAAATCAGAATATCCAGGATTTCTATTTTGTATTCTATGAACCATATTAATCACTGATTTTGGTTCTGGTTGTTGGCCGTCTAAAGAAGTCGCAACGATTGAAACTCTCATTAAACCATCTAGATTCTCATCTGTGATTGCTCCAATTATTAGCTCTGCTTCTGGATCTACTTCAGCTCTAACTTTATTAACAGCTTCGTCTACTTCAAAAAGTTTAAGATCTTTTCCACCAGTAATATTGACTAGTAAGCCTTTAGCTCCTTTTAATGTGTAGTCATCTATAAGTGGATTGCTTATAGCCATCTCTGCAGCTTTAACTGCTCTACCTTCACCTTCAGCCTGACCAGTACCCATCATAGCCTTACCCATCGAACTCATAACTGTTTCAACATCAGCAAAATCTAAATTTATTAAACCAGGTCTTACCATAAGATCAGTAATGCTTTGAACTCCATGCTTTAATACATCATTAGATAGCAAAAAAGACTCTTCAAATGTAGTTTGTTCACTTGCAATTTTGAATAAATTTTGATTTGGAACTACAATTATAGTATCTACATGTTTTCTTAATTCCTCAAGACCTTGATTTGCTTTTCTCATTCTTGAAGGACCTTCATATAAGAAAGGTAGGGTAACAACTCCAATCGTTAGAATATTTAATTCTTTAGCAGCACGAGCAATAACATGAGCAGCACCAGTTCCAGTTCCACCACCCATTCCTGCAGTTATGAAAACCATATTAGACCCTTGAAGAACATTAACAATTTCATTTAAGGATTCATCAGCAGCAGCTTCACCTATATCTAATTTTGATCCAGCACCTAATCCTTTTGTTAAATTTAATCCCATTTGAATTTTAGTTTGTGCATGGCTTAGTCTTAAATCTTGAGCATCAGTATTTACAGCTATAAATTCTACTCCTTGTAAGCCTGACTCTATCATTCCATTGATTGCATTACCTCCTGCTCCTCCAATCCCAAGAACTAATATTCTTGGTTTCAACTCTTTTATATCTGGTGCCTTAAAATTAATTGTCATTTATCCCCCCGTTAGTTATTAAGTTTTTGCTCCCATTTAAGGTTATCCCTATTAATGTTAGATTTTTTTCTTGCAGTGACCCTAAATTTTTCAAAACTTGTTGGTTCCCATATCTGGAAGGTTTTTCCCTGACCAACAAACAACATGCTATTTTTTATTTTTGCATGTCTTAACAATTTTTCTGTAATGAGAATTCTTCCCTCGTTATCAAATTGTAAGTTAATACTTTCTGATAGTATTGAGGTTGCAAAATAATCTTTTTTATCCTCAAATGGATTTAAAGTGTCTATTGCATTTGAAATTTTTTCAATTCTATCTTGAGGCCAAGCCTCAATTGATTGATTATTAAATGACGGAAAACATACAACTCCGTTATATCCCATATTAGAGAGATAACTTCTAAAACTAGCAGGCACGGACACCCTTCCTTTTTTGTCTAATTTGTTTTGGTAAGTTGATAAAAACATAATCCATAAAATCCATATTTGGGATAATATGGGATACTATGGGTTTTAGATTTAATCGTCAACACCTAATATTATTGCCAGGTATTCTTGATTTGTTCTTAATTTCTACAATGTAACAAAATAAAAATTATGATTTAATTTAACACTATATAAAAATTAAAAAATTATGATTTTGCCAGATAAAATATAAGCCGGGTTCTGTCGTTTAAACTTATCATTTCTCTAGACCTTAAATCACTTTAAGGTTCAAGCAACTAACCCAGATGACTAGCCAAAGACTGCTTTTTGTTATTTCTAACATTGTCATCTCTATTCAGTCTTGCTCCCAGTGGGGTTTTCCATGCGCTAGTTGTTACCAACTCAGCCGGTGTGCTCTTACCACACCTTTTCACCCTTGCCTTGATAAGGCGGTTTATTTTCTGTGGCACTATCCCTAGGGTCGCCCCCGCCAGCTATTAACTGGCACTGTGTCTTTGTAGAGCCCGGACTTTCCTCTTTAATAAATTAAAGCGATAAGTCTTTTATCTGGCAATGGGACAATATAAAATTTTATATAAAGTTCAATTATTTATTATTTAATATTATAGAGGGATTTTGCTATATAATAACATTCTGCATCTAATTTTCCATCAATCAACTCAGGTCTAAATCTCATCTGAAAAATTTTTATGATTTTTTTTTGCTCCCTTAAATTTGAGTAATTAGTGCAATAACCAATTTTTTTTAAGTAATTTATAAATTTAATCAAATTTAATTCCAACAATTCTCTTCTAAGAAGTTTCAATTTTTTTCCATCTATGTTGTGCCAAATTCCAATTTTTTTTTCGTATAAATATTTCCAAGGAAATTTTTCACCTGGATCTATTTTTCTTAAAGGTGCTACATCAGAGTGACCTAAAATATTTTTTTTGTTGATTTTATATTTTTTTATTAAAAATTTCGAAATTCTAATTAAACATTTGATTTGCTTATCATTAAATTTTCTATATCCATGCTCATGGCCAGGGTTTGAAATTTCAATTCCAATAGATTTACGATTTAAAAATTTTTGATTGCCCCAACTTGATTTACCAGCATGCCAAGCAACATACGAATCAGGCACCATTTTGATTAATTGTCCAGTTCTGGTGATATAATAATGACAACTTACATTAGAATTAAAATCTACTAATTTTTTTATTGCTAGCTTATCATTTTTCATTCCTGTGTAATGAAAAATTAAATATTTTATTTTCTTTTTATCTCTTTTTCTTAAATTAAAGTTAGGAGAATAATTAAAAGTCATTTTTACAACATTTTTCTGCATTATTTTAAACATTTAAATCTTTAAATAACTAAAAGATATAATATAAAAAGGCTTAATGAAGAAAATTTTATCAATAATTATAATCACAACATTTTCGCAACTATTAACAGTAAGTGTTTTTGCAGGGTCAGATGGTACTAAAGAAATAAACAATAAAAGTAATTCATCAAAGCAAAATTATGAGGTTAAAGATTGCTTTGAAACTATTAATAGAGGTGTTTTTGCATTCAATCAAGGGTTGGACAAAGTTTTTTTTAAACCTATTGCAAAAGGTTATAGATACCTTCCTAAACCTATAAGATCTGGAACTAGTAACGCTTTGAGTAATTTATCAAATGTAATAACAATACCAAATAATATCTTACAGGGACAGCTTAAGGAGGCGGGAATTAATACTTTAAGATTTTCTATCAACACAACACTTGGAATTGCGGGTATTTTTGATGTAGCATCTTATTATGGACTAAATAAATTAGACAAAGAAGATTATGGTCAAACTTTAGGAACATGGGGAGTGAAAGAAGGATGTTATTTTGTACTTCCAGTTTTGGGTCCTACAACAATTAGAGATTCTTTAGGGTCTATGGTCAATTTCTCAGGTGGTGATGCATGGTACAATGTAACAGTTGCAAATAATACAAAATATTTTGAAAATTCTGATTATTATTTTTCTAGATTAACATCTGGGATTGATTTTAGGGCAAAGAATTTAGAGGCGTTTGAGAGCCTCGAGGAAAATTCATTAGATCTGTACGCCTCTGTAAGAAGTCTTTACTTACAAGACAGACAGCGAAAAATTTTAAATCTAGATGAGACTACCGAAACAATGAATGATGATGATTGGGAAGAAATAGACAACCAATAATTATTAATGCTAAAGATCAAGATAATTTCAATACTATTGTTAATATCTTTACTAATTCTTCCTTTAAAATCAAAAGAGCCAAGCCTATTAATAAGCGAAATAGTTAACGAAGCCTCAATAATATTATCTAGCACAGATCCAGTTGAGTCAAAAATTATTAAATTAAATAATATCGCAGAAACTAATGTAGATATAAACGGAATAGGAATGTATACTTTAGGTAAATACCGCAAAACCCTTTCCGAAGATCAAAAAATTAAATATAAAAAACTATTTAAAAGTTATTTCTTAAAAAGTTTTTCTAGTAGATTAGTTGATTATTCTGATCCTAAAATTAGCATACTTTCTGAAAAAAAAATAAATGAAAAATATACAATTGTAAATACAGTATTAGAAGAGACTTCAAAAAATCCAGAAATAAAAATTGACTGGAGAATTTATACAAAAAATCCTGATAGACCTTTAATTAGAGACCTTATAGTTGAAGGTTTAAGTTTAGCAAGAACTCAAAAGGAAGAGTTTAAATCAATACTACAAAATAATAATGAAGATATTGATTATTTATTTAAATCTCTTGAGGAATTTATTATCAAGTAATTGGTGGGCCCGCCAGGACTCGAACCTGGGACCAATACATTATGAGTGTACTGCTCTAACCAACTGAGCTACAGGCCCAAAATAAATCACTGAATATAACATTTTTTCACACTTATCAATTATAGATAATAGTTAAATTGGTGGGCCGTGTTGGTTACGCTCCAACTACCCCTGCAATGTCAATGCAGTACTCTACTATTGAGCTAACGGCCCATATTAACTTTCTAAGAAACTCTTTAATTGTTTGGATCTACTAGGATGTTTTAATTTTCTAAGTGCCTTTGCCTCAATTTGACGGATTCTCTCTCTTGTTACTGAAAACTGTAAGCCAACTTCTTCCAAAGTATGGTCCGTATTCATACCAACTCCAAATCTCATTCTAAGGACACGCTCTTCTCTTGGGGTTAAGGTTGAAAGTATCTTTGTTGTTGCTTCACTTAGGTTAGATTTAATTGCTTGCTCAAGTGGTGCTAATGCTTTTGTATCCTCTATAAAATCTCCTAAACTGCTGTCTTCTTCGTCTCCTACGGGCTTTTCTAGTGATACTGGTTCTTTTGAAATCTTTAGTACTTTTCTTACTTTTTCAAGTGGCATCCTTAATTTTTTTGCAAGTTCTTCGGGTGTAGCCTCTCTTCCGAACTCGCTTAAAATTAGACGTTGTGTTCTCACAATTTTATTAATTGTCTCAATCATATGAACGGGAATTCTTATTGTTCTAGCTTGATCTGCAATAGACCTTGTTATGGCCTGTCTTATCCACCATGTTGCATATGTAGAGAATTTATATCCTCTTCTATATTCGAATTTATCTACAGCTTTCATTAGTCCAATATTTCCCTCTTGAATTAAATCCAAAAATTGCAAGCCCCTATTAGTATATTTTTTTGCAATAGAAATAACCAATCTAAGATTAGCTTCTACCATCTCTTTCTTTGCAATTCTCGACTCTTTTTCACCTTTTTGAATTCTACTAACCATTAATTTATAGTCAGTGACTGATATTCCAAGCTTATTACTTATCTCTATTAATCTATCTCTAATATCTTTAAATTCTTGTTTATATTTTTGAAAAAACTTCTTCCATACCTCATTTGTGTCTAAGAAACTTTTTAAATTTGGATTTATTTCATTTCCAACATAAAATTTAATAAATTCATCTCTAGAAATTTTTTCGTTAATCGCAAGCCTTAAAAGATTTCCCTCTAAAGATATGATTTTTTTATTTTCTATATAATGTTTTTGAACCAATTCCTCTAAAACTGAAGGTGATAATTGTAATGTTTTTATATTCTCTAAAATTTCATTTACAATTTTTTTATAATTTTTTTCTTTAGATGTGGAAAATTGATTTGATTTTAATACACAATCTAGTTTTTCTTTCTGATATTTTGTGAGTTTATTATATTCTTTAGTTAAATTATAAACTGTTTGCAAAACTTTAGGTTTAATCTCTGTTTCCATAGCAGCAAGAGTTGGATTAAATTCATCATCGGCAGCAGTATTATTTTGGTCATCACCACTTTGATTTTGAGTTCCTTCATCTGATTTTCTTTGTTTTGCACTTTGACCAGTATCTTCATCCTCCATATAATTAGTATCAATATCAATTATTTCCCTAACTAAAATTTCATCATTTTGAAGTTTTGTATTCCATTCAAAAAACTGTTGAGCAGTAATGGGACTTTGTGAAAGTGCATTCAACATCACATCTTTTCCAGCCTCGATTCTTTTAGCAATTGCAATTTCTCCTTCTCTGGAAAGAAGTTCGACCCCACCCATTTCTCTGAGGTACATTCGTATTGGATCATCACTTTTTTCTATAGATTTGCCATCTTCTTTAGAGCCGTTTTCTTTTTTTCTGAGAACTTTAAAGTCTGATTTTTTTTCAACTAATATAATTTTTTCATCAAGAATATGTATAAAAGCTTGCTCTAAATTTTCATTTGATAGATTTCTTTTTCCTAAAGATTTATTTAATTCTTCGTGAGTTATAAAGCCCCTATGGATACCTCTGCCCATAAGTCTCGCAAATGATTTTGTAATTATACGTTCCACAATAAAAAAGTTCAGAATGTATATAATGCTAAAATCAAAAAAATCTATCGGATTCTAGTTTTTATTTAATTGATTTTTTGCAGTTTTTTAAGCTCTTTCAACTCGTTGAATGTTGCCTCAGTTAAATCTTTTGAAAATCTTGATTCTAAATCTAAAATTCTTAATTCAAGCTCGTAATTTTTAAGGTCTCTTATGATTTCAGATAAAATTTCAAGAATTTTTTGATCATCATTTAAATTTTTAACTAATATATGCTTAATGGATGCATACCTCAAAACTCTATCCATCAAAGCCTCGTCAATGTTTAAATTTTTTAAATCAGTATTTTTAAAATTATTTGTTTTATTAATAATTTCTTCAAATAATAATTTGTTTTCACTACTAAATAGTTTTACATTTTCAATTAAATTAAAATTCTCTTTTATAAGCATTGGTTTTTTTAATAAAATATATAGAAAGGAAAATTCTTTAATATCTACAGCTGTTAAAGACTTTGTTTCATTATAATATTTTTGAGTTGATTTAAGTGATTTAGTTAATTTAGAGTAATTTTTTTTCTTTTTAAAATTTATATTTGGTGTTAGTTCAGACACTTTTTCTAAGAAGTACTCAAGTATGTATTTTTTTATGAACTCATCCTTAATTGTAGATGATATAGTTCTAAGTTTTTTTTCAAAAGTAGCTCTTGATGAAGGGTTATCATTCATATCTTGCAAATAATGATTAAATATAAATTTATGAATAGGAACTGAATTGCTTCTAGAAAACTCTTCAAAGAAGTCCTTTCCTTTTTCATTTACAAAACTATCTGGATCATTTTTGTTAGGTAAAAATAAAAATGAAATTTCTTTTTCAGGTTTTAATTCAATAATAGAATTTTCTGCTGCTCTTAAGGCAGCTTTATATCCACTTTCATCACCATCAAAACAAACAGTGATATGTTGAAAAAATTGATTAAGGGTTAATATTTGTTTTGTTGTTAAAGAAGTGCCCAAATTTGCAACTACATTTTCTACTTTATTTCTACTAAGACCAACTACATCCATATAACCTTCAACAAGGTATATGTTATTTATATTGTTTGAAAGTTTTCTAGTAAAATCTAGATTATAAAGATTAGACCCTTTTTTAAAAAATGGGGTCTCTGGTGAATTAATGTACTTTGCAAGATATTTATTATCTTTAAAAATTCTTCCTCCAAGAGCTATTGGATCACCCGAAATATTATTTATTGGAAAAATTACTCTGTCTCTAAACCTATCTAAATATTTTTTTTTTTTCTCATCAAAATAAAACAAACCTGTATCTTTGATTTCACTTTCAGTAAATTCCTTAAAAATCTTTTCTTTAAAACTTTCATCATTTGAAACATATCCAATCTTAAATTTCTTTACTTCTTCAATAGTTAAATTTCTATTTTTCAAATAATTTTTTGCTTCTTTTGCTAATGGGTTTTTAAAAAGATCCTTATGATAAAACTCTACATATTTTGCATATATCGCTTTATACTTATTCCATTTTTCTTCTCTAATCTCATCCTCTTTAGAAAATGTATAAGGTCTCATTCCTGCTAAATTTGATAAATATTTGACTGACTCACCAAATTTAAGATTTTGTGTTTTCATAACAAAATCAAAAATATTTCCATGCTCTGATGTACTAAAGCAATGATAAAATTCCTTTTCATCATTTACTGTGAAAGAGGGTGTTTTTTCAGTCTTAAATGGTGAAAGGCCAATATATTCCTTTCCTCTCTTTTTTAAACTAACGGTTTTTGAAACTACAGTTGAAATTTTTAATCTAGTTTTTATTTCTTGTAAGTACTCTTTAGGGTATTTCATTTTTGATTTAATAATTCTTTAATGATTGCTCCTGCTTTAGAAAAATCAATACTGTCAGCATTATTTTTCTTTAGTTCACCCATGACTTTTCCCATGTCCTTTATTGAGTTTGCACCTGTTGATTTAATTACTTCCTCACAAATTTTCTTGGTATCCTCTTCGCTAATTTGTTTAGGTAAATATTGACTTATTACTCCCACTTCTTGTTCTTCTATATCCTGGAGATCCTTACGATTATTTTTTTTGTACAATTCAATTGATTCGCTCCGCTGTTTTATCATTTTTTTTAATAGTTTCTTGATATCCTCATCATCTGTTTCCTTTTTTTCTGTCACAGATCGATTGTTAATATCCAAATCCTTAATCCCAGATAATATTAACCTGTAAGTTGATATTTTATTTTTATCTTTAGCTTTTAAAGCTATTTTATAGTCTGACTCTATAACTTCTCTTAGTGGCATATTTAATTTTAGCGTATTAAGAATATTCTTCAAAAAAAAAAATATTTTTTTTACAAAATATACATGAGATGTGTTGCGCAAAAAAAGGTTTTATTGTATAGACCTTTAACTCATGAGTTGTAATTGAACAAAAAACAAAAAAATAAGATTGCAATTAAACATCAATTTCCAACAGGTATTTTAGTTTTAGACAATAAGATAGTTTTCAAGGGTATTGGTCTTGGATATCAAGGTACAGCAACTGGAGAGGTTTGTTTTAACACTTCTCTAACTGGATACCAAGAAATTATATCGGATCCTTCGTATGCCGGTCAAATTATTAATTTTACATTTCCTCATATTGGAAATGTTGGAACTAACAATGAAGATTTAGAGTCTGATAAAATTTGGACAAGAGGTGCAATATTTAATTCGGAGATTACTTCTCCATCAAATTACAGAGCTTTAAAAACCTTAGATGAATGGCTTAAAAAAAACAAAATAGTTGGATTGACTGGATTAGATACAAGAGGCTTAACAAATTTTATTCGTGATAAAGGTGCTCCAAGAGGAACGATATCAAATAATAAAAAAGGTAAATTTAATATAAAAAAATTAATTAATAATTCAATTAAATGGCCTGGACTAGATGGTCTTGATCTTGCAAAAGAAGTTTCAACAAAAAAAACTTATTCGTGGAAAGGTTTTAAAACTTGGAGAAAAAAGACTGGGTATAAAAAAAATAACAAAAAAATATTTAAGATAGTTGCAATTGATTATGGAATAAAAAAAAACATTTTAAGATATTTTTCTGATTATAATTGTGATGTAAAAGTAGTTTCTTGCAAGACAACCGCTGAGGAAATTTCAAAATTAAAACCAGATGGAATTTTTTTGTCGAATGGGCCAGGTGATCCAGCAGCAACTGGTAAATATGCAATTAAAATTATACAAAAATTAATTAAAAAGAATTATCCAATATTTGGTATCTGCTTAGGCCATCAAATTTTAGCTTTGGCATTAAATGCTAAAACAAAAAAAATGAAATTAGGTCACAGAGGAGCAAATCATCCAGTAAAAAATTTACTCGACAATAAAGTAGAGATCACAAGCCAGAATCATGGTTTTGAAGTAATAGAAAAAAGCCTACCAAAAAACGTACAAATAACGCACAAATCACTTTTTGATAAAAGTATTGAGGGAATAAGATTAAAAAAGAGACCAGTTTTTTCAGTTCAATACCATCCTGAGGCAAATCCAGGGCCACAGGATAGTCAATATTTATTCAAAAGTTTTATTCAAGATGTAAAAAAATATGCCAAAAAGAAAAGACATTAAAAAAATATTAGTCATTGGTGCAGGCCCGATAATAATTGGACAAGCATGCGAATTTGATTATTCAGGTACTCAAGCTTGTAAGGCACTTAAAGATGAAGGTTTTGAGGTAGTATTAATAAATTCAAATCCTGCAACTATTATGACAGATCCAGGAGTTGCTGATAAAACTTACATTGAGCCTATTACAATTCCAGTTCTTGAAGAAGTGATTAAAAAAGAAAAGCCTAATGCAATTCTTCCTACTATGGGTGGCCAGACAGCTTTAAATTTAGCAATAAGTGCAGAAAAAGCTGGTCTACTTAAAAAATATAAAATTGAACTAATTGGAGCTAAATCAAAAGCAATTGAAAATGCTGAGGACCGGAAAAAATTCAGAAAAAATATGTCTGACATTGGTTTAGATTTACCGAAGTCAAGGATAATAAATAATTTTAAAGATGCATCAAAATGTTTAGGAGAAATTGGTTTGCCCGCAATTATAAGACCTTCATTCACATTGGGTGGATTAGGTGGAGGAATTGCAAAAAGTAAAAAAGAATTCTTTAAACTTGTTAGAAATGGAATGAATGAGTCACCTCAAAATCAAGTTTTAATTGAGGAGTCTTTAGAGGGATGGAAAGAGTTTGAGATGGAAGTTGTCAGAGACAGAAATGACAACTGCATAATTATTTGTTCTATAGAAAATGTAGATCCAATGGGAATACATACTGGTGACTCAATTACAGTAGCACCAGCATTAACACTCACAGATAAAGAGTATCAAGTAATGAGAAATGCATCGATAGCTTGTCTTCGAAAAATAGGTGTAGAGACTGGAGGATCGAATGTTCAATTTGCAATTAACCCTAAAAATGGAAGAATGGTAATAATTGAGATGAACCCAAGAGTGTCAAGATCCTCGGCATTAGCATCTAAAGCTACTGGTTTTCCAATTGCAAAAGTAGCTGCTAAACTTGCAGTTGGTTATACTCTTGATGAATTAAAAAATGAAATAACAAAAGTAACTCCAGCTTCATTTGAACCAACAATTGATTATGTGGTAACAAAAATACCTAGATTTACATTTGAAAAATTTTCTGACACTAAAGCTGTGCTTGGGACTTCTATGAGATCTGTGGGTGAAGCAATGGCAATTGGTAGAAACTTTAAAGAATCTTTACAAAAAGCTCTAGTTTCTTTAGAAACTGGATTTTCTGGATTAGACAATATTTTCAACTACTCAAAAAAAGAAATTTTAAAAAATTTAAGAGTTAGTATTCCAAATAGACTAGTATTAATTGCTGAAGCTTTTAGGAATAATATTCCCCTAAAGACAATATATAAATTATCTAAGGTTGATCCATGGTTCTTAAATCAAATTAAGGATCTAATTGATGAGGAAAAAAATATAATTAAGAAAGGAATTCCAAAAACATACAATGAGTTTAATAGAATTAAATCCATTGGTTTTTCAGATAAAAAATTATCAAAACTCACAGGAATTAAAGAGAAAATAGTTAGATCTAAAAGAGTTGCTCTTAAAGTTTTGCCTGTCTTTAAAAAAGTAGATACTTGCGCAGCAGAATTTAAATCCTTTACTCCTTATATGTATTCAACGTATCAAAGAAATTTTTCATTAAATACTGAGTGTGAGGCCGATCCTAGTAATAAGAAAAAAGTAATTATTCTTGGAGGAGGTCCAAATAGAATTGGACAAGGCATAGAGTTTGATTATTGCTGTTGTCAGGCAAGCTTTTCTCTTAAGGAAGCTGGATTTGAGACAATTATGGTCAATTGCAACCCTGAAACTGTTTCGACAGATTATGATACAAGCGATAGATTGTACTTTGAACCTCTTATAGAGGAATATGTTCAAAATATTATTATAAAAGAAAAATCAAAAGGAAATCTTATTGGAGTTATTGCTCAATTTGGAGGTCAAACACCAATTAAATTAGCAAAATTTTTGCATGAAAACAAATTACCAATACTTGGTACCCAATATGGTTCAATTGATTTAGCAGAAGATAGAGATCGTTTTAGAGATCTATTAATCAAACTGAATTTAAAACAAGCCGAAAGTGGTATAGCTAATAAATTTGATCAGGCTATCAAAATAAGTGAAAGAATTGGACTTCCAGTTGTTGTTAGACCTTCGTATGTCTTGGGTGGAAGAGCGATGGAAATAGTTCATGATAAAAGCCAACTTAAAAAATTTGTTAATGAGGCTTTCAGAGCTTCAGAGCAAAATCCAATTTTAATTGATAAATTTATAGATCATGCTATGGAAGTTGATGTAGATGCTATCTCTGATGGTAAGGATGTTTATGTTGCAGGTATCATGCAACACATTGAAGAGGCGGGAGTACATTCTGGAGACTCTGCTTGTTGTCTGCCCCCAGTTTCTGTCAAAGATAATCTTTTAAAAGAAATTAAAATCCAAACTAGAAAATTAGCATTAGCACTAAAGGTAAAGGGGCTTTTAAATATTCAATTTGCAATAAAAAAAGATGAAATATTTGTAATAGAGGTAAATCCCAGAGCAAGTAGGACAGTGCCATTTGTGTCAAAGGCTAATGGGGTTCCGCTTGCTAAAATTGCATCCAGAATAATGGCAGGAGAAAAACTTTCAAAGTACAAATTAAAATATAAAACTAATAAAAAATATGCAGTAAAAGAGGCAGTATTTCCATTCAATAAATTTCCAGATAGTGATCTATTGCTTGGACCAGAAATGAAATCTACTGGAGAAGTAATGGGCTTTGATGATGACTTTGGTATGGCAATAGCCAAAAGTCAAATAGCTGCAGCAAATTCATTACCAACAAAAGGTTTAGCATTTTTATCAGTCAAAGATTCTCATAAACAAGAAATTGTTGGAGTTGCACAGAGATTATTAAAACTTGGATTTACACTATCCGCAACTAAAGGAACTGCAGATATTTTAATTAAGAATGGTATGAGATGCCGAAAAATTAACAAAGTAAGTAGCGGTAAACCTCATATTGTAGATATCCTAAATTCTAAAAAAATATCATTGGTAATTAATACTGGTGGAGGAAATAGTGAAAATAGAATTAGTGATGCAAGAGCACTTAGAAGAGGCACTTTAGCTAATAAAATTCCTTATTGCACTAACATGTCTACAGCATATTCATTTTTGGAAGCAATAAATGCATTGAAAACAAAAAAACTTAAAGTAAAAGCTCTCCAAGAAAATTAATCAACTTTCCAATCTGTTTTAAATGTTACATAATTTACTTGCAGGCATCTTCTCTCTTTAATTATTTCTTTCTTTTCCATACCGTGCCAAGTATTGGGTCCACTGGAAAAAAAATATCCATAATTATCTTTATAAGGTAATGTTTTAATTAACTTCAATTCACTATCATAAAAATCTGTTCCAAGCTCTTCACTTTCATCATGTTTATTCACAAACAATAAGCATGACATTAGTTTTTCTTTAATATCACAGTGTGGTTTTAGCCAAAAACCCTCTCGATCACATATTACCTCAACTCTCACAAAAGAATTTGATAAATCTTTATTTATCAATTTAGAGATTTTGTGATGGGTTTCTTTGCTCTGAAGTTCTTTAATAAGACCCGTTAATCCTGGAAATTCTTTAGTATTTTCATGTGTTATAAAACATCTAAATTTTAAAGCTTTTCCACCATTTGAAATTCCTTCTCTAAATTTTCCTTCTCCACCATCGATAGCTCTGGTGCCATCATAATTAAGATTATGTTTTGCTGGGTCAGATATATCTGCACTTATTATCTCATTTATTTGATCATCGGTAAGGGGTTTATTTAATTCCCAATGTTCAAATGGATTATCAAATTTTTTGGAGTCGTTAAGTATTGAATTTAAAAATGACATTAATTATTTATTTTTTCTTTTATAATTTCTGCAACTCTATTAGTTTCATCAAGACTTTGGTAGCTCCAATTTTCTATATCTTCTCCAAGATTTCTTGTGATATTTAATTCTCTAAATAAATTTCTAAATTTCTGAAACCTAATATCATTTTTTTTAGGTAAAATATTTGCAATATAAATAGGCTTTCCTGTTAAAGCAGCCTCAGAAATCATTGAACTAGAATCACAAGTAACTGTAATTTTTTCTGAAATAGCTAAAGCAGATAAGTAAGCCTTTTTATCAACGTCCATGATGACTGTATGATTTTCACCAAAAAATTCTTTTGCATAATGAATAGTATTTAATGGGGTTCTCATTGACGGGATTACAACAAGTTGAAAATCATGTTTTTTTAAAAGCTTGTAGAAAATTGAGAAAATATGTTTCATATTTTTTGTTGAATAATCGTAGTATTTTGTGGGTCCACCTATAATTAAGCACCAAATTTTTCTGTCATCTTTTTTTATAAATGAGTTTAGATAATTCTTATTCTCCTCTATGTCAGTTTTTGTAAGATAATGAATTGCTCCTTTAGTATTAATTACATTTTGACCATTAATTCCGTCATGTTCAGGCGCTACAATAAAATCAAAATAATCAAAGTTAATTTTGGGATCTTGTATATGAATATTAAAAACTTTTTTATTTGAAATACTTTTTAAATGGATTGATGGAATTATACTTTTTCTTCCACAAGAAATTATTATATCAAAATCTAAATAATTTATTTTTTTGTAAACATTTTGAGAAATTGGAGTAAATTTTGGCGGAATCAAACTCCACAAACTTTTTAGTTCAACCATGTGGTGAGTAAAGTCAATATCAAGAGCTTTAGCTAAGCCCTCTACTTGGCTAAGCATGCCATGCATGCCCTCTGTCAATAATATACCTTTTAATTTGCTCATTATTTACTATATAGACCTGTATGAGTGAAAAACCAACTAAACATACAAAAGTGTTAATAATTGGATCAGGGCCAGCTGGTTATACTGCTGCAGTTTATGCTGCGAGAGCTATGCTTAAACCAATGTTAGTTGCTGGCATGCAACCGGGTGGCCAATTAACTATTACAACAGATGTTGAAAACTATCCGGGCTTTGCTGATGTAATACAAGGACCATGGTTAATGGAACAAATGAGGGAACAGGCAAAAGCAGTTGGAACCGATCTAGTTGAGGATCATATCCAATCAGTAAATTTAAAATCTAAACCGTTTGAGGCAATTGGTGATGGAGGACAAAAGTATACTGCTGACTCAGTTATAATTTCAACTGGTGCTCAAGCAAGATGGTTAAACATTGAATCTGAAGAAAAATTTAAAGGATTTGGAGTTTCAGCATGTGCAACATGCGATGGTTTCTTTTTCAAAGATAAAACAGTTGCAGTAGTTGGTGGGGGAAATGCTGCAGTAGAAGAAGCTATGTTTCTTACAAAATTTGCATCAAAGGTACAATTAATTCATAGACGAGATGAACTTAGAGCTGAAAAACTATTGCAAAAAAAATTAATGGAAAATAAAAAAATTGAGATTATTTGGGACTCTGTTGTTGAAGAAGTAATAGGTGATGATGAGCCAAAAAATGTAAAAGGATTAAAAATTAAAAATGTTAAAACTAATGAAATGTCAGAGCTAAAAATTGACGGTTTATTTATAGCTATTGGTCATGACCCTGCTACTTCACTATTTAAAGATCAATTAGAAATGGACAATACAGGTTATCTGATTACAAAAAGTGATTCTACTGAAACAAATGTTCCAGGTGTTTATGCTGCTGGTGATGTCAAAGACAAAATTTTTAGACAAGCAGTTACAGCAGCAGGAATGGGCTGTATGGCCGCTCTAGAAGCAGAAAAATATTTAGCTTCAAATTAATTTAAGATCATTTATAAGTTATTCATGGAAAATATAGTAAAACAAATCCAATTAATAGCTTTGGTAATTATACTTGCTGCTACAATTATAGCATTTGGTATTGAGATATATCAAATGATAGTTGTTCAAAAAGTTACTTTGGCTGATTTGCTTTTACTTTTTCTATACCTAGAAGTTTTAGCAATGGTAAGAGTATTTTGGGAAAGTCAGTCAATTCAAATAACTCTCCCATTATTTATTGCAATTACTGCTCTATCTAGATTTATAATTTTACAAGGAAAATCAATTAATCCAGAAGTATTATTATATGAAGCAGGTGCCATTGTTTTAATCGCTATAGCAATACTTGTTTTAAGATTTAGAAACTCTCCAGTATTTGGTTTAGAGAAAAAGAAAAAAACTAAATAATTTTCAAATAAATGCCAGATAAAGTTTTATTAACTGGAATAAGTGGTTTTGTAGCAAAACATGTAGCAATTGAATTATTAAATTCAGGCTTTGAAGTTTTAGGAACAGTGAGGAATAAAAATTCAATTGAACAAACTAAAAAAACATTAGAAGAGAATAATGTTTCAACAGAGAAATTATCGTTTGTAGAGTTAGATTTACTAAAAGATGAAGGTTGGAATGAGGCTGCAAAGGGTTGCAAATATATTATTCATGTTGCGTCTCCTTTTCCATTTAAAGTATCGAATGATAGAGAGTCACTTACACCAGCTGCAAAAGATGGGACTTTGAGAGTTTTAAATGCAGGGATAAATGCAGGAGTTGAACACTTTGTAAAGACATCATCCATTGTATGTATGTTTAGAAAACCAAATAGAACAAATCCTTACACTTTTGGTGAGAATGATTGGACTGATGTAGAATGGAACAAAACTACTGATTATTTTGTATCTAAAACAAGAGCTGAAAAGGCTGCATGGGATCTTATGGAAAGTAAAGGTCTAGAAAATAATCTTACCTGTATCAATCCTGGCTTTGTTTTAGGAGATTTTTTAAATGAAAAAAGCTGTACATCCATGGAATATATAAAACAATTACTTCAAGGAAAATTTCCAGCTGCACCAAAGTTTTCAGTAATGATATCCCATGTAAAAGATATTGCTAGAGCACATGTTTTATCTTTAGCAAATAAAAGAGCTGGTGGTAGAAGATTAATTGTTGGATCTGAAGTAAGAAGTATTCTTGAGTTATCAAAAATAATGGCTGAAAATCTTCCAAGCCATGCAAAAAAACTTCCCAAAAAAGAATTACCAAATTTTATGGTTAAACTTCTTAGTTACATAGACACAAGTGCAAAAAATTTGGTTCCAGATTTAGGGCTTACAATGCAAACAGATCAAACATACGCAGAGGAAATTCTTCAGATGAAATTTTTACCATCAGAAACTGCTGTTATTGATGCTGCAAAGTCAGTAGTAAGACTAAAATTAGCCTAGACTCTCACAAAAAAGCTTGATCCTTGCCATTGCAACTTTTAATTTTTGCATTGAAGTTGCGTAAGATATTCTAAAATAACCGTCTAGACCAAATGCAGAACCTTGTACCACAGCTACATTTTGTTTTTCAAGGAGCTTTTGAACAAAATCTGTATCATCTTTGATTTTTGTTTTTTTTCCAATCAATCCTTTGCAACTAGGGAAAACATAAAAAGCACCTTTTGGTAATAAACAAGTTATTCCTGGGATACTGTTCAAATAATTAACAACAAAGTTTCTTCTGCTGCTAAAAGATTTTGCTCTTCTTTTTATAAAACTTTGTGATCCATTTAAAGCTTCTACGGCTGCTGCTTGACTTATTGATGATGGATTTGACGTTGATTGAGATTGAATCTTTCTTATTGCCGCAATTATATTTTTTGGTCCAGCTGCATAACCAATTCTCCACCCCGTCATAGCATAAGCTTTACTTACACCATTCATAGTTAATGTTCTATCTTTAAGTTTTTTGATTTGTGCAATTGTAAAAAATTTAAAATTATCAAATTTTACATGTTCATAAATATCATCGCTCAAAATAAAAATATTTTTATTTTTAAGTAATACCTTTCCTAAGCTAATAATTTCTTTTTTTGTATATGCTGCACCAGTAGGATTAGATGGAGAATTTAAGATTATCCATTTTGTTTTTTTTGTGATTGCTTTTTTTAGTTTGGCAGGTGTTAATTTAAAACCATCTTCCTCTCCACATTTTATAAATTTTGGTTTACCACCAGCAAGCAAAACCATATCTGGATAAGATACCCAAAACGGAGCTGGTATAAGAACTTCATCTC
>CABYOT010000011.1 GCA_902520695.1 uncultured Pelagibacteraceae bacterium
AATCAAATTTAGAAGCAATAAAAAAACTTAGATTTTCATCTAAATCTAAGAAAATGGCACCAAATTTAATAAATTCGCTCTAATTAAATATTAGATCAGTTTTTAACTTTCTTACCCTAATCAGTGATTTTTTGAACTTACTATCGGTGTGAAAATCTCCTGGAAAAGCAATACATTTAATTTTTGCTTTAACGGCTGATTTTAGGCTAATTTCGGTATCTTCAATTGCAATACATTCATCATTTTTTAATTTAAGTTTATTTAGACAATGTTTGTAAACTTCTAATTTTGATTTTGTATTTTTATTCCTTGTGGAATTACCAATATAATTAAAATCTTTCTTCTTAAGATATTTTACTGTGGATAAAAAAACTGAATCAATATTATTTTTTGTTGTAGATGTAGCAAATCCTAATTTTATTTTATTTCTCTTACAGTAACTGATAATATCTAAGACTCCAGGTCTTGGTTTTAGTTTATTTTTTTTTAAATAATTATTAAATATTAATGTTTTTAAATTTCTTATTTTTTTTGCATTAGTAGATGTATTATTTTCTAAACTGTATTTCCTAACTCTTTTCTCGCCGCCTGGTTTTTTTAACATTGATTTATAAATTTTTTTACTCCAGTACCAATTTAATCCTACTTTTTGAAATGCTTGATTAAAACAATTTCTTTGTATATCAGAGGTCTCAATAATTGTTCCAATTGAACCAAATAAGACTGCTTTGATTGTCATTAGCCTTTGATGGCTCCAGCGGTTAATCCACTAATAACCTGTCTTTGAAAAAACATTACTAATAGAAATAATGGAGCGGTGGCAGACACAACTGCCGATACAGCCCACATTAAATTTCCTTCATGCTGATTGGTTCCAAGATAACTTTGAATTTTAGGAACCATAGTGTGGTTCTCTTGATTTAATAATAAAGCTGTTACCGTAAAATCATTATAAGCTAGCATGAGACTAAACAATCCAGCTGTGATTACTCCTGGCCACATCACTGGCATTATAATATGTCTAAAGGCTTGGAAGTAAGAACAACCATCAATCAAGGCACTCTCATCTAATTCTTTCGGTACAGTTTTAAAAAATGAATAAAGGAGCCATAAGGTAAAAGGTTGATTGATTGCAACAAGCACTACAATTGTAGTTGGTAAAATTCCCCAAATTTGTAATTGAAAAAAAGGGAATAGATAACCTGACACCAATGTTATATGCGGCATTGCTCTAAAAATTAAAGCAATAATTAAAATCCAAAATGCATAATTTTTTGTAGATCTGGATAGTGCGTATGCACCTAATGTGCCAAGAAATAATGAAATTGAGACAACACTAATTGTAACTATTACTGTGTTTCTTGAAGCTTTCCAAAATTCACCTTCAAACCACGCGCCACTATAAGCTTCCTTTGTAAATCTAGCACCAGTTTCAATTAAAGTATTAAAAGCTGTTATTGCATACCACCAATCAGCTCTTGAGAAAAAGTCAGCTCTGACTTTAAAGGAACCCCAAAACGTCCAAATAAATGGAAAACATGCAAGTAACAACCATATAACTATAAATATTGTGTTGAAGGTTTTTAAACTGTTTGATTTTTTATCTAATCCAAAATCCATAATTATCTATTTGTTCTAAACTCTTTCCAAGTTCTCAGTAAAACTGGCGTTAAAATTATTGAAATTCCTACAATAGTCATAATCGATGTTGCTGCTGCTGATCCAAATAAAATTACTTCCTCATTAACTAAGTTATCATAAATCAACCAAGATAAAGATTGGGCACTACCTTCAGCACTAAAACCTATGATGGGTTCAAATACTCTAAAATTATCCATTAATGAAATTAAAGCAACAAAGGTAACTACAGGATATATATGTGGTAAAACTATATGTTTAACTCTTTGAAATCTTGAAGCACCATCTATAATTGAAGCTTCCAATGGTTCTTGTGGAACAGTTTGAAGTGCCGCATAAAAAACAACAAAAGCAAAAGGGGAGTGATGCCAAACTCCATAAATAATAATTGTAATCCAAGTTAAAGCTTTTGATGATTTAACAGATAAGTAAGGATCATCCATTAATATTTGAAGATTTGCACCTATAATTCCTTCTGCATCAATCATCCAGAATAACACTAGAGAACCTACCAAAGGAGTTACAATCATTGGTAAAATTGTACCAAAAATAAGTGGACCTCTAATTCTTCTAGAAATTGCGTTTAGACTTAGTGCAATAATAAATCCTAAAAGCAGAACGCATGGTGTAACAATTACACAATAGGTTAAGGTAAATACTAAAGCTTTGTAAAACGGAAGATTTCCTACCTTGCCAATAAATTCACCTAATGATTTACTCTCACTCCAAAATTCTGACACTTGATCAGATGCCAAGTGATTTCTATCAATGTATGTACCAAAACCATTAAATTTTCCTAATGGTTTCTCTTCTTTAATTTTTGAAGTAGCTTCTTGATCTACAACTACTGATGTTTTGCATCCAAATGGATCACATTTTTTAACTTCAATGAGTATTTGATCATGTTGAGCATAAAAAGATTGAATCCCTGTTGAAATAATTGGTAGCCCAATGAATAAAATCATTGCTAAACCTGCTGGGAAAAAAAACCAGAAAAAACTTCTATTGGGCATGATAAATTTATAAGTGGGGATAGTTATATCCCCACTTAATTAATTTATATTTTATAGAAAACCTTGTTCTTTTGCTTTAGTGATATAAGCAGCTTCAACATCTTTCAATGCTTGCTCAGCTGACTCATTTCCTTGCAAAAACTCAACAATTTCACTACCCAAAGCACCATGCATTAATCCCATTTGTGGCAACATTGGATAAGGTTTTGCTCCCATTTTAACTGCTTCAATTACTCCAACAGATTTTGGACCAGGTACAAAGCCTTCTACTAACCAAACAGCTTGATCAGCAGCTTTTGCAACCATCTCTTTTGATGATGCTGCATGAGCCATTGCTCTAAAAGAAGCTTCAGCATCTGCGTCAGATCTATTTTTAGCAAGTGTAAATCCGTCCCACCAAAGTGTTGCTGCAGGAATATTACCACCACCAACTGTTGCAGGAGCAACTAATTTAGTAGCAGCAGTTATTTTCGCATCACCTTCATCGTCAAGTAATGTTCCAGATCTAGATGCCCATAAAGTCATAATTGCAACATTTCCAGACTCCCACTCAACTTTGATAGCTTCACTATCATGCGTTAAATAATCAGGGTTACTTAAATCAGCCAGTTTTTTTAACATGTTTAAAGTTGCTACACCTTTAGCATTATTGATGTTTGGTTGAGCACCACCATCTTTAAAGAATTCACCACCATGACCAATGTACATGTTTACAAATTCTTCAGCTAAATTCCATCCAGCTTTATATGCCGCTGCATATGGGTATTTCATTTTTCCAGCTGCTCTTATTTTTTCAGCAGCCGCTACAACCTCCTCGTAAGTTTTTGGAATAGCAATACCATTTTCTTTTAATACATCTGTTCTTACATAAAGATGTTGTGTATTAGCCATAAATGCTACAGCCATTACTTTTCCATCAATTGTAATAAGTTGTGACTCTTGAATTCCTTTTCCATATTTTTTAACTAGATCATTCATTGGTCTAATTAAATCAGCATTCATTAATGGAACTATAGAACTATTAGCAGCAACTCTAACTGAAAACTCAGAAGGATTTGCTGTTAAAGCTGGTACTGCAATTTTGTTGTGTTCAGCTGAGTGAGTGACTTTAAAATCAGCACTTCCTTTACATTCTTTTGCAGTTTCAACTAAAGTTCTTAGAGCAGGAAAATCATTTGCTAAAATATTTATTGATCCACTTTTAATGTTACAGTCAGCGTTAGCTACTGTTCCAAAAAGTAAAAACAATAAAGTAACTAGTATTTTTTTCATATTATTCTCTCTTTTGTTAATATTAATTAGTTTTACTTGCCAAAAATATACATATACGCTTAAGTTTATAAAAGTAAAAATTAGATTTGTTTTGACGCAAGTTCAGCACCTGCGACAAGTGCTTCAAGTTTTTTGTAAACAATGTCTTCATCTACATTTCCATAGCCTGCAAAGGTACTAAATCCACAATCTGTTCCTGCCATTAATTGATTTGGCTCTAGTACTCTAGAAAAAGCTAAAATTCTATGTTTTACAACATCTGGATGTTCAATAAAGTTAGAAGTAGACTCAATAACCCCTGGAATAATCATCTTATCTTTGGGTACTTTTATATTTTCAAATACTTCCCATTCATGAGCATGTCTAGGGTTAGCAGACTCTATCAAATATTTATTAACATTGGCTTTAAAAGCTAATCCAATTATTTTATCTAAACCAATATCATGAGTATGAGGTCCTTCATAATTACCCCAGCATATATGCATTCTTACTTTAGATGGATCTATATTTGATAATGAATTATTTAAAACTTCCACATGTTTGTTAGCTCTTTCCAAAAAATCTTTTTCTGAAATTTCCTTGTAAATCATATGCCTTGATAATGCGAGATCTGGGCAATCAATTTGAATAGATAAGCCGCTCTCAGTTATTTTCTCATATTCGAACTTCATTATATCTGACAGTTTCTGAAGATACTCATCATCATTTTTATAATATTTGTTGGGCAAAAAATTACATATAACCCCCGGAGATGGTGAATTCATAAATCCATCAGAATGTGAATTTTTTTCTAAGGCATTTTTAAAATTTAGAATATCTTTATTAATTGAATCTTCATCTTTTATTTTAAGTTCACTTGTACAACACGGTCTTTTATATTTTGGAGTTCCACCAGATAGGATAAGTTTTTTTTTAAAAGATGGAAAATCATCTAAGTCTTTAGGAGCTTTTCTTTCACTTTCACCAGAAAAACCATCAACTCTATCTTTTATGTAAGTTGCGTAACTTATTTTTGACATCTCTCCATCACTCACAGAGTCTATTCCGGTATTGATTTGCTTTTTTACAACTTCAGATACATTTTTTTTAACCAATGCATCAAAGCTGCCAATATCTATTTTTTCTTGATTATCTTTAGATGCAAGAAGACTGGAGAGTTCGTTTGATCTTGGTAAGCTACCAACATGTGTAGTTTTTATTTTAACCATGGTTCAATAATATTTGTTTCCATATAGCAACTTCATCAAATAAAACCCATTCTCTAATAATTGAGTTATTATTAAATTCAGCATGGTTAATACCCATTATAAATATTTTTTTATTTGATGCTTTACCATATTCATCACTTTCATTAGCATGTTCTCCATCTAAAAACCATCTGACTGACACTCTTGAATTTTTCTCTGGCTCTTCTAAAAATCCAACATGCTCAATACTAAATTTTATATTTGTGAATATTTTCTTAATGGAATTCCATTTTTCAATAATATCTTCTCTTCCGTGACCAAGTTTATTTCCTGGCCAAAACAAATTTGCAGCTCTATCATAATCTTCATATTCGTAACTTTTATTAAAGATATTACTTAAAACCTGCGTATATTTCTCAGCGATTGATCCATCTTTATAACTCTCTGCTTTATAATCTGAATTTTTATCAGAATTAGCGTCATACAATTTACTTGAATTCGATACGCCTCCCTCCTTTTCAATCATTTTTCTAGCAAACTCCTCTGGGGAATAACCAATCTGTCTGACCATCGCTCCTTGATCTCTAACGATCCATTCATCATAAACTTGATTATTCTTACAAGCACAATCAGCAATAACCCTATAATAAATATCTTTACCAGTGGGTTCACCATAAAATCCTTTTCCAAGATGAGTTCCTTTGCTTAAAATTCTATGTGATGAGTGATATCCTATTTCATCATTTCCATTCCAAATAACGTCTTCACCTAATAACTGCCTGTTTGGAAATTCTTTTAAAGTTGAATAAGTTGCTTCTATAACTGGTTTGTTTCCATATGTAACACCAAATGGTGATCTAACAGGTATGTCATTGGTGTAAAAGTCACCAATTGACTCAACATCTTTATTTTCCCAAATTTGTTCTGTGATTTTTAAAATAAAGTCTGGAAAATCTTTATATTTTTTATCAAAACCTCTCATTAGATGCTTGATACACAATTAAGATATGAAACTTCACTTTCATTTATCTCAATATTGACATTCACACCTAATGGAACTGAAATAGTATCTTTAAAATTTATTTCTTTTGATAAATTTTCCATTTCAATTTTCCAATTTCCTTTTTGTGAAAAAAGTATTGTAGGTTTATTAAAAATTAAATTTTCAACTCTGCCTTTTTTTGATTTGAAACAACTCAAACTAAAACCTGTATCTTGTTTTATTATTGGATTAATAGACTTATCTTGAAATATGTTTCCTATTATATGTGAAATTTTAATATTATCTCCAATATTCAATTCATTTTCAATTCTATTATTAAGAGTAGATATATTACTTTGTAATTCATCTAACTTATAATTATTAAATTTTTTTATTTCATCATTAGATATAGGTTCTAATAATCTCCTACCATTTGGTATTGCTTTAATGTTTAGGTCGATTAATGAATTATCATCTAAAAGTGCCATACCTGTCTTTTTTGCTCTCTTTAATACCTCAGGTATCCAAGTGACAATTCCTGGATCATCACCTCCTAGTACAACAAAAATTAAGCCTTCTTTATCACCAGCATTTTCAAATGCTCTAAACATATTTGTTGGCATTGAAATAATGTCTCCTGGATTTAAAATCGTTTCATCTTTACCCTCTGACCCCCAATAAAATCTCCATTTACCTGAATATATTATGAATACCTCTGCTGTTAAATGGCTATGTAAACCCGATCCATTAAAAGGTTTTGCTGATACTGCACCTAAATTAAAACCATGAGGTTCAGATATTTTTATTGATTGGTCAGCGTCTTCTGCGACACCTGGACCTAAAATAGAATAATTTTTTCTTTCTTTGTGTCCGTCTAGCTTACCTTCAACAAATGGTAAAGTGCTTGGAATTAAATCTTTGAATTTTGCTAATCTAATATTCATATTTTTTTAATTATAATATTGTGATACACGATTATTTCCAGTAAATAAATATATGCAAATAGAACAATTTGATACAGGACTAAAAACAAAAACTAATGTTCAAGATATTATTCTGTCACCAGAAAAAAATTTACAAAATAAAAATTTAATCCGAGGTTATCTTAATAAAATTATTACATCAGGAGTAAGTGAAATAGATAAGAATTTAGATGAAGCATTTATAAATGACGTAAAGATAAATTGTTTTTATCCAATAAACGAATTTGAGGGACTTAAAAATCTTAAAGAAAAAATCTTTGTACCTTTATTTGAAGCTTTTCCTGATCTTGAGAGAAGAGAGATTATTGTTGTTGGTGGTGCTTTTAGAGACAGGGTTTTAGTAGGTTCATACTCAGTCCTTTCAGGATATTTTATAAAACCTTGGTTAGGAATTAAACCAAATTATAAAATGATTAATCTTAGATGTTGTGAAATTCATGAGCTCAAAGAAAAAAAAATAGTAGAAAGTCACATCTTAATTGATGTGATAGATTTTTTAAGACAATGTGGCATTTCTTCGATCAATCCATCTAGAGGTTCTGAGGGAGCTTGGCTTCCACCTATAAATACTGATGGAGTAAATTTTTATGAAAAAAATATGGAGGTATCCAATTTTAATTTAAAACAAGCACTCTCTATGAATAGAAGTCTTAATTTGAAACCTGAAAAAGAAAACTTATCAAATGAAGAATTAAAAAATAAATTATTAAATCATCCTCAAAAAGAATATTGGCATGATAAAATGATCTGGTATGGTCCATGCGGAATAGGTACTTCAAGATCACTAGAGGGGTTTATTGATATGCATCAATTACCTTTTAGAAAATCATTTACAGAAAGAGATTATTTTAAACTGGGTCATTACTGTGAGATAGGAGATGGAAAATTTTCTTTATGTGCAGGTTGGCATAGTTTAGAGGCATATTACGGTTCAAATGATTGGCTTGGATATAAGGCAAATAAGCAAAAATTAACAATGCGTGTTATGGATTTTTACCATCATGATGAAGGAAAAATCCGTGAAAATTGGGTACCAATTGATATACTTCACATTCTAAAACAAATCGGCATAGATGTTTTAGATAATATTAAAGGCTAAAATGGCAAATATAAAATTTACTGGAGTACATAAATCTTTTGGCTCCAATAAGATTATTACAGATTTTAATTTATCGGGCAAGGATGATGAATTTCTTGTACTGGTTGGGCCATCTGGATGTGGAAAATCAACTTTGTTAAGAATGATAGCAGGTTTAGAACAGATTGATGAAGGTGAAATATTTATTAATGATCAAAAAATAAATGATCTACATCCTTCCAAACGACAAACTGCAATGGTGTTTCAATCATATGCTCTTTACCCTCACATGAATGTTTATGAAAATATGTCATTCGGGTTAAAGATAGAAAAGAGATCTAAAGAAGAAATCCAAACAAAAGTTATGCAGGCAGCAAAAATTTTAAAGATAGAGGAATTATTGGAAAGAAGACCCAAACAATTGTCAGGGGGACAGAGACAAAGAGTTGCAATTGGAAGAGCAATAACAAGAAATCCAAAAATATTTTTATTTGATGAGCCTTTATCAAATTTAGATGCAGCACTAAGATCAGAAATGAGAGTTGAGATTTCTAAATTACATAATCAAATTAAAACAAATATGATTTATGTTACGCATGATCAGGTAGAGGCAATGACCTTAGCAGATAGGATTGTTATATTAAATCTTGGTAATATTGAACAAGTTGGAACTCCAGATGAAATTTACAACAATCCAGCAAATATTTTTGTAGCTCAATTTATTGGAACTCCAAAAATGAACATTTTACCGCTAAACAATGAAAATATTATTTCAGAAAATAAAATTAAGTTTTTAGGTAATGAAATAATTTTTGAAAAAACTAAATTTGATAAAAAGAAATATTTTATAGGAATAAGACCTGAGCATTTTAATTTATCTAATGACTCACAATTTAAATTTAAACCTAAAATTGACCTTATTGAAAATTTAGGAAATGAAAAGATTGTATATATGAGCAATGATAACTTAGAACTTAGCGCAAAAATTTCTAGTCAGGTAGATTTCCAAAATCAGATAAATTTCGACTCTAAAGATATTTTTATTTTTGACGAAAACGGAAGAAGAATTTAGATTTTCTTTAGTAATAATAATAAAATATGAATTGGATAGTTGTCACAATTATTGCAGCCTTCTTTCAGAATTTAAGGTCGTCATTTCAAAAAAAAATCAATAAAGATGTTTCAACCATAGCGTCAACTTATGTAAGATTTTCTTTTGCTTTACCTTTAGCATTAGTCTTGTTTTTTATATATTTCAGAGAAGTTTCTGTAATTAATGAAATACTTAATCAACCAGGTTTCTTATTTAATGTGACTTTAGCATCAATTTTTCAAGTAATATTTACCTTTGTATTATTATACTTATTTAAGTTCTCAAATTTTGTTGTTGGAACCTCACTAAGTAAAACAGAAGTTATCCAAGTTGCTATATTTGAATATTTAATATTAAACGAAAAATTAAGTAAAGTAGGAATTAGTGGAATTGTAATATCAACTCTAGGTATAATAATTTTATCGATAAAAGATTTAAAATTATTTATTCAAAATTTATTTTCAAAAACAACACTAATTGGACTAATATCTGGCTTATTTTTAGCTCTGAGCATTGTTTATTTTAGATCTGCAGCATTATCTTTAGAAAATTTTGACTCAAATTTTGAAAAAGTAATATCAACCTTACTTTTTGGATTATTAATTCCGACGATTATTTTAACGATATACCTTTTAGTCTTTGAAAAAAAAGAATTTAGAAAATTGTATAATGATAAATATGATTGTATGTTAATTGGTGTAGGAGGTTTTTTCGCATCTCTCTCATGGTTTTATGCGTTTACATTAATTCAAGCATCCTTTGTAAGAGCAGTTGGTCAAATTGAATTATTATTTAGTTATTTTTCCTCAAAATATTTATTCATGGAAAAAGTAAAGTTAACAGAAGTCTTAGGTATTGTTGTTTTTGTAATTGGAGTTACAATTTTATTACTTTCTAGTGTTTAAAACTAATTAGAAAATCCGTATTTTCTAAGTCTTACATCTCCAGTTCGAGCATGAGCTTCCATACCTTCATACCTTGAAATTCTCGCACAAGCTGCACCCACTTCTTTAGTAGACTCTTTTGTCATCCTCTGAAAACTTAATGTTTTAATGAATTTTCCGACAAATAAACCACCTGTATATTTTCCTGCACCTTTTGTTGGTAAAATATGGTTTGTCCCTGAACATTTATCTCCATAAGCAACTGTAGTTTCCTCTCCAATAAATAATGATCCATAATTCTTTAATCGGTCATGAAACCATTGAAGGTTTTTAGTTTGAATTTCAAGATGTTCAGGTGCGTATTCATCACTAATTTTTGCCAATTCTTCGTCTGTGTCACATAAAATAACTTCACCATAGTCTCTCCAAGCAGCTCCTGAATTTTCTCTTGGTAAATCTGGTAAATCTGCAATTAATTCAGGAACTCTTTGCATTACATACTCTGCTAATTTTTTACTTTTAGTAAATAACCAGGCAGGAGAATTGTAACCATGCTCTGCTTGTCCAACTAAATCGAAAGCAACTAATTCTGGGTCTGCTGTTTCATCTGCTATAACTGCAATCTCTGTTGGACCAGCAAATAAATCTATACCTACTTTGCCAAATAAAATTCTTTTTGATTCTGCAACAAATTGATTTCCAGGACCAACAAGCATATCAGCAGGTGCATTACCAAAAAGACCATAAGTCATTGCAGCAATAGCCTGAACTCCACCTAAATTCATTATTACATCTGCTCCGCATAAGTCAGCGGTGTAAACAATAGCAGGATGAACTCCAACAGCAGGTTTTGGTGAGCTGCAAACAATAATATTTTTAACACCAGCAACTTTAGCAGTAGTTACACTCATCACTGCAGATGCAATATGAGCATATCTTCCTGCCGGCACGTAACATCCAGCTGTATTGACAGGAATTAATTTTTGACCAGCGAACAAACCATCAGATAGCTCTACTTCAAAATCTTGACCATAATTTTTTAATTGTGCTTCAGCAAATTTTCTAACTCTTTCATGAGAAAATTGAATATCATCTTTAGTTTTAGGATCTAAATTCTTTTTAATTTGTTCAATTTTTTCTCTTGTTACGATTACTTCACCTTCATATTTATCAAATTTTTTTGATAACTCGATACATCCCTCTTCTTTTGTTTTCTCTATATCCTTTAAAATATTTTCTACAATTTCTCTAGTTTTTGTGTCATCTGTTGATGAAGTTTTTGGTGATTTTTTTAAATATGTTATTGCCATCTTTAAATCCTAATTTAATTATTATTTTTTTCAATATTCATTTAGTCTAAAGCTACCACAGCTGCCGCAATAGATGCTAGCCTTGCTGTCGCATCATCCGATCTACTAGTAATTACCACAGGAACTTTCCCTCCTATAACCACTCCTGCCGCACATGCACCCATAAAATAAATCATCATTTTAACAAGGGCATTTCCTGTTTCAACGTTTGGAACTAGTAATACATCGGCGTCTCCAGCTACTATATTTTTTATGCCTTTTATCTCTGCTGATTTTTTTGATACACTATTATCAAAGGCAAGGGGGCCGAATATATCTGCATTTAAATTTTCTTTCTCAGCTAATTTACATATTTCTTTAGCATCAATTGAGCTTTGCATGCTGTCCAAAACTTCCTCTGTTGCAGACAAAATAGAAATTTTTGGTTTTGCAATTTTAATTCTATGGCAAAAATCAACTACATTTTTCAGAATATGCATTTTTGTTTTAACATTTGGATTAACATTTAAAGCTCCATCAGTTATTATTAATGGCTTATCTTCTTTATCTAACGTCATATGCCAAATATGACTCAATCTTTTTTTACCGATTAAATTATATTTTCTTAATAAAACTTCTTTCATTAAAATATCTGTATGTATGTGACCTTTAACAATTATTTTTACTTGTCCATCACCAGCAAGCTTTGCAGCAACTTTAGCTGTGTTATTTTCAATTGGCTCATTTATTATTTCAAAATCAGAAATATCAAATTTTAATTCCTCAGCATTTTTTTTTATTTCTATTTCATCACCTATTAAAACGGGAATTATTAATTTTTCTCTTACGGAGTCCATTACAGACAGCATGGGAAGTCTTTTGCCTGCATTTACAATTGCCGCTTTAGCTCCTCTTTTTTGGTGAGCGATATCAAGCAAATTGATAGGACAAACTGTTGATTTATCTGAAAGCATTGGATTTATATATACTAAATTAATAAAAAAACTAATATACTATTATTGATATAAGGATAAATAGTGGAAGTAGTTACTAAAATAGCTCCAATCGCTCTAGCTCTTATAATGTTAGGTCTTGGTCTAGGATTGACAGGGCGTGACTTCTTAAGAGTGATCAATTATCCAAAAGATTTCTTAGTTGGTTTTATTTGTCAGTTAATACTATTACCAGTAGTTGCATTTATAATTGTATTAATATTAGATTTATCTATAGAGATAGCTTTAGGTGTAATGATTATTGCTGCTGCACCAGGTGGTGTCACATCAAATGTAATGACTAAATTTGCAAACGGTGACGTTGCTTTGTCTATTTCATTAACGGCAATCATAAGTTTGATCAGCATAATTTCTGTACCATTTATAATATTCAAATCTGCAGATCTGTTAGGTATTTCAAATATTTCAACAAATATATCAATGATCGGAATTGCATTTAAAATGGCATTAGTTGTGACTGTTCCAGTTATTTTAGGAATGATTATAAGAAAATTTGCCGAAAATTTTATTACCTCTAACATTTCAACTATTGAAAGGATAACAACTTTATTATTCATAATCGTTTTTGCCTCAATATGGATTGAAGAGAGAGAAAATATATTTACTTACCTCAAACAAGCTGGTTTAGCAGTTCTTCTACTAAATATAATAATGATGCTAATTGCATATTATGTAGCAAAATTAATTGCAACGGGCATTAAACAAAGAAAGTGCATTGCAATTGAGTGTGGCCTACAAAATGGAACATTGGCGATATTTGTGGCTACTCAAATATTTAGTGATATTAGCTATATCATTCCTACAGCAGCTTACGCATTAATAATGTATATAACTGGTTTTATATTAATTTTTATTTTACGGAGATCTAATTAATAAAAATCTGATTTAAAATTTTATTAAAAAGACTAGATAAAGATAAAATATTTTTTTCTTGGATAATAATTGTATCTTTCAATACTTTATCTTCAAGATTTAAATTATAAAGTTTTTTTTTATTAACACTAATATACTTATTTTTTTTCAAATAATTTAATTTTCTAACTACAGTGGGTCTTGGGATATTGGTAATATCAGAAATTGACATTGCATTGACTCCAACCATTTCTATAATTGATTTATTTTTTCTCCACTTAGAAAAATTCCATCCGTTTACTAAATATGAATTAGAGACTGTTGAGTTAAGTATTATAACCATTGATATGGATAATTTTTCTAAATCACCAACTTGATTTTTCCATCTATTAGTTAGACTAAATATAAAATTATAAAAATAATACCAGCAGTACGTAAAATTTTGTTTTATTCGATTAGAAATTTCTTCAACATTCATTGACTTAATTACCAATTCTTTTTTTTTACAAATTTCAATAATTTTAGCAAAAAGGGAGGATAAATTTTGCAGAGTTTTTTTAGGTTGCATTAATTTGTATGCAGATCTATCTATATATATTTTTTTACCTATTTTTTGTAGCACACCAAATTTTTCAAGATTTAAGATTTTTCGTCTTACACTTTCTTTTGGAATATTTAAATTTTTTGAAATTTCAATTATATTTATTTGATCAAGCTCTAAAGACTTATCGTATAAAAAGAAGGTATCGTAGTTCTCAACAATTTTATTATTAATATAAAATTCAAAGTCCTTATTTATCAAATAAAGAACAATCATATATTTTTCTATATCTTGAAATTTCTCATAAGACGAATTCATCCATTCGGATAAAAATTTAAAATAAGTAGGAGCGAGTTCATCAAAATTTTGAGACAAAATTTTACGAATTTCTAATTCATTCAATTTTGAGTTGTTGTAGATCATTTTTAAAGGACCCATTTTAAACTTTTGACCCAAAATTAGACACTAATTAAAATTTTCATGACCCATTTCGGACACTCATAAAATAGCATGTATTAGAATATGTGTTTTAATGGTTTTTTATGAGATTAAAAAGACGAAAAAGAGCACCAAATATTAACATTTCTTCTCAATTAACGCATAACTTTAATATTGATACCCCTCAAAAAGTAAATGTTGGTGCTCTTAAACTCAGAATTAAGAAAGAAGAAAAAAAAGAAAGCTTAAAGAATAAAGCTTTAGTATTTACTATTTTTTTCACTTTAGGAACAGTTGGTTATTTCATATCAAATTAAGTCACATTAAACACTTAGTTAAAAAAAATTGGGTGTAATTAGTACATATCAGTTATTGTAAAAAATATTAATTAGTTAATAATGTTCTTATGAAACCATTTGCAGGATATTTAATTTTAGCATTAGGAATAACTACTGGTATAGCTGCAAACAGTTTTGCTAAAATTTCTGATGGTTTTACAAAAATAACACCAACTATAGCTTGTCTTCTTTTAATGACCGTGACAATGATTTCCTTGGCAAAATCAATGACTGTAATTCCTGTAGCGTTTAGTTATTCAACCTACAGCGGTTTAACAGTTGCGGGTGTCGTACTATTTGGAATGCTAAAATATAATCAGATACCCAATATTTATGGATTAATTGGAATTTGTTTAATTGTTATTGGTGTAATAATGGTAAATTATTTAGGACGTGCAGGTTAACAATACTATCTATTTGAGCAGAGTACGAATATCTTCTATTATACTTTCAGGAATTTTAATATCAGATTTATAGTTTTTATTATATCTTCTGAATTTGTTTTCTCCTGGATATAATATTTCTTTTAGTCTTTTTAATTTAGGTAGTTTTTTAATTCTTTTTATATTTTCTTTAATTCTTTTTTTATAATTTGATTGAAATAGGTTTGCTTTCATCACAATAAATAAATGACCAATATTTTGTGGCCCAGAAAAATCATCAAAAGGATCTTTAACTTTTCCTCCATGATTACCTCCTGTATAAACACCACTTAATATATCAACCATCCACGCAAGTCCTGATCCTCTAAATCCTGCTATGGGAAGTTGAACACCCTCAAGCGCTTTTTTTGCATCAGTGGTTGGATTGCCATATTTATCCAAAGCAACCCCTTCAGGAATTTTAGAATTTGATCTTGATGCAACTCTTATTTTTCCTCTATTAATCATTGAGACAGATGTATCCAATATAAATGGAACTTTAGATCCAGTTGGTGATCCAAAGCAAATAGGGTTTGTGCCAAATAAAGATTTTATAGCTCCATGTGGAGCAATAGCAGGCGGTGCATTAGTGAATACTAAAGCTATCATATTTTTTTTTACAGCTTGTTCAGCGTAGTATCCTGACATGCCATAATGCCCACTATTTTTAACTGCCACAAGTCCTATACCTGTTTTCTTAGCATTGTTTATGGCTTTTTTTATAGCTGTATCTGCAGCAACGAAACCAATGCTGTTATCAGCATTTATATGAGTGACAGATTGGGAAATATTTTTTAGTTTGATTCTAGGTCTTGGATTAATCAGTTTTTTTTGAATACGATCACAGTACATTTTTAATCTAGATAATCCATGAGTTTGAGCGCCTACTAATTCAGCATTAATTATTGCATCAGCACAAATATCTGCGTGTTTTTTTGGAAGTTTTAACTTATGAAATATTTTAATAATAGTCTTTTTAAGTTTGTTTTTTTCCATCTTAAATATTTAAATCTTTATTAAAAAATGACCTTATATCATTAACTAATAAATCTGGCTCCTCAAGAGCCGCAAAGTGTCCACCTTTTTTCATTTTTGTCCATCTTTTAACATTAAAAATTCTTTTTACATACGATTTAGGCGGCCAGCTCAACATTTCTTTTGGGAATTCTGCAATTGCAGTAGGTATTCTAATTTTTTTAAAATTTTTTGGGAAAGGTCTCCCACCTTCTTCTCTTCTACCAAAATAAATCCAAGATGCAGAATTAAAAGTTTTTGTTAATATATAAATCATAATATTAGTTAGTAACAAATCTCTTGAGTAAACATTTTCAATACTACCTTTTTTTAAGTCTGACCATGAGTAAAACTTTTCTAATATCCACGCAGCAGTACCCACAGGGCTATCTATCATTGCATAACTTAATGACTGTGGTTTGGTTGCTTGTTGTGTCCTATATCCCTCTTGCATAATTTGCTCTTTAGCAAATCTTTTTTCCCATTTTTTTTCTTTTGTAGTTATTGCTCCTTTTGGATGTCTCATATTTAAACAATTTACATGTATAGCTTTACAATTATTATAATGATCATGTCCTAACCAGTTACAAACAGCAGAACCCCAGTCTCCACCCTGAGCAAAATAATTTTTATATCCCAGTTTTTTAGTCATTAATTTATTCATGATTTTTGCAATTTTTCTTGGACCGATTGGTTTTTTTGGTGTTCCAGAAAACCCAAATCCAGGTAGAGAAGGGACTATTATATCAAAACTCTCTTCTTTATTCCCCCCAAATTTTTCAGGATGAGTTAGTTTTTCCACGATATGTAAAAATTCAATAAAACTTCCAGGCCATCCATGAAGAATAAGTAGTGGATTTGGTTTGTTCCCACTACCATTTTGCTTTATAAAATGAATACTAATCCCATCTATATTAGTCGTGTAATTGTTAAATTTATTGATTTTTTTTTCTTGTAACTTCCAAGTAAATTTAGAGGTCCAGTATTTCGAAATTTTTTTTAAATAAGCATGATTTGTTCCGTGTAACCACCCACTCATCTGTTGAATGTCATTAAATGGAAATTCCCTAACTTTTTTATAGATATTATTTAAGGTTTTTTTAGAAACATTTACCTTAAATTTTTTTATCATTAATTATTATGTTAACCCTTTCCTCGCCAAGGAATAGTCCTATCAATTATTTTTCTTAGAGTTATATCGAACAATAACCCCAACATTCCCATTATAAAAATTGTTATCCAAATTACTTCATATTGAAAATATTTTTTTGCTACATTCTCAACAAATCCAATACCAGTTGTTCCAGCTAAAAATTCCGCAGCAACCAGAGTTCCCCAACACATTCCAACTGCAACTCTAATGCCCGTGAGTATTTCGGGTAAAGAATTTGGAAATATCACATGTCGAAGTATTTGTCTTTTTGAGGCACCTAATGAGTGAGCAGCATGAATTTTTGACAGTTGTGTTCCTGATGCACCGGCTCTTGCTGAAATAATCATAATTGATAGCGAAACCATGAATAACAGAAATACTTTTCCTGTATTATCAATTCCTAGTACCGATATTATAAGTGGAGCCCAAGCCAGTGGAGGCACTGGTCTATATAATTCAATCAAAGGATCAAAAAATCCTTTAGCAAATCGGTTTAGACCCATAAACAAACCTAAAGGCACACCTATAATTATTCCAAAAACTAATCCTAAAAATACTCTTAAGAATGAGTCCCAGATATGGCCATAAGGTACAGGAATCTTAAATAATTTAAAATCACCAGTTACTACTTTTAACACTTTGCCTTTAAAATTTTCTTTAACAATTCCCTCACTTGTGTGAACAGGATAGTCGCCAGGTAAAATATCTGCAATCCAATCAGGTAAAATAAATCCTACAATTGAACTAACATCGATCATTTCAATCCATAGAAGAGGTATATTTTTGTATCCAACACTTGGTTTAGACATTAGGATAAATTTGTTTAATGTATCTGAAGGTTTAGGTAACCATCTACCAGAACCCTGTTCTGAGCAACTCGGCCCGCTAGCAACAATTGTTCCAGCAGGAAATAGCACAATATCAATTAATCTCAGACCTGCTTGTTCATTTTGCTGTAAATCATCAAATTCAATTATTGCACTTTGCATTTCATCAAGTGCTTTAGGTGGATAAATACTTGCAAATTCAATTCTTCTTGCAATTTTTACTATATTTTTTGCATAATCTGAGGCAAGCTCCTCAGTATCATCTAAGCTTTTTCTGTAAGCTTTTATTTCATCTTTTATTTGTTTAATTAAATATTTGAACTGGGGATTATGATTTCTTAATTTAAAAAATTTGTCATTAATTTTTTTCAGTTCCTCTGCTGCTGCTTGAAATTTTAATCCTTTAGAAGTTTCTGCAATAAACGGCACTTCAATTGTATTTTCTATGGTGCCAGTTCCAGATCTGACAGTCATAATACCCCACTCACCTTGTTCAGTTATCCCTTTTAGCCTTTCATTTTTTTGAACTTCAGTCTCAAATGGATAATCTTCTTTTTTAAAATTTGAACTTAACTGCTTTATCTCATTGGTCATTTCACTTATTTTAATTTTAGTGTCCATTTCAATTAAATCCTCATTAGTTAATAAAGGAATTAACTGCTTAGTTTTATTTATATAACCAACTAAAATTGTTTTTTGTTGATTGTTAAGATCATTTGAATTTTTAATCTCATTAGTAATTTTTTGAAGATTTTTATTTTCAATTTTAATTATAGAGGTGCTTTTAAATTCACGTTCCTCTATTGGAAATTGATATTTCAATCCTAGTAAAGATTCATTTATTTTAGCAACCTGACATAATTCGTTTGCTGATTTTGGATAAAAACCTTTTGCTATGTCCCAAGAGTAATAAAGCCATACTAGTAGTATTGCAGCACTTCCAACAATAACCCAATGAGTTCCACCTTTAGCTCTTTCAGGATTTCCAAATACAGCATCAACTTTTTCAGTTTGGATTAGCCTTCTGCCATACATAATACATCCAATTATGGATACAAAAATTAGTATGGTTATTATTTGGGTTAACATTTAATTTTCTTTTCCCATAATTTCTTCCTCCATATTCCAAATCATGGATAAAATTTCTTCACGCTTAGATGAAAAGTCTTTATTTTTTTTTATTTCTCTTAAATCTTCTTTTAAACCCATTTCTGCAAAAGGTAGATTGTATTCTTTGTGTATTCTGCCTGGTCTTGGCGCCATTACATATAATCTTTCACCAAGTAACAACGCTTCTTCAACTGAATGAGTAATTAAGATGATAGTTTTTCCTGTCTCTTTCCAAATTTTAAGAACCAAAGATTGCATCTTCTCCCTAGTTAATGCATCCAGCGCGCCTAAGGGCTCATCCATTAATATTAAATCAGGATCATTAATAAGACATCTAGCAAGAGCCACTCTCTGTTGCATTCCTCCTGACAGTTGATAAGTAGGAGTATTACCAAATCCTTTTAAACCTACAATTTCTAACCATTCTTCAACTCTTTTAGCAGTTTTTATTGGATCTTCTTTTTTCATTCTAAGTCCAAAATCAACATTTTCAGCAACTGTTAACCACTCAAATAAAGCCCCTTGTTGAAAAACCATCCCTCTTTCAACTCCTGGACCATTAATTTCATTGCCAGCCAAAACAATAGAGCCTGAGGTGGGTCTCAAAAAGCCTGCAGCAATATTTAAAAGAGTAGTTTTCCCACATCCTGAAGGACCAAGAACAGTGAGAAGTTCTCCTTTTTTTAAAGTAAAATTTACATCTTTTAATGCGTGAACAGTTTCTCCTTTGGGAGTTTTAAAAATCATATTTAGATTTTTGGAAACTAAGTCACTCATAGAAATAACTTTATATAAAACTAATATTAAGAAAAATAGGCGCTAAATAATTAGCGCCTATTAAATTTGTTTTACTCTTTAATATTATAAAGGTAAAAAACTAGTATCTACGGCACCGCCTGGAGTTCCCATACCTTTTAGGAAACCATCAAGATTACCGCTCTCCATTGACTGTTTAGTCTCTTCTGGAGTAAGAAATTTAAATCCACTTAAAGTTTCTTTCATATCAGCAACTTTCATTTCTGAAGCTTTTGACATTGCGTTCATATCGCTTTTACCAGCTCTATATCTATCATTTGCTTCATGAGTTACTTCTATAAAAGTTCTAAGCATACCCGGATTTTCTTTCATAAATTTGTCAGTTACAGATGTAATATCTATTCCTAAGATACCTGCATCTCTTGCTTCTTGGACTGTTAAAAGTCTTGAACCAACTGCAACTGCAGCTTTGATAGAATTTCCACCAAATAAACATGCCATTACGACATCACCACTTACTAATGCAGCAGCACCTTCTTCAGGATCCATTTGAATTATATCCATTTTACTTCTGTCAGCTCCAACAACTTTCATACTTTCGTCAAAGACATACTCAGCCATAGTTCCAAGTGGAACAGCAACTTTTTTACCTTCTAATTCAGAACCGTTTGCTTTTGTGATTCCAGACGCGTTAGATGTTACACAAGTTGTTCCGCCCATCCCATATTCCATTGCAATATCAACTAATTTGATAGGTGCATTAGATTTTACAGCATTAATAAATGGCACTAAACCTTGTGAGTATGAAATATCAATATCTCCAGCTAGCATTGCATCAGTCATAGCTCCACCATTAGTGAAGTTTGTCCATTTTACTGGAACACCTAGTGCTTTAGCAAAATTCTTTTTTTGCATGTCCTCTAAATTTGGACTTGGCCATTCTAGAAAGTAAGCAACTCTCACTTCATTTGCAGCAGCATTTGCAGCTGAAATTGATAAGTTAAGAGCAAATATACTTCCTAAAATAAAGCTAAATAGTTTCTTCATTTTATCTCCTTAATTAAATTTAATTACGCTCATTTAAGTTCAATTTTAGTTATATGTAAACGTATTTTGTAAGCACATTAATCATAGGTGATTTGAAAATGTCTAAAATGGGTTCAACTTTTAGTTGTATTTAATATTACCTAATGACATACTCAAAATGCACAGAAATTATTTTCTATTTTTTTATTTTAGTCTATGAAAGAGTATTAAAAACATTAATAAAAATATATGAGTTCAGAAAAGCCTCAAATACCAAATTCTTTAAATGAGCATTGGATGCCATTTTCATCCAACAGAGATTTTAAAGCAAACCCTAGATTAATTGTTGAAGCAAAAGGTGTTTATTTAAAAAATCATCAAGGTAAGACACAGATCGATGCAAGTTCTGGATTATTTTGTAATCCATTGGGGCATGGTAGAGAAGAAATAATTGAGGCAATTACAAAACAATTAAGAACAGTAGACTACGCTCAACCATTTCAACAAGGCTTTGGTGGATCTTTTGAATTAGCAACAAGAATTTCAAAACATACACCAGGAAATTTAAATAGAATTTTTTATACTATTTGTGGGTCAACTGCAGTTGAAACAGCAATAAAAATTTCGGTAGCTTATCATAAAGCTAGAGGTGAAGGTGAACGATTTAGATTTGTGGGAAGAGAAAGAGCTTACCACGGTATGAATATCGGAGCAACCTCAGTAGGAGGTATGATCAATAATGTGAAAACATTTGCTAGTGTATTAATGCCGGGTGTTGTTCATATGAGACATACGCATTTACCAGAACATAAGTTTGTATCAGGTCAACCAGAAACAGGAGCTGAAATTGCAGAAGACCTAGAAAGAATTTGTACAAACTTTGGATCAGAAAATATTGCGGCATGTATTGTAGAACCAATCGCAGGATCTACAGGAACTCTAGTCCCACCAAAAGGATATTTACAAAGACTAAGAGAAATTTGTGATAAGCATGGCATATTATTAATTTTTGATGAAGTTATAACTGGATGGGGAAGAACGGGCTCTCCATTTGCATCACAAGAATATGGTGTTACACCAGATATTATTACAATGGCAAAAGCTACAACAAATGGAATAAGTCCTTTGGGTGCAGTTGCATGCAAAGAAGAAATCTATGATACTGTAATGGATGGGTCACCAAAAGGTTCTATAGAATTATTTCATGGGTATACGTATTCAGGAATTCCTGTGTCTGTAGCAGCAGGATTAGCTGTTCAAGATATATTCGAAAAAGAGGACATATTTAATAGAGCCAAAAATTTAGCACCATATTTCCAAGAAGGTTTGATGTCATTAAAAGATATAGATGTTGTTGATAATATAAGAGGCTATGGAATGATGGGTGGAATTGATATTAAAATGGATAAAAAACCAGGAGCTGCAGGATTTACATGTTTTAAACATTGCTATGATGCTGGAGTGAATTTTAAAGCTACAGGAGACTGTTTAATTATCGCGCCAATGTTTATTTGTGAGAAGAAACACATCGACGAAATAATAGATAAATTAAGAACAGGGATTACAAATTATTCGAAAAGCAAAAAAAACTAATTCACTTAGATGAAAATAGGTGTTCCAAAAGAAATAAAGTCTCAAGAAAATAGAATTGGGCTAACTCCTGAAAGTGTTAAAATATTAACTTCAAACGGTAATGAGGTAATGGTTGAAAATAATGGCGGTTTTGAAGCTGGATTTTATAATGAACAATATAAGTCTGCTGGTGCAAAAATTGTAGACAAAGCAGAAGACATTTTCAATGATTCTGAAATAATTGTAAAAGTAAAAGAACCCCAATCAAGTGAAGTAAAAATGATTAAAGAAAATCAAATTGTTTTTACATATTTACACTTAGCGGCTGCAAAAGAACTTACGAAAGGTTTGGTAGACTCCAAATCAGTTTGTATTGCTTATGAAACTGTAACTGACAATAATGGTAGATTACCTTTGTTAGCCCCGATGAGTGCAGTTGCTGGGAGAATGTCAGTTCAAGCAGGTGCACATTGTCTTGAAAAAAACCAAAAAGGGAGAGGACTTCTTTTAGGAGGAGCACCTGGTGTTGATCCTGGAAATGTGGTTATTTTAGGTGGTGGAGTTGTAGGTGAAAATGCAGCTATTATTGCTACAGGCATGAAAGCAAAAGTTCATATAGTAGACAAATCTGAAAAAAGACTGAATGAATTATCAAAAAAATTTGGTGATCTTATAATACCAAAATTAAGCGATGAAACCGATTTAGAAAAATTAATTTCAGAATGTGATTTGTTAGTTGGAGGAGTTTTAATTCCAGGAGCAGAAGCTCCAAAATTAGTTACTAAAAATATGATTAAGAATATGAAACGAGGATCAGTAATAGTTGATGTTGCAATTGATCAAGGTGGATGTGTTGAAACAAGCAAACCCACAACATTCGCTGAACCAACATACATTGTTGATGATATTGTTCATTATTGTGTAGCAAATATGCCCGGTGGTGTACCTAGAACTTCAACCATAGCTTTAAACAACGCAACGCTTCCCTTTTTAAACAAATTAGCTAGTGATGGTTATTACAAAGCTTTAAAAGACGATCCAAATTTCTTAGCTGGCTTAAATGTCCATAAGGGTGAAGTAACATACAAAGCAGTTGCAGATGTTTTTGGTTATAATTATTTAAGCGCTGGTGAGGCTTTAAATTAATTAATTAAACTAGTTATCTTTTTTTCAATATTTTTACTTATAACTTGCACACCCTTAGGATTTGGATGCATTCCATCCTCTAGATTTAGTTCTGGTTTCAAGGCAACACCTTCCAGAAGAAAAGGTAAAAAAGTTAAACTATATTTATCAGAAAGGTTAGAATAAATTTTATTAAATTTATCTCTGTATTCTTTACCATGACTTTCAGGGGCAATCATGCCTGCTAATATAATTTTAATATTTTTATCAATTATAATTTTAATTATTTTCTCTAAATTTTCTTTTGTTTCGTTTGGTTTTATACCCCTTAACATATCATTTGCACCTAAACCCAAAACTAAAATATCAATATTCTTTTCAGATAGAGTCCAATTTATTCTATTTAAACCTCCTGCAGTTGTATCTCCTGATACACTTGCATTTATAATTCTTACATCTAATCCATTACTGTTTAAATTTTTTTGAAGCACTGTAGACAAATGATCTTTTTTTTTAAGTCCATATCCAGCCATCAAACTATCTCCAAATAAAACAACTTTATTCTCAGCATTTACCCCAAATGCAACTAGACATAATATAATTATTTTAATAATACATTTTTTAAACATGACTAAACTTCTTAAACTAACAGATGTGAACTTACACTATAATACTGATAACAATCTTATAAATGTTTTACAAGATGTAAGCTTTGAAGTTGATTATAAGGAAACAATATCTGTAGTAGGAGAAAGTGGTTCAGGAAAGACAAGTTTAATAATGCTGATAGGTGGTTTGGAAAAAGCATCATCAGGAAAAATTGAATTTAAAGACTTTGATATTTCAAGTTTACAAGAAGATGAAATTTCAGAGATAAGACGAAAAGATATTGGAATTGTTTTTCAATCATTTTATTTAATTCCCAATTATACAGCTATAGAAAATGTGAGTTTAGCATTAGAAATTAATAAAATTAAAGATCCGATTAATAAAGCAAAAGAAATCCTAGATAAATTTGGCCTTGGAAAGAGGCTAAATAATTTACCCAGTCAACTATCTGGAGGAGAACAGCAAAGAGTAGCAATTGCACGATCAATTGTTATGAAGCCTGAATTAATTTTAGCAGATGAACCTACTGGAAATTTAGATAGTGAAAATTCTGAACTAATCTCAAATATTCTTTTTGATTATGTGAAAGAAGAAAATGCAAGTTTAATTATGGTTACGCACGATAATAAATTGGCAAATCTTTCTAAGAGAATTATTAAAATAAAGGATGGTAAAATTGAATAAAAATCAAAATTTTGGTCTTTATTTTAAATATGCTCTTAGAGATTTAACAAGAAGCTATAATAAGATCTCAAGTATAATTATTACTCTTTTTATAAGTCTGTTTATTTTAAGTTCTATAATGACAATTGAAGATAGTCTAGAAAATGAACTTAATGAAAATGCAAAATTATTATTAGGGGGTGATATAGAAATTGACTACAACAATAGAGAAGGTGATCAAACTAAAATAGATAAAATTTCTAAATTCTCTACGGTCTCTCAAATGGTTGAATTTAGCACAATGATTTCAACTGTTAATAAAAAAATAAATAAAACTTCATTTACTAGAGTAAAATCAGTTGATCAATTTTATCCATTGTATGGAAAAGCACTCTATGAACCCAAAGACGCTTTAGAAAAATTAAATCAGATAGAAAGTTCAATATTAGTAAATGAAAATATTTTTAAAAATTTAAAATTAAAAATAAATGACATTGTAAAAGTTCAAGACAAAGAGTTTAATGTTATTGGTATAGTTAAAGTTTTACCAGATATAGGAGGTGCATTTGTATTTGGAGATTTTGCCTTAACAGGAAAAAAAACCTTAGATAAGCTAGATTTAAATACACTTGGTAGTTTTTTAAATTATGAATATAAAGTTAAATTTAATAAATCTGTTAACAGTAAAGAGGGAATTAAAAGAGTAGAGAGCTTATTTAAAGATCAAAATAGAGTTAGATTAAGATACCCCGAAAACTCAGCAGGAGGTATTAGACGGATTGTTGATAATTTTTCACAATTTTTATCACTTGTATCAATAAGTGCCATGTTAATCGCTGGCATTGGTATAGCTAATACTCTTTTATCGTTTATAAATCAAAAAAATTCATCAATTGCAGTTCAAAAAGCAATAGGTGTATTTTCTGGAAACATAAAGAAAATCTATTATTTGCAATTAGCTATTTTATTAGTTTTAATCACCGTATTTTCATATGGGTTAAGTTTTTTTTTAATTCCAATAGTCGATAAATATATTTCAGATGGCTTGGGTTTAAATATAGAAGCTAGTTTTTCTATTATAAATTTAATTATAGTTTTTTTAGTTGGAATGTTGGTAATGATAATATTTTCTATACCAACTGTTAATTCTATAGATCAAGTTAAAGCATCAAATTTATTTAGAAATGTATTTCAAAGTCTACAATTTAATTATTCAGTGAAATCAGTAATAATTAGTATAGTATTATTGCTTATATTAATTAGTCTTTTTGCCATTAGGTCTTCAATACCATTTTATAGTGTTGCATATTTCGTATCATTTTTTATTTGTTTATTAATTTTTTATTATCTTTCTGTAACAATTATTCATTTATTAAAAAAATATAAAAATTCTAAGATTTCATTAAAAATAGCAATCAAAAATATAACTCAATCAAAAAGTATCACACCCATTACAATAATGTCTTTAGGTCTTGGAATGACACTTTTGTTAACACTGGCATTTGTAGGCTCAAATTTTAAAAGAGAAATTTCCAAATCTATTCCAGAAATTGCGCCAGATTATTTTTTCTTAGGAATTCAAAATGATCAACGAGAAAAATTCGAAAAAATAATATTTAATTCTGATAATAAGTCAAAATTAGAGGTAGTTCCTATGGTTTCAGCAGGTCTTGTAAAAATTAATGGGATAGATCCTAATTCTTACATCAAAAATACTAATGACAGTTATTGGGTTATAATGAATGATAGAAGAATATCTTGGTCAGATGAGATACCAAAAGATAATCCCTTAACACAAGGTAACTGGTGGGATTTATCAAGCCCAGACAAATTACAAATTTCTTTGGATAGCAAAGTGGCACAAGATTTTGGAGTTAAAATTGGAGATATATTCACTCTCAACATTTATGGGAGAGAAATAGATGGCGAGGTAGTGAATTTTAGACTAGTTGATTATAGAGATCTTAGCATTAATTTCGCAATGTTGCTAAACCCTCAATTTGCAAATAAAATTCCACATGAGTACCTTTCGACAGTGAAGTTTAATAATATCGATAAATTCGATGATATTAATTTTCTAGATGAATTTCCCAGTGTTTCTATTGTAAAAATCTCTGACTACTTAAAAAAAGTTACTGATGTTCTTAATAAAGTATTTATAGCGGTCATTATAATTTCAACTGTTACAGTAATAATAGGACTGGTTGTAATATCGAGTGCAATTATAGTGCAAGGAAAAATAAAAACTTTCCAAAATTTAGTTTTTAAGATTTTGGGATTTTCGAAAAAAGAAATAATTTACTCATCTTTAATTGAATTTATAATTACATTTTTTTCTATAATTCTTTTTTCTACAATTTTTTCTATAATTTCATCAAAATTTATTATTGAAAACATTTTTCAACTTAAATGGCTATTTGAATTTGATATATTCTTAAATGTAACAATTACAGTTGGATTAGTAACAATGATATTAATAGTCTTTACAAACCTCAAGTATCTAAGTCCAAAAGTTTATCCGCTAGTGAGAAATGAATAAGATTTAATATTTTTTAAATTTTGGTTTTAAATAGAAGCTTTTAAAGCTTCATAAATTAAATCCTCTGTAGTTTCACCTATGCTTCTATAAACTTCCGTATCACCCTTGAAAATTAATAGAGTAGTTTGATAAAGCACATCAAACGAATTTGCTATATCTCTGTTTGTTACGTCAAATGCAAAATATTCGATGTTATCGAATTTAATATCTAATAATTCACCATCTTTTTTTGCTTTTTGCAAAACTTTCATTTGATTTGCACAAGATCCACAATATTCGATCCAAGAGCTGATAACTATAATTTTACCCTCAGATTGGGCCTTGCTAAACAAATCTTTATCAAATGTTGTTTTCTTTTCCATTGAATTTGCAGCAAATGCAAAAAAACAGAAAATAAAAATAAAAAATTTTTTCATTCAGATTACAAAAATACACCTTTGGACAACTAAAGAAAATAATTTATAATGACACATGTGTTTCCAATTCAGGCTTAAATTCAACAAAATTTCTTCTCTAGGCTTCAATCTACGAAGCCTAGTATTATAATTAACTTATAATAAGAGAGAGAATTTATAACTACAGCATCAGTATTATTTTAGGAGCGCTAATAGTGAATAATAGCTATGTATAATTCATATAGTTGCTTAACATCTCTCTTTACTTATTTGTCATTTAATATAAAAATTATCTATGGGGTGCCATATGGCTGAGAAATACCCAAGGAACCTGTCCGGTAATTCAGAAAGGGAAGAATGGATCAAATAAATATCTTAAATCAATCATCTGCAATTTTATTAACCTTAATTATCAGTATCATTTTTGTAATAGTTGGCCTTATACATTCAAAAAAATATCAAGGGTTAAATAATTATTTAGTTGCAAGTAGATCTGTAGGAACTTTCTCACTAACAACTAGTTTAGTTGCATCTGCTCTAGGTGCATGGATTTTATTCGGACCAGCATCAGCGGCAACATGGGGAGGAATAGGGGCTGTTATTGGATACTCTTTAGGTACTGCATTCCCTCTTTTTATCTTAATTTATTTGGGAAAAAAATTTAGAGATAATTATCCAAGGGGGAAATCATTAATTGAAGTTGTAAGATCTAGATTTGGCTCACAATTATTTAAACTGATTTTGTTTTTATCTATTTTTTATATGTCGATTTTTTTAATAGCAGAGGTTACTGCAGTTTCAATTTTAATAAATTATATTTCAGGAACAGACTTATGGATTACATCTTCAATCGTGATCATAAGCTCACTGATATATACTTTGTACGGAGGTTTAAGAGCTTCAATTTTTACAGATAATATTCAATTCATAGTATTTGGTCTGTTATTGTTGATATCATTTTCATATTTAATCTCCTTTAACTTAAATGAGTTTAGTTTCGTATTTATAAAACAGAACAAACCAAATTTACTAAGCCCAGGTTACCTGCCAAATTTCACTGCTGGCTTAACTTTTTTTATAGCTGTAGCAGCAACCAATCTTTTTCATCAAGGCAATTGGCAAAGAGTTTATGCTGCTAAAGATAATAGAGTCTTAAAGAATAGTTTAATTGTCTCATTTTTAATAATCATACCAATAGTATTTATGATGGGTTTTTCAGGATTAATTGCAACTTCTCAAAACTCAAACGTTATTCCTGATCTTGCATTTTTTTCTTTATTACTGAAAGATAATGCAATTTCTCTATCAGTTATAATAATTGTTTTAGCAATTTCTTTAACAGTAAGTAGTATAGATACTCTAGTAAATGCTATTTCAAGCCTAATAATTGTTGATGGGAATAAAGTCTTAAAAATTAAAGGTGATTACTTAAAACTTTCAAAGCAAATAATAATATTAATCTCTATAATTTCATTTTTTGTAGCATCAAAAGGATTGAGTATTTTATATTTATTTTTATTGGCTGATTTATTTTGTTGCGCAGCAGTACTAAGTATATTTTTTGGTTTTTACTCAAAAAAGTTTAATGAAAAAAATGCATATGTATCAATTGTAGTTGGATTGATCGGAGGAATTCTTTTATTTCCCAGTCCTGACTTTTCAAAATCAATTCTGGTTGGAATAATATTGCCAATAGATTTTTTACCGGTATTTGTCTCTCAATCTTTACTGTTTTTTTCTTTTATAGTTGCAACATTTTTACCCATTTTAACTTGGAAAATAAGGTAAACCATTATTTACATCTTGTTAATATAAATATATTATAAATTAATTATGAGTTTTATTTTACCATTTATAATATTAATTATTGTAGTTGTATTTATTCATGAATATGGACATTACTATTTTGCAAAAAAATATGGTGTTGGTGTAACAGATTTTTCAATTGGTTTTGGTAAAGAATTGTTCGGTTGGAATGATAAATCTGGAACAAGATGGAAGATTTGTTGGATTCCCTTAGGAGGCTATGTAAAATTTTTTGGAGATAGAAATGTTTTTTCTCAAGCTGATCAAGAGGAACTATTAAAAAAATATAACAAAGAGGATCAAGAAAAGCTATTTGTAACGAAACCACTTTACCAAAGATCTTTAATCGTTGCAGGTGGGCCAATAGCAAATTTCGTTTTAGCAATATTTATTTTTTTATTCATATATATGTTTGCTGGAAAAGACTTTACACCAGCAGTTATTGACGAAGTCCAAAAAGATAGTCCAGCAGAAGTAGCGGGGATGCAAAAAAATGACATAATTCTTGAAATTGATAACAATAAAGTTGAGAGCATTCTTGATGTTTCTAAACTAATTTTAATGTCAACATCTGAGATAGTTGATTTCAAAATTTTTAGATATGATCAAGAGATATTATTAAAGGTTAAACCAAAAATTGTTGCAGGTCTTGATAATTTAGGAAATAAAATTAACAAAAGAATAGTTGGTATTAAACTGAGTCCATACAACAACGAAATAAATCATAAACGATTAGGGCCAGCAAATGCATTAATAGAGTCTGTTAAAGAAGTCTATTTTGTAACTACTTCATCTCTTAAATATATGGGTTCAATGCTTACTGGATCTGGAGATAGTTCACAATTAGGTGGACCAATTAGAATAGCAAAGATTTCAGGACAAGTGGCTGAATTTGGAATATTGCCATTTATTAGCATGATGGCTTACATATCGATAAGTTTAGGCTTAATTAACCTTTTTCCAATCCCACTTTTAGATGGGGGTCATTTAATGTTTTATGCATTTGAAAAGGTTTTAGGAAAGCCATTAAGTCAAAAAACACAGGAAGGTTTTTTTCGAATCGGAATGTTTTTATTGTTAACTTTAATGTTTTTTGCAACGTTCAATGACCTTAAAGATTTAGGCTTATTTTAAAGGGATTTTCTAACGTTAAAAAAAGCTTTATAAATCAATACTTATTTACAACTATATATTGTGGTAAATTTAATTAGAGACACAAAAAAAAAGCTTGAATTATCAACGATTTTGTTAAGTATATAAATATAACCTTTTAAACCGGAGCTAAAATGAACAAAAAACAACTTATTGCAAAATTAGCAGGGTCATTAAATCAAAGTAAAGCTGATGCTGAGCGTACATTTGATACGATTACCAACACTATTTTGGACGCATTAAAAGGCGACGATAATGTGAAAATTGCTGGTTTTGGAACATATAAAGTGGCTAAAAGAAAAGCTCGAATTGGTCGAAATCCAAGAACTGGAGAACAAATCCAAATCGCTGCTTCTCAAAAGGTAAAGTTTTTACCTGCAAAAGCGCTTAAAGAAGTTTTCAACAAATAAACTTTTAAAACAGCCTTTATTAAGAATTAGAATTTAATAGGGGCTGTTTTTTATACAAGCATACAGTGTACTACATGCAAATACTGCATATCTCTTTTAAATAACAATCAATAGTTTTTAGTTTTATTAAATCTATAACAGCCTCTTTAATTAAACGGAGGTGAAATGGTTAAACTTTTAAAAAAACTGACTGGTCCATTAGTAGGTATATTTTTCTTACTAAACATGACTAGTGCAGGTTATGCTGAAACTACAGTTTCAGCTGAAGTTGGTTTCATATTTAATACATTTCTTTTCTTGGTTTGTGGTTTCTTAGTAATGTTTATGGCAGCAGGTTTTGCCATGCTCGAATCAGGGATGGTGACATCAAAAAGTGTATCTGTAATATGTGCCAAAAATATCGGATTATTTTCAATAGCCGGAATTATGTTCTGGATGGTTGGGTATAATTTAGCATACGGAATTCCAGAAGGTGGATACATTGGAAGCTTTACTCCATGGTCTGATGCAAGTGCAGTTGATACTGGATATGCAGATGGATCTGATTGGTATTTCCAAATGGTTTTCTGTGCAACAACAGTTTCAATTGTATCTGGAACATTAGCTGAAAGAATTAAATTATGGCCGTTCTTTTTATTCGCGGCTATACTATCAGGAATTATCTATCCGATAGTTATGGGTTGGCAGTGGGGAGGTGGCTGGTTAGCAGCTGCTGGTTTCTCTGACTTTGCTGGTTCAACACTTGTTCACTCAACTGGAGGTGCAGCAGCATTAGCTGGAGCAATTCTTTTAGGAGCTAGAACTGGTAGATTTGATAAATCTGGAGCAGCTAAACCTATGAAGCCATTTGCGGCGTCATCTGTACCATTAGTTACAGTTGGTGTATTTATATTATGGCTAGGTTGGTTCGGATTTAATGGTGGATCACAATTAGCAATGGGAACATTTGATGATGCAGTAGCAGTATCAAATATTTTCATAAATACAAACTTAGCAGCCTGTGGTGGTGTATTAGCAGCTGGTGCAATTACAAGATTAATGGCAGGTAAAACTGATGTCATTCAAATGCTTAACGGAGCAATTGGTGGTCTTGTTGCAATTACAGCTGAACCTTTAATGCCTTCACCGCTAGCAGCAATTCTTATAGGTGCGATTGGTGGAATAATAGTTGTCTTCGGAACTAAATTATTATTCTCATTAAAAATCGATGATGTTGTTGGAGCAATACCTGCTCACTTATTCGCTGGAATTTGGGGAACTTTAGCAGTTCCACTAACAAACGGTGATGCATCATTTGGAGCGCAGCTTCTTGGAGTAATATCAATTAATGCTTTTGTATTTATAGTTTCACTAATAGTTTGGGGAATTATGAAAGGAACAATGGGTATTAGATTGAGTAAAGAAGCAGAAAGACTAGGTACAGATGTATCAGAGTCTGGAGTAATCGCATACGCAATAAGAGACTAAAGAATAACTATCTCTCTCTCTATAGTTGATAAAAGGCCCCTTAACTGGGGCCTTTTTTTTAGTAGTTTTTAATAAAATCTAAAACTTCTGCAGCATGACCTGCTGCCTTGACGTTTCGCCATTCCTTAATAATTTTATTTTTCTCTATGATAAAAGTACTTCTTATTGTGCCCATAAATTCTCGACCCATGAATTTCTTTTTTGCCCAAGTTTTGTAGGCTTTTAAAGAGATTTTATCTTCGTCTGCTAGTAGTTCGAATTTTAAATTAAGTTTTTTACTCCATTTTTCGTGACTTTCTAAACTATCCTTGGATATTCCAAAAATAGTACATCCAAGTTTATCAAATTTACTTAAAAGTTTATTAAAATCATTTGTTTCAATTGTACATCCGCTTGTATTATCTTTCGGATAGAAATAGATGATGATAAATTTTGATTTTACTTTGCTTAATTCAACAGTTTTACCTGACGTGGATGATAATTTAAAATTTGGAGCTTTCATTTAATAACCATTATTTAATTTATATAGTAATATTTTTGATTTAGTGTAATAAACATTTATGACAATAAAATCAGCATCAACTTTAGTCGCAGAAGCTTTAAAGGAGATTAAAACAATATCACCCGAGGAAGCTTTAGAAAAATTAAATAATGATACGTGTAACCTTATCGATATTAGGGATGTAAGAGAACTAGAACGATTAGGAAGAATTGAAAAGTCTTCTCATATTCCAAGAGGAATGTTGGAATTTTGGATGGATCCAGATAGTCAATATTTTAAAGACGGTAAAATCGATATGAATAAGGAAATGGTTCTGTTTTGTGCCGGAGGTCTTAGATCTGCATTAGCAACAAAAACTTTGCAAAGTATGGGTTTCAAAAATATTTGCCATGTAGAGGGTGGCTTTGGATCAATGCAAGTTTCAGGTTTTAAAGTAGTAAAGTAATTAAGCTTTTAATCTAACAAATTAATTCTTTTAGCGTAGAACATCCTTATTATCCAATAAATAACTAAACCTAAAGGACCAATAAAGTAAGTAATTATTATTGGAACAAACACTATATATTTAGACATAAATAGTTTTTGACTATCTTTCATTATCCACGCTCCACAAAATAAATTAATTGCTAAAAAATGTGTCCAGAACATAATCAGAAAAGCTTCAGCCTCAAAAAGATTTCTCAAGTCATACAGACCAAGATACAACGTAAAATTATAATCAAAATCATATCCAGAAATATAGAAATAATAACCTAGATAAATATAGACAGCTGTTAAAACAAAAAAAGGAAACACAGAAGTAACCAATAATCCACAAATCTTTGAATTTGGAAAAATAATCAGAATTAACCAGAAGGGTATTACACCTATATTTAACCACAAATAAATCATCTCTATGGTGAAAAAAGCTGCTATTTGTTCAATCATATTATTTTTATATTATATTAAATAAAACAATGATTCCCATAAAAAATAAAAAAAAGACATTAGAAGTAACAGTGGATGAGATGACGAATTTTGCACTTAATTATGTAGAAAAATTTGCACCCTCAAAACAACAGTTAAGAACTTATTTATTAAAAAAATATTTAACATCAAGGACCCCTAATATAAAAAAAAACGATGTTTCTAATCTTATAGATATTGTTCTTGAGGATTTAGAGAAATCAAAGTTTATAAACGACAAATTTTATTCAGAGTCAAAAGCAAAAAGTTTAATTCAAAGAGGATCATCTATAAATAAGATAAGAAATTACTTAATGAATAAAGGAGTAGGTGAAAAATACATAAAAAATACGATTGAACAAATAAAAGATAAAAATGAAGATCAGGACTTTTTTTCAGCTATAAAAATCTGTAAAAAAAAAAGAATTGGACCGTCAAGACAAGAGGATAATCGACCTTTATTTTACAAAAAGGATATAGGGGTCTTAGCTCGCTCAGGTTTTGATTTTGAAGTTTCAAGAAGAGTTATGGATCTTGAAAAAGATGAATATTTGAAAATAATTAATCTTCTTTAGTTTTTTTATTTTTTTCTTCTAAATAGTATTGAATTTTATTTCTTATAAAATTTTTAACCATCACAAATACAATTAGACCAAATATTGATACAGATACAATTATAATTAAAATTATTCTTAATTGGTCAGTCATTATAAATTTTTACTTCTCTTTAAAATTATACTTGGATTTTTAAAATCTTTTTTACCATACGTTATTTCATTGCCATTAAAATCTGTTACTATTCCACCTGCATTTTCAAGTATAGCATGTCCTGCAGCTATATCCCATTCGCAAGCTCTAGGTTCTGCAACGTATCCATCAAATTCTCCTGTAGCTATTACACAAAATTTAAGAGAGCTTTTCATTCGAACGTGTTGTGTAACTCCTAAATCTTTATGAATTTTTTCAATTTCAGGTTTTAGTTTATTTGAATACGAAACTACTTTTATTGAGCCTTTAGGAGTAATTTTCTTACAATCTAATTTTATAGTTTTGTTAGAAGTAATTTCATATGATTGACCTTTTCCAAAACTATAAAACATCCTTTTTTTTGCAGGCACATTAATTAAACCAGCAACAGCTTTTCCATTTAATATTAATCCAGCGTTAATAGTGAATTCCTCACCATCATTTATATAGTCGTATGTTCCATCAATTGGATCAACTAGCCAGAAGTTTTTTAAATTATTTTTAGATTTATTGTGCGAAGTTTCCTCAGAAACAATGGGTATATCTGGCGTCAACTCTAGCAATTTTTTTGTGATAATTTTATTTACCTCAAGATCACCATTGCTTACAGGGGTATTGTCCGATTTGATTTCCTTATTTAAACCCTCATATCTTAGATTAATTGAAACTTCTCCAGCCATTAGAAAAGTATTAATTAAATCTTCGACAACACTCTTAATTTTACTTTCATCCATTATTATCAATTCTTTCGAGTTCAATATTATTTGCATTTATTACTTTTTTTCCAACATTTTGGAAATTAACAGTTACTTTGTCATTAATAATAGACTGAACTTGACCAATACCCCAACTTTTATTAGCTGGATTAATAACTTTGTCACCTGGTTCAAAATCTAAAATCATTTAATTTAACTTATAATGGAAATAAGTATAAATACCATAAAATGAATTTAGAAACTAACTCACTAGGATTAAATAAAAAACCGTCAGAAACTACAGTAGTGGTAGCAATGTCTGGAGGTGTAGACTCGTCAACTGTTGCTGGGATGATGAAACAAGAAGGTTATAATGTAATTGGAATTACTTTAAAACTTTACAATGATGGCAAAGAAGTTGCTGCTTCAAAACAGTGCTGCTCAGGTCAAGATATTATAGATGCAAAAAGAGTTGCGCATAAATTAGATATTAAACATAAGATTTTATATTACCAAGATAAGTTTAAACAAGGTGTTATAGATAACTTTGTAGATAGTTATTTAAAGGGCGAAACACCAATACCATGTGTACAATGCAACCAGACAGTTAAATTTAAAGATTTATTTGAATTTTCAAAAGATTTAAATGCTGATGCACTAATCACAGGTCATTATGTAAAGAGTTTAACACAAAATAACTTAACTAATATGTACCAAGCAATTGATGAAAATAGAGATCAAAGTTATTTTTTATTTAATACCACAAGAGAGCAATTAAATTATATAAGATTTCCACTAGGCGGACTTCTTAAAGATAAAACAAGAGAAATTGCAAAAAATCTGAATTTAAATGTTGCTGATAAACCAGATAGTCAAGATATATGCTTTGTCCCCAACGGAGATTATGCTTCTGTAATAAAAAAATTCAAACCAGAATCATACAGAAAAGGTAACATTAAAAATTTAGATGGAAAAGTTGTTGGAGTACATGACGGCATAGTCAATTTTACTATTGGCCAAAGAAAAGGAATTAAAGTTTCAAATGAAGAGCCATTTTACGTAATTAGAATTGATGCTGAAAAAAATGAAATATACATTGGTCCAAAAGAGGAGCTGGCAAGAAGTAATATAAATTTAAAAAACGTAAATTTACTAACAAATATAAATGAATTAGACAAAAATATATTGGTCAAAGTAAGATCTACTGGAAAACTTTTAGATGCAAAAGTAGATATAAAAGATAATGAAAATGTTAAAGTAAATCTTCTAAAACCAGAATACGGAATATCTCCGGGCCAAGCTTGTGTATTTTACAAAAAAGACCAATTTGGTCACAAAGTTCTAGGTGGTGGTTGGATTAAAGATTAAATTTTCTACTTCTTTTTATTTTTTTTTCTTGCTCTTCTCTTTTTAGAGCCCATTTTTCTACGGCCTCTATGTTTTTTTGGATATCCCATAATCTCCTTAGTTTTACTATTTTATTGACTTATTTGGTGGATATAGCATTGTCCTAAGTACATATCAAATTTTTTATGGATTATTCCTTTAAAACTTTTTTAAAGCATACAGCTAAAGATTTTCACAACCATTCTGTCAATCCACCAGTTGTAAGGGCATCCACAATTATTTTTAAATCAATGCAAGATTTAAGAAAAATGCAAAGAATGGCTTTAAAAAAACCATTAGGTGGACATTATGATTATGGTAGAAAAGGCACATCAACTACTTTCATATTACAAAAAATTCTTACCAAACTGGAGGAATCATACAATGTTTTTTTAACTCCAACTGGATTTGGATCGGTATTTCTATCAATATTTAGTGTAACTAGACCAGGAGATGAGATAATAGTTTCAGATCCACTTTACAATCCAACTAGAAATTTAAGTGAAAATTATCTTAAAGAATTTGGAATTAAAACAAAATTTTATAACCCTCATGATTTAAAGTCTCTAGAAAAAAGCATAACAAGTAAAACTAAACTAATTTACGTTGAGTGCCCTGGAAGCAATACTTTTGAATTCCAAGATCTAAAAAAAGTTATTTCTATTGCAAAAAAAAATAAAATATTTACTGCAATAGATAATACCTGGGCAACACCATATTTTTTTAAACCCATTAAATTGGGTTTTGATATGTCAATATTATCAGCAACAAAATATTATTCAGGACATTCCGATGTGATGGGTGGAAGTTTAGCTGTTAACAAAAAAGTATATAAACACGTCAAAAAGGCAGACGATGTTTTGGGTTTAAGATTAGGTCCTGATGATGCTTATTTAATAACAAGAGGCTTAAGAACTTTAGATATTAGATTAGATAAACATGAGTCTAATGCTAAAGAAGTCTGTAAATTTCTTTCCAAAAGCAAAAAAGTAAAACTTTTGTATCCTTATAAAAAAAACTCTTTCAATTTTAGAATGTGGAAAAAATACTACTCTGGCTCATCAGGCCTTATGGGATTAATTATAAGATCTAAAAGCAGAAAGTCTGTTTTGAAATTTGTAAATTCGTTAAAATTATTTGGTCATGGTTATAGTTGGGGTGGGTTTGAAAGTTTAGCATTGCTGCAAAGTGATATTGAGATGGGCGATAGAAAATTCCTAAATTTAGATAAAAATGAACATTTGGTAAGATTACATATAGGACTAGAAGACCCAAAAGATTTAATTGCAGATATTAGAAAAAGCCTTATGCTCGTTAAATGAGCAAAGAAAAATTTTTCACTAGTAAAAAGGCACTGGTTACCCTTATTGCAGCTTCATTAACAGTTATTTTTGCAATGGGTATTAGGCAAACATTTGGCTTATTTTTTTTTGATTTTAATGCAGATCTGAATATTTCTATTTCACATTTTGGTTTTGTAATAGGTTTGCAACTTTTAATGTGGGGAATCTTCAGTCCAGTTTTTGGTTTCATAACTGATAAATATGGAGGTGCAACAGCTATATTTGTGGGTTTTTTATTTTTTTTATCAGGACTATTACTTTTCTACTTAGGACTTAATACTGGACACTACTTTACTCTAACGATTGGAATATTGATTGGTATAGGATTAGGTGGTACTGCTATAAGTATCCCAGTATCAGTTGTTGCCAAACATTTTCCTGCTTCTAATAGAACAATAGCAACAGGTATTGTTACATGTGCAGGATCATTTGGTTTTTTTGTTTCACCTTTATTGGTAAGATACTCATTAATTGAAATGGGGTGGGAAATTACAATTTTATATTTTTGTTTTCTATTAGGAATTGGATTAATTGTTGCTCTATTTGTAAATACACCAAAAATTCCAGTTGGAAGTAGTAATTTAGATAACAATCAAACAGCATCAGAAGCTTTAAGAGAGGCTTTTGGAAATAAAAGTTTCATATTTTTAACTCTTGGTTTTTTTGTTTGTGGTTGGCATATTGCTTTAGTGGCTACGCATATCCCAACTTATATGATGGATAGAGGGCTACCCGATTGGACAGCAGCAATGATATTAGCTCTAGTTGGTGTTTTTAATATGATTGGTACAATTGGTGCAGGTTATTTAGCAACTAGATTTAGCAAAAAGAAAGTTTTAAGTGCAATTTATTTTTTAAGAGGTGTATCATTAATTTATTTTATATTTTTACCTCCAAGCGTATTTAACTGTATAGTATTTGGAGTAACATTTGGGCTTCTGTGGCTTTCAACTGTACCCCCAACTAATGGAATAGTGGGACATATATTTGGAACAAAACATCTAGGTCTTTTATATGGTATTGTATTTGTCAGTCATCAGGTAGGATCCTTTCTTGGAGCATATCTAGGTGGAGTTTTTTATGAAATGCATGGTAACTTTGATTATGCTTGGTACGCATCTATCGCACTTTCTATTTTTGCTGGTGTGATACACTTACCTATAAAAGAGAAAACAATTGAACGAATTCAGGCAGCATAAACTTAAGTTTAATAAATATTTAGAAAAACTTTATCAGTCAAATAAGCCCCTTATTATTTATAAAGTTGACGGGGGTTATAATATTTATACTGATTTTTCAAAAAAGATAACGCTTAACAAAAATAATATTGTAAAATTTTTACATAGCTTTTCTTCGAAAAAATATAGAAAAGAAACCGACTTATATGTGGGATTTTTTGGTTATGAGATTTTATGTAGTCTTTTAAATTTATCTATAAAAAAACAAAAAAATTTAAAATTTCACAAGGGTATTTTTTATAAACCTGAAACTTTAATTAAAATAAGAAAAAAAATTACTATTCATTCAAATATAAAAAGAGCTCAATTCAATGAAGTCTTTCAAAAAACAAAAATTCTAAGCCCTTTTAAGCTCAATTTAGATTTTAGCAAATATCAAAAAATATTTGATACATTTTCCAGAAAAATTAGAGAGGGTGAAACGTACCAAATTAAAATATGCACAAAGTACAAAAATAAATCTACAATTAATTCGGTAAATTTCTTTTGGAAACTAATGAAGATTAACTCCTCACCTGAATCATTTATGATTAGAGATAAAGATTATTCAATAGTTAGCTGTTCTCCTGAGACTTTAATCAATCGAGTTGGTAATTTTATAAATACCAAACCTATTGCTGGTACCTTAAAAAAAAATAAATATACAACAAAATCTAAAGCTCTTAAATTCTTTAGAAATAACATCAAAGAAACTAAAGAACATAATATGATTGTTGATCTTGAGAGAAATGATTTATCTAGAATATGCAAACCAGGTACAGTAAAAATCAAAAAACAAAAATATGTAGAGGAATATAAGCACCTATATCATTACGTCACTAGCATTATTGGAAAATTAAATCAAAAAACATCTGTTATTGAAATAATTAAGTCAATGATGCCAGGTGGATCTGTAATTGGTTGTCCTAAAATAAGAACATTGGAATTACTTAATTCACAAGAAAAGGAAGATAGAAATATATTTACTGGGAGTTTTGGGTATATAAAATTTAATGAAGATATGAGGTTTAATTTAATTATTAGATCAATTTTAAATTTTAAAAATAGATCAGAAATATCTGCAGCATCTGGAGTTGTGTTGGATAGTAATCCAAAGAAAGAATTCAATGAAAACTTTATCAAGGCAAAATCACTTTTGGAATTATTTAAATGATTTATATTATTGATCATCAAGATTCATTTACTTGGAATGTAGTTCATCAATTTTCTGAATTTGACGAAGTATATTGCTCAAATTACTTTGATATAAATAAAAAATTATTGGATAAATCTAAAACAATAGTATTTTCTCCTGGACCAGGATCACCCAAGGACTACCCAACATCTATAAAGATTTATAATAAATACAAAGGAACAAAAAAAATTATTGGTATTTGTCTTGGTTATCAATTGATCCTACACAGTGAAAATGGAAAAATTATTCAACAAAAAAATATTTATCATGGTTTTCAATCGACTGTAAAAGTTACAAGTAATCATTCTATTTTTAAAAAAAATTCAATTTTTAAAGTTGGCAGATATCACTCACTTAAGCTAAAAGAACCTTTTATAAATGAAAACTTTAATATCACTATGAGATGTACTAAATCTAATATAGCAATGGGTTTCGAAAATACTCAAGATCATGTATATGGATTTCAATTTCACCCAGAATCTTTTTTGACAAACAATGGTAAAATACTTACTAAAAAAATCTTATCAGCGTAAAAACTTTAAAGAAATTGAGTTTGATGATCTATGGAATAAGGATGGAGTTTTTACAACAATGTGGATATACAATAAGCCACCTAAAATTCTTTTTTTTAAAACACACATTGACAACTTAATAAAATCATTAAAGGTCTATAAGATCTATGAAACAGGAATAAAAAGTAAAATATTAAAATTAATAAATGAAAATATAGATAAAACAAAATCTTATAATCATTTAATTAGAGTTGCTTTAAATAAAAAAACTATTTCAATATCACTTAGAGACAGAGTTAAACCTAAGCAAAAATTTGGTATTAAATTAGTCCACTATGAAAGAGTGAAACCTGAATATAAAAATTTAAAATATAAAAAAATACTGGGTTACTTATCGAAAATGAATACTTCAAAAGAAGACGTTGCTTTATGTGTAAATGATAAAATATTTGAAACTGGAACTTCAAATTTATTATTTGTTAAAAAGAATAAAATTTATTCAGCAAAAAATAAATATTATAGAGGAACAAACCTTAAATTTTATGAAAAAAAATTTAATATTATAAAAAAAAATATTTATCTAAAAGAATTAAATCAATTTGATGAAATCTTGCTTGTTGGTTCCGGCAAAGGTGTTGTTTCTACAAGTTATATTGTAGATAGCAATTGGAAGAGAAGAAAAAACAAAATATTTAATTCAATGTACAAAACTTTTGAAAAAGAATTTAAAAAAGAAAAATATATTTTTAATTAAAAAATGAGAGATCCCAATAACCCATGTTTATTTTGTAATATATCCAACAATGATTTCGAACTAGAAAATGAATTGGCTTATGCTAGTTATGATACTTACCCAGTTTCAAAGTATCATGTTTTAATTGTTCCAAAGAGACATGTAGAAAATTATTTTGAACTAAATAACGAGGAAATTCTAGCTTGTGACGCTCTACTAAAAGAACTTAAAAAAAAACTTGAATATAAAGATAATACAATCGAAGGATTTAATGTTGGATCAAACTCTGGTAAAACTGCAGGACAATCAATTAATCATTGTCATATTCATCTGATTCCAAGAAGATTTGGAGACGTTGACAACCCACAAGGTGGTGTAAGAAGCGTAATTTCTTCCAAACAACATTATGTGCGTAAAACCAAATAATAATTACGATTATAAGCTGTTGAAATGTCATTATATCGCGGTTGATCTATTTAAATAAGTGTACTAAAAATCTTATGCGGAAGGAACAAAGTCACAATGATATCAACTAATCCATTTTTAATACTTGCAGAGACTGTACCACCATTTTTGATGCAATCATTTGTTATTTTAATGGGTTTACTAATTCTAGTTGGAACAGTTATGGATATTATTCATAAAAAAAATGTGAAGTATTTCTTTAACAATGCAAAAAAAGCAAAATTATCAGCTACAAAAACCTTATCAACAGGAGAGAGAATATCTGTAATTTCAAAAACTATAGCAAGCGACATTGCTACTACATCAGAACTTGGAGCAGGTAAAAGAAGAGTAGCGCATGTAATGGGAATGTATGGAACAATTTTGTTTTGGATTGGATCAGTTGTGATGATATTTTTTTATACTACCCCAAATTCAGTAACACCTGTTTTTTGGCCAATCATCTGGCATGTTGGTGCGGCTTTAACAGTTCTGGGTGGAGGTTGGTTTTGGTTTTTTTTAAGAGTTGATGTCTACTCCGAAGCTCAACCATGGTATAGAATTATTCAGGCAGACTTATTTGTACTTGCATTGATTGCATCCTCATTGTTCGGATTAATTTGGTCATATCTTCAATCTTTAAACTTACAAGGCAGATGGGATGATTTTGTATTTTTAGCTTTATTTATTGTTGCAAATTTAGTTTTATTTGGTGGTGTATATTGGTCTAAATTTGCTCATATGTTTTACAAACCAGGTGCCGCTTTACAAAAAAATTTAGCTGAAGCTGATGGATCTAGAGATAATCTTCCACCTGAAGCTGACGCTCCTGAGCAATTTGGCCTAGGTATAAAAAGAGAAGAGCCAAAACATTATTAATATGATAAAGAATTTAAAGGAGAAAATATAAATTATGTCAACTTTTGTGTACATGACTAGATGTGATGGCTGTGGTCACTGTGTGGATATTTGTCCATCAGATATTATGCATATTGATGAAACTATAAGAAGGGCGAAGAATATTGAACCAAACTTTTGTTGGGAATGTTACTCATGTGTTAAAGCATGCCCAAACCATGCAATTGATGTAAGAGGATATGCAGATTTTGCTCCAATGGGTCACAGTGTAAGAGTTAGAAGAGAAGAGGAAAAAGGAACTATTTCTTGGAGAATAAAATTTAGAAATGGAACTGAAAAGAATTTTGTGTCGCCGATAACTACTAAGCCTTGGGGAAAATTTATTCCAAAATTAGCTGAAGGAGATAAGCCCAATCAAGGAGAAATTAATTCTCAAATATTATATTCAGAGCCAGAGGGATTAAATACAAATAAAGAATTACCAAAAGTAGATAAGAGTGCTTTTAAAAAAGGAGTTTATTATTAATGGCTAGAAAAACTATAGTAGAAAATTGTGATGTTTTAGTTGTTGGTGGAGGAATGGCTGGAACCGGTGCAACTTTCGAAGCTAGACATTGGGGTAGAGATTTAAAAATAGTTTGTGTTGAAAAAGCAAATATAGATAGAAGCGGTGCAGTTGCTCAAGGACTTTATGCAATCAACTGCTATATGGGAATGCAATGGGGTGAAAACCAACCCGAGGACCATGTAAGATATGCAAGAAATGATTTAATGGGATTGGTCAGAGAGGATTTAGGATATGACATGGCTCGTCACGTAGATTCAACTGTTCATATGTTTGATGAATGGGGTTTGCCAATGATGAAAAATAAAGCGACAGGTAGATACCAAAGAGAAGGTAAATGGCAAATAATGATACATGGTGAAAGTTATAAACCAATCGTTGCAGAGGCAGCAAAAAAATCAGCAGATAAAATTTACAACAGAATAATGATCACCCATCTATTAATGGACGAAAATAATGAAAATAGAGTTGGTGGAGCAGTTGGATTTAATATGAGAACAGGTGACTACCACGTGTTTAAATCAAAAACAGTCATTGTTGCTGCTGGAGGAGCTTCACATATTTTCAAACCTAGAGCTGTGGGTGAAGGAATGGGAAGAACTTGGTACGCTCCATGGAGTAATGGATCGGCATATGCATTACCTATTGCTGCTGGAGCTAAAATGACCCAAATGGAGAATAGAATTGTTCTTTGTAGATTTAAGGATGGTTATGGTCCAGTTGGTGCGTACTTCTTACATTTAAAAACTTACACACAAAATGCGAACGGTGAAAATTATGAGAAAAAATGGTACGAAAAAACTAAAGAATTAGTTGGAGAATATATTGATCACCATCCTACTCCTACATGTTTACGTAATCACGCTTTTATACAAGAAACAATGGCTGGTGGTGGACCAATTCACATGGTAACGAAAGAAGCATTTCAAGATCCTCACTTAGAAACAGTTGGTTGGGAAAATTTCTTAGGTATGACAGTTGGACAGGCAGTTGTATGGGCTTCTCAAAATATTGATCCAAAATACACAAACCCTGAATTAACAACATCGGAGCCTTATGTTATGGGTTCTCACGCGACGTGCTCAGGGGCGTGGGTAAGTGGCCCAGAGGATTTATCTCCACCTGAATATTTCTGGGGATATAACAGAATGACAACAATTCAAGGTTTATTTGGTGCTGGAGATACTGTGGGTGGAAGTGCTCATAAATTCTCATCTGGATCTTTTACTGAGGGAAGACTAGCTGCAAAAGCTGCTGTTAAATATATAGAAGATCAAAAGGCAAACGATATTAAAGTAAGCGACAAGCAATGTGATGATTACAAGGAAGTTATTTATAAACCGTTAGAAAATTATACAGTTGGTAGAAATGAAATAACGGGTGGAACGGTATCTCCAAGCTATATTTCTCCAATCCAAGGTTTGCAAAGATTACAAAAAATTATGGATGAGTATGTAGGCGGGATTAGCTACAATTACATGACAAACGAAAATACTCTTAAAAAAGGCCTTGAGCTACTTGCGTGGCTTGAAGAAGATTTAGAAAATGTTGGAGCTGAGGATTATCACCAACTTATGAGAGCTTGGGAGCTAAAACATAGAACAATTACATCTCAATGTGTAACAGAACATACTTTGTTCAGACAAGAAACTCGTTGGCCAGGTTATTATTATAGAGGTGATTATATGAAATTAGATGATGAAAATTGGCATTGTCTCACCCTATCTAGAAGAGATCCTAAAACTGGTAAGTTTACTATGGAAAAAGCCCCTGTTTATCACATAGTTGATGAAAAAGAGAAAAAAGAAGCTTCTTAAATTCTATAGATTATAGAAATGGCTTTATTAGATAAATCCGATGAGGAAATTATTAAAATAGCTGAACCTATTTGGGCAAACCTAGTTAAATCATCAAACATTAAAGATTACGGTGGATTTACAAGGGATCTGTCATCACAAATGATGTATGGAGCTAATGAGGTTGAACTTGGCAAACAATGGGCAGGAAATAAATTGATTTCGAGTTTAACTGAAGGATGTGAAGCAATAGGGTGTCTGAGAAGAGGTTTATATATAACTATCTTATATAAACAGACTAGCACTGAGATACCAGGTGACTTTCTTGGAAGATTAGTTCTTGGAGAAGAAGGAGAAGAGGTAAAAGTCTTTGGGGCAACTATTTTCTAAACAGATTAAATAATATTTGCATTTATCACAACCTGTGGTATCTCGCGAGTATGTTTCAAAAAATAAATAATAATTTAAAAAAATTACCTTTATTCTTTGAAAATCAATTAAGCAAAATAATTAAATCTTTTTTATACCTTTTTATCTTCTTTGCTTGGGGTATTATAATTCTTAGCACAGCCCAAAATTTTATCTAAAAATATTCATATTTATTGACTTTGTATTCTTAGAGGAATAGTTACTTCATATGGAGTATTTTCTTCCAATAGCACAAGTTGAAATTAATTTACTTTTTATCTTCGGTTTAAGTTTAGTAGTAGGAATTTTGTCTGGGTTGTTCGGTGTTGGTGGTGGATTTTTAATGACCCCTTTTTTAATATTTTTAGGTCTCCCCCCTATTTATGCTGTTCCAAATGAAGCAAGTAACATTCTTGGAACTTCTGTTTCAGGTTCCACAACACATTATCTCAAAGGGACACTTGATTATAAAATGGGTTTCATGATTGTAATTGGTGGGATAGTAGGAACAGTTCTAGGAATTATAACTTTTTCATATTTTAAAGATATTGGAAAAATTAATGTAGTTATTTCTCTTGCTTATATGTACATCCTAGCAATTTTAGGAACTTTTATGTTAATCCAAGGTGTTTCAGAAATTGATAAAGCAAGAAAAAAAATTACTGAGAGAAAAAAATTGCATAAACACTATTGGATACATGGATTACCTTTGAGAATGCGTTTTAAAAAATCTCAACTTTATGAAAGTGCGTTTACCCCGATAATAATTGGTTTAATTGTTGGTTTCATTGCTGCTATTATGGGAATAGGTGGTGCTTTTATTTTAGTTCCAGCAATGATTTATATTATTGGAATGCCTACAAGGTTAATTCCTGGAACTTCCCTTTTTGTAACTATATTTATAAGTGCTATTGTAACAATTTTACATGCATTAAACTATGGAACTATAGATTTAATTTTAGTTACAGTATTAATTTTAGGCTCGATAATCGGTGTTCAGTTTGGACAAAAAATTGGAGAAAAAATTGATAGCTCAGAATTTAAAACTATTTTAGCAATATTATTATTATTAGTTGGTATAGCAATTGCTTATGATACTTTTATTAAAGATGAAAAAACAGTAAATACTATTGTCAATGGCACTAATAATTTAGGACCATTAAGTGAATTTATATTAAACTTTTCCAAAGATTTGCCGGTGTTTTATGGTCTAACTTCTGTACTTCTTGCAGTAGTACTTGGAGTGGGAGCTGCAATGATTAGAAGAGTTTATTCTAACTGGGATGATAAAAGACTTGCAAAATTAAAAAAATAACTACGCGCTTCGATATAATTTAGTCATTACAAATTCTTTATGACCAAGAGCTTCTGCACAAGTTAATCTTCCATTAGCAACTCTTAAAGTTGATTTGATTAACTCATCTCCAGCTTGGCTCAAATTCATTTCTCTAGATAAAATTTTAGAAACATCAACATCAATATGTTCGCTCATAGTTTTTGCTGTAAGAGGATTTGCTGTCAATTTAATTACGGGTTCTATAGGGTTTCCTATAATATTTCCCTGTCCTGTTGGGAATAAGTGAATATTAAAACCACCCGCAGCCTGTAAAGTAACACATTCTGCTGCAGCTGAAGATGTATCCATAAAATACAATCCAGCACCTTTTGTTGGTTCCTCAGCTGGCTCTAAAACATCAATGAATTGACATCCTCCAATTTTCTGAAAATTACCAAACGCTTTTTCTTCAATAGTTGTTAATCCTCCTGCAATATTTCCAGCTGTAGGTTGACTTTCTGATAAATCATCTGTTGCTTCTTTTAGAATGAAATCATTGTAATCATTCCATGTCTTTTTAAACTTTGCTTGAGCTTCAGGTGTCTTGCCTCTTTTTTCACAAACTGTTTCAGCACCCGTAAGTTCTGAAGTTTCACCAAAACATAAGTGAACACCTAATGGTTCCAATTTGTCCATTAGATTTCCAACTGTAGGATTAGATGCTAATCCTGAAGTCGTATCAGACTCTCCACATTTTACAGAAATCCACAAATCACTCATTGGACATTCTTCTCTTTGTTTTTCTGATGCCCACATTGAAAACTCTTGTGCTTTTTTTGAAACCTTTGCAATTGTATCTATATCGCCAACTCCTTCAATACTAAATCCTTCAACTGGTTTGCCAGTTTTTGAAATGGCATCTACAATTCTTTTTGTCCATTTAGGCTCAATACCTATAACTATAACAGCTGCAACATTTGGATTTTTTCCTGTACCAATCATTGTTCTAAAATGAAGTTCTAGATCTGCACCGAATTGTAATCTTCCATAAGAATGAGGAAGAGCTATTGTACCTTTTATATTATTTGCTACTGCCTCTGCACATGCATTTGAAATATCATCTACAGGAAGTATAATAACGTGATTACGTGTTCCAGCACGACCATTTTCTCTTTTATATCCTAAAAAACTCTTTGGAATTTCCATAAATTACCACTTTTTTGTTTTTACGTTATGAACATGTACATGTTCACCTTTTTTAATATTTTTAACTACTTTTCCAATATCATGACCATATTTCAAAATAGTGTCACCTTCATTTAGATCTGTCATTGCAATTTTATGACCCAATGGTATTTCGTCTTTTGATTGTATTGAAACAGACTTATCATTTTCCATTATCCAACAATTACAATCTTGTTTTGGGTTTATTCTCTCTATAACAACTACTCCAACGTTGTCCTTTTCATCATGTATTATTATATCAGTATTCGACATTGTGACGATTTCTTTATTTGAAATTCGCTAAATCTTATATATTAATCGGACACTTTGACAATTAAAAAAAAGAATTAGAAAGGCTGAACCATGACTAAAATGACAACTGAAGAAGCATTCATTAAAGTTCTTCAAATGCATGGAATCGAACACTCGTTTGGAATAATAGGGTCAGCTTTTATGGCAATATCAGATTTATTTCCAAAAGCAGGAATTACTTTTTGGGATGTGGCACATGAAACTAACGGTGGATTAATTGCAGATGGATATACTAGAGCTACTGGAAAAATGTCAATGGTTATTGCTCAAAATGGTCCAGGAATTACTGGATTAGTTACACCTATTAAAACAGCTTATTGGAACCATACACCATTATTATTAGTAACACCTCAAGCAGCAAATAAAACTATGGGTCAAGGTGGTTTTCAAGAGGTTGAGCAAATGAATTTATTTAAAGATATGGTTTGCTATCAAGAGGAAGTGAGAGATCCATCTAGGATGGCGGAAGTGTTAAATAGAGTAATAGAAAAAGCATTTAGAGGATCAGCACCAGCACAAATAAATGTGCCTAGAGATTATTGGACACAAGTTATTGATATTGAATTACCACCAATTGTTAGATTTGAGAGACAAGGTGGAGGAAAGGAGGCAATTGAAAAAGCTGCAAAACTTTTATCAGAGGCCAAATTTCCAGTAATTTTATCTGGAGCAGGTGTAGTAATAGGTAATGCAATTGATGAATGTAAAAAGTTAGCTGAAAAGCTAGATGCTCCTGTATGCAATGGATACCAACACAATGATAGTTTTCCAGGAAGTCATCCTTTAGCAGTGGGACCGTTAGGATACAATGGATCTAAAGCTGGCATGGAATTAATTTCAAAAGCAGATGTAGTTTTAGCATTAGGAACAAGATTAAATCCTTTTTCAACTTTACCTGGA
>CABYOT010000012.1 GCA_902520695.1 uncultured Pelagibacteraceae bacterium
AATTTTTTATTAAATTTACTTACTCTACCTTTGTCTAGAATTTTTTGTTTACCACCTGTCCAAGCTGAGTGTGATTTTGGATCAATTTCAAGTTTAAGAGTTTCTCCCTCTGTCCCCCAAGTTGATTTAGTTTGAAATTGAGTTCCATCTGTCATTTCTACAGTTATCGTGTGATAATTCGGATGTACATTTTTTTTCATAGGCGGTTTTATAACAAAAAGCTTAGCAAAAACAATTAAAAGTTAACTAAATTTTCCATCATTTTCGAGTAAATATTGCTGCTCGCAGCTCTTATATTTATGTTTTCATCATCAAAGCTACTTATATCATTTACGTTACCGCCTGCTTCTTTAACTATTAGAATACCAGCAGCTATGTCCCAAAGATTTATATTATTATGAAAATAACCATCAAGTCTACCAGAACCGACGTAAGCCAAGTCTAGAGCAGCACAACCAGTGTTTCTCATATTAAGTTTTGGAAATATACTTTTTAACCCTTCAGAATTTGATGAAAACAAACAATCCTCCAAGTTATTTTTATTTGAAACTCTAATTCTATGATTGTTGAAATAGGATCCATTATTCTTTTCTGCGAAAAAGATTTCATTTTTTATTGGATCTTGTATTAAAGCAGATACTATTTCCCCATCAATTTTTAAGGCAATTGAAATTGCAAAATGGGGTATTCCATGTAAAAAATTTGTAGTACCATCTATTGGATCAATTATCCAAATTTTATCCTTGTCATTTTTTTCTATTTTACCACTTTCCTCAGTTAAAAATGAAAAGTTTTTTTTTGCCTTTGTCAATTCTTGTATTAATATTTCTTCTACTCTTTTATCTGTTTTTGTTACAAAATCTCTAGGACCCTTTTTTGCAACTTGTAAATTTTCGATTTCGCCAAAATCTCTAATAATTGCCTTAGAAGCTTTTTCTGAAGCTTTAATCATAATATTTAAGTTAGGGGAAATAGAATTCATAAGTCAAATTTTTTTTACATATTCTAATGTTCTTGTATCCAAAATTATACCATCTCCTACTTCAACAAATGGTGGAACTTGTATTTTAATACCATTATCAAGTATTGCAGGCTTATAAGAAGAGGATACTGTTTGGCCTTTAATTGCAGCATCGGTTGTATATATTTTACACTTAATTTGATTTGGAAGTTCAACTGAAATTGGAATTTCATTATAAAAACTTAAAGTTACTTCAAGATTTTCGGTTAATAATTTTCCTTTTTCACCAATAATGTTTTTTTTAATCTCTGTTTGTTCAAATGTTTTTGGATTCATAAAAAAATAATTATCCTGATCCTCATAAAGATAATTAGAATTTATCTCCTCCAGAGATGCTTTCTCAACTGTTTCACTTGATCTAAACCTTTCATTCAATTTTGTATTTTTACCAACACTTTTCATTTCAACCTGAGCAAACGCACCACCTTTACCAGGTTTAACATGTTGTGTTTTAAGAACTTGCCATAAGTCATTTTTATACTCTAGCAACATTCCAACTCTTATTTCGCTCGCATTAATTTTCATTTTAATAACTCAATCGCTTTTAATGGTTTATATTTTTTATTATTCCAGATGTAGCTTGAGATAGCTAAAAAATTAGCTTTATTCAATAATAGATTTTTGTAATTATGCGAGTTTATACCACCTATCGCAACAACTGGAATATTACTCAATCTTTTTATTTCTAATAAAACTTTGGTAGTGGCATTAAATTTTACTTTCTTGGTTTTCGTTGGATAAAATGCACCAAAAGCTAAATAGCTTACATTTGATCTTATAGCATTTTTTGCAAGTTTTATAGAATTATGGCACGTAATACCTACAATTTTATTTCCTATTAATTTGCGGGCTTCATTTATACTCATATCTTTTTGTCCCAAATGGCAACCATCTGCATCAAGTTTTTTTGCTAACCATGGGTCATCGTTTATTATAAATTTTACTTTATTGTCTTTACATACTTTTTTAATTTTTCTACCAATTAAAATTTTTTGATTTAATGAATATGTTTTTAGTCTCATTTGAAAAAAACTAACTTTATTTGTTTTTAGTACTAATTTTAAATTTTTATAAAAACTTTTTGTTATTTTATTTGGTGAAATAAGATAAATAAATTTTTTTTTATTTATTTTCAAGTTTGTTTGACCATTTTCCTTGTGCAGCTAGAGAGCACATTTTAGCTCTATGATTAAAAGTATTTTGAGTAGACTCTATATCTTTAGTATTTTTTGACCACATCCTAAGGGCACTTTGTTGCAGGGCCCTTCCGTATGAGAAAGTGATTATGAATTTAGTATTATTATTTTTGTTTATCAAATTTAAATTTTCTGTTGCTTCTATTTCTTTTTGACCACCAGACAAAAAAGCAATACCAGGCACCTCCTCAGGAACTGAGTTTTTTAGACATTCAAGTGTTTTTAGAGAAATCTCCTCAGCAGAAATTTTATCTTTTGATTTTGTGCCAGCCAATATCATATTTGGTTTCAAAATAACTCCTGAAAGATCAACTTTATGTAATATCAATTCATCAAAACATTTTTTAATAACTTCTGATGTTTTTCTTAAACAACTGTCAACAGAATGATCTCCATCCATCAATACTTCAGGCTCTACAATTGGCACCATTCTACTTTCCTGGACCAAAGACGCATATCGTGCTAGTGCATGCGAATTATTTTTAACTGCTAGTTTACTTGGATGTTTATCATTTATGACATAGACGGCTCTCCATTTTGTAAATCTTGCCCCAAGTTCATAGTATTTTTTTAATCTTTCTCTTAGTCCATCTAAACCTTCAGTTATTTTTTCCCTAGAAGAGTTTTCCAAATCTTTTATGCCTGTATCAACCTTAATTCCAGTAAGAGCCCCCGAAGAAGAAATTAAATCAGGAATTGATTTTCCAAAACTTGTCATTTGCTTTATTGTTTCATCATAAAGAATTACACCACCTATGTATTCTTTCATACCATTAGATGAAAAAATTGACTCTCTAAATAAAAGTCTATTTTCTGGTGTAGAGTTCACATTTACTGCTTCAAGTCTTTTTGTCATAGTTGCATTACTTTCATCTGCCGCAAGGATACCTTTGCCATTGGAAATTATTTTAAGTGCAATTTTATTAAGTTCTGACATTTTAATTCAAAGCGTTTATACCAGGTAGCTTTTTACCTTCAAGAAATTCTAAAAAAGCTCCACCTGCAGTTGAAACAAAATTAAAATTACCCATAACTTTTAATTTATTTAATAGCGCAACAGTATCACCGCCACCAACAACAGAGAAAATTGTATTTGATTTGTTATTCTTAATTATTCTTTTTGCTATTTTAATACTTCCATAAGCAAAATTTGGATTTTCAAAATATCCAGCCGGTCCGTTCCACAATATTGTTTTACTATTATCAATTATATCTGTTATTTTATTTATTGTCTTTGGGCCAATATCTAAAATCATATCATCATCCAAAATTTGACTTAATTCTTTATTTGTAGAGGATCCATTTATATCCTTAGATACAAGCACGTCATCAGGATAAATTATTTTACATCCTTTTTTTTTTGAAATAGAAATAATTTCTTCAATAATTTGAAAACAATTTTTTTCTTTAATCGATTTTCCAATATTATTTCCAAAATATTCAATAAAATTATTAGCCATACCACCAACAATTATAATATTATCAAGTTTTGGTATTAAATTTTTGATAATATTTATTTTAGTCGAAATTTTAGATCCTCCAATTATACAGGTTATGGGTTTTGTTATTTCAGTGGTAATTTTATTTAGAGCACTTACTTCTAAATCAAGTTGTAGTCCTGAGAATGAGGGTAAATATTTAGGAATTTTATGAATTGATGCATGTGCTCGATGAGAACAAGAAAAAGCATCATTCACATAAATATCACCTAAACTTGCTAGGTGCTTTGCAAATTTGTTGTCGTTTCTTTCCTCTTCTGGGTAAAATCTTATATTTTCTAAAATAAGAATTTCTTCATTAAATTTTTTAAAGAAATCTTTATTTTTTATATTGTATATGTTTTCTTTGATTAGTTTTACTCTTACATTTAATTTTATTCTTAAATCTTCACCTACTGGTTTTAAAGATAGTTCCTTTACTTTTTTGCCTTTAGGCCTTCCAACATGCGATATAATTATTATTTTAGTTTTTTGTTTTAATAAAAAATTTAAAGTAGGTAAAATTTTGTCAATTCTCGTAGTATCAATTATTTTGCCATTTTCTAAAGGAACATTTAAGTCTAATCTTAATAATATTTTTTTACTATTAAGATTTTTTTCTTTTAAAATACTTCTCATTAAGAGATTTTGTGCAAATTCTCAGCTATATCACACATTCTATTTGAAAAACCCCATTCATTATCATACCAAGCTGAGATTTTACCCATGTTGGTTCCAACTACACTTGTTAAAGAGGCATCAATAATTGCAGATGCAGAATGATGATTAAAATCAATAGAAACCAGTTTTTCGTAAGTAACTTCCAAGATTTTATGTAATTCATTTTTAGAGGCAGTTTCAAATACAGCATTAATTTTTTGTATATCAATTTCTTTTTTTGTGCAGAATACTAACTCTACTAGCGATACATTGGGTGTTGGGACTCTCATTGCAATACCTTCTAATTTACCTTTTAGGCTTGGAATTATTTCGCCAATTGTTTTTGATGCCCCAGTTGAAGTTGGGACAATTGATTGACTTGCCGCCCTTGCTCTTCTTGGATCTTTATGAGAGTTATCTAAAATTCTTTGATCACTTGTAAATGCATGAATAGTAGTCATAAAACCTTTTTCAATTTCAAAATTATTATTAAGAACATTCACAACTGGAGCTAAACAATTAGTTGTACATGAAGCAGCAGATATTATTTTATCATCTTTTGATATAATATTTTCATTTACACCAAAAACTATTGTTTTGTCTGCATTTTTACATGGAGCAGAAACAATTACTTTTTTTGCTCCGTTTTTGATATGTGCAAGTAATTTTTCTTTTGAATTAAATTTACCGGTACACTCAAATACATAGTCAACATCATACTTTTTCCAATCAATATTTTCGATTTTAGTTTCTTGAGAAAATGTAATTTTATTTTTATTAATTATTAATTCATTTTCACCAAATTCTATATCCGCGTGAAATTTTCCGTGAATAGAGTCATATTTTATTAATTTATAAGTAGCTTCTAAATTTGATCTATTATTTATATGACTAATTTTTAAACTTTTATTTTTTGCTTCAAAAATTGATCTAACTACCATACGACCAATTCTACCCATTCCATTAATTCCAATTTTAATAGTCATTTCAGTTTTTAAATAATTTCTTTGATTTATTTGCAATATTTGAGGATATCAATCCAAAATATTTATAAATATCTTTATAAGGAGCACTTTTACCAAAAACATCAATTCCAAAAGTCATTCCATAATCACCTACATATTTTTTCCAACAATCACTCGAACCAGCTTCAATTGAAATTTTCAATTTAGTTTCTTTTAAAATTTTATCTTTATATTTATTTGGTTGTAATTCAAAAAGCTCCATACATGGAACTGATATAACTTTTGAATATATCTTATCTTTGGCTAATTTATGGCTGGTCTCTATAGCTAAGTTTACTTCAGAACCACTTGCTAAAATTGTTAGTTTAACTTTTTTGCTAGTTCTTAAAACCTCATAAGCTCCAAGTGAGCATTTATTGATTTTTGAGTATTTATTTCTAATGGGATTAAGGTTTTGTCTTGTTAAAGATAGAATGCTTGGTGTTTTAAAACTCTCTAAAGCATGCTCCCAACATTCAATAGTTTCTATCCTATCAGCAGGTCTAAAAATATTAAGGTTGGGTATTGATCTTAATCCAGATAATTGTTCAATAGGTTGATGTGTTGGCCCGTCCTCTCCAAGACCAATAGAGTCATGTGTCATCACATATATAACCTGTCGCTCCATCATAGCTGCTAATCTTATTGATGGTTTGCAATAATCTGAAAAAATTAAAAAAGTTCCTCCGTAAGGTATTATTTTACTATGCAAGGCTAATCCATTCATAATTCCACACATGGCATGTTCTCTAACTCCATAATGGATATAATTTCCATTAAAATTTCCAGGTGTAATTATTTCATGATTTTTTGTCTTGGTGTTATTTGATCCAGCAAGGTCTGCTGATCCACCAATAAGTATATTACTTTTTTTTACAAGAGAGCTAATAATCGACTCTGAAGATTTTCTTGAAGCGAGAATCATATCTTCTTTTAAAGCTATTCTTTTTTCTTTTAAAGTAGACTTTAGAAAATCACTTTTGAAAAATTTATTTATTTTACCTTTTTTCTTTTTATAAGTTTTGTTCCATTTATATTCAATTTTTTCTCCCTTTTTTCCAATCTCTCTCCAGATCTTTAATATATTTTTTGGAATTTGAAATGGTTTATAATTCCATCCTAATTCTCTACGCACCAATTCAATCTCCTCTACACCTAGCGGGCTTCCATGCGAAGAAGCTTTTCCAGATTTATTAGGTGATCCATAACCAATTTTAGTTTTACAGGAAATAACAGTTGGTTTTTTTGCATTTTGAACTTTTTTGAGAGCTTTAAATATTTCATTTTCTTTATGACCATTAATTTCTAAGTAATCCCAGCCATAACTTTCAAATCTTTTTTTAAAATTATCTGAAACTGCTAAACTTGTTGGTCCATCAATAGAAATAGAATTATTATCAAACAACATTATTAGATTTTTAAGTTTTAGATGGCCGGCCAAACTCATGGATTCGTGACTTATACCTTCCATGAGACAGCCATCACCTGCGATTACATAAGTTTTATGATTTATAATATCTTTACCAATTTTTTTTTTCAAAATTTCCTCTGCTAATGCAAAACCAACCGCATTAGAAATTCCTTGACCCAAAGGACCTGTGGTTGTTTCAATGCCTGAGTTTTCAACATACTCAGGATGACCTGCACAAATAGAATCTATCTGTCTAAAATTCTTAATATCTTTTAATTTAACACTTTTATAACCAGTTAAATAAAGCAAAGAGTAAAGCAACATTGATCCGTGACCTGCAGATAAAACGAATCTATCTCTATTTATCCAGTTTGGGTTTCTTGGATTAAACTTTAGAAAATATTTGAAAAGAATTGTAGAAACATCAGCCATTCCCATAGGCATACCGGGGTGTCCAGAATTAGCTTTTTGTACGGCCTCCATTGAAAGAGCGCGTATACAATTAGACAAGGTTTTATTTAGTTCTCTCAAAAATTTATCCTTTGTAGACTTAGGTGAATCAATTTATTATTATAGATATATATATGAATTCAATTAGTGAAAAAGAAAAAAAATTATTAGAAACTTTAGATAAATTAAAAAATCTTGAAAATATAAAACCAGATAAAATTTTGGAGTTAGAAAATCTAGAAAACCAAAAAAATCAATTAGAAATTGAAAAAAAAGAAATAGAACACAGATACAATTCACTTCAACAAGAAAACCAAACGCTTAGGCAGAAATTTGATAATTTTAAAAAAAAAGAGATTGAGGAAAAAAAAAAAGAAGACCAATTCTCACAAAAAATTGATGAATTAAACCAAGAAACAGATAATTTGATGGAAGAAATCGATAAATGGCAAATGTAAATATTAAATTTAATGGTAAAGAATTTTTGTTATCTTGCGAAGATGGACAAGAAGAACACTTAGAGGAATTAGCTTTATATTTAAACGAAAAGTTTAGTAATCTTAAAAACTCTTTAGGCAACATAGGAGAAAGTAAGCTTTTGCTTATAACATCTATTTCTGTATTAGATGAATATTACGAGACAAAAAAAAAAATAGATATTCAAAAAAAAGAAATAAATAAAATTACTGAAAAATTTAAAGAACTTAAATCATTAGTGTATAATTATAGAGATTTAAAAGAAAAAGAAATTTCTGAATTAAGTAAAAATCAGGACAATTTGAAGAATGAAATCGAAATCAATCGAAATAATTATGAAACTTTAGTTGATAAGACCACACTTGAATTAGAAAATTTTATTAAAAGAAACGATCCAGACTCCAAGATCCAATAATTAAAGTGTCTAAGAAAATTTTAAGAAAAAAACTAATTTATATTAGAAGGAATAATTTTGTAGATCAGACTATATCTTATGTTCGTTTTAAAAAAATATTAAAAAAATACAATTTAAAAAAAAATATTAATATTGGAGGTTATTACCCTGTAAATAGTGAGATTAGTTGTTTAGATGTTTTAGAAACTTTAGAAAAGAATAATTTTAAAATATCTTTGCCTATAACTAAGAAAAATAATAATATGGATTTTTACGAATGGTCTTTTCAAGACTCACTTAGAATAAGTCAGCAAGGTATTCCCGAGCCAAATACTAAAAAAAAAGTTATGCCAGATGTTTTGATTGTACCTCTAGTTGGATTTGATAGGTATAAATTTAGATTAGGTTACGGAGGTGGATTTTATGATAGATATATTAGCAAAATTCTTAAGTTTAAAAAAATTTTAACAGTTGGTTTTGCTTTTTCATTTCAAGAAATTTCAAAAATCCCTATAAATAAATTTGATCAAAAGTTAAATTTCATTTTAACAGATAAAAAAATTATTAAATGAATATTTTATTTTTAGGAGATATAGTTGGAAACAGTGGCTGTATTGCAGTAAAAAAATTTTTACCTAATATTATTAAATCAAAAAAAATAAACTTTGTTATCGTAAATGGTGAGAATGCCGCAAAAGAGGGTGTTGGTATAACGGAGAATATTGTTAATGAATTATTAAGTTGTGGAGTTGATGTTATTACCACTGGCAATCATGTCTGGGATCAAAAAGAAACATTCGAATTTATTAAAAAACAAAAAAGATTGCTACGACCATTAAACTTATCAAACGATGCTCCAGGTAATGGATTTGGTATTTACGATTCTATTGGTGGATATAAAGTTGGTGTATTGAATTTAATGGGAAATGTTTTTATGAAAAAATGTGATGATGTCTTTATAAAAAGCAAAGAATTTTTAGATCAAAATATAAAAAAAGAAAAATATGATTTTCTAATAGTTGACTTCCATGGTGAAATTACTAGCGAAAAAATGGCCATTGGACACGTATTTGATGGTCATGCAACATTTGTAGTAGGCACACATACCCATGTACCTACAAACGACGGAAGAGTTCTAAATAAGGGAACTGCATATTTAACAGATGCAGGAATGTGTGGTGATTATAACTCTGTTATTGGGATGAATGTTAAAAATTCTATTAATAGGTTTTATAAAAGAGAGTCCATAAAACACTATCCAGCTGAGGGAGAGGCCTCACTTTGTGGAGCAATTATTGAAGCTAATCCGAAAAATGGTTTGGCATTAAATATCAGTCAGTTTATATTTGGCGGTCAACTTCAGAAAGAAAATTAAATCATGGCAGGTCATTCTCATTGGGCAGGTATCAAACATAAAAAAGGAAAGGCAGACAAACAAAGATCTGCTATTTTTTCAAAACTATCAAGGGAAATTACAGTAGCTGCAAAACTTGGTGATAAAAATCCAGATATGAATTCAAGGTTGAGGTCTGCAATTCAGGCTGCCAGATCAGCAAATATGCCCAAAGACAATATCGAGAGAGCTATTGATAAATCATCAATAGCTACAGATACAAATTTTGAAAATATCAGATATGAGGGATTTGGACCATCAAAAACAGCAATAGTAGTTATTACATTAACAGATAATAAAAATAGAAGTGCGTCAAATCTCAGAACAATTTTTCAAAAATATGGTGGAGGACTTGGTACCCAAGGTTCTGCATCACACAATTTTCTTCAATTAGGTGTTATAAAAATAAATAAAGAAGAAATTGAGGAAGAAAAAGTTTTTAATCTAGCAACAGATGCTGGAGCTAATGATTGTATATTTCATGATAATTACTATGAAATTCACACAAATAAAGATGAAATATACGATGTAAAAAATATATTAGAAAAAGAAATTTCTAATTTTATATCTACGGAAATTGAGTGGGTTCCTATAAATAAAATTAAACTAAATGATGAAGACAAAGATAAAATGATTAAGTTTTTGGAAATTTTAGAAGAAGATGATGATGTTCAAAATGTTTTTACAAATGCAATTTAATTTAATATTATGTTAATAATTGGAATAGATCCTGGAATAACTGGTGCAATTTGTTTTTTTGAAGATGGAGAATTAAAGGATGTAATTGATATGCCTACTATGGCATCAGGTAATAAAAATAAAAAGCAAATTAATGGTAGCCAAATATTCAACGAAATATCTTTAAGGATTCAAAACCACAAATCTAAGAATATAAATGTAGTGGTAGAGCAAGTTTCAGCAATGCCCGGACAAGGTGTTACCAGCATGTTCAATTTTGGACAATCATTTGGAGTTTTGAAAGGTGTTTGTGCTGCAATGCAACTACCAATTTTTTTTGTAAGACCAGCCAAATGGAAAAAGTATTATGATTTAATAAATTCTCAAAAAGATTCGAGTAGAGTTAAAGCAATTGAAATGTTTCCTAAGTTTTCATCATTGTTATCTCGAAAAAAAGATACTAACAAAGCAGATGCAATATTAATTGCCAATTATCATCTAAATTCACAAGAAAAATAAAAAAAGCTTACTTTTATAGACAAATTCATGACACATTTTAGTGTGAAATCAATAAAATGGACGCAGATATAACTTCTCAAGCAGTAGGATTAGCAAGCAATACAGATTTTTCAATTATAAGTTTATTTTTGAGAGCTGACTTTATAGTTAAATCTGTGATTATCATTCTAATCGCTAGCTCAGTTTATTCTTGGGCGATAATTTTCGATAAAATTGTAATGTTTAGAAGAATAAATAAAGACTCTGAAGAATTTGAAGAAAGATTTTGGAAGTCTAAGTCTGCAGAAACATTTTATAATAGTTTGCCTGCAGCATTAGATAATCCTATGGCCCAATTATTCAAAGACTCAATGCAAGCTGTTATGAAATCAAGATCAAAAACAAATATAAGCCAAAGACTTGAAAATATATTAGAAGTAAATATTGAAAAGCAAATGAATGTTGTTAATAACAAATTTACTTTTCTTGCAACAGTAGGATCTACAGCACCTTTTATTGGATTATTTGGAACAGTTTGGGGAATAATGAATTCTTTTCAATCAATTGCTATATCAAGAAATACTAGTCTAGCTATTGTAGCCCCTGGAATCGCTGAGGCATTATTTGCAACTGCTCTAGGTTTGTTAGCTGCAATACCTGCGGTAATCGCTTATAATAAATTTGGCAATGACTCTAAAAAATATTCACAAAAATTAGAAAATTTTTCAAAAAGATTTATTACAATAGTTTAATATGGCATTTAACTTAAAGCACTCAGAGAGAGAACCAATGAGTGAAATAAATGTAACCCCCTTCGTTGATGTAATGCTTGTCCTTTTAATTATTTTTATGGTTACAGCACCTTTGCTTACTGTTGGAGTACAAGTTGATTTACCTGAAACCTCAGCTGATACTTTGCCTGAAGAAAGTGAGCCTCTCACATTAACTATTAATTCAAAGGGTGAGGTATTTATTCAAGAGACAAAAATTGAATTTGACAACTTAATTAAAAAAATTTTAGCCGTTTCCAATAATAGAACTGATACAAGAATTTATGTAAGAGGCGATAAAACAATTAACTATGGAAGAGTATTAGAGGTAATGGGTAAACTTTCAGGATCAGGATTCACTAAAGTTTCCTTAATATCTGAGCCATACAAAGAGAGATAGTATTGCTTAAACAAATTTCATTTAGTGGTTTTAAAGGTGGATTTAATAATTTTTCTTTTGGAATGTTATTTTCTGTAATTTTTCATAGCACAATATTTTTTGCTACAATATTTGCACTTCCACTCGTTGTTAAAAAACCTTTAGAAGTAATGCCAATTGTTTCCGTTGAATTGATACAAATATCTGAGAAAACAAATATTCCGTATGCACCAAAGGCAGCAAAAATTATCGAAAAGGTAAAAAATGATAATAAAAAACTGCTATCAGAGCAAGCACCACCAAAAGAAATAAAAAAAGAGGAAAAAAAGAAAGTAAAACTTGAAAATCAAAAAGATGAAATTGATTTATTAAAATCAAAAAAAGTACCTATTCCTGAAAAAAAACAAGAAAAAGTTAAGCTTGAAAAATCAGAGGCAGTTCCATTACCTGATAAAAAATTAGAAAAAATAGAAACTAAACAAGAAACTGAACAGCAACCTTCAAAAGAAGATAAAAAAATAGTTGTTGAAAAAGAAAAAAGAAAAAAAATTGAAAAAAAAATTGAGAATGACGAAGTGATAAAAGAATTTGCAAAAATTAAAAAACCTTTGAAAGATGAAAAGGCAAAACAAGTGTCGGAATATGAAAAAAAAGATATAGATGTAAACAAAATTAAAGGTTTAATTGCAAAGCAATATGAGAATGTAGGAGAAGTTAAAAAAAAGGTAGAGGGAATTACGCAATCTGATGATAAGTCTATGAAGTTATCTAAATTGAGTGTAACCACTGAATATGCAGTTAGACACCAAATTTACACATGTTGGTCAGTGCCCACTGGATTGCCTTATAGTGAAGATTTATTGGTTACCGTGAAACTAAATTTAGAAAAGAATGGAATTGTAAAAAACTTTGAAATGTTGGATCATGTGAGGATGAATACACCTGGCGAAGGAGCTTTTTATCAAATAGCCCAAAGTGTAATTAGAGCGATTAGACTTTGTAACCCCATAAAAAATCTTCCAACAACAAGTTATGAAAAGTGGAAAACAATGATATTAAGATTTAATCCAATAGAAATGATGGGTGGATGAGAAATAAACTTTTGTTATTTATTTTTTGTTTTATTTTAAAGCCGAGCATATCATACTCAGTTGTTGAAATCGATATTACAAGAGGAAATCTTGATCCTTTGCCAATTTCTATTTCTCCTTTTTTTACAGATAATAACTCCGAAAAAATAATTAAAAAAAATTTAGATATAGATAATTTAGGTTTAGAAATTTCAAAAGTAATTGAAAATAATTTAAGGAAAACTGGATTATTCGATACTCTAGATAAAGAAGCTTTCTTACAAAAGCCAGACATAGCACATTTAAAACCAAGATTTGAGGATTGGGCTTTAATTAAATCTCAAGTCTTAATAACCGGCAAGGTTACTTCGAAAATTATTAACGAAAAAGACTATATCAGAATTGAATTTAAACTTTGGGACGTTTTAGGAGCAAAAATGATTGATGGCTTTTCTTTAACTACAGTTCCGACAAACTGGAGGAGAGTCGGTCATAAAATTTCAGATAAGGTATACGAGCGATTAACCGGGGAAAGTGGTTATTTTGATACTAGAATAATTTACGTTGCAGAAGAGGGTCCTAAAACTCAAAGAGTAAAAAAATTAGCTATAATGGACCAAGATGGCTTTAATACAAAGTATTTAACTTTAGGTAACGAGTTAGTATTAACTCCAAGATTCAATCCAACAAATCAAATGGTAACCTATCTCTCTTATTTCAGAAATATGCCTAGAGTTTATCTTTTAAATATTGAAACGGGAAAACAGCAGGTTGTTGGAGATTTTCCAGGCATGACATTTGCTCCAAGATTTTCCCCAGATGGAAAAAAAATTATAATGAGCTTAGCAAAAGATGGAAATTCAGAAATTTGGGTTAGAAATTTAGAGACAAACATACAGGAAAAATTAACTGATCATCCATCTATAGATACTTCTCCATCATATTCACCTGATGGTAAATATATTACATTTAATTCCGATAGAAGTGGTTATCAGCAAATTTATGTAATGAGAAGTGATGGATCGAAAGTTAAGAGAATATCATTTGGAAAAGGTATTTATGGAACACCTGTATGGTCACCGAGGGGTGATTTAATTGCGTTTACAAAACTACATAAAGGTAAATTTTTTATTGGGGTTATGAGAACTGATGGAACTGGGGAGAGACTACTTACAGAAAATTTTTATCAAGAGGCACCCTCATGGTCTCCAAATGGCAGAATAATCATTTTCTATAGAGAGACAAAAACTGATGAAAAGGGTCAAGGATTTTCAGCAAAACTGTGGTCAATTGATTTAACTGGATACAACGAGAGGTTGGTATTAACCGAAACAGATGCCTCAGACCCATCATGGTCTTCTTTATTGGGAAATTGAGGAAAAATATAAATTCTATTAAATTTGGTTGATTTTTCTGGACAAAACATCTAATTACATGGTTAAGTTCATAATATTCTATTTAAGGAGCAAAAATGAATCTAAGCAAAATTTTAAAAAATGCATTTCTTGTTGTTATATTTGGTTTAATTGTTACCGCATGTGCAACTAAGAAGTCTGTAAAAACAACAACTGAGTCATCGACTACTACAAAAGCAGCTGAGACTCAAAAAGCAGATCCAATTGAAAAGTTAGATGCGTTAATGCAGGGAGATGTTTATATAGGCTCTGATACTGTAGGAGAGCTCGCAAGTGGAGTTCCTGACAGAGTGTTCTTTGCAACAAATGAGACAATATTAACAACAGCTTCAAGAGAGACTTTAAGAAAGCAAGCAGCTTGGTTAAGACAAAACTCAGATGTTACTGTTGTAGTAGAAGGCCACGCAGATGAGAGAGGTACTAGAGAATATAACCTAGCTCTTGGTGAAAGAAGAGCAAATGCTGCAAAAGACTATTTGATGACTTATGGTGTTTCGTCTGACCGAATTAAAGTTTTAAGTTATGGAAAAGAAAGACCAGTTGACTCGGGTTCAAACCCACTTTCATGGTCAAAAAATAGAAGATCTGTTACAGTAAAAGCAAATTAAAACTAAATTTAAAAAGACCCTTACTTTTTTAAAAGCAAGGGTCTTCTTTCTGCCATTATTATAATTACAAATGTTTCTATGAGATCCTCAATTAAGTTCGTTTTAGTTAATTTTTTTTCATTTTTACTTTTTTCAACTTGTATTTCATTTTCTCAAGATCAAGAAGTGGGAGAAATTTTAGAAAATATTCAAAAGGACCTAAGAACTTTAGAAAGAGCAGTTTACTCCCAGTCATTTTCTGAAAACTCTGATACAAATATAACTCAAAAAGCATCAACAAAAGAATCTGAACAGGCGTTAACAAAACATTTATTGAAATTAAGTGAAATAGAGACGCAATTTCAAGAATTAACAAACAAATTTGAACAAATTAATTTTAAATTAGATAAACTTTCAAATAAGGTTTCTAAGTTTCAACAGGATAATCAATTAAGATTTGAGCAAATTGAACAAACCCCTATCATAAATTCAAATACTAACTCTCTTTCCTCTTTACCCAAAACAAATCAGGTATTGATGAATGAAGACATAACACAAAAAAAAATACTTCCTGGATCTTCAGAGCCACAATCACTGGGAGAGGTGTCATATAAAGATATGACTACTAGTGACGATACGCAAGTAATAGAGTCAGTAGAACAGACTGAAGCAATAATTTCCGAGGTTTTTAACTCAGAGGAAAAATTATTACCTGATGCTAGTCCAAAAGAGCAATATCAATTTGCAAGAAATTTTTTAAAAGTTGGTGATTATACTAGTGCTGAAAAAGCATTTAGAGAATTTGTATTGACTAATCCCGATAATGAGTTGTCAGGTAACGCACAATATTGGTATGCAGAAACATATAGAATCCGACAAATGTACACTGATGCTGCCACAGCATATTTAGAAGGTTATCAAAAGTATCCAAAAAGCAAAATCGCTCCTGAAAATTTATTGAAACTAGGAGTATCATTGGTTCAGATGGGAGAAAAAGATCAAGGATGTTTGATGATCGCTGGAGTTAAAAAACAGTATCCAGAGGCAACTAAATCTGTACTTCAAAAAGCAAAGTACTATGAAGAAAAAGAATTTGAGTGTAAAAAAGACAATTCATAATTTTTATTTCAAAAAATTAGATGATCCAAGAATAAAAAAAATTTACTTAAATTTTAAAAAAAAAATATCTATACATGTCCCAAACAAATTTTGTGTAGCTGTTTCAGGTGGAGTAGACAGTATGGCACTATCTTTCTTAGCCAAATGTTATTCTTTAGAAAATAACAAAAAAGTTTATTTTTTTATCATAGATCATAAACTAAGAAAAAATTCCACTTTAGAGGCTAATTCAGTAAAAAAAAAACTTAAATTATTCAAAATTTCTAGCAACATACTTACTATTAATAAAATAAATAAAAAAATAAACCTTCAATCTTTTGCTAGAAATAATAGATATAAATTAATTATTAATCAAAGTCTCACTAAAAAAATTGACATGATTTTAACTGCACATCATAAAGATGATTTGATTGAAAACTTTTTTATCAGATTATTAAGAGGCTCAGGTTTAAGAGGTTTGATTTCATTTAGCAAAATTAAATCCAAAGTAACACTTGATGATAAAATTTTTATTTTGAGACCTTTACTGGATATGCCTAAAAAAGATCTTATATATCTATCAAAAAATACATTTAATTTCTATGTCAATGATCCTTCAAATCTAGATGATAAATTTTTAAGAGTAAAAGTTAGGAAGTTAATTTCAAATTTAGAAAAGGATGGATTAACATTTAATAAATTTAAATTATCTCTAAACAATCTAAGTAAAAGTAATAATGCTATAGATTACTATGTTCAGAAAAATATTAATGATAATTCTAATTACTTAAAATTATCCAATTCAATTATTTTAAATGATGATTTTCTTAAACAACCAGATGAAATTGCCTTTAGATCACTTTCAGAACTGATTCAAAAAATAGGAAGAAAGGATACTTTTGCTAGAGGCGCAAAGGTTGAGAATTTACTTAAATATTTAAGATCTACCAATAATTACTCAAAAAAAACACTTTCAGGATGTATAATTCAGAAACTTGAGAATTCAGTCATTATTTCCCTAGAAAAATAGATAGAATACCTTAAAATTGGAACAAAATGACACTTGTTAAATTGATAATAATTCTTAATTTATAATAATGAATTTTAGAAATCTAGCTATGTGGGCAGTTATAGTGATCTTGACAATAGGCCTATACAATATGTTCAAGAATCCACAAGGATCAGTTAATAAAAACAATAACATAATATTTTCAGAATTTTTAAAACAAGTAGACAATGGAAGAGTTGTTCAAGTAGAAATTCAAGGAAAAAATATCAAAGGTGTAATGTCTAACGGAGAAATATTTAATACTTATGCACCTGATGATCCAAATCTTATTCAAAAGTTAAGTGATAAAGGAGTTAGTATTTCAGCAAGTCCACTAGAAGAAAAAATGCCTTCATTATTTGGAGTACTTTTGTCTTGGTTTCCTATGCTACTTTTAATTGCTGTATGGATATTCTTCATGAGACAGATGCAAGGAGGTAAGGGTGGAGCAATGGGTTTTGGAAAGTCAAAAGCCAAAATGATGAACGAATTAAAAGGTAAGGTTACTTTCAATGATGTGGCTGGGGTTGAAGAAGCTAAAGAAGAAGTTGAAGAGGTAGTAGAATTTTTAAAAGATCCTAAAAAATTTAGTAGGTTAGGTGGAAAAATACCTCGTGGATGTCTCTTAGTTGGACCTCCAGGAACTGGTAAAACTTTATTAGCAAGAGCGATAGCAGGCGAAGCAGGTGTACCATTTTTCACAATTTCGGGTTCAGACTTTGTAGAAATGTTTGTTGGTGTTGGAGCTTCAAGAGTTCGAGATATGTTTGAGCAGGGTAAAAAACACTCACCATGCATAATATTCATCGATGAGATTGATGCTGTTGGAAGAAGTAGAGGCGCAGGTTTAGGTGGTGGTAATGATGAAAGAGAGCAAACGCTAAACCAACTACTTGTAGAAATGGACGGCTTCGATACGAATGAAGGTGTAATAATAATTGCGGCAACTAATAGACCTGATGTTCTCGATCCTGCTTTATTAAGACCAGGAAGATTTGATAGACAAGTAGTAGTTTCTAATCCTGACTTACTTGGAAGAGAAAAAATATTAAAAGTGCATGCTAAGAAAATATCAATGGCACCAGATGTTAATTTAAGAACTATTGCAAGAGGAACTCCAGGGTTTTCTGGTGCTGATCTGGCAAATTTAGTAAACGAAGCTGCATTATTAGCAGCAAGAAAAAACAAAAGAATAGTTACCTATATGGAATTTGAAGAAGCAAAAGATAAAGTAATGATGGGATCTGAAAGAAGATCAATGGTAATGAGTGAGGAAGAGAAGAAATTAACAGCATATCATGAAGCTGGCCATGCTATTGTTACTATAAACGAAAAGGCAGCATATCCTATACATAAAGCAACAATAATTCCAAGAGGAAGAGCATTAGGAATGGTAATGCAACTTCCTGAGAGAGACGAGGTGTCTCAAACAAGAGAACAACTACATGCACAAATGGCTATAGCAATGGGAGGTAGAGTTGCTGAAGAAATTATATTTGGAGAGGACAAGGTTACTACAGGTGCAGCCAGTGATATAGAACAAGCAACAAAAAGAGCGAGAGCAATGGTGATGAGAGCAGGATTAAGTAAAGAGCTTGGACCAGTTGCCTACGGTGAAAATGAGGAAGAAGTTTTCTTAGGAAGATCTGTCGCAAGACAACAAAATATGTCTGAAGAAACTGCAAGAAAAGTAGATACTGAGATAAGAAAATTTGTTGACCAAGGTTATGATAGAGCAAAAAAAGTTTTGACTGATAAAATTGATGATTTACATAAATTAGCTAAAGCTCTACTTACTTATGAAACATTGACAGGTCAGGAAATCGAAGACATAGTAACTAAAAATTTATATCCAAAAAATAAAGAAGATTTAAAAGTAGAGGATGATGAACAAAGTTCTGCTTTAGGTTCAATGGGATTGAAACCAAAGATTGTTCATTAAAAATTAATGCAAAAATATTACACTAGAGCGTGTAATTTTTATTATAATAAAATATCCAGAGACAAAGTTAAAAAAAAGATTTCACTACCATTTAGTGGTAATAAATCATTTTCATTTGATACTATTGAAATCATTACCAGAGCTAACAAAAAAAAAATAAATATTAAAAGTATTAAAAATCTTCCTTCAAAAATTAAAAAAAAAGTTTTAATTGATATAAATAACATATCAAAACCTAAAAAAATTCCTAAATTAAAATTTGATAATTTACCAATATTTATGGGTGTTTTAAATATTACTCCAGATAGTTTTTCTGATGGTGGAAAATTCAATGAAAAAAGTTCCGCAAAAAAACAGATTAATAAATTAATTGTCGATGGGGCAAAAATAATTGATGTAGGTGGTGAATCTACAAGACCAGGCTCTAAAGAAATTCCTAAAACAAAAGAGTGGCTGAGAATAAATAAAGTTATGAGTTATTTAAAATCTAAAAAATTTTTTGTTTCTTTAGATACTAGAAAAAGTTTTGTGATGAAAAAAGCTTTAAAATATAAACTAGACTTAATTAATGATGTGTCTGGCCTTAGTTATGACAAGGAGACAATTAATTTTTTAAAAAAAACAAAATTACCATTCGTTATAAATCATATAAAAGGTAACACAGAAACAATGCAAAAAAATCCGAGGTATAATAATGTTTTGTTGGATATATATGATTATTTTGAAAATAAGCTGAGATTAATAAGAAAAAGTGGAATTAAACATAATCACATTATCTTAGATCCTGGAGTAGGATTTGGTAAAAATATGAAACATAATATTACCCTAATAAATAATGTTTCTATTTTTCATTCTTTTGGATTACCAGTAATGTTGGGAATTTCCAGAAAGAGATTTATTAAAGATATATCTGGAAGTAATGATAGTAAAGAAAGAATAGGTGGGACTGTGTCCTCAGGTATTTTTAGCATGTTACAAGGAGTGCAAATACTCAGGGTTCATGATGTTAATGAAGTTAACCAAGGAATAAAAGTTTTTAAAAAACTCAATTTTAATAAATGATAAAAAAATATTTTGGAACAGATGGAATAAGAGGAAAGGTAAATGGAGATAAAATAAATGGTGACATGTTTTTTAAGTTTGGCTTAGCTGTTGGCACATATTTTAATAATAAAAAAAAAACTAAACAGATAGCAATAATTGCAAAAGATACTAGGTTATCAGGATATGCACTAGAACCAGCATTAGTATCTGGTTTAACATCAGCTGGAATGCACGTTTTCACTTTTGGTCCATTACCGACAAATGGTCTTGCAATGCTTACAAAAAAAATGAGAGCTAATATGGGAATCATGATCACTGCATCTCATAATCCTTTTTATGATAATGGTTTAAAATTATTTGGACCAAATGGTTTAAAATTGTCTGATAAAATAGAAAAAAAAATTGAAAAACTTATTGACTCAAAAATATCAAAAAAATTATCAAAACCTGAAATATTAGGTAGGGTTAAAAGATTAGAAAATAGCATAGATAAATATATCGAAATTTTAAAATCAAATTTTCCTAAACAATTTAATCTAAGAGGATTAAGAATTACAATAGATTGTGCTAATGGAGCAGCATATAAAGTAGGACCTCAATTGTTTAGATCATTAGGCGCCACAGTTCATGAAATTGGAACCACGCCAAATGGATTTAATATAAATAAAAAATGTGGTTCAACATTTCCAAATAAAATTAAATATCATACAAAAAAAAATAAATCCCATATCGGAGTTTCTTTAGACGGTGATGCAGATAGAATTATTATTTGCGATGAAAAGGGCAATATTATTGATGGAGATAAAATAATTGCTATGTTAGCAACAAGATGGAAAAGAAAAAAAATTTTAAAAGGTGGTGTTGTAGGTACCTTAATGTCAAACTATGGATTGCAAAAATATTTTTCTAAAAATAAGATAAAGTTTTTAAGATCTAAGGTTGGTGATAGATACGTAAAAGAAGCAATGCAAAAAAGTAAATTTAATTTAGGAGGAGAGCAATCTGGTCATATTATCTTGGGAAAATTTGCGACTACAGGTGATGGATTATTAGTTGCATTAGAAATTCTATTTTCTATGAGAAAAGGCAAAAAGGCGAGTGAAATGTTTGAAAATTTTACACCTACTCCCCAATTGTTAGAAAATGTTGAAGTAAAAGATAAATCAATAATTAATAATCTTAAGTGCAAAAATGCAATTAAAAAAGCAAACAGTTTAATAAAAGGAAAAGGCAGAATGTTAATAAGAAAATCTGGAACAGAACCAGTAGTGAGAATAATGTGTGAAACTGAAGATAAAACTATGCTTTCAAAATGTGTTAATATTGTAAAAAAATCAATTACCTAACTTGAAAATAAAATCTAAAATTTTAATTATTGCTGGCTCAGATTCTTCTGGAGGCGCAGGCATACAAGCAGACATTAAAACTATTACATCACTTGGTTCATATGCCATGACTGCTATAACTGCCATAACATCTCAAAATACAACAGGTGTTAAATCAATAATTCCAGTTAATAGTGAAGAAATTTCAAATCAAATTGAATTTACAGCAAAAGATATAAAACCAGACGCAGTTAAAATAGGAATGCTTCATTCAAACGAAGTTATCAATTCAGTAATAAAATCATTAAAAAAGATAAACGCAAAAAAGATAATATTAGACCCCGTGATGATGTCAAAGGGTGGAAAAAAATTAATTAATGACTCGGCTATTAAAATTTTAAAAAATAAACTTTTATCCAAAGCAGATTTAATTACACCAAACATACCTGAAGCTGAAGTTTTAACCAATTCAAAAATATCAACTATCCAGGATGTAATTTTAGCAGGAAATAATCTAATAAAATTAGGTGCAAAAAATGTCCTTATTAAAGGAGGTCATTTAAATTATAAAAATATTCAAGACGTATTTATTAATAAAAAAGAAATCACAATCTTTAAAAATAAGAAAATAAATACAAAAAATAGCCACGGAACTGGTTGCACTCTTTCTAGCGCTATAACTACATACTTTTCATGTGGAAAAACTTTAAAGAAATCTTGTGAAATGGCAATTAAATATGTAAATCATTCATTAAGAACACAACCAAATCTGGGGAAAGGCCAAGGTCCTGTAAACCATTTAAATAGTATACAAATTAAAAAAAATTTTAGATGAAAAATGTAGTTGTAGTCGGTTCACAGTGGGGAGATGAAGGAAAAGGTAAAATTGTTGATTGGTTATCAAGTGAAGCTGACGTAATTGTAAGATTTCAAGGCGGGCATAATGCTGGCCACACTCTTGTTATAGATAGTATAGTTTACAAATTAAGACTGCTACCATCAGGAATAGTTAGAAAAAATAAAATATCAATTATTGGAAATGGTGTAGTGGTTGATCCATGGGCATTTTTAGATGAGATTGATGAAATTAAATCTAAAGGCATAGAAGTTAATCCTAATAATTTAATTTTATCTGAAGCAGCCACCCTTATCTTGCCATTTCATAAAGAAATGGATGAGATTAGAGAAGATGCAGCAGGAAAATCAAAAATAGGAACTACAAGAAGAGGAATAGGGCCAGCCTATGAAGATAAGATTGGCAGAAGATCAATAAGAGTAATGGATCTTGCATCAGAAAATAATTTGGATAAAAGATTAGAAGTTGTATTAAGTCATCATAATGCCATAAGAAAAGGTCTAGGAAAAACTGAATTTAAAAAAGAACAATTAAAAAAAAATCTTTTAAATATTGCACCACAAATACTTAAATTTTCACAGCCAGTATGGAAAAAAATAGATGAATTTAAATCTCAAAAAAAAAAAATATTATTTGAAGGCGCTCAAGGAGTTCTTTTAGACGTTGACCATGGGACTTATCCATTTGTGACTTCATCTAATACTGTTGCTTCATCTGCGGCGACCGGCTCAGGCTGTGGTATAAATTCCATTAACTATGTTTTAGGTATTACAAAAGCATACACTACAAGGGTTGGAGAGGGCCCTTTTCCAACAGAGCTAACAGATGAGATAGGTGACTTACTTGGAACAAAAGGAAAAGAATTTGGAACTGTCACAAGTCGAAAAAGAAGATGTGGCTGGTTTGACGGAGTGCTGGTTAGGCAAACTTTAAAAATTTCGGGAATTGATGGAATTGCCTTAACTAAACTAGATGTGCTAGACGAACTAGATGAAATTAAAATGTGTATTGCTTATGAGATAAATGGTAAAAAATATGATTACCTTCCAGCTTCAGTTGATGACCAATTTATGGCTGAACCAATATATAAATCCTTCAAAGGTTGGAAATCTTCAACAGTAGGTATAAAAAAATTTGAAGAATTACCTGAAAACGCAAAAAATTATATAAAAGAAATAGAAAAGTTTATAGAGACCAGAATTTCAAGTATTTCCACTAGTCCAGAGAGAAATGATACAATCTTAATTCAAGATCCTTTTGATCTTTAATTTGCAGGCAATAAGTTTTTTGATTTAGCAGAGTTAAGCATGTGCTTTTGAAGCTTTTCAAAAGCTTTATTTTCTATTTGTCTTACTCTTTCTCTACTTATCTTATACTTTTTACTAAGTTCATCTAAAGTTATAGGTTCATCAGTTAATCTTCTTGAGTATAAAATCTTTTTTTCTCTTTCATTTAAAATTTTAATTGAATCTTGTAGTAAATCTTTTCTTTGTTCCATTTCATCGCTTTGAGCAATTTTTAATTCGTGATCCATTTCATTATCAACTACCCAGTCTTGCCACTCATCACCATCTTCACCTATTGGAGCATTTAAAGATTGTTCTTTTCCTGAAAGTCTTCTATTCATTGAAACAACTTCATTTTCACTTACCGAAAGTCTCTTAGCAATGTCTTGAACATGTTCTTTTCTTAGATCACCCTCTGACCGAGGAGCTATTTGATTTTTTATTTTTTTTAGATTAAAAAAAAGTTTTTTCTGTGCTGTCGTTGTTCCTATTTTTACTAAACTCCATGACCTTAATATATATTCTTGTATTGAAGCTTTGATCCACCACATTGCATACGTTGCAAGTCTAAAACCTTTTTCTGGCTCAAATTTTTTTACTGCCTGCATTAGTCCCACATTACCTTCAGATATCATCTCGTTAAGAGGTAAACCATAACCTTTGTAACCCATTGCTATCTTTGCAACTAGTCTCAAATGGCTAGTTACAAGTTTTTCTGCTGATTTAACATTTCCAGTTGATTGCCAGTTTTTAGCTAACATATACTCTTCTTCAGCTGCAAGCATTGGAAATTTCTTAATCTGTGCAAGATAAGCAGCTAATCCACCTTCATTTGATAGTGCTGGTAAGTTGTAAGTATTTTTATCCATACTGGATATTTATTTAATAAATAATTAAATTTTTACAATGCTTTTATTACTTGATATTTCTTAGTTTTTTTAAAATCTGTTCTAAATCTGTTGGTAATTTTGATGTAAATTCAAGTCTTACATTACTCTTTGGGTGATTAAAGCCAATAGTCCTTGCATGTAAAAATTGTCTATTAAGTGCAATTATACCCTTCTCAAGCTCACTATCTATATTAACGAATTTTTTAAATTTTTTTTTGTATTTCTTGTCACCCAAAATATTATTACCTTTGTAAGACAAATGAACTCTTATTTGATGTGTTCTACCTGTTTCCAATTTACATTCAATAAGACTAAATGTTGGAATTTTCTCATTCTCAAATATTTCTAGAGTTTTATAATTTGTTATAGCGCTTTTGCCTTTCTTTGTTGAAGCTTCCATCATTTGTCTGTTTCTTGAACTTCGTGTAATAAACGTTTCAATTTTTCCATTTTGAGGTCTGATTTTACCCCAGACTAAAGCTTGGTAAACTCTTGCAATAGAATGATCTGAAAATTGCTTTGATAAATTCTCGTGCGATAAATTATTTTTGGCAATAACTATTAATCCAGATGTATCTTTATCTATTCTGTGAACAATTCCAGGTCTTAGTTCGTTTCCAATATTTGATAAATTTTTACTATCATAATTTATCAATGCATTTACAATCGTATTATTATAATTTCCTGGCCCAGGATGCATGGAAATTCCAGCAGATTTATTAATAACTATTAAATCATTATCTTCGTAAACAATATCAAGAAGATATTTAAATGGTTCAAGTGTCTCTCTTTTTTTCTCTGAAATCTCGAAATAAATTTCGTCATTTAATTTAATTTTCTTTGCAGGATCTTTAACAACAATATTATTAATTTTTAATTTACTATCTAAAATTAAACTTTTTACTCTTGATCTACTTAATTTATAATCCTGGTTGGATAATAAAATATCTATTCTTAAATTATTTTCTTTATTTTTGACTTTTATATTTATAATACTTTTCATATTGATATAAATATACAATATGCGCTTGTAGCTCAACTGGATAGAGCACCAGATTTCGGCTCTGGAGGTTCAGGGTTCGACTCCTTGCGGGCGCACCATTATTCACCCATGTTAATTAAAGTACCCTTATTTTTTGCTGCATTGAAAGAATAATAAAACAAAACTATTGAAAGAGAAAAATAAAAGGCGTTCCACATAAGAGCATAGTAAACACTTTCAATATTAACTGTTTGATTAATCAAAATATTTCTAGCTTCTTCAAATATGTAAACTAATGGAAGCACATATGCAATTTTTTGGAATATTTCTGGAAGAGTTTCTATTGGGTAATAAATACATCCAAAGGGTGCAAGTAAAAACATTGTTGACCATGCTATATTTTCAAATGATGGACCAAATCTGAGCAAACCAGAAGAAACTAAAATACCAAGTGTAATTCCAAAAATATAAAGACTTAAAAAAAGAATAAATAAAAATATTCCTAAATCTAAAATTGAAATTCCAAACAGCGGGGAAGTTAGCAAGATTGCTGGAACCAGGCCAATAAGAGACCTAATTAATGCAGTTATAACTAGTGAAGTTAAAATCTCGGCAATTCTCATCGGCGCTATGAAAAGATTAGTGAAATTTCTACTCCAAATTTCTTCTAAAAAAAGCATATTGAAACCAATACTTGTTCTAAACAAAAAATCATAAAGAATTGCACAGGTAAGAATTACTCCAACTGCATTATTGTAATAAGTTGTATGCGTAGCAAAAAAATTAGATATAAATCCCCATAATGTAATTTGAATAGATGGCCAGTAAATTAAATCTAATATTCTAGGAAATGATCTAGTGATTAGATAAAAATGCCTTAAAAATAAACCATATATTCTAGTTAAACTCACTTTTACTCCTTGATAGTTTTAAGAAAACTTCTTCTAAATTTGTTCTTCCATGTTTTGCGATTAAATCTTCAGGTTTGCCTTGGTCTATGATTTCTCCATTTTTCATCATTAATACAGATTTACATAAACGTGTGACTTCATTCATATTATGAGAAGCTAAAAGTATCGAAATTTTTTTTTCTTTTTTATAATCTTCTAAAAATGTTCTTACAAAATCCCCTACTTCTGGGTCTAAAGAAGCTGTTGGTTCATCAAGTAGCAGAACTTTTGGTTCATTAACTAGGGCCTTGGCTAAACTTACTCTATTTTTTTGACCTGATGAAAGTTCCCCAGTAATGCTGTTTAATAATTCACCTATTCTTAGCTTTTCCGACAAATACTCAATTCGTTCCTTAATGTTTTGAACTTTATAAAGTTTAGAATAAACATATAAATTTTGTTTCACTGTAAGTTTTTTAGGAAGTTCAATATACGGGGATATAAAATTAATTATTTCTAGAATTTGAATTCTATTTTCTTCAAGTTTAAGATTATTGATAAATATTTGACCACTTGTGGGTTTTAGCAAGCCTAGCAACATTCCAATAGTTGTTGTTTTTCCAGACCCATTAGGACCAAGCAAACCTAAAATTTCATCCTCCTCAACATTAAATGATATTCCTTTTACAGCTTCTTTTTTTCCATAATTTTTTTTTATGTTTTGAACTTCAATTAAATTTTTCATTTTTTTGATGCTCTTAAAATTCTATCATTAATAGCTTCACCAATATTAATATTTGGTATTTTTTCAATAGCAATTTTTTTATAACCATTTTTTTTTACTATTCTTAACGTCTTATATAAATTCTTTGCAGCTTGCTTTAAATTACCTGTCCTACTTATATAAAAATAGTTTTTGTCTAATTTTTTTCTTTTTTTTATTAATATATATGCTTCATTTTGATAATTTTTTTTGGCATTTAGTCTCACAGGTATTCCAGGTGAATAATGCAATTTACTAGTACCAGGAACTTTTATTTTAATCTTTTTTTTTTTCTTATTTTCTAATGAATTAATTAATTTATAGATTAATTTACTATTTATTCCCCCAAATCTTAAGATATTAGGTTTTCCAATAAGATTTATAATCGTTGATTCCAAACCTATTTTTGAAGAACCACCATCTAAGACAAACTTTAATTTAGGACCAAATTCATCAACCACATCCTTTTTTGAAACAGGGCTTATACTTGTTGAAATATTTGCACTAGGTGCTGCGAGTGGGTAATTAATTTTTTTTAGTAGTTTTCTAGCTAGAGGATGGCTTGGAAATCTTACTGCTACTGAATTTGAATTATTTGTAATGATTTTTGAAATCCTGCTTTTCTTTTTTAATTTTAAAACAAATGATATCGGACCTGGGCAAAATTTTTTATAAAGTTTAATAAAAGTATTATCAATTTCACAATCTTTTTTTAGGTTATTAATGCTATAATAGTGAGCAATTAAAGGATTACTCCTAGGTCTTTTTTTTAATTTATATACTCTAGAAACAGCTTTATCCGAATACGCATTTCCTGCCAGTCCATAGACTGTCTCGGTAGGGATCGCTATACATTCATTATTATTTAAGTATTTTATTGCTTTTTTAATATTTGAATCATTCTTTTTCATATAATATTACCAACTAATATATGAATGAAAAAAATTTGCCAGATGATATTACGTCAAAATCTTTAAATGAGCTTACTGATTTAGCAGACGAAATTGTAAAAAATTTAGAAAATGGAAATGATCTAGAAAATACATCTGAAGATTACACAAAATTATTAAAAATTAATAGATTGATTGAAAAAAAATTCCAAAAAAATTTTAAAGAAATATCGGATAAAACAAATTTTAAAATTAAAGACATAAAATCAAATAAAAATGCAAAAAAAGTTAAATAAAATAATTAATAGAACTAACAGCTATCTTTATAAATATTTTTCCAAACAAAAAAAAACTGAGCTTATCAAACCAATGCTTTACGGACTCCTACCTGGAGGTAAAAAAGTAAGATCAAAAATACTCTTTGATATTGGGTCTATATTCAAAGTAGATAAAAAAAATATTTTGCAAGTCGCAGCAGCAGTTGAATGTATACATGCTTATTCATTAATACATGATGATTTACCATGCATGGACAATGATAATTTGAGAAGAGGAAAATTAACAACACACAAAAAATTTAGTGAGTCAACTGCAATTCTTGCCGGGAATTCTTTACTTACTATTGCGTTTCAAATTCTTAGCGAAAAAAGATTAAGGTTAGACGAACAAAAAAAAATAAAACTAATAAACTTGCTTTCTGAAAGTTCGGGACATTCAGGAATCGCTGGAGGGCAGTTTTTAGATTTAAGTTATGAGAAAATTAAAAAAACCAAAAAACAAATTATAAATATGCAAATTAAAAAAACTGGGAAGCTATTTAGTTTCTGTTGTGTTGCTCCTATTATAATGTCTGGTAAAACAAAATACCTGAATAAGTTTAATAAAATAGGCAGTGAAATTGGATTATTATTTCAAATTGCTGATGACCTGATAGATTTAAGAGGAAAAACATCTAGTGCAGGAAAAAAAACCAAAAAAGATGCAAAAATGGGAAAAGCTACTTTAATAAGTTTACTAGGCACTAATAATACGATTAAATATGCAGATAACCTAAAATTAAAAATATTTAAAAGTTTAAAAATTTTTGGCAAAAAAGGCGACGATTTTAGAGAAACAATAAATTATATTTTAAATAGAACAAAGTGAGCAATAATTATAAATTTCTAAATAATATCAATTTCCCTGATGATGTGAGAAAATTATCACAATCTGATATTAAAATTTTGGCAGATGAGGTTCGACAAGAATTAATTGATGTTGTCTCTGAAACAGGAGGGCATTTAGGTGCGGGACTAGGAGTTGTAGAATTGACTGTTGTCTTACACTATATATTTAATACTCCTCATGACAAATTAATTTGGGATGTTGGGCATCAAACGTATCCACATAAAATATTAACTGGTAGAAAAAAACAAATAAGAACTCTTAGAAAAGGTGACGGATTATCAGGTTTTACAAAAAGATCAGAAAGTGAGTATGATCCATTTGGTGCCGCGCATAGCTCAACTTCTATTTCATCTGCATTAGGAATAGCAGTAGCTAATAAATTATCAAATAAATCAGGCAATGTAATTGCGGTCATAGGCGATGGAGCAATAAGTGCTGGTATGGCTTATGAGGCTATGAATAATGCAGGTGAAAGCAAAACAAAGATGATTGTTGTTTTAAATGACAACGATATGTCAATTGCAAAACCTGTTGGTGCTATGAGAAAATATCTAGCAAAAATTTTATCTGGGAAAGTTTATTTTAGTTTTAGAGAAACATTAAAATTAATTATATCTGCATTTTCAAAAAGATTTAAAAATCAGGCTGGAAAAGCTGAAGATTTTTTAAGATCTGCAGTTACTGGTGGAACATTATTTAATTCTATGGGATTTTATTATATTGGACCAATAGACGGACACGATATTGATTCAATGGTTTCAGTATTTAATAATGCGAAAGATATTAATTATGATGGGCCAATTTTAATCCATGTTAAAACTAAAAAAGGAAAAGGTTATTCTTTTGCTGAAAAATCAGAAGATAAATTTCATGGTGTTTCAAAATTTAACATAAAAACAGGAGAACAGGAAAAGTCAAAATCTAATACTCCCTCTTATACAAAAGTATTTGCCAACTCATTAATTAAACATGCCGAAAAAGATAGCAAGGTTATTGGTATAACCGCAGCTATGCCATCAGGAACAGGAATGGATTTATTTGGAAAAAAATTTCCAGAAAGAATGTTTGATGTTGGGATAGCTGAACAACATGCGGTTACATTTGCTGCTGGTATGGCTACCGAGGGGTATAAACCTTACGCTGCAATATACTCAACATTTCTTCAAAGAGCTTACGATCAGGTCGTTCACGATGTTGCTATACAATCTTTGCCTGTTAGATTTGCAATTGACAGAGCGGGGTTAGTTGGTGCTGATGGTCCAACACATGCTGGATCTTTTGATATAACATACCTTTCAACATTACCAAATTTTGTAGTAATGGCTGCAAGTGATGAAGCAGAGCTTGTGAGAATGATAAATACATCAATGGATATAAACGATAGACCCTCAGCTTTTAGATATCCAAGGGGAAATGGTGTTGGTGTTCAACTCCCTGAAATAACTGAGAAAATTGAGTTGGGCAAAGCAAAAATAATTAAAGATGGAAAAAAAGTTGCAATCTTAAATTTTGGAGCAAGATTACACGATTGTATTTTGGCTTCCGAAAATTTAACAAAAAAAGGAATTGATATCTCTATTGTTGATGCAAGATTTGCAAAACCGTTAGATGAAAATCTAATTTGGCAAATTGCAACAGAACATGAAGTTTTGATTACAATAGAAGAAGGTTCAATTGGGGGATTTGGATCTCATGTTAGCCAGTTTTTAAGTGAAAAAAATTTATTAGACAGTAATCTTAAATTTAGATCAATGATATTACCTGATAGATTTATCGATCATGATAAACCGGAGCTAATGTATAAGTTTGCTAATTTAGACGCTATTGGTATTGAAAATAAAATTTTAGATACCTTAAATTCGAAAGTTTTAATTAAAAAATCTAATTAGATTTTATTCTGGGCTGCATTCATTAAATAGTGATCAAGAATTACACAGTGCATCATAGCCTCTCCTATTGGAACCGCTCTAATTCCAACACAGGGGTCATGTCTTCCTTTTACAGATATTGTTGTATTGTTCCCGAACTTATCGATTGTTTTCCTCGATGACAAAATAGATGATGTTGGTTTTACTGCAAATGAAATATTTATTTCTTGTCCAGTAGATATTCCTCCAAGAATTCCTCCTGCATTATTTGATTTGAAACTTGTTTTACCTTTTTTTTTCAAAATTTCATCAGAGTTTTCCTCACCGGTCAACATCGCCGAGTTCATTCCCGATCCAATATTTACTCCTTTTACAGCATTAATACTCATCATTGCTGCTGCAAGATCCATATCTAATTTTGAATATATTGGTGCTCCAAGTCCCAAAGGAACTCCTCTTGCTCTAATCTCAATAATTGCTCCACAAGATGATCCAGCTTTTCTTATTCCAAGTAAATATTTTTCCCAAAGTTTAATAACAGTTTTATCAGGGCAAAAAAACGGGTTACTAGAAATTGTTTTGTCTTTCCATTTCTTTAAGTCACATCCTAATATTCCTAATTGTGTAACAGCACCAACAGCTTGATACTTCTTACCAATTTTATTTTTCAAAACAACTTTTGCAATAGCACCCGCCGCAACTCTAGCAGCAGTCTCGCGAGCAGATTGTCTTCCTCCACCCCTGTAATCCCTGATTCCATATTTTTTAAAATATGTATAATCTGCATGTCCTGGCCTAAATTTATTCTTTATTGTCTCGTAATCTCTAGATCTCATATCTTTGTTGTAAATAATAAGAGAAATTGGAGTTCCAGTTGTTCTACCCTCAAAAACACCAGATAAAATATTAATTTTATCATCCTCTTTTCTTTGAGTTGTAAATTTAGATTGTCCTGGTTTTCTTTTATTAAGTTCTTCTTGTATATCGCTGTCTTTTATTCGAATATTTGGAGGACAGCCGTCAACTATACATCCAATAGCTGGACCATGTGACTCTCCCCAAGTAGTAAATCTAAATAACTTTCCAAAAGTATTAAATGACATTATTTTAATGTATAAATTATTTTTTTAAATTTATGAACGAAAAAAACTCACTTGGACTAAATCTTTGCTTTAAAGATCATAATAACCCAATAAAGCTTTTTGAAGAATGGTTCAATAAAGCAAAAAAAACTGAAATTAATGATCCAAACGCATTTGCAGTTGGAACTATTAACAAAAATGGGTTCCCAACAGTTAGGATGGTGCTTCTCAAAGATTTTGATAAAAATGGATTTGTTTTCTATACAAACCTTAACAGTGATAAAAGCAAGGCTATCAAACATTCTTCAAAAATTTCTATGTGTTTCCACTGGAAAAGTTTACAAAGACAAATTAGAATAATTGGTATTGCAAACAAGGTAACAAAAAAAGAAGCCGATACTTATTACAATTCAAGAGCTTATGGAAGTAGAATTGGTGCCTGGGCCTCAAAGCAAAGTTCTATTTTAAAAAAAAGACAGGATTTATATAAGTCCATTGAGGAATTTAAGAAAAAATTCCCAAACAAAAATAAGATACCACGACCCGAATATTGGTCTGGTTGGAGAATTAATCCTAAAGAAATTGAATTTTGGTTAGATGGACAGAATCGAATTCATGAAAGATTAAAATATATTAGAAAAACCAAAAAATGGAAAAAAGTATTGTTGAGCCCTTAAAAATTTCTTTCAATACTAAAAGATGTTAAGTTTTTTAATATATTTTTTTCGTCAGACTCTTCAAATACACTTAAAGAATTAGAAGCTAAATTAATATAATGTTCTGCTTTTTTATAACACTCATTAATAATATTATTTTTTTTTATTAGATCTAGGACATATTCTAAATTTTGTTTTTCACGAAAATCTTTTTCAAAAAAGGATTTTAATTTTTCTTTTTCAAACTTATCAACTTTTTGATAAAGTAATATTATAGGCAAAGTCACTTTACCCTCGTAAAAGTCATTGCCAATATTTTTTCCAAATAATTTTAATTCAGAATTGTAATCTAATGTGTCATCTGCTATTTGAAATGTAAGGCCTAAGTTTTTTCCGTAAAATTCTAATGCATTTTTATATTTGGAATCTTTTTTAGCAATAATTGCTCCAACTTTAGTTGCTGCTGCAAACAAAGACGCGGTTTTTGAAGAAATAATATTTAGATATGTTTCTTCTAAGATATCTATTTCCTTATTGTGCTGTAACTGGAGAACTTCACCTTGTGCAATTTCAGATGATGTAGTTGCTAAAAGTTTTAATAGTTCTAAATTTCCATCCTCTACCATCATTTCAAAACATTTACTAAGTAAATAATCACCTACCAAAATTGAGGAATGATTTCCCCAAATTGTATTAAGTGTTTTTTTTCCTCTTCTTAGATCCGCACTATCTATTACATCGTCATGCATTAAGGTTGCTGCATGTATAAGTTCTACACAAGCCGCAAGATTTACATCTCTTAATCCTTTTTGATATTCACAAATTTTAGCACTTTGCAAGGTTAAGAGTGCTCTTAGTCTTTTTCCTCCAGTTTTTAAATGGTACTTAGTCATCTTTTGAACCAAGTCAACTTTACTTGCTAGTCTAGAATTAATTTTTTCTTCAACAAGAATCAATTTATCATCAACAGAATTTTTTAAATCTTCGTAAGAATTATTTAATTGTTTTTTTAGCTGTATTACAGTTCCCATATTTTAAAACTATTATATCCAATTTATTAATATACTTATCAATTGACGCACCTTATTCTTTAATTATAACTAGGGTTTATAATATATTAAAAAAACTTATAACAATTCTAATGTTCTCATTTTTTAAAAAAAAAAAGATAATAAGTCATATTAGATTATCAGGAGTTATAGGAAATGTTGGAAGGTTCAGACAGGGAATTGAATATTCAAGTGAGGAAGAAATAATAAAAAAGGCTTTTTCAGTAAAGAGAGCTTTAGCCATTGCAATTACAATTAATTCACCAGGGGGATCTCCAGTACAATCACATTTAATTTACAAACTAATAAAAGAGCAATCTAAGAAAACAAAAAAAAAGGTAATTGTTTTTGCCGAAGATGTGGCGGCATCTGGAGGATATCTTATTTCATGTGCTGGTGATGAAATTTACGCTAACTCAAGTTCGATCATAGGATCTATCGGCGTTATTTCTGCATCATTTGGTTTTAAAAATTTAATTGAAAAAATTGGGATTGAAAGAAGAATTTACACTGCTGGGAAAAATAAAAGTACCTTAGACCCATTTTTGGATGAAAAAGAAGAAGATATTAATCGTTTAAAAAATATTCAATTAGAAATACATCAAGATTTTATAGATGTTGTTCAGGAGAGTAGAAAAGAAAAACTAAACAAAAACTCTGGTATTGAACTTTTCTCTGGAGAATTTTGGGCAGGAAAAAAAGCAAAAGAATTAGGACTAATCGATGGATTAGGAAATGCGGAACAAATATTAAGAGAGAAATATGGTGAAGACATAGAAATAAAGAAATTTGGAAAAAGTAAAGGTTGGTTATCAAAAAAGCTTTCATCTTCTGAAAATTATACTGATAAAGTAATTAGTTTATTAGAAGAAAGATCAATCTGGCAAAGGTATGGTCTCTAAAATAAAAAAAAAAACTTTATCTTTTCAAGATACAATCTTTAACTTACAGAAGTATTGGTCTAAAAAAGGTTGTGTAATATTACAACCATACGATCTAGAGGTAGGAGCTGGGACATTCCATCCAGCAACCACTCTAAGATCGCTTGGTCCAAAACCATGGAAAACTGCATATGTCCAACCATCACGCAGACCAACTGATGGAAGATATGGTGACAACCCCAATAGATTGCAACATTACTATCAATTCCAAGTTTTAATTAAACCTTCACCAAAAGAAATAAAAAAGATGTATCTAAATAGTTTATCATCAATAGGTGTTAATCATGAAGAACACGATATAAGGTTTGTTGAAGATGATTGGGAAAGTCCTACATTAGGAGCTGCTGGTCTTGGATGGGAAGTTTGGTGTGACGGTATGGAAGTTACACAATTTACTTATTTCCAACAAATGGCTGGAGTTGAATGCAAACCTGTATCTGTTGAAATTACGTATGGATTAGAGAGATTGTGTATGTTTATTCAAAACAAAAAAAGTGTTTTTGACTTAATTTGGAATGATGAGGGAATTACTTACAAAGATATTTTTCACCAGTCAGAGAAAGAATTTTCAGCATATAATTTTGAATATGCCAACACTGATAATTTATTTAAAATATTTGATATGCTTGAAGAAGAGACAAAATTATTAGTTGAAAAACAGATTTCTCTTCCAGCTTATGATCAATGTTTAAAATGTAGTCATGTCTTCAATATTTTAGATGCAAGAGGTGTTATTAGTGTAGCACAAAGGGCTGAATATATTGCGAGAATAAGGGAACTATCTAAATCAATTGGGAAAGTTTGGATTGAAAGCCAAAGTTAATGTCAGAATTATTTGTAGAGCTATTTAGCGAGGAAATTCCTGCACGGCTTCAAATTAACGCAAGGAACGAATTAAAAAAATATATTAAAAGTTTTTTTATTGATAACCAAATTAAATTCAACGAAAATTTCAAAGTTTATTCAACACCAAATAGACTAGTTCTACATGTTGATAAAATCCCTAATGAAATAAAATTAAACGCAGAGGAAATTAAAGGTCCAAATGTTAATGCTCCTGAAAAAGCATTAGAGGGATTTATTAGATCAAACGATACAATATTAGAAAAAATCTTTAAAAAAAATACTGAGAAAGGTGAATTTTATTTTTTTAAAAAAGAGTCTAAAAAAATAAAAGTTTCAGATTTACTAGAAAAAAATTTAAGTGAAATCTTAAAAAAGATAGCTTGGAATAAATCAATGAAATGGGCAAATTATGATCTTTATTGGGGAAGACCTCTTAAATCCATTTTAGCAATATTTAATAAAAAACCTCTGAATTTTGATTTTAAACATATAAATAGCTCTAACAAAACTTTTATAGACAAATCACTAGAAGAAAGTATGAAAATTTTTAATGATTTTAATTCGTATTTAAAATTTTTTAAACAAAAAGGTATTTTGATTGATCAAGATTTAAGAAAAAAATTAATACAGACTAAAATTAATGAAATAATAAATAAAAAAAATTTAAAAATTGAGCAGAATGATGGGCTTATAGATGAAATAGTAAATATTGTTGAAAAGCCAGCAGTAATTTTTTGTGATTTCGACAAAAAATTTTTGAATATACCCAGTGAAATATTGATAACGACTATGCAGAATCATCAAAAATATTTACCAACTTTCGATAAAAAAAATAATCTTACACATAATTTCTTTGTGGTTTCAGATATAAAAGACACTAAAGGATTTGTTAAATTAGGAAATGAGAGAGTAATTGAAGCAAGATTAAGCGATGCTGAATTTTTTTGGGAAAAAAATAAAACCCAAAATTTAGTCAAACAAGTAGATAAATTAAAAAATATTAATTATTTTAAAGGATTAGGATCCTACTTTGATAAAATTCAACGTATGAGAAAATTATCATCATTAATTTCTGATGATTTTTTAATTAGCAAGGAAAAAATTGAAATAGCCTCATCAATTTGTAAAGTTGATTTAATGTCTGATCTTGTAGGAGAGTTTCCAGAACTTCAAGGTATTGTTGGAGGGCATTTTGCAAAGTTTCAAGGGTTTGATAAAGAAGTTTGTCTTGCTGTTTCCGAACAATATTTGCCTAATGGGATGGAAAGCAAATTACCAAAAAAAATGTACAGTGTTGCTCTATCTTTAAGTGATAAACTAGACTCATTAGTAGGTTTTTTTGGAATTAATCTGAAACCTACTAGTTCAAAAGACCCATATGCTATAAGAAGAATGGCTACAAGTCTTGTCAGATTAATTGTTGAAAATGAAATAAAAACTAAACTAAAAGATTTAATTGCTTACACCTGTTCGGTATATAATGATCAGGGTTATGAATTTGACACCAAAAAGATACAAAACGAATTAAGTAATTTCATAATTGAGAGATTAAAAAATTATTTAAAAGAAAAAAAAATAAGACAAGATATAATTGAAAGCTCAACATTATTTCTTGGATTAGATGATTTATTAAAGTCTTATAAAAAATCTTTATGTTTAAATAAAAATATTAAAAAAGAAATCGGGTTTGAAACTATTGCGGTATACAAAAGATGTTCAAATATATTAAATTCTGAAGAAAAAATATCTATTGATTCTCTTGGTTTTGCAGATCCAGGTTTATTTAAAAATGATTATGAGAAAAAATTATATAAAAAAATAAATGATATAAGAAAATATTTTTTGAGTGCTGGAAAAGATGAAAATCATGAGGAAAGTCTAAAAATCTTGTCAAGCATTAAGAACCAAGTAAATGATTTTTTCGATAATGTTATTGTAAATGATGAAGATATAATAATTAAAAAAAATAGATTAGAATTATTAAATATGTTGTGTAAAACATTTGATAACTATTTTAATTTTTCAAAAATAGACGCCTAGCATGAAAAAATTAATATTTAATTTTAAATCAAACAAAATAAAAAAAATAAAATCGCCAAAAAATATTCTTGGTGGAAAAGGTGCAAATCTTTCTGAAATGGGAAGAATGGGGCTACCTGTACCTCCTGGTTTTACAATATCTACAGAGGCATGTGATTTGTTTTATAAAAATAAAAAAAAATTAAATAAAAAAATAATTAATGAAATAAATAAAGAATTAAAATTTATTGAAAAAGACTCAGGAAAAAAATTTGGAGATATAAAAAATCCCCTTCTAGTTTCTGTAAGATCTGGAGCTAGGGTTTCTATGCCTGGTATGATGGATACAATTTTAAATCTAGGCCTAAATGACAATACAGTAATAGCACTTGCAAAAAAAACTTCAAATTTAAGATTTGCAAATGATAGTTATAGGCGTTTTATTCAAATGTATTCTAGTGTTGTATTGGGTATCGAAAGTTATCACTTTGAGGATATAATTGAGAATTATAAGTTAACAAAAGGAGTATTACTAGACACCGAGTTAGACGAGTATGACTGGGAAGCTTTAATAAAAGATTTTAAGAACATTGTAAAAGAAAAAACAAAAAAAGATTTTCCTCAAAGTGTTGAAGAACAACTTTTAGGAGCAATAAGTGCTGTTTTTTTATCTTGGGAAAGTCACAGAGCAAAAATCTACAGAAAATTAAATCAAATACCGTCAAATTGGGGTACAGCAGTCAATGTACAATCAATGGTTTTTGGAAATATGGGAAATGATTGTGCAACAGGTGTTGTATTTACCAGAAATCCATCAGATGGATCAAAAAATATTTATGGAGAATATTTAATAAATGCACAAGGAGAGGATGTTGTTGCTGGAACTAGAACACCACATCATATTACAAAAAAAGCTAGAGTTGAATCAAAAGAAACTCTTAAATCAATGGAAGAGGCAATGCCATCGACATACAAGCAACTTAAAAATATTTTAACTCAATTAGAAAAACATTACAAAGATATGCAGGATGTTGAGTTTACTGTTGAAAATAAAAAACTTTGGATGCTTCAAACACGCTCCGGAAAACGAACATCTAAGTCTGCTATTAAAATAGCTGTAGATATGGTTAAAGAAAAGTTGATTACCAAAAAAGATGCAATATTGCGGATAGAACCTAATTCTTTAGACACTTTGCTTCATCCAACTTTAGATGAGAAAGCAAACTTGGAAGTAATTGGGTCAGGCTTACCCGCATCACCCGGCGCTGCAAGTGGAAAAGTTGTTTTCACATCTGAAGAGGCTGAAAGATTGAATAGTATGATGCAAAGTACAATATTAGTTCGTGTAGAAACTTCACCAGAAGATATACATGGTATGCATGCAGCAAAAGGAATACTTACCTCAAGAGGGGGCATGACAAGTCATGCTGCAGTAGTTGCTAGAGGGATGGGAAGACCATGTGTTTCTGGATCTAGCGAAATAGAGATTGATTATAAAAATAAATTGTTCAAAACAAACAATAAAGTAATTAAAGAAGGCGAAATAATTACAATTGATGGTTCAACTGGCAGAATAATTTTTGGTGAAGTAAAAACAGTTAAACCAGAAATATCAGGTGATTTCTCAAAAATAATGAGTTGGTCTGATGATTTTAGAAAATTAAAAATTAGAACTAATTCAGAGACACCATTGGATAGTAAAACTGCTAGAGACTTTGGTGCAGAGGGTATTGGTTTGTGTAGAACTGAACATATGTTTTTTGAAGAAGAAAGAATTTTATCAGTTAGAGAAATGATATTATCAAAAACAATTGAAGATCGATCTAATGCACTCAAAAAACTATTACCACATCAAAAAGAGGATTTTATTGAAATATTTAAGATAATGAAAGGTTTACCGGTAACTGTGAGGTTACTTGACCCACCTTTGCATGAATTTTTGCCCAAAAGTAAAAACGAAATTAATGATGTTGCAGTTTCACTAAATATTTCTGTTAAAGAACTTGAGATTAGAATTTCAGAACTTCATGAACAAAATCCCATGTTAGGTCATAGAGGTTGTAGATTAGCAATTTCATATCCTGAAATTTATGAGATGCAATGTACAGCAATTTTTGAAGCTTTAGTAGAATGTAAAAAACAAAAAATTCAATCAACAATGCCTGAAATCATGATACCTTTAGTCTCAACAGAAGCAGAAATAAAAATTATGAAAGATTTAGTCATTAGAGTTGCAAAAAAAGTTCAAGATGAAAATAAAATTAAAATCGAATTTTTAGTAGGAACGATGATCGAATTACCAAGAGCGGCAATTAAAGCAAAAGATATTGCTAAACACGCTGAATTTTTTAGTTTTGGAACTAATGATTTAACCCAAACTACATTTGGAATCAGTAGAGATGATAGTGGAAAATTCCTTAATGATTATATCGAGAACAAAATTTTTGATATTGACCCTTTTGTATCAATTGATGATGGAGTTGGAGACCTAATAAAAATTGCAACTGACAAAGGCAGAAAACAAAATAAAAAAATTAAACTTGGAATTTGTGGTGAGCATGGTGGGGATCCTAAAAGTGTAGAATTTTGTGCAAAAATTGGATTAGATTATGTGTCTTGTTCTCCCTACAGAGTTCCAGTTGCAAGACTAGCGGCAGCGCAAGCTCAAATAAAAAAAAATTAAACTTCAAATTTTAAATCTAAAGCTTGAACACTATGTGTTAATTCACCAACTGATATTCTATCAACGTTTGTTGCAGCTAAATTTTTTACATTTTTTAATGTTACTCCTCCAGAGGCTTCTGTCTCATATTTACCTTTTGCATATTTAATTGCTACTCTTACATTTTTTGGGCTCATATTATCAAATAGAATTGTATTAAAATTAAGTCCGTTGATTTTTTTAAATTGATTCAAAGTGTCAACTTCGACAGTAATTTTTCTTTTTTTTTTATTTTTAATTGCTTTTTTCACTATTTCTTCAAATTTCTTTGATGATGCTAGATGATTATCTTTAATTAAAAATTCATCACTTAAATTAAATCTGTGGTTAGTCCCACCTCCTAATTTTACAGCGTATTTTTGAATAACTCTTAAATTTGGAATTGTTTTTCTGGTGCAACAAATTTTTGTTTTCTTACCTACCTTTTTTACAAAATTGTTGGTTTTAGTTGCAATGCCTGAGATATGAGAGAGAAAATTTAGAGCAACTCTTTCCCCAATTAATATACTTTTAATTTTACCTTCAATTACAGCAATTATAGAACCTTTATTAACACTTGATCCTTCTTTTTTTTTTATATGAAATTTAATATTTCTGTCTAATAAATTAAAAGTTTGTTTAGCAAATTCTAATCCGCCTATAATACCTTTTTCATTGCTTATGAGGTTAACTTTTAAAATTGAGCTATTATTTAATAAATTTGTTGTAATATCTCCTGATGGATATAGATCCTCATTAAGAGCTAACTTACAAGTGGATCGGATAAAATTTTTACTTAATTGAATTTTTGGCACTAAACTTATCTGCCTATTTCAGCCATTCTCTCTACCGATTTCCTAGCTCTTTCAATTGTTTCGTGGTCGATTATTAATTCGTTTGTTTCATTTTCTAAACAATCAAGTATTTTTGGCAGTGTAATCCTTTTCATATGAGGACATAAGTTACAGGGTCTAATAAATTCTACATTAGGATTATCAACTTGAACGTTATCACTCATTGAGCATTCTGTAACCATCATAACTTTTTTAGGTTGATTATCTTTTACATATTTGATCATACCGCTTGTTGAACCTGCAAAATCACTGGCCTTTATAACATCGGGTGGACATTCAGGATGAGCAATAATTTTAATTCCAGGATTATTTTTTCTTATTTCGTTAATTTCTTCATCATTAAATTTTTCATGTACTTCACAAGTGCCTTTCCATGAAATAATCTCTACTTCAGTTTGAGAAGCAACATATTTTGCTAAATAATCGTCCGGTAAGAAAATTACTTTTTTTACACCTAAAGAGTTTACAATTTTCACAGCATTTGCTGATGTACAACAAACATCGGTCTCAGCTTTAACATCTGCAGAAGTATTAACGTATGAAACTACAGGAACACCAGGATATAATTTTTTTAAGTTTCTAACATCTTCACCAGTTATAGATGAGGATAAAGAGCAACCAGCTTTCATATCTGGCAGTAAAACTTTTTTATTCGGACTCATTAATTTGGCAGTCTCCGCCATAAAGTGTACGCCACACATAACTATTATATCAGCCTCAGTTTTTGCAGCTTCAATTGCTAAGGCAAGTGAGTCTGCTGAAAAATCAGATATGCCATGATATATTTCAGGAGTTTGGTAATTATGAGCAAGAATTACTGCGTTCTTTTCTTTTTTAAGTTTATTAATTTTATAGATGTAAGGTGCATGTGTGGCCCACTCCATTTCAGGAATGGATTTAGAAACCTTTTGATAAATAGGGTCTGTTGCAATTTTAACCTGAGTTGTGAATTCCATAATAAAAACTTATCAACTTGAAATAGAATTGTCATTCATTTAATCTGACGCATGATTTGCGGCCATGCTGAAATTGGTAGACAGGCACGGTTGAGGGCCGTGTGAGCCTTGCTCATGAGAGTTCGATTCTCTCTGGCCGCACCAATAATTAAATTAATATCTGAAAAAGGGGCGTTCTGTTGCCAGGTGCCCCAAACCCCGTAACTCAATTAATAAATTAATTAAGCTGCAAGTGCGTAACTTTCGTTAGCATTTATAAATTGCCCATTGCGGCGGAACAATACCGGACGAAAGAAAAGCCTTTAGTCACCCGTCGATCCTAATTCACCCCCATAAGTTGAAAATGGTGGAGGTGGTGGGTACTGCCCCCACGTCCGTAATGGTTATTACGAAATTCGTTTATCGTCATAGTTGGAAACCAACATTTATAATATATATACGAGCATACTATTTTCAATA
>CABYOT010000013.1 GCA_902520695.1 uncultured Pelagibacteraceae bacterium
TTGAAGGTCCTATTAAAATAGCTAAGTCCTTAGTCATTGAGCCCTCTTCAACACAATCAACACATACTTTTTCTAATGTTTCTGCAAACTTTATTAATTCCTCATTTCCATCTAATTTTCCTCTATGAGCCAAACCTCTTGTCCATGCAAAAATAGATGCAATAGGATTTGTTGAGGTTTCTTTACCTTGTTGATGCATTCTAAAGTGTCTTGTTACTGTTCCATGTGCAGCTTCAGCCTCCATTGTTTTGCCATCTGGAGCAAGCAAGACACTTGTCATTAAACCTAAAGATCCATATCCTTGAGCAACTGTATCTGATTGCACGTCACCATCATAATTTTTGCACGCCCAAATATATTTACCATGCCATTTCATTGCGCATGCTACCATGTCATCTATCAGTCTATGTTCGTAGGTAATTTTATTTTGATCAAATCTATCCTTGAATTCTTTTTCAAAAACTTCTTCAAAAATATCTTTAAATCTTCCGTCGTATCTTTTTAAAATTGTATTTTTAGTAGAAAGGTAAACTGGCCATTTTTTAATTAATCCATAGTTAAAGCAAGATCTTGCAAAGTCCTCTATTGATTTGTCCAAATTATACATTGATAATGCAATCCCAGGACCTGGGAAATTGAAGACTTCATACTTTCTCTCATCAGATCCATCTTCAGCAGTCCATTTGATTTCTAACTTACCTTTACCGGGTACTGTAAAGTCTGTTGCTCTGTATTGATCACCAAAAGCATGTCTACCTATGATCAATGGATCTGTCCATGAGGGCACAAGTTTTGGAATATTTTTACAAATTATAGGTTCTCTAAAAACAGTTCCTCCAATTATATTTCTTATTGTACCATTTGGAGATCTCCACATTTTTTTAAGATTAAATTCTCTTACTCTAGCCTCATCAGGTGTTATGGTTGCACACTTAATACCCACACCATTTCTTTTAATTGCATTAGCACATTCAATTGTGATTTTATCTTCTGTTTTGTCTCTACTTTCCATTCCCAAATCGTAGTACTCAATTTTGAGATCAAGGTAAGTTAAAACGAGCTTATTTTTTATGAAGTCCCATATAACTCTGGTCATTTCATCGCCATCTAACTCTACAATGGGGTTTTTAACCTTAATTTTACTCATTTTTTCGATATATCTTAATAGTTGAATTTATTCTTTTTGTATACATATTAATCCAAAATTATCAATTATAGGTTTGTCATGAGTAAAATATTTCCAAAAATACACAATGAAGGTTACAAATTTATTATTATTTTTGCAATCGCAACTATAATTCTTTATTTCATAAATGGATTTCTTGGGTTTATAGGGTTGGTATTAACCATTTGGTGTTATTATTTTTTTAGGGATCCTGAAAGAATTTCTATTGGCGACGACAATTATCTTACAAGTCCAGCTGATGGAGTTGTATTACAAGTAATGGATACTAACGGTCCAAAAGAATTAGGTTTAGAAAATAAACAAATGAAAAAAATAAGTATTTTTATGGATGTATTTGATTGCCATGTAAACAGATCTCCATGTTCCGGAGCAATATCTGAGATACTTTATAAACCAGGAAAGTTTTTTAATGCATCTCTAGATAAGGCAAGTGAAGATAATGAGAGAAATTATTATAAAATAAAAAATTCTGATGGAGAAGATATAATTGTTGTTCAAATAGCAGGACTTGTTGCAAGACGGATTGTAACAGAGGTTTCTAAAGATGAGCTTGTAGAACAAGGTTCAAGAATAGGAATGATCAGATTTGGAAGTAGAGCTGATATGTATTTTGAAAATTATACTCCTTTAGTAAAAGTTGACCAAAAAACTATAGCTGGCGAAACTTTAATTGCAAAAAAATAAGTTAATGGAGCCTCAAAATAAAAATATTAAATTAGTTTCGAGTAAAAAAACAAGAGTTATTTTGCCAAATATTTTGACACTTGTTGGAGTATGTATTGGATTGACTTCAATTAAGTTTGCATTTGATGGTAAATTTGAATTATCAATTATTGCAGTTATAATTGCTGCAATTATTGATGGATTAGACGGTAGAATTGCAAGGTTAATTAAAGGAACTTCTAAAGTTGGAAAAGAGCTAGACTCTCTCACTGATGTTATAAGTTTTGGTGTTGCCCCAGCTTTTATAATGTATTTTTGGGCGTTGTCTGAAACAGGAAGAGCAGGTTGGTTAATTGCGTTAATTTATATTGTTTGTGTTGCTCTTAGACTTGCAAGGTTTAATGTTTCATCAAACGAAGAGAGTTCTTGGAAAGATAATTTTTTTGAAGGTATTCCTTCTCCCGCAGGTGGAGTTCTAGTTTTAATGCCTTTAATATTAAGTATTAGTGAATTTCAGTTTTTAAACTTAAATTTCCAAATTATTGTACCTGTTATGTTTATAATTGTTTCAATATTATTAATAAGCAAAATACCAACCTATTCTTTTAAAAGAATAGTTGTCCCAAGAAGTACATCAATATTTTTGCTATTTGGAATAATCTTATATTTTGGCTTAATTCTTGTTTATACATTTAATGCTATAATTATTTCAGGTGTAATTTATTTGTTAATGGTTCCAATAAGTTCAATGCATTATCTTATGATTAAAAAAAATGCGAAAGCCATCACAAATGACACTGATCATCATGAAGATGTGTTATAATAAATGAGGGAAAATACAATAATCTCATTTGCAGATTCAAATTATTTCAATCTTCTTAACGAATTAATTGATTCAATTAATAGATTCGAACAGAGCAAAACAGTAGATATTTGCATTATGGATGCAGGATTAACTGGTGAACAAATTAAAATATTAGAAAAAAAAGTATTTAAAATCAAAAAGGCTGAGTGGGATATAGAAGTTCCAAGTTTTAAGATAAAAGGAAGAGAGTGGTTGAAAAGTCAGGTATCTAGAGCATTCTTACCAAATTATTTTCCAGGATATAAAAAATATTTATGGATAGATGCTGATGCATGGGTAAACTCTTGGTACGCAATCGATCTTTACTTTCAGGGTTGTGAGAATAAAAAATTAGCAATAGCAACATCAGCAGATAGATCTTACGGGAGAGTTTTAAGAGCAGATTGGGTGTGGGGAAGTTTTGCGAGAATAAAATCACAAAATTATAAACACGCTAAATCATCAGGTTTCTCAGAGAAAGTTTCAAGAGAAGTTGCCCTTAAACCCCATTTGAATATTGGATTATTTTGCTTAGAAGAAAGTGCTCCTCATTGGGAAATCTGGCAAAAAAATTTAAAAAAAGCTTTATCCTCAGGAAAAATTTGGGGTTCAGAACAAATTGCAATGAATATTACAATATATTCAGATAATTTAGACGTAGAAATTTTACCTGCTTATTGCAACTGGACTTTAATCGAAGCGATTAAATTTGACAAAAAACACAATACTTTTGTTGAACCTTATTTACCAAACCATGAAATAGGAATTATTCATTTAGCAGGAAAAAATAATGACAATATAAGAAATAATAAAAATTATATGTCCAAAGTTAAAACATTGGATGGAGATATAATTGAAAAATCTTTAAGATTTGGGAATTAGTTGAAAAAGAATAAATTTTCTAAAAATTGGATCATTAAGCAAAAGAGAGATATTTACGTCAAAAAGTCAAAATTAGAGGGTTATAGGTCAAGAGCTGTATACAAATTGCAAGAAATAAACGATAAATTTAAAATAATCAAAAATAATATCTCAGTTATAGATCTTGGCGCAGCCCCGGGTAGTTGGTCTCAGTATATATCAAGAAATTTCAGTAACTCTAAAATAATTTCAATTGATTTAAAGGACATTGAACCAATTAAGAATTTAATACATATAAAAGGGGATTTTACTGAGGAGCAACAAAAAAAAAATATCAAAAATTATTTTGGTAAGAAAGTTGATCTTATAGTCTCTGATATGGCAGTTAACACCACAGGTAATAAAAGTGTAGACTCATTAGTTACAGGAGAATTATGTATAGAAGCAATGAATTTTGCGATTGAATTACTCAATAAAAAAGGAAATTTTATTTCTAAACTTTTTATGGGATCATCTTTTAACGAGATTGTCGCATTAGGTAAAAAATCTTTTAAAGATGTTGATATTTTCAAGCCTCCTTCAAGCAGAAAAGACTCTAAAGAAAATTTTATAATTTGTAGAAATTTGAAATAGTTATCCTTTTATTTTTTCAAGAATCATTTATATAAGGACATGGAAACTATTAAAGAAGCTTTAACATTTGATGATGTTACTTTAGCACCAAATTACTCAGCAATTCTACCTAGTGAAGTAAGCACCTCCGTAAATTTAACAGAAAGTCTAAAGATGAGAATACCACTTTTGTCATCTGCAATGGATACTGTTACAGAATCTTCAATGGGGATTGCTATGGCAAGATCAGGGGGATTAGGAATAATTCATAGAAACTTAAATATTGAAGAACAGACTAGAGAAATTAGAAAAGTAAAATCAAAAAAATTACTAGTAGGCGCTGCAGTTGGTGCGAGTGATAAAGAATTAAAAAGAGCTCAAAAAATATTAAAAGAAAACTTAGACTTAATAGTAATTGATACAGCGCACGGACATACCAAAAAAGTAGGGGATATAATTAAAAAAATAAAAAAAATACGTCCTAAGAAAACAGCAATTTGTGCCGGAAATATAGCCACAGCAGAAGCTGCAAAATTTTTGGTAGGACTAGGTGTTGATATTATAAAAGTAGGAATTGGTCCAGGATCTATTTGTACAACAAGACTTGTAGCTGGAATAGGTGTTCCACAACTAAGTGCGATATTAAATGTTAAAAAGGGAATTGGGAAAAGTAAAACAAGGTTAATTGCTGATGGTGGAATAAAATTTTCTGGTGATATTGCTAAAGCATTAGCAGCTGGCGCAGATGCAGTAATGATAGGTTCATTATTTGCAGGTACAGATGAAGCGCCTGGAAAAAAAATAAAAAAAAATGGAAAATTATATAAATATTTCAGGGGTATGGGATCAATTGGTGCTATGAATAAAGGTTCAGCAGACAGATATTTTCAAACCAAACAAAAGGATACATCAAAATACGTAGCGGAAGGTGTAGAGGGATATATTAAATACAAAGGTAAAGTTGATAACATAATCTACAACTTAGTTGGAGGTTTAAAATCTTCAATGGGCTACATGGGAGCCAAGAAAGTAATTGATTTAAGAAAAAAACCGAAATTTGTAAAAATTACTAAAGCAGGATTTTATGAAAGTATGGTACATAATATAGATGTTATAAAAAAATAATTATGAGATACTTAATTTTAATTTTAACATTTCTTTTAGTTAGTACTGTTGCTAAGACAAATGAAAATAATTTTTTTAATCAAGCTAAAGATTTATTCGATAAAGAAAAATATGAAGATTCAAAATTTTTATTTCATAGAAACATAGTTTATAACCCAAAAGACTCGGTATCTTACCTTTATTTAGCTAAAATTTTTAAAATTGAAGATGATAAAAGACAAGAAGAAAAAAATATAAGAACTACTTTACTTTTAGATCCTAAGAACGAAGAAGCAATGTACCTTTTAATTGATATGGAGTTAGAAAGATCAAACTTTTCAAAAGCAGATGAATTAAGTGAAGATTTTAAGAAAATTTGTGTAGATATGTGTGAAAAAATTGCTTCAATAGAAAGTCGATTAAAGGATTTTGAGATAAAAGATGCGTCTTGAGGACACTCTCAATAAGATACTTATTGTAGACTTTGGTTCTCAATTTACACAATTAATCGCAAGAAAAATAAGGGAACTGGGAGTTTATTGTGAAATTATAAGTCACAAAAAAATAGAAAAGTTCCAAAATTTTGAAAAAAATATCAAAGGTATTGTTTTATCAGGCGGCCCATTGAATGTTTATGAGAGCAAAAAAGTAAAGTTTAATAGTAAACTTCTTAAATTAGGGACTCCTGTACTAGGTATTTGTTTTGGACATCAAATAATTTCAAAAACAATGGGTGGAAGTGTAAGAAATTCAAAATATAGAGAATTTGGACTAGCAGAGGTAAAAGAAATTAAAAAAAGTAAGTTAACAAAAAATTTTTTTTCTAAAGGAAAAAATAATGTTTGGATGAGTCATGCTGATCAAGTAACAAAATTACCAAAAAACTTCAAAATAATTGCACAAAGTAACAATTCTAAGATGTGCATAATTGAAAATTTAGAAAAAAAAATGTTTGGTATTCAATTTCACCCAGAGGTAAGTCATACAATTAAAGGAAAATTAATACTAAAAAATTTTTTATTTTCTATTTGTAAATTAAATAAAAATTGGTCAGCAAAAGATCAGAAAACAAAGTTAATAAATGAAGTAAGAAATAGTGTAGGAAATTCAAAGGTGATTTGTGCATTATCTGGTGGTGTAGATAGTAGTGTAGTCGCTAAATTATTATCAAATGCAATAGGAAAAAAATTAACATGCATCTTTGTTAATACTGGTCTACTTAGAAAAAATGAAGAAAAGCAAGTTGTAAATACATTCAAAAAGAAATTTAAAATTAATCTAATTTATGTGAATGCTGAAAATTTATTTTTATCAAAATTAAAAAATATATCTGATCCAGAAAAAAAAAGAAAAATAATAGGAAATCTTTTTATTAAAATATTTGAAAAATATGCAAATAAAATTAAAAATGTAAAATTTTTGGCTCAAGGAACTTTGTATCCCGATTTAATTGAAAGTAAATCTGTGACTGGAAGTCAAACTTCAAAAATTAAATCACATCATAATGTAGGTGGTTTGCCAAAAAAAATGAAACTTCAATTAGTAGAACCACTAAAATACCTTTTTAAAGATGAGGTTAGAAAGTTAGGATCAGAACTAGGATTGAGTAATGAAATAATTTCTAGACATCCATTTCCAGGACCAGGCCTTGCAATAAGAATGCCTGGCATAATAACTAAAGAAAAAATAAACATTTTAAAAGAGGCTGATAATTATTTTATCAATTCTTTAAAAGAAAATAACCTATATAACAAGATTTGGCAGGCTTATGCTGCATTACTTCCTGTAAAAACAGTTGGTGTAATGGGAGATAATAGAACCTATGAGTTTCTTTGTCTTTTAAGGGCAATTACATCAGAAGATGGAATGACAGCTGATTTCTATCAATTTAATAAATCTTTTATGCAAACAGTATCTAATCAAATTGTAAATAATATAAGAGGTATTAATAGAGTAGTTTATGATATTACTTCTAAGCCACCAAGTACTATTGAATTGGAATAATAAGACTATATAAGTAATTTTTATGAAATATTTACACACAATGATTAGAGTCTCAAACATAGACGAGTCATTAAGATTTTTCTGTGAAGGGTTAGGTCTTAAAGAAACAAGAAGAAAAGACAGTGAAAAGGGCAGGTATACTTTAGTATTTCTTGCTGCTCCAGATGATGAGAAAGCTGAAATAGAATTAACATACAATTGGGATGGAGATAGTTTGGGTGATGGTTCAAGAAACTTTGGACATTTGGCGTACAGAGTTGAAAATATATATGAGACTTGTCAAAGATTAAGAGACATGGGTTATACAATTAACAGACCACCAAGAGATGGTCATATGGCATTTGTTAGATCTCCAGATAAAATTTCTGTTGAAATACTTCAAGATGGCTACTTGGAACCAATAGAGCCATGGAAATCTATGGAAAATACAGGCACTTGGTAATAAATATTTATGCCTTCGAAAATAAGTAGGCTTATATTAAAAAAAAAAAATAAGTCAAAAATAGTCTGTTTAACAGCCTACTCAAAAAATATTGCTGAAGAAGTTGATAAATACACAGACCTTGTACTCGTTGGAGATTCCTTGGGTTCTGTTTTATATAATTTTGATACAACAAGAAAAGTAAATCTATCTATGATGATTGAACATTCTAAAAGTGTAAGAAAAGGAGTAAAAAAAAGTTTGATGATTGTAGACATGCCATTTAATACTTATAAAAATAAATTGCAGGCGTTAAAAAATTGTAAAAAAATAATTAAAGAAACAAAATGTGATGGTATCAAATTAGAAGGAGGTAGTAAGATCAAAGATATAATTAAACATTTAGTAAATAATAAAATTCCAGTAATGGGTCACATAGGTATAACTCCACAATCTCAAAGAGGTAGATTTAGATATAAAGGTAAGACTGAAAAAGAAAAAAAAAATTTATTAAAAGATTCAAAAATCTTAGAAGAGGCAGGTGTTTTTGCTATTGTATTAGAATGTATTGAGAGAAAACTTTCAAAAAAAATTACTGAGACGATTGAAATTCCAACAATAGGAATTGGATCATCAAAGTTTTGTGATGGTCAGATTTTAGTTACAGATGATTTATTAGGTTTGACTAATAGTAAAATAAAATTTGTTAAGAAATATGCTAATTTTAAAATTAATATTAGAAATGCAGTTAAAAAATTTGGGTCAGACGTGAAAAGAGGTTCATATCCGTCATTAAAGCATTCTTACTAAAAATACTTTTTAAATTCCTCATTAATTTTTAGAATTTCTAAGTCAACAAGTCCACCAATAATAAGCTGTATTGCAAGTATAAGAATAACTGCTATTCCAATATAGACGACCCATAAATGTTTCTGAATATAATTAGCTAAATAAGTGGCCATAGCACCTGTGAGGACTACAGATAAAATTAAACCAAAGATCATAAACCCAAAGTTACCCTTAGAAGCACCAACAACACCTATAACATTATCAAAACTAATTGTTATATCTGCGAAAAGTACTTTATACATACCCTTTGCAAATGAAGGTTCTAAGGATTTTTTTGTTGGTGATTTAATTTGTCTCTGAGCTTGTAAAAGATCTTTTCTAAGATCATTTACTATCCAAATTAGAAGCAAACCTCCAAGAATTTTTATGAAGTAAAATTTGAATAAATAGGTCGCAAATACTGCGAATAAAACTTTAAAAATTAAAGCTCCGACCACTCCCCAAAATATGATTTTTTTTCTATTCTTTGGGACAAAATTAGCTGCAATTAGACCAATTATTATGGCGTTATCAGCTGCCAATATAATATCTATAAAGATAATTTGCAGTAAAATAAGGGCTTCTTCGATCAAGATAACAATATAATAGTAACAATTTCAAATTTTTCAATAAAACATGGGAAAATTTTTATTGATTTAATAAATAATACATAATGAGATGTATTTTTTAAAAATTAAGGAGGATTAATGAAAATTTTAAAAACTTTGTTTTCTATTTTATTTTCTGTCTTGTTAATAGCAAATGTAAATGCTTCTGAAAAGTGGGATATGGCTTTAGCTTATGGTGCGAGCAACTTTCACTCAGCAAATGCAGCAGAATTTGCTAAAAATGTTTCAGAGAAAAGTGGCGGAAAACTTACAATAGTTACACATCCTGGTGGATCATTATTTAAAGGTGGAGAAATCTTTAGAGCGGTAAGAACTGGTCAAGCACAGATGGGTGAAAGATTTATGTCTGCATTAGGAAAAGTTGACCCTATTCTTGAAATTGACTCACAACCTTTTTTAGCAACTTCATATGACGATGCTATGAAACTTTATCAAGCTTCAAAGCCAGCAATCATTGAAAGTTTAAACCAAAAAGGATTAGTATTTTTATATGCTGTGCCATGGCCTGCACAAGGACTATATAGCAAAAATGAAATCAATAGTGTTTCAGATCTAGAAGGTTTAAAATTTAGAGCTTATAATTCTGCAACAATTAGAATTGCAGAGCTTACAGGTATGGCTCCAACTAAAATTGAGGCGGCTGAAATCAGTCAAGCATTTTCAACAGGGGCAGTCGAAAGTATGATTACATCTCCAACAACTGGTAAAAATAGCAAAATATGGGAGAACGGTGTTAAATATTTCTATGACATCGCTGCTTGGTTCCCAAAAAATATGGTTGTTGCACATAGAGGATCTTGGAATAAACTAGATTCTGATACTCAAATGCTAATTAAAAGAGAAGCTGCTGCTGCAGAAGAAAAAGGCTGGATGCTTTCGAGAGTTGGAAATATTGAAGATAAAAAAGCTCTAGCTGCTGCAGGAATGGTAGTAGGCAAAGTAAATGCTGATTTAGAAAAACATTTCCAAAAAGTTGGAAAAAAAATGGCAAAAGAATGGAAGAAAAAAGCTGGCAAAACAGGTGCTAGCGTACTTGCCGCATACAAATAAAAAAAATATAATAAAAAAGGCTGTTTAAAAAAACAGCCTTTTTTATGTTACAGAAATTAAATAAATCATTAAATAGTATTTATAATTATTCAGGATATATAGCTGCAGTTTTTTTAATTCTTATTGCAGTTTTTATATTAATCGGAATTGCATCTAGAATTTTCGGTTTTTATATAAGGGGATTAGCTGAATACTCAGGGTATTGTATGGCTGCCTCATCTTTTTTTGCTCTTTCATATACATTCGTAAATGGGGGTCATATAAGAATCACATTATTTTTAGAAAAGTCTACAGGTTTTAAAAAAAAATTTTTAGAAGTTTGGAGCTTAGTCGTCACAACAATATTTGCAGGTTATATGTCATATTATTTTATCAAAATGTTAAAAATCTCATACGAGTTTGAGGAAAGAAGTGAAGGTGCTGATGAAATTTTAATATGGATACCTCAATGTAGCGTCGCTATTGGAGCAACACTTTTTTTTATATGTGCCTTTCATCTACTAATTTTAAAAATTTATAATAATGATTGAAATTTTATTAGCTATTTTTTTTATTACAGTTTTACTACTTTTTTTAAGCTCTGGAATATGGGTAGCAATAAGCATGATTGGTGTTTCTTCTATTGGAATGATTTTATTTACTTCTCGACCAGTTGGAGATGCTATGGCCACAACAATTTGGGGTGCATCATCATCATGGACTCTGACTGCTTTGCCTCTTTTTGTATGGATGGGAGAAATTTTATTTAGGACTAAATTATCTGAAAATTTATTTGAGGGACTGGCTCCTTGGTTACAGAAACTTCCTGGAGGTTTAATACATGTCAATGTTGTTGGATGTGCATTGTTTGCAGCTATATCTGGATCCTCAGCTGCAACAGTCGCTACGGTTGGAAAAATGTCAATTCCAGAGTTAAGAAAAAGAAAATATCCTGAAAAAATTTTACTTGGAAGTCTTGCGGGTTCTGGAACTTTAGGATTACTAATCCCTCCTTCAATTATTCTAATTATTTATGGAGTAACTGTTCAAGAGTCTATTGCTAAACTATTTATAGCTGGAATAATTCCTGGAATAATGATTGCTCTGATTTTTATGGGCTATGTAATCATATGGTCTTTGTTAAATAAAAATAAAATGCCGCTAACTGAAGAAAATTACTCTTTTTTAAATAAATTAAGTAAATCAAAACAGTTAATACCTGTAATTTTATTAATCCTTGGTGTAATTGGCTCTATTTATACTGGAATTGCAACAGCAACTGAAGCGGCATCTCTGGGTGTTGTGGGAGCTTTAATACTTTCTTATTTTCAAAAAAGTTTAAACTTAAAAACCTTTAAAGAATCTTTACTTGGTGCAACAAAAACCTCGTGCATGATTGCATTCATACTAGCTGGAGCAACATTTTTATCACTCGCCATGGGATTTACTGGTCTTCCTAGAAATCTAGCAATTTGGATACAAAATATGGAATTATCACCATATGTTTTAATTTTCGTATTAATGATTTTTTATATAATTTTAGGGATGTTTCTTGATGGAATATCAGCAGTTGTACTTACAATGGCTATTATCGAACCTATGATAAGGCAGGCTGGTTTTGATATGATTTGGTTTGGTATATTTTTAGTTATAGTTGTTGAAATGGCTCAAATTACCCCTCCAGTTGGATTTAATTTATTTGTTTTGCAAGGTATGGCTAACAAAGATATGGGCTACATCGCCAAGAGTGCATTTCCGTTATTCTTGTTGATGATATTTGCGGTAATCTTAATTGTCTTGTTTCCTCAAATAGCCTTATGGATGCCTGAGCAAATGATTCAAAATATAAACTAATATTTTGATTTTTTTGATCCGTCTATAATTTCTTTTAATTCTTGATACTCTTCACAATTACAACCTTTTAAAACTTCTAGTCTTTCTTTTGCTAAATCTATTCTGTTTGTAACGACATATAATTCACCTAAGTATTCATTTATTCCAACATGATTTGGTTCAACTTGTAGTCCTAGTAAGTAATATTTCTCTCCTGCTTCAAAGTCCCCAAGTTTTCTAGTTGTAAAACCCAGGTAGTTTAGTGTATCAGCTTGTAAGGGCTTTTCTTTGTCGAGTTTTAATAAAATTTTTTGAGCTTTTTCGTATCTTTTTAATGCTTTATCCATTTTATTTTTGGATTCATATTTCTTAGCTGCTTCAATTATTTTCACAGCATTTTTATAGCTCGGTTTTTTATCTGATGAACTTGTTCCAGCAGCAAAAGTTTCAACAGTTAAAAAAAAGAATATGAAAAGAGTAAATATTTTTTTAATCATAATTATATAAATTTTTTCATTTTATTTAGAGGCTTTAATTCTAAATTATTTTTTATCAAGTTTTCTCTTACTTGTTTTGCAGTAGAAAGAGAACTTGCGTTATCTCCATGTATGCAAATTGAATCGATTTCACAAGGTATTTGTTTTCCACTGTGACAATTAAGAGTTTGGTTTTTTACCATATTGAATACGTGCTCTTTAGCTCGCTCAGGGTCGGTTATTAGGGCATGATCCTTACTTCTTGATACAAGTGTTCCATCGTCTTCATAATTTCTATCTGCAAAAATTTCACATGCAATTTTCATATTTAATTTTTTAGCTGCAATTTCCATTTTTGAACCTGTTGGTACTAAATAAATTATATCTTTATCAATACTATAAATAGTTTTTGCCAAAATTGTTGCCAGTTCAAGGTCCTCACAAGCCATATTATTCAAGGCTCCATGTGGTTTAATATGAGAAACCTTTTCATCTAATTTAATGGCAATATTTTGCAAAATTTCATATTGATCTATTAAAAGCCTAGAAATCTCATCAGCACCAAGATTAATCCGTTTTCTTCCGAAGTTCTCTGGATCATTGAATGATGGATGTGCACCAATACTTACATTATTTTGCTTTGAAATCTCTACAACTTCTCTCATAGTTTCCTCATCTCCAGCGTGGTACCCACAAGCCACATTTGCAGAGTTTACTATTTTGAGTAAATTGGGATCATTCTCATTTGAATGATGCTTTGATTTTTCACCTAAATCACAATTTAAATTAATTTCCATACTATAAAGCTTAAAGTATAACATGACATGATTAAAAATATATCAAATCTTGGTGACGCAGCATTATACTGTGACTTTGGTACTGAGGTAAATAAAGAAATTAACAGAAATGTTATAAATTATTTTAACAATTTAAGAGATAGTAATTTTTTAGGTATTACAAATATTACACCTAGTTATAATAAACTAGTAATTAGTTTCGATTTAAAACTTACGAGTTTTGCTAAATTAAAAAAACAAGTTGAAAATTTAGAGTTAAAAAAAAATAATAATTCAAAAAATAATCTTATTAAAATCCCAGTTTGTTGCGCAGAGGAGTTTGCACTAGATATAAAACGTTTACAAAAATTATTAAAGATAAATGAAGCAAAAATTTATGAAACATTCTTTTCTAAAAATTATTATTGTTATATGACAGGTTTTATTGCGGGAATGCCATTCTTAGGAGATATGGATAAATCTCTTTTTGCAAAGCGCTTAGAAACACCAAGAGTTAAGGTCCCAAAAAATTCCATCGGTATAACAGAGCAATTTTGTAATATTTATACTTTTGAAAGTCCAGGTGGTTGGAATATAATTGGTAAGACACCAGTTGATATTTTTGATAATAAAAAAAATACTGAACCTAATCTAATCAATCCAGGTGATACAATATCATTTTACCCAATTTCTAAACTAGAGTATGAAAAAAAATATGAATAAAAACTATTTTGAGGTATTACGACCAGGTATTAATTCTACATTTCAAGACAATGGTAGAAATAATTTTTATCATATAGGTATACCTTTTAGTGGAGCAATGGATAATAGGAATTTTTTATTAGCAAATACCATTTCAAACAATGAAATAAATAATCCGGTCCTAGAATTTGCATATCAAGGTCCAAAATTGAAATATATAGGAGAAAATATCTCCATCAATGTTACTGGAGATGTTAATTTTAAAATTATAAGAAAAAACAAAAATTTAGAATTTAGTTGTTACGAAAATATTATTTTAGAGAATAATGATTGCTTAGATATACTGTCTACTAATCGATCAGTATATGGTTATTTATCTATTGGAGGCACATTTGAGGTAGATTATTATTTAAATAGTTGTTCTACAAATACTAAGGCTAAAATTGGCGCAAATAGTGGGGAAAAACTTGAGAAAGGACAAATAATTCATTTAAAAAATATAAAAAAAATCCTGCCAAAAAATAAAATAGAATACCTAAATTCAAAAATTGAAAATATTAGAATAATAAAAGGACCCCATTTTGATTATTTTTCAAAAGATGCAATACATTCATTTTTAAGTGATGAATTTAATGTAACCAAATTAAGTGATCGTATGGGAATAAGACTTAAAGGACCTAAGATTAGTAATATTAAAAATACAAATATAAAGTCAGAAGGATTAGTGAAGGGCGTTATCCAAATCACTGCAGATGGGGATCCAATAATTATGCTATCTGATCATGGAACTATAGGGGGTTACCCTAAGATTGGAGTTGTAATAACTGCTGATTATGACAAACTAGTACAAATACCTCCAGGATCAAAAATTAAATTTAAAGAAATTAATTTAAAAGATGCAGAAACTATTTTTAAGTTGTATGAGATGGAAACTCAAAATTTAATTTCCAATATTAAATGAATTTTATTTCAAAGATACCAGGTCCATTATTAATCTTTTTTGGCGCATTTTGTCTAAGTTTTGGTGGGTTGATTGTTAAATCATTTGAAGGATCAACTTTATGGCAAATCTTATTTTGGAGACAGGTTTTTTTTATAATTGTTGTAATTATTTTTTTAATTGTAACTTACAAAAGAGAGGTATTTAAAAAAATTTATGTCTCGGGTATTCCTGGCTTAATTGGTGGAATTATATTGGGTATTGGATTTAGCAGTTATGTTTTTGCTATGTACAATACTACTGTTGCAAATACAAATTTCATAATACAAACACAAACAATTTTCCTAGCGATATTTGGATATTTTTTTTTGAAAGAAAAAATTTCAAAAATTACTTTAGCTTCTATTATTTTAGCAATTTCTGGATTAATTTTAATGCTAGGTAATACTCTATCAAGTGGACAAATGTCTGGAAATATTGTTGCCTTTATAATGCCAATTACCTTCGCAACTCTAATTTTAATTGTGAGAAGATATCCTCATGTGGATATGGTACCCTTACAATTAGTTGCAGGAATAGTTGCAATGATAATAGGTTTTTTAGCTTCAACAAAAATTTCTATATCTTTAAATGATATGTTTTTGGCATTTTTGTCTGGGACATTTCAAATAGGACTTGGCTTTATCTTAATAACAATTGGTGCAAGAAAAACTCTATCAGCTATGGTCGGCATAATAATGCTTACAGAGGCAATACTTGGTCCTCTTTGGGCTTGGCTATTTGTAAATGAAAACCCTTCATACTACGTATTAATAGGAGGAAGCATTATAATTTTTGCAGTTTTTCTACAATTTGTCTCATCCTTTACAAAAGAAAATAAATATAATCCTCAATAATGAAATTAGCTATTATAGGCTCTGGTATATCAGGTCTAAGTGCAGCGTATAGTTTATCTAAAAAATATAAAGTAGATCTATTTGAGAAAGAAGACCATTTTGGAGGTCATTCTCATACTATTGATGTTAATGTTGAAGATAATATAGTCCCTATTGATATAGGCTTTATTGTATTTAATAAAAAAACCTATCCAAATTTAATAAATTTTTTTCAAGAAAATGATATTGCTATCGAAAAAAGCAACATGTCATTCTCAGTATCTGTAAGAGACTCTAATATAGAATATTGTGGAAAAGGTCTTTCTGGAATTTTTAGCAATAAATCAAACCTGTTAAATATAAAATTTTTGAAGATGTTTTTTACTATAATTAGTTTTTATAAACAAAGTGAAAATCAAGATTCAATTAACGAAAATATTACTTTAGGCAGCTATTTAGACAATTTAAAATTGTCAGAGTATTTTATCAAATTCCATATTATTCCTATGGTATCAGCAATATGGTCAATGCCCCCTTACGAGGCAAAACAAATGCCATTGAAATTTTTTTTTAAATTTTTTCAAAATCATGGATTATTCAAATTAAAAGATCGACCGCAATGGTTCACAGTTTCCAAAAGAAGTAGAACATATGTAAATAAAATTCTAAGTAAAATCAGTGGCGAATATTATAAAAATTACAATATTAATAAAATTAAAAGAATTGGATCCGCAGTTCAGGTTTATTATGGAGATAAAAATGAATATTTTACTTACGATAAAGTTGTATTGGCTACTCATGCTAATCAAGCCCTCTCTTTAATTGAAAATCCTGAAGAAATAGAAAATAAGATCTTAAGTAATTTTAAATATAAAACAAATGAGGCTATAGTACATGAGGATATAAGTTATATGCCAAATAATAAAAGTGCTTGGTGTTCATGGAATTCCTCGATCGAGTCTGAGAATAGTGAAAAAAATTCAATTACTTATTGGCTAAATTTATTACAAAATTTGAATATAAATAAAAATATTTTTTTAACATTAAATCCTTATTTAGAGATACCCGATGATAAAATAATCCGAAAAGTTATATTTACACATCCTTACTTTGATCAAAATGCAATCAATAGCCAGAAAGATCTTCACCTAATTCAAAATAAAAATAATATTTTATTTTGTGGAAGTTATTTTGGATATGGATTTCATGAAGATGGTATAAAATCATCAATAGATATGATTAAGTATATAAATGCTTAAAAACTCTAAGATATATGTAGGAAAAGTAATACACAGACGATTTAAACCTAAAAATCATTATTTCAAATATAGGGTTTTTTCATTATTGATAGACTTAGATGATTTAAATGAAATTGATAATAAAATTAAATTATTTTCATATAATAAATTCAATATAATCAGTTTTTTTGACAAAGACCATGGGGATAGAGATGGCACCTCTTTAAAAAACTGGGTAAAAAAAAAACTAGAAAATATTGGTATTGACAATAAAGAGGTTAAAATCAAATTATTCTGTTATCCAAGAATATTAGGTTACGTATTTAATCCTCTAAGTGTTTTCTTTATATATGATAAGTACGATAAGATAATCTCTTTATTTTATGAGGTTAAAAATACATTTGGTGAACAACACACATACATTTTCAAAGCTGAAGATAATGAAACTTTAAGAAATAGTTGTGTAAAAAAATTTCATGTATCGCCCTTCATAGATATGGAGTGTAATTACAAATTTAGAGTAAATAAGCCCTCAGATAAAATATCAGTTATAATTGATCAATCTGATAATGATGGTAAACTTTTATTCGCATCTCAAGACGGTACTGCAAAAGAATTTAGTAATAAAAATCTATTCGTTTCCTATATTTTTCACCCCTTAATGACATTTAAAGTTATTGTCGCAATCCACTATGAGGCATTTAAACTATGGTTAAAAGGAATAAAGTTTATTAAAAAAAAAATAAATATTAAAAATAATAGTTCGGTAGAAAAAAGTGAATTTGAATAAATTATCAGACAAAATTGTCTTTAACTCGCTAAAATTTATTAAACACGGAAATTTAAAAATAATAAACCATGATGGAAAAGAATATACTTTCGGAAATAGTAATGAAAGATTAAATGCTGATCTAAAAATAAATAAACCAGGGTTAACTTTTAAAATTATCAAAAATGGAAGTGTAGGTCTGGCAGAAGCATATATGGATAATTATTTTGAGACGAATAATTTAACGAATCTTATAGAGCTAGCGGCAAAAAATATAAAAATAGTTCATAAATTTTCTGGCTCTTTCGATCTTTCAATATTTAATAAAATCAAAGGTTTGTTTATTAAAAATAATAAATCTAGGAGTAAAGAAAACATTAGAAAGCATTACGATTTAGGGAATGAATTTTTCTCATTATGGCTTGATAAAACCCTAACTTATTCAAGTGCAATTTTTGACGATAGTAATGATTTGGAAAAAGCTCAGTTAAATAAATATAAAAAACTCTCAAGTCTTGTTAAGCCTAAATCAGGCGATAAGATGCTTGAGATTGGTTGTGGGTGGGGAGGATTTGCAGAATATATTGGAAAAAATTATGACGTAAAGTTAGATTGTATAACAATCTCCAAAAAACAATACGAATATTCAAAAGAAAGAATTCACAATGAAGGTTTGAATGAAAAAATAAATATACAAATGTTAGATTTTAGAGATGTTAAAAATAATTATAATTCAATAGCTTCTATAGAAATGATAGAAGCAGTAGGTCAGAGTTATTTAAAAAATTATTTTAATACTATTAAAGAAAACTTGGTTGATGGAGGAACAGCAGCTATACAATCAATTACTATAGATGACTCCATCTATGACAGATATAAAAGTAAAACTGATTTTATCCAAAAATATATTTTTCC
>CABYOT010000014.1 GCA_902520695.1 uncultured Pelagibacteraceae bacterium
TGCCTCTTCTTTATTGCTTACCATAGGACAAATTATTCCATAACAACCAGCGTCTAAAATTTTCATTATTTGTCCTGGTTCATTCCAATTTACTCTTGCAAGAGGCGTTACATCAGTTGAAGAAATTGTTTGAAGCATTGGAAGTGCGTTTGTGTAATCAACAAGCCCATGTTGCATATCAACAGTAAGAGAATCCCAACCTTGATGCGCCATAACTTCTGCAGAGACTGTGCTTGGTATCTGTAACCAGCCGTTAACAACTGGCTTTCTTTCAGCCATCATTTGTTTAACTTTATTTTTTCTCATTAATAATTAAGACCAAAATGAGTATATTTAATATTTAAATAATCCTTGATAGCCATTGATCCACCTTCTCTACCATAACCTGTCTGTTTGATACCTCCAAAAGGAACTTCTGCAAACGCAATAGTAGGATGATTTACTGCACATGTTCCAGTTTCCATTTTTTCAGAAACTTTGTGAGCTTTTTCTAAAGAATTTGTATAAATATAGCTTGCCAAACCTAAGTCATTATCATTAGCTCTTTCAACAACTTCATCTGTATCTTTAAACGTTAGTAGTGGAACTAATGGCCCAAAAGGTTCTTCTTTTGCAATCGTAAAGTTATCTTGAACATTGTCAAAAACAGTTGGTTCATAAAAATATCCTTTATTAAAACCTGATGGTCTCTTTCCGCCACATAAAACAGTTGCTCCTTCTTTTTTTGTTTTCTCGACTAATGCCTCTATCTCATTCAATCTCTTCTCTGTTGTTAATGGACCTAATATTGTGTCGTCATCCATTCCATTTCCAATTTTAAGTTTAGAAACTTTTTCAACTAATGTTTTTGCAAACTCATCTTTTTTCTTTTCATGGATATAAAATCTTGCCGGTGATATACAAACTTGGCCGTTGTTTCTAAATTTTGCCGTTATTGCCATATCTGTAACTTTATTTATATCTACATCATCAAAAACTATAAAAGGTGAGTGACCACTTAATTCCATTGTTACTCTTTGAACTTTCTCAGCGGCTTGCTTTAAAATAAGTTTACCTACTCTAGTCGATCCAGTGATAGAAACTTTTTTAACTATATCAGAAGATATAAGTTGTGATGAAATTTGTGCTGGATCACCCGATAATAAATTAACAACACCTGGAGGAACTCCTGCATCATTTATAATATTCATTAGTTCCATTACACTTCCTGGAGTAATAACATCTGGCTTACATATTACTGAGCACCCAGCTGCTAAGGCAGTTGAAATTTTTCTAGAAGATAGAACTATTGGAAAATTCCATGGTATTAATCCTGCAACAACACCAACAGGCTCATATTTTACATACATTCTTGTGTGTTCAAATCTGCTCTCAACTATCTGACCGTATATCCTTTTTGTTTCTTCTGAGTTCCATTCGAAAATGTCTGCAGCGCCTCCGACTTCTCCTCTAGCTTCTGACAAAGGTTTTCCAACTTCCAATGTAAGCCATTTTGCTAGTACATCAGTTCTCTCTCTCATAAGATCTGCAATTTTTCTTATAATTTTTGATCTTTGCCAAGGTGGAGTATTTCTCCAAACTTCAAGACCTTTTTCAGCTGACTTGAGTGCTTTATTTACATCTTCTTCACCAGCTTTTGATGCTTTGCCTATTACTTCTTCAGTTGCTGGATTTAACACATCGTAAGTTTCATTATTTTGAGATGATTGCCATTTACCATCAATGAATTGTCCAAATTTGCTATACATAATTTTTATTTTATGGTTTATTAGTTGAATTTTTGAGGAGAATATAACTAGAAAAATGAAAAAAATAAAGCTTACTTGCGCTCATGCTTTAGTTAAACATCTAATATCTCAAAAAATCTATATTGACGGTAAAGTAGAGCCTTTATTTCCAGGGGCATTTGGTATTTTTGGCCATGGTAATGTTGCATGCATAGGTCAAGCATTAGAAGAAAATAAGGATAAACTTCCAACTTATAGAGGTCACCATGAACAAAATATGGCCTTAACAGGCATTGCTTTTTCAAGAGCTAAAAGAAGAAAACAAATTTTTATTGCAACAAGTTCGGTTGGACCAGGATCTACAAATCTAATTACAGCATCAGCAGTAGCAATGAGTAATAGATTGCCAATTTTATTTTTACCTGGAGATACTTATGCAAATAGAATGCCAGATCCAGTTTTGCAACAGGTTGAACACTTTTCAAATCCAGGAATGACAGCTAATGACTCATTTAAACCAGTTACAAAATATTTTGATAGAATTACAAGACCAGAGCAAATATTACAGTCACTTCCTCAAGCAATTCAAACCATGTTAGATCCAGCAGATTGTGGCCCTGCGTGTTTATCTTTATGCCAAGATGTACAAGGAGAAACATTTGAATATCCAGAAGAATTCTTTAAAGAAAGAGTTCACAATATTAGAAGACCCAAGCCAGATGATTTTCAAATTAAACAAGCTGTTGAAAGAATTAAGAATTCCAAAAACCCAATTATAATTTCAGGTGGAGGAGTATTTTATTCTGACGCCATGGAAGAGTTAAGCAATTTTGCAGTTAAACATAATATACCAGTAACTCAAACAGTTATGGGATACTCAACAATGAAAAGAGATCATTCTCATTTTGTAGGACCAATAGGAGGACTTGGAGGGAAGGCTGCAAATAATTTAGCTAAAGAAACTGATTTAGCAATTTGTATTGGTACAAAATTAGCTGACTTTACAACTGGATCATGGGCGAATTTTGAAAATCCTCAATTTAAACTAGTTTCAATTAATATTGCTAGACACGATGCAAATAAACATTTAGCAGATGCAGTTATTGGAGATGCAAAAGTATCATTAATAGAATTATCAAATGCACTTGGAGATTGGAGATCATCTGATAATTGGCATAAAAAATCACAAGATGAGCTTAAGTCTTGGAATGAATATATAGATAAAGAGAGTGGTCCCACTAATCAAGATTTACCAAGTTATGCTCACGCTGTTGGAGCAATTTATAGGAATTCAGATCCAACTGATATAGCTGTTACAGCAGCAGGAGGTTTAGTCGGAGAAGTTGTTCAAGTTTGGCGGCCAAAAGAGTTAAATACACATGAGACAGAGTGGGGATTTAGTTGCATGAGTTATGAAATTTCCGGTGCTCTTGGAATTAAAATGGCAAACCCAGATAAAGATGTTATTGCATTTGTAGGAGATGGTTCATATTTATTAAACAATTCTGACATATATTCATCAGTATTAACGAATAACAAACTAATAATTATCGTGTGTGATAATGGAGGTCATGCTGTTATAAATAGACTTCAATTGTTCAAGGGTGGAAAAGAATTTAATTGTTTATTTAATTCATCAAATGTTCAAGATTTAAAAGAAGTTAATTTTGCTCAACATGCTGCAAGTATGGGTGCAAAATCAGAACATGTTTCTAGTATTTCAGAATTAGAAGAGGCATTTAAAAGAGCTAAACAGTCAGATATCACTTATGTTATTTCAATCAAAACACATAGTTATGAATGGCTTGAGGGATCTGCTTATTGGGAAAGTCCTACGCTTGAAATACCAACATCAAAAGAAAATGAAGAAGCATTAAAACTCCATAAAGAAGGAAAATCAAAACAGAGACAAGGTGTTTAAAAACTTTTTATGAATAAGGTTTTTAAAATTGGTTTAATAGGTTGTGGACATATCGCTGAAACATATTTTAGAGCTGAAAAATATTTCAATAATATTAAAATTGTTAAATGTGCAGATATTAATGTGAAAGCTGCAAAACGTTGTGCATTAAACTATGGAATAAAATTTTTAACTGTAAATGAATTGCTAAAAGATAAAGAGGTTGAAATTATTTTAAACCTTACAATTCCAAAAGCGCATTATTCAATATCTAAAAAAGCTTTAGCAAATGGAAAACATGTATACTCTGAAAAGCCATTAGCAATAAATTTTAAAGATGGAAAAGATTTAATAAAATTTTCAAAGAAAAAAAAATTATATTTAGGTAATGCTCCCGATACATTTTTGGGCGGTGGAATTCAAAAATCTAAAGAACTAGTTGAAAAAAACATAATTGGAAAAATTAAATTAGGCAATGCAGTTTTTGCTTTTCCTGGAATTGAGTCTTATCATCCTAACCCTGAACCTTGGTTTGCAAAAAATGAGGGAGGTCCTGTTATTGATATGGGACCATATTATATTACCGCTTTAGTAAATCTGTTAGGACCTGCAAAAAAAGTAACTAGCACCATCATTCAAGGTCAAAAATATAGAACTATTGGTATAGGACCCAAAAAAGGAAAAAAATTTAAGGTAGAATGTCCAACTACTTATTTATCTACAATCACTTTTAAAAATAACTCCGTTATAAGATTAACATTATCATTTGATGTAATAGCTCATCAAAGAAATCACGTTGAATTATATGGAGAAAAGGGCTCAATGATTGTTCCTGACCCAAATATGTTTGGTGGATCAGTGTTAACTTGTAATAAATTAGGGGAAAATTGGAAAGAATTTAAGACTACAAAAATGTCTTTGGGACGTATTAACATAAGAACACAAAGTTCTAGAGCTAACGAAGCACCAACTAATGCAAACTATCGAGGAGCTGGATTATCAGAAATGGCATATTCAATTGAGAATAAAAGAAAACATTTATGTAATGGTGAGATATCTTTACATGTATTAGAAATTATTACTTCTATTATGAAAGCAGCTAAATTTGGAACATCTGTGTCAATTAATTCTAACTGTGTAAAACCAAAAAGGTTTTTAGAAATAGATGCAAAGAAATTACTTAAATAAATAGACCGTGAAGAAACATATAGTTATTTCTGATCCATATCCAAGAAAATTAGACTTAATCTTTTCAAAAAAAAAACTTAAGGAATTAAAATCGAAATATAAATTAATAACTGCTCCTAAGTTAAATAAAAAAGATTTTTATGAAAAAAATATTCATAAAGCTACTTTTATAATGGGTCAACCAGATCTTGATAAAAATCTTTTATCAAAAGCTTCTAAGTTGAAATGTATTATAAATGTCGAAAGTAATTTTATGGATAATATTGACTATGATTATTGCTTTAAAAAAAAAATTGATGTAATCGCTACATCACCTGTTTTTTCAAAGCCTGTTGCTGAAATAGCTTTAGGTATGACTTTGTCTATATTGAGAAATATACATAATGCTCATTTTGATTTTGTAAAAGGTAAAGAAATATATGGTTTAAAGAGTAATTTGAATGCTTCCCTTTTGGCAAATAAAAAAATTGGTTTACTTGGTTTTGGAGATTTAGCTAAGGCGCTTTATCCATTGCTGCTACCATTTACAAAAAATATAAATGTTTATGACCCCTGGGTCCCAAATAAAATAATAAAAAAAGCTGGTTTTAAGTCTATTAATTTAAATAAAATGTTTAGTGATTGTGACATTATTTATGTTCTAGCAACTGTCACAACTAAAAATAAAAATTTAATAAGCAAAAAATTATTAAATAAAATGAAGCCTAAATCAGTTTTTGTTTTAATGAGTAGAGCAGCAATTGTTAATTTTATGGACCTAAAAAAAAGAATTAAAAAGGGAGATATATATGTCGCAACAGATGTATTTCCTGAAGAACCTGTAAAAAAAAATGATCCAATTAGAAAGCTTAAAAATATATTGTTTTCAGCTCATAGAGCCGGAGCTTTAGAACAGGCTTTTTTTGAAATGGGTGATATTGTTCTAAAAGATATGAACTTAATTTTAAAAAAAATGCCTCCAAAATTCTGCAAAAGGGCTCAAAGAAAAACGGTAAATCTGTTAGCCTCAAAACCTGTTGCAATTAACTGATTTTTTTATATTTTCTTCACTTATGTCATCAATTAATCAATTACTTCTAGAAGCAAAAAGTGTAACAAAATACTTTGGAACCATAACAGCTCTTGAGAATGTAAATTTAAAGATACATGCAGGAGAATGTCTTGGTGTTGTGGGCGATAATGGAGCTGGAAAATCAACTTTAATGAAGGTTTTATCAGGACTATACAAACCAAGTGCAGGCTCATTATTCTTTGATGGTAAAGAGAAGATTTTAGAAAGCCCTAAAGATTCTCAAAATTTAGGTCTAGAAATGGTTTATCAAGACTTGGCATTAGCTGGCAATCTTCCAATAGGTGAAAATATTTTTTTAGGGCGTGAACCAACTAAAAATCTTGGACTACTTAAATTTCTAGATTATAAAAAAATTAAAGAACTTACTGATGCGCATCTTGGTAAATTAAAAATTAATGTCAAAAGTGCTGATCAAAAAGTAGAAGAACTTTCAGGTGGTCAAAGGCAAGCAGTTGCAATTGCAAGATCAACAGCATTTAATGCTAAAGTTGTAATAATGGATGAACCAACTGCTGCACTTGCAATTAAAGAAGTTGGTAAAGTTCTAGATCTTATAAATAGTTTAAAACAAACAGGTGTTGGAGTAATTGTTATCAGTCATAGAATGGATGATATTTTTGCCGTGTGTGATCGTGTGATGGCCTTATTCCAAGGAACAAATTTTGCAGAGTCTGAATTATCTAAAACTTCAAGAGACGAAGTAATAGGTTGGATTATGGGTAAAAAATAATTATGGAAAATAAAGATCAAGAAAAAAATTCGCTGTATTTAAAAATAATGCCATACCTTGAAAAGTATGGAATATTATTGCTACTGGTAATAATGATTGTAGTAATGCACTTCCTTCAGCCAGATGTTTTCTTATCCTGGAGAAATGTTACCAATGTATTCAAGCAAATTTCCTGGCAATCGATGTTAGCATTAGGTGTGTTTATGGTGATAGTTACAGCAGGGATTGATCTATCGGTTGGATCAATAATGATGTTATCGTTAATGATACTTGCAATAGTTGCTAAAGCAGGAGCGCCTTGGTACATAGTAGTAATAACGCCTTTGATAGCAGGATTTCTATGTGGTCTATTTAATGGATTAGGAATAACCCTCCTGAGGATGCCTCATCCTTTCATAATGACTTTAGGAACATTGTATATCTTTAGAGGTACAGGAAATTTAATTTCAGGTGGAACGCCAATAAGTGGTTTTACAGACGAAGTTAGATATCTTGGTCATGGACGGATTGATTTAACTTGGCTTGGGTTAGAAAAATCACAATATTTACCAGTCAGTTTAGTTCTTATTGCAATTGTTTACATAATTTTTTGGATATTTATGAATAAAACTCGAACAGGAAAATGGATTTATGCAATTGGAGGAAATCCTAATGCTGCAAGAGCCTCCGGTATTAACGTCAATAAAATTCTAGTAATAGTTTACTCACTCTGTGGATTTTTATCTGGAATTGGAGCACTTATTTTAGCTGGACGAACAGACTCGGGATATCCTAATGCTGGATTACAATCTGAATTAGATGCAATAGCAGCATGCATTATTGGTGGAGCGAGTTTTTTTGGAGGAAGAGGTACAGTTCTTGGAGTTTTTGCTGGTGTAATGATCATGGGTATTTTAAGAAATGGTCTTAATCTGATGGATGTAAGTTCATTTTGGCAACAGGTTCTAATTGGATCTATTATAGTGTTAGCTGTATATATCGACGTTCTTAGAAGAGATCTTGGTACAAGAAAATAATACACCTAAAAGTTGTAACTGTAAATTTGATGGTCTTTTATAACAGTTGAATTTTTTTTAAAAATTTCATTAAATTAATTTTTTAATAATTATTAAAGGGGTAAATATATGAGAGAACTAAACAGAAAAATTGTTGTTTTCATTTCAGCAATTTTTTTATTGATTAGCATGGGGTCAGTATCTTTTGCTGACGGGCATGGTAAAAAGATCTTATTCAGTATTAAAGGACCTGGATCTGGAAATCCATTCTGGGCTTCTGTTACAAAAGGTGCTGAAGAAGAGGCTAAAAAATTAGGAGTTAAACTAATTCTAATCGCGCCTCCACAAGAGGGAGATGTTCAGGCACAGATTAACCAGGTTGAAGACCAACTTGCAAAAGGTGTTGATGCCTTAGCTCTTGCGCCAGGAGATCCAAATGCATTTGCGCCAATAGTAGATGATGCTATTAAGAGCGGAGTTCCAGTTGTATTTGTTGATACAAAAGGAATAAACGAAGGTGTTACTTTTATTGGAACAAATAATATGAATGGTGCAGAATTAGCTGCAAAATTTATTTGTGATAAAACTCCAAAAGGTTCAGATGTCGCAATTCTTACAGGAATTGAGTCTCAATCAACTGCATTATTAAGAAGAGATGGTGCAATTAAAGGATTTAAAAATTGTGGTTTAAATCTTGTTGCAACTCAAACTGCTGAGTGGGATACTGCAAAAGGTAGATCTGTTACTGAGTCAATCATTTTGAAAAATCCTAACATCAAAGCAATATTTGCTTCTAACGACAATATGGGCTTAGGTGCAATGCAAGCTCTTAAGGATGCTGATATGAATGATGTAATCGTTGTTGGTTTCGACGCTACTCCTGATGCTGCTACAAGTATCTTAAAAGGAGAGATGACTGCAACAATAGCTCAGTTCTCATACAACATGGGCGCATATGGAGTTAAATATGCTCTTGAGTTAGCTAATGGTGGAAGTATTGATCCTAACATTGATACAGGAACACAATTAGTAACTAAAGAAAACGCTAACGATTTTAAATAATCTTTAGAAAAAACAAAATTAAAAGGGTGGAATTTTATTTCACCCTTTTTTTTTATGTAATATAGTATTCAAATGCTAATTAATATTAATCCAATTTTAAATCCTGAACTTTTATATCATTTAAGAGCCATGGGACATGGTGATAAATTAGTGTTAACAGATGCAAATTTTCCTGCTTATTCTCATTCTTTAAATAATAAAGTAATTAGATTAGATGGTGTTAATATCTATGAAGCTGCAAAAGCTATTCTTTCAGTTTTTCCACTTGATAGTTTTATAGCCTCTGCTGCAGAAAGAATGCAAGTTGATAATAAACCCGAAGAATTAACAGAGTGTCACAAAGATTTTATAAAAGCTGTGAAAGAAACCTCTGGAGAAAATTGGAAAGTAGGCTCAATTGAGAGGCAAGAATTTTATAAAGTAGCAAAGAAATCTCAATTAATCGTATCTACTTCTGAAACAAGACCTTATGGATGTTTTATACTAACAAAAGGAGTAATTAAACCAGATGGTAGCGTTTGGGTTCTTGATAAATAATGAACTCTATATGCATTTTTGGAGTATTCGTAGCTGACCTATGTTTCTTTGCTGAAAAAATTCCTGTTAAAGGAGAAACAGTTTTAGGTAATAATCATATAATTGGACCAGGCGGCAAAGGGTCTAATCAAGCAATTGCTGCTGCAAGACTTGGTGGAAACGTAAATTTTATAACTAAAATAGGAAAAGATCAAAATGCAAAGATGGCTCTTAAGCTTTATGAAGAAGCTGGAATTAATACAGGTTCAATAATCCAAGACCCAAATCAGTCAACAGGTGTTGCAGGTATAATGATAAATGAAAAAACAGGTGATAATGCTATCAATATTGTACCAGGTGCAGCTGGTTCGATATCTAATAAAGATATTGATAAAAATATTGATGTTATAAAAAAATCAGAAATTTTTTTAACACAACTAGAAACTCCTAGTGAAGTAACTAGTTATGCACTCAATATAGCAAAAGAAACAGGATCTGTTACAATTTTTAATCCTGCTCCTGCATCAGATATCAAAGAAAGTGATTTTAAATGTATTGATTATTTTACTCCTAATGAAACTGAAGCAAGTTTTTATTTAGATAAAAAGGTTGAAAGTAAAACAGAAATTGAAGAAGCTGCAAAAACTTTTTTGGCAAAAGGAGTAAAAAATATAGTTATAACATTAGGCCCAAAAGGACTTTACTTTGCTAATTCTGATGAAAGTTTTTTCATAGATGTTTATAGTTTAAAGGATAAAGTTATAGACACAACGGGAGCAGGTGATGCTTTTAATGGAGCTTTTGCTTATGCTTTATCCAATAAATTAAAAATCAAAGATGCTTTAGAATTTTCAAATAAAGTAGCTGCAATTTCCACGACAAAAGCAGGTGCAGCAAATTCAATGCCTAAAATTAATGAAGTACAAACTTATTAGTTACTCGATTATTTTGAAATCTGATTTAAATTTATCAGTAATAGTTAAACCTAGGCCAGGTTTATTGTCGTCCAAGTTTATAAATCCGTTTTCAGGAGCTGGGTCACCTTCAAAAATATAGTAAAATAGCTCATTACCAATTTCTACATCGTGTACAGGAAAAAATTCAGATATAGGACAATTAAAGTTAGACATTGTTAAATGATAATTATGCATTTGCCCAGCATGTGGAATGACTGGAACTTGATAAGCTTCAGCTAACGCATTTATTTTATTTGCAATAGTGAAACCACCAACTCTATTATTGTCATATTGAATATAACTAACTGCTTTTAAATCTAATAATTGTTTAAATCCAAATAAGTTGAATTCATGCTCTCCACCAGATATTGGAATAGCATTCATATTATTCAGTTCAGCATAACCATGAATATCGTCTGCTATCACAGGCTCCTCTAGCCATCTAGGATTAAATTTTACTAATTTAGGAATCATTCTTTTAGTGTAATCTAAATTCCATCCCATATAACATTCCATCATAAGATCTGTGTCATAGCCAATCACTTCTCTAACAGCCTCTGCTAATTCTAAATTTTTCTTCATTCCATCAGGTCCGTCTTTTGGTCCCCATCCAAATCTCATTTTAAACATTTTAAAACCTTGATTAACGTAACTTTCAGCCTCTTTTTGTAGCTCTTTTATTGGTTGGCTATAAAGTTTTGAGGCATAAACTGGAATTTTCTCTTTAGTTCTTCCGCCTAATAATTTGAAAACTGGTTTATTTGTAATTTTTCCCATTATATCCCATAGAGCAATATCAATTGCTGAAATAGCGACCATTCCTAATCCCCTTCTACCCCATGCATGAGTTCTTCTGTACATTTTTTCCCAAATATAAGCATAATCAAAAGGGTCCTCACCAATAACTAAAGGAGTTAAATAAGTATCAATAGTTTTTTTTACTAATTGTGGTGCAAGCGCTGCATTTCCAATTCCAATAATTCCATCGTCTGTTTCAATTTCACATATTAACCATTCATGAAATCTAAAAGATCCCATTGCATCCGATTTTTCAAATAAAAGGTCAGAAGCATTTGTACAAAAATTATTTTGTGGTGGAACAGTTTTGCCATTCCATTGATAAACTTTTGTTCTTATGCTTTTAATCTTTGTCATTTTTTTTTATACTTTGCAATTTCATAATCTATTTTTATTTTTTGCCATTGTAAGTGCAATTTTAAACGAATTCAAAGTTGGTTCTAAATTTGCTTTATTTTTACCTGCAATATCGAATGCTGTACCATGTGCAGGAGTAGTTATAGGGACAGGCAAACCTCCTTGTACAGTTACCCCTCGATCAAATCCAAATGCTTTTAAACCTGATTGTAAAGCATCATGATACATACCAACAATACAATCATGATTTCCATTTTTATAAGCAGTAATAAAAGAAGTATCACATGGCAAAGGTCCATCAGCATCAATACCTAATTTTTTTGCCTCCTCTATTGCGGGTATAATTTCTTCTTTTTCCTCTGTTCCAAATTCAGCATGAGGATTTAATGCTTGAACTGCTACTCTTGGATTTTTAATACCATTTAATTTCATTGCTTCATTTATAAGCTTAATTGGCTTTATAATTTTTTCCTTTTTTATATGTTCTGGGACTTCTTTTATTGGAATATGTGATGATACTCTTGCAGTCCAAAAATTATCAATAACATTAAACTCGCAAAAAAAATTTTTAACCTCTAACTTTTCGGCCATTAAATGTAATTCATCGGAATATTTATTTCCTCCAAGTTTAAGGCTTGTTTTGTTAAATGGTCCAAAGTTTATTGCATGAATTTTATTTTCCTTAGCAAGTTCTAAAGCTAAATTCAAAGAAGCTAAAACACTTTCTCCCGCCTCTTTAGAGCACTCAGATAATTTATAATTAAAATTTTTACCTTCAGAGATATCTAGAAAAAATTTATTATCTTTTGTAAAATCAATACTATCAAAATTTTCAACGAAATTTAAATTATGAGTTATACCTGAAATTTTATTTCCAGTTTCTAAAATATTTTTTTCACCTATGATAATTACATTGGCCTTGTTTGTGATTTCCTCAGATAATAGTTTTGAGACCAGTTCGGGGCCTATACCCGAAGGATCCCCTAGAAGAACTGCTATGTTAATTTTATTTTGAGCCATTTTTTACTTTACGCTATGTATCAGATTATGTTTATATATTTAAATATAAATTAACTAAAAAAGAGGGAAATAATGAAAAAAAGTTTTAAATTATTTTTAGCTGCCGCATTTTTGGTAACTGAATTTTTTGTTGTTGCACTTCCACTTATGATTACATCTGCAAAAGCAGATGGTCATCCAATTCAAGCTATTACACACGCTGGTTTTGGTGGTGGTACTGACGTAACTACTAGAATGATGTTGTTAAGAACTAGAAGGTATCTAAAACAAGATATGCAATTAGTTAACAAAAAAGGTGGTGGTGGAGCTGCATCTATGGATTACATGATGACTTTACCAGCAGACGGTCAACATACTTTAACTTGGACTACAGGACATGCTGTTTCTATGGCATTAGGAAAAACAAAAGTTAAATTAAGTGATATGCAACCACTTGCTAGAGGAACTGATGATCCTCAATTATTTGTCGTAAATTGTAAAAATGATATTAAAGATGCTAAAAAATTTATTAGCGCTCAAAAATCAAAATCATTAAAATATGGTACTACTCATGTTGGTGGTATTGATGATGTAAGTGCGATTGCTTTTACAAAAAAAGGAAAATTAACAGACCCAACAATTGTTCCTTATAAAGGTGTTGGTCCTATTAAAACTAACCTTATCAAAGGAGATATTGATGTAGGTGTTTTAAACTTAGGTGAAGCAGTTACTGAAATTGAAGATGGAACATTATGTGTTTCAGTTGTTCTTGCAAGTAACAGAATGGAAAAATTAAGCAATGTTCCTACTGCTACAGAGCTTGGAATACCAGTTGTATTATCAACTGTTAGAGGATTTGTAACAAGAAAAGGAGTTCCAGCTGACAGAAAGAAACAATTGGAAGATGCTATGATAAAAGCTATGGAGCATAAATATTTCCAAAGTTTTTTAACTGACATCGGACTTGATTCAACTAGTGTTGTTGGAGCTGATGAGTGGGGTAAGCAAATGGAAGTAATGCTTGCAGAAATGACTGCTCAACTTAAAGCTTTAGGTTACATTAATTAGTCATAAGAAAGTACATTTTTTTTATGAATAATGTACAAAAAAAGAAAAGGGCAAACAAAAGTTTGCCCTTTTTTTTTAAAGATGAATTTAAAGTATTTTTTGTAATAATTTTTTTTTCTACAATATTATTAATTTCCACTTTTACTTTTGATAAGGTTCCACCAATCTTAAACAGAGGTATTCAGCCTGCAACGTTCCCAAAAGGATTGTTAGTGTTGATAATGTTTTTAACAACAATTATTTATTATCTATCATTCAAAAATCCCTGGAAAAAAGAAAAAAAACTTCCAAAACCATTTTTTTTAACAATCTTAAGTTTTATTTTATTTGTTATAATATCTAAAACATTAGATTTTTTCTTAGCTATTTCAGTTCTTTCAATATTTGTTTCTTACAATTGGGGTGAAAAAAGAGTTTTTTATTTATTATTGGTTGGAATTATATTTCCACTAGTAGTTTTTATATTTTTCGAAATGATACTGGGTCTTAGATTTCCTCCTGGAATAATTACAAACCTTTATTATTACTAGTATGGAAAATCTTTTATTAATGATGGCGCCTTTATTTAGTTCCAAGTTATTAATTGTTTTGCTTTTTGGAACTTTATTTGGACTAATTTTAGGTGTTCTACCAGGATTAGGTCCTACAACTGGTGGAGCATTAATTTTACCATTTACTATGACTCTGGACCCTCTTTCGGCAATAGTTCTTTTAACATCAATTTATTGCGCTGGAACATATGGTGGTGCAATCACTGCAGTTTTAATAAATACACCTGGAACTCCAGCTGCAGCAGCCACTTGTCTAGATGGTTATCCTTTAGCTCAAAAGGGAGAGGCAGGAAGAGCTTTAGGTATGGCAACAGTTTCAAGTACAGTGGGTGGAATATTTAGTGTGATAGTTTTGGTATTTTTTGCACCTGTATTAGCTAAACTTGCCTATGAATTTGGCCAACCAGAATATTTTGCTTTAGCTATTTTTGGTTTAACAATGCTCGCATCAATTGGTGAGGGAAGTCCAATTAAAAATTTAATAGCCGGTGCGTTTGGAATTTTAATTTCTACTATTGGAAAAGATTTTATGACTTCAATTGATAGATTTACTTATGGAATAAATGAACTTTCGGTTGGTATTGGATTTATTCCTGTAGTAGTTGGCTTATTTGCTATAAGCGAAATGTTAACTCAGTCTACACTTCTTGATCAAGTTTTCAAAAGAGTTGCACTTAAAGCAGTAAAACTTCCATCTCTAGATGATTATAAAAAAACATGGAAAACAATTCTTAGATCAAGTGGTATAGGATCTTTCATTGGTGTTTTACCAGCTGAGGGTGGAACAGTTGCATCCTTAATTGGTTATTCAGAAGCAAAAAGATTTTCTAAAGAACCAGAAGAATTTGGCAAAGGATCAATAGAAGGAATTGCTGGAGCAGAAGCTGCCAATAATGCTGCTACTGGGGGCGCAATGGTTCCAACTTTAGCTCTTGGAATTCCAGGAAGTGCTACAACAGCAGTAATATTAACTGGTTTAATTATTCATGGTGTTAGACCTGGTCCAGACTTGTTTAGAGAACAGCCAGACTTTTTATATGGAATTTTTGGAGCCATGTTAATAGCAAATGTTTTATTTTTTATATTTGGATTTTTTGGCGCTAAATTATTTGCGAGGATAACTCTTGTTCCTAACAAAATTCTATGGCCTATGATATTTGCTGTATCTGTTTGTGGAACTTATTCTTTAAGCCAGTCAATAATTGATGTCTGGATTATGTTATTCTTTGGTGTACTTGGATTTTTTATGAGAAGATTTGGATTTTCAGTGGTCCCAGTAATTATAGGGTTAATTTTAGGAGAATTAGTAGAAGGAACTTTAAGACAATCTTTAGTTATATTTGATGGAAATTGGCTCATGTTCTTAACTAGACCTATAGCTTTAACCTTTTTTATTTTATCTTTTATTGCATTGGCTTTTCCTTTATTAAGATCAAAAAAACAGAAAAATTAATATGATCAATTTTGACTTAAAAAATAGAGTTGCGGTTGTTACTGGAGGTGCACAAGGTTTTGGACTAGCTATTACGGAGAGATTTATTGCTTCAGGAGCAAGCGTTGTAATTTGGGATATAGATGAAGAGGCAATTAAAACTGCAATTAAAAAAATTAATTCAGATAAGGTTTCATACCAAATTGTAGATGTTGGTAATTATGAAAGTATAGAGAAAAATTTAGCTGATGTTGAAAAAACTCACAAAAAAATTGATATTTTCATTAATAATGCAGGTGTTGCAGGTAAAAATACCACGGTAGTAGATTATCCACTTGATGAATGGAAAAAAGTTATAGATCTAAATTTAAATGCAGTATTTTATTGCTGCAAGGCAGTTACCCCCTACATGATAAAGAATAATTATGGAAGAATTGTTAATATTGCTTCGATTGCAGGCAAAGAAGGTAATCCTAATGCGAGTGCTTATAGCACTTCAAAGGCAGGAGTAATTGGATTAACTAAATCACTTGGGAAAGAGTTAGCATTAAAAAATATAGCTGTTAATTGTGTAACACCTGCTGCTGCAAAAACAAGAATATTTGATCAAATGACTGAGGAACATATAAATTATATGTTGTCTAAAATTCCTAGAAATAAATTTGCCAAAGTAGATGAATTAGCATCTCTAGTGACTTGGTTATCAAGTGAAGAAAATTCTTTTTCAACAGCTGCAGTATTTGATTTAAGTGGTGGAAGAGCAACTTATTAGTTATGCAAATAGGAATTGATGTAGGTGCTACAAAAATTGAAAGTGTGGTGTTAGATGAAAATGGCAATGAAAGTAATCGTGATCGAACAAATTGTCCAAAAGATTATTTTCAAATTATCAAAACTATAAAAGAAATCGATAAGAAGTTAGAAAAAGAATTTAATAAAGAATTACCAATTGGCGTTTGTCATCCTGGCGTACATTCTCCTCAAACTGGATTAGTTAAGAATGCACCAAATTGTTATTGGTTAGAAAAAAAACCATTTCAAAATGATTTGAGGAAAGAATTAGGCAAAGAAGTATTTTGTGAAAACGATGCAAATTGCTTTGCTTTGTCAGAGGCTTTAGATGGTTCAGGAAAACACTATAAAATTGTATATGGAATTATAATTGGTTCTGGTGTTGGTGGAGGTTTGGTAATAGATAAAAAAATTGTTAGTGGGCCTAATGGAGTAGCAGGAGAGTGGGGACATAATCAAATTAATCATTTAATTGCAAAAAAAGAAAACCTTGAATCTACCAATTTAAGGGAAGGTGAGATTGAAAGCTTTATGTCAGGTTTAAATTTAGCAAAAAAATTTAATAAAAAGTTTAAAAAGAATTTAAAGACAAATCAAATTTTTGAATTATATAGAAGGCATGATTTAGATGCT
>CABYOT010000015.1 GCA_902520695.1 uncultured Pelagibacteraceae bacterium
CAAACTCCTACGGGAGGCAGCAGTAGGGAATATTGCACAATGGAGGAAACTCTGATGCAGCGATGCCGCGTGAGTGAAGAAGGCCTTTGGGTTGTAAAGCTCTTTCGTCGGGGAAGAAAATGACTGTACCCGAATAAGAAGGTCCGGCTAACTTCGTGCCAGCAGCCGCGGTAATACGAAGGGACCTAGCGTAGTTCGGAATTACTGGGCTTAAAGAGTTCGTAGGTGGTTAAAAAAGTTGGTGGTGAAATCCCAGAGCTTAACTCTGGAACTGCCATCAAAACTTTTTAGCTAGAGTATGATAGAGGAAAGCAGAATTTCTAGTGTAGAGGTGAAATTCGTAGATATTAGAAAGAATACCAATTGCGAAGGCAGCTTTCTGGATCATTACTGACGCTGAGGAACGAAAGCATGGGTAGCGAAGAGGATTAGATACCCTCGTAGTCCATGCCGTAAACGATGTGTGTTAGACGTTGGAAATTTATTTTCAGTGTCGCAGCGAAAGCATTAAACACACCGCCTGGGGAGTACGACCGCAAGGTTAAAACTCAAATGAATTGACGGGGACCCGCACAAGTAGTGGAGCATGTGGTTTAATTCGAAGATACGCGCAGAACCTTACCAACACTTGACATGTTCGTCGCGACTCTAAGAGATTAGAGTTTTCGGTTCGGCCGGACGAAACACAGGTGCTGCATGGCTGTCGTCAGCTCGTGTCGTGAGATGTTGGGTTAAGTCCCGCAACGAGCGCAACCCTCACTTTTAGTTGCCATCATTTAGTTGGGCACTCTGAAAGAACTGCCAGTGATAAGCTGGAGGAAGGTGGGGATGACGTCAAGTCCTCATGGCCCTTACGTGTTGGGCTACACACGTGCTACAATGGCATTTACAATAGGAAGCAAGATGGCGACATCAAGCAAATCCTAAAAAGATGCCTCAGTTCGGATTGTACTCTGCAACTCGAGTACATGAAGCTGGAATTACTAGTAATCGCGGATCAGCGCGCCGCGGTGAATACGTTCCCGGGTCTTGTACACACCGCCCGTCACACCATGGGAGTTGGTTCTACCTTAAGGCAAGGTTTTAAACCCTTGACTACGGTATAGTCAGCGACTGGGGTGAAGTCGTAACAAGGTAGCCGTAGGGGAACCTGCGGCTGGATTACCTCCTTTCTAAGGATGATTAAGGATTATTTCTTAATCTAAATAATATAACAGGTTAATGTTGACCGTCCTCATTTCTCTTTTTAAAATAGTGTTTCTCCTTTTGCACAAAGGGGCCGGTAGCTCAGTTGGTTAGAGCACACCCTTGATAAGGGTGGGGTCGAAAGTTCGAGTCTTTCTCGGCCCACCATTTTTCTGGGGGATTAGCTCAGCTGGGAGAGCGCCTGATTTGCATTCAGGAGGTCAGCGGTTCGATCCCGCTATCCTCCACCAAGAAACACTTAGTTATTTTATTTGTGAATATTTTATAATTATTATCAATATCTATATCCGATTGTTTAAAGATATGAACAATCAATTAATATTCGAATAGATGAATATTAATAAAAAAATTTGATTCAACACAGAATTTTTTTCTGTGCATAAATCAAGCGTTTAAGGGCGTGTGGCGGATGCCTTGGCACTGAAAGCCGATGAAGGACGTGGTATACTGCGATAAGTTACGGGGAGCTGTATGCAAGTTTTGATCCGTAAATTTCCGAATGGGGAAACCCACCACTTTATGTGGTACTTTAAACTGAATACATAGGTTTAAAGAGATAACCCGGAGAACTGAAACATCTAAGTAACCGGAGGAAAAGAAATCAATTGAGATTCCGTTAGTAGTGGCGAGCGAAAGCGGAACAGGCCAGTAGATTTGTTAAAAAAATTTGAATAGTTTGGAAAAGCTAACCACAGAGGGTGATAGTCCCGTATGAGTAATGTTTAACAAATTTCTTGAGTAAAGCGGGACACGTGAAATCCTGCTCGAACGTAGGGGGACCACCCTCTAAGCCTAAATACTCTTCAGTGACCGATAGTGAACTAGTACCGTGAGGGAAAGGTGAAAAGAACCCCTATTAGGGGAGTGAAATAGAACCTGAAACCGCATGCCTACAATCAGTCGAAGCTCTTTTTAGAGTGACGGCGTACCTTTTGTATAATGGGTCAGTGACTTAATTTATAAAGCAAGCTTAAGCCATCTAGGTGTAGGCGTAGCGAAAGCAAGTCTTAATAGGGCGATTAGTTTTGTGAATTAGACCCGAAAACGAATGAGCTTACCATGAGCAGGTTGAATGCAAGGTAACACTTGCTGGAGGACCGAACCAGTTGACGTTGAAAAGTCTTTGGATGACTTGTGGTAAGGGGTGAAAGGCCAACCAAATTCGTAGATAGCTGGTTTTCCGCGAAAACTATTTAGGTAGTGCGTTGAATAAATATGCGTTTAGAGGTAGAGCACTAAATGGGCTAGGGGGAAGAGATTCTTACCAAACCTAATAAAACTCCGAATGCTAAACGTAGTTCTTCAACAGACAGACTGTGGGTGCTAAGGTCCATGGTCGAGAGGGAAAGAGCCCAGACCACCAGATAAGGTCCCAAAATTGTGATTAAGTGTGAAAGGATGTGGAAATTCCATAACAGCCGGGAGGTTGGCTTAGAAGCAGCCATCCTTTAAAGATAGCGTAACAGCTCACCGGTCTAATAGAGTTTCTGCGCCGAAGATGTAACGGGGCTAAAATCACATACCGAATCTGTGGGTTTATAAAGTTTTCGAACTTTATAAGCGGTAGCGGAACGTTCTGTAAGCCTGTAAAGGGATACCCGTGAGGGATCCTGGAGGTATCAGAAGTGCGAATGCTGACATGAGTAACGATAAAAGAAGTGAAAAACTTCTTCGCCGAAAATCCAAGGGTTTCTGCGCAAGGTTAATCCGCGCAGAGTTAGTCGGCCCCTAAGACGAGGGCGAAAGCCGTAGTCGATGGAAATAAGGTTAATATTCCTTAACCAGATGGTAGTGACGGATTTTGTAAGTTGTATGTTCTTAATGGATTGAATATGCAGCGAAAAAGTTCCAGGAAATAGCTCCATCATTAGACCGTACCCTAAACCGACACAGGTGGATTAATAGAGTATATTTAGGCGCTTGAGAGAATGATGTTGAAGGAACTCGGCAAAATGCTTCTGTAACTTCGGAATAAAGAAGACCTTTTTTTGGGCAACCATTAAAAGGTGGCACAAGCCAGGGAGAAGCGACTGTTTATCAAAAACACAGGGCTCTGCTAACACGTAAGTGGATGTATAGGGTCTGACGCCTGCCCGGTGCTGGAAGGTTAATGCGATGGGTGCAAGCTCATTTCTGAAGCCCCAGTAAACGGCGGCCGTAACTATAACGGTCCTAAGGTAGCGAAATTCCTTGTCGGGTAAGTTCCGACCTGCATGAATGGCGTAACGATTTCTCCGCTGTCTCCAACATCAACTCAGTGAAATTGAATTCTCCGTGAAGATGCGGAGTTCGCGTAGTTAGACGGAAAGACCCCGTGCACCTTTACTGCAACTTTACATTGGTGTTAGGAAAAACATATTTAGTATAGGAGGGAGACATTGAGGCGAAGGCGTCAGTTTTCGTGGAGTCACCAGTGAAATACCTCTTTTGTTTTTCTTGACATCTAACTGATAGCCGTTATCCGGCATCAAGACATTGTATGGTGGGTAGTTTGACTGGGGCGGTCGCCTCCCAAATAGTAACGGAGGCGTGCGAAGGTAAGCTCAGAACGGTCAGAAATCGTTCGTAGAGTGCAATGGCATAAGCTTGCCTGACTGTGAGACTGACAAGTCGAGCAGAGTCGAAAGACGGTCATAGTGATCCGGTGGTTCTGAGTGGAAGGGCCATCGCTCAACGGATAAAAGGTACGCCGGGGATAACAGGCTGATACTGCCCAAGAGCTCATATCGACGGCAGTGTTTGGCACCTCGATGTCGGCTCATCACATCCTGGGGCTGGAGCAGGTCCCAAGGGTTTGGCTGTTCGCCAATTAAAGTGGTACGTGAGCTGGGTTCAGAACGTCGTGAGACAGTTCGGTCCCTATCTGCTATGCGTGTAGAAGAATTGAGAGGAGTTGACCCTAGTACGAGAGGACCGGGTTGAACATACCACTGGTGGACCGGTTGTAGCGCCAGCTGCAGTGCCGGGTAGCTAAGTATGGACGAGATAACTGCTGAAAGCATCTAAGCGGGAAACTCACCTCAAAACTAGTTCTTCCTATAGAGCCGTGGTAGACCACCACGTTGATAGGCTGGGTGTGGAAGTGCGGTAACGCATGTAGCTGACCAGTACTAATAGCTCAATTGGCTTGATTTATGCACTGAAAAAAATTTTTGTTAAAGTAGATATTTTTTAAATAAAAATAATAATATTAACTTTTATTATTATATTTCTAAATTAAGACAAGTTGATAATAAAAGTTTTTTAGACGTAAAATCCCTAAGATTATAAGCTTCTTTATATCGTTAATATGATTAAGTTGGACTTAGCTTATATTTACTTATAAGTATGATAAGTTACTAGGTAATAAACTATAATATTGATTAAAAATTTATTCTAAATGAATCCCAAAGAGACAATAAAAAAAAATCTGGCAAGACGTTCCGAAGTAGTAGATAATGTTAATTTTTATAAGGGAATCCCACTTCCAACTTGGGTAGAGTTAAGTTTAATTGATGCGTGTAACAGAAAATGTATTTTTTGTCCAAAAGTTGATGAAAATATAGCTCCAGATACATTCCAAAAAATGAGCAGGAAAATGATAGATGCTATTCACGATCAGCTACTTGAGATAAAATATTCAGGGACAATATCTCTATGTGGTTATGGTGAACCATTGTTACATAAAGATATAAATTATATAGTAAAAAAATTATCCAATGTGTCTCAAGTAGAAGTTATTACTAATGGAGATGTTCTTTCTAGTAAAAGACTTCAGGAACTTTTTTTGTCAGATGTCAGCAAAGTATTAGTAAGTATGTATGATGGACCAGATCAAATCGAAAAATTTAAGGAAATGACAAGAAATGCAAACATACCTGAAGAAATGGTTATTTTGAGAGATAGATGGTATGACAAGTATAACGATTTTGGGGTAAAGTTAACAAATAGAGCTGGTACAATAAAAACTGGAAAACAAGAAAAGATAGGTAGTTACACAAATTGTTATTATCCAACTTATCAATTCCTAATAGACTGGGATGGAAATATATATTTATGCCCCCAAGACTGGAACAGACGAGTATCAATGGGAAATGTAATGCAAGAAAGTATTTTTGAAGTTTGGACAGGAAAAATGATATCAATTTTTAGGAAAAATTTATTGAAAGGAAAAAGATGCTCTCTTCCTTGCTCAAATTGTAACGCTGATGGAACGTTATTAGGAAAAAATCATGCGAAGGCTTGGAATAAGATCTACAAGTAGTTTTATTTTTTTAAATAATAAAAAGTTCTTTTAAGTTTTTTTTTATAAATTGAAATTTTTCTCATTTTAACAAATTCGTTAACTGCTTTCGTCTCGCCCTTGAAAACGTTGTAGTTGTCTAAAAGAATTATTCCATTCTTAGACAATTTAGACCATGTATTGTTTAAGACATATTGAGTAGGTTTGTATAGGTCTAAATCAAGTAAAACAAATGAAATTTTCTTAATATTTTGTTTTATTAAAGTTTTTGTTACGTCTCCTTTAACCAAATTTATGTTAGAAAACATATTTTTCGATTTTAATTGTTTTCTCAATTGTTCAGCTGTGGGCTGAAAATTCTTACTTACTTTTAAAAAATCTTTATATTGCTGATAGTCAATATTTTTTTTTTTAAGTTTAATTAATTTAAATGTATCAAATGCATTAATTCTTTTTTTAGGTGAATAAAAATCCCTAAAAATAATTAGTCTGTTTAGAGAATTACCCTTGAAAACTCCAAATTCACAAATATCACCCTTAATTTTTATAGTTTCTTTAAATATATCTAATTGAAAAAAAATTTTAGATGCCCTGAAATGATCCAGATTTTGAAAAAATTTATTTTCAGCCTCAAAATTATACATTTATCTAAGCATTAACTGACTTAAAATATGGAAGTGTTTCAAAATTAAAGCTTAGACCTTGTGACTGCAATTCTTTTCCAATATCAATATCTTTATTTTGAAGAATATTTTTCAAAATAAGAAATACAATTGTTGGCTTATCAAAAGGAATTTCATTAGCTTTGAGCTCTTTATTTTTGTTTTCCTGAACAAAACTAGATATTTCATTTTTTACAGAAATTGTATTTCCCCATTGAATATTGATTAGATCAAATCCTTTTTCGGCTCTATGTCTAAGATTTTTATTTATCTTTAAGGGTAAATTAGGATCATCAAGTTTTTTTTCAAGTTCGCTAAACATTTTTTCATCAATTAAGAATTTTTTTGAAACAGCGTTGGGTCCTACATACAATGGATCTTTTGAACCAAACTTTCCATTAAATGCAATCGCAACCATTTGGCATCCTGAATAACAGGTTGGAATATAATCACAACCTTCACAACCTTTATATATCATTTGTTTTTTATCATGCCATTTACTCATTTTTGTCTGATAGACCTCTTGTAGGTTATCATTAAGAATGTTGCCATATTCCTCTTCTTCATGAACGCATGTATGCATTGTTCCAGTTGCGTTGATATTTATTCTATCTCCTCTTTGAGATGGACACCCTCTACCAAAAAAATCTTTATATTTTTCTAAATCACCAAGAAAACATACTGGAAAATTTACCAAACTTCCTAGAAGGATACCTGTTTCTTTTTTAACCCTTAATGCTTGATCTAATGCTGATTTTGCCTCATCATGAGTTAACTTATAGGCCTCCTCAACAACAGGCTCTTTTTCTGTATCATAACTGTAAACTGGCGGAACTGCTCTTGTGACAAATAGTTTTTGGACACCTAATTTTGCAACGAATTTACCAGTTGCATAAACATTTTTATAATTAGATTTAGTTATAACACAATTTACACTAACTCTTATATTGTTATTAGTACAATTAATTATTCCTCTTTCAATTTTCTTTATTGAGTTTTTTACTTGCATTATATGATCATTTTCCTTTGAATCAATCGAGGGGAAACTGGTAAGCACATGATCAAGTCCTAGTTCTGCAAGTTGTTTCATCTTAGCATCAGTAGTTAGCATCAAGTTTGAATTCAAACTAAATGAAAAACCTAATTTTTTTCCATATTTTAATGCTTCATAAAGAACCTCCATTTTTGACATAGGCTCTCCTCCAGTAAAAATCAAATGAAAAACTCCTGCCTCTTTTAACTTATCGATAGTTTTTTTTATTGTATCAATTGTTTGAGAATTCACACCCATATGTTCCTCTCTCCAAGGATTATAACAATGTAAACATCTAGCATTACATTTCTCTGTTAGTTCAACATTTGCTGTTGTAGGAGCAGAAAATTTAGTATTTGTTTGCATCTGTTAAATGTTATAGGCTTAAATTTAAATATAGGGCAAAATTTAATAATAGCAAATATATTTATGAAAAATCCTTATTTAATTGGCGAAATTGGTATTAACCACAACGGGTCGTTAGAAAATGCCAAAAAATTGATACTACTTGCAAAACAATGCAATTTAGATGCAGTAAAGTTTCAAAAAAGAGATCTAGAAGTCTGTATTAAAGAAGATCAGAAAAATAAATTAAGGGAAACTCCATGGGGGACTCTAACTTATTTAGCTTATAAAAAAAAAATAGAATTTGGATTAAGGGAGTATCAAGCAATTGACAAATATTGTAAAAAATTAAAGATAGATTGGTTTGCAAGTGCGTGGGATCTTAATAGCCTGAAATTTTTAAAAAAGTTTAGGTTAAAATATAATAAAATTGCATCAGCAATGCTCTCAAATACTGAATTTTTAACAGCAGTTGCAAAACAAAAAAAAAAAACTTTTATATCAACAGGAGCATCAGATATGAAGCAAATTTCAAAAGCTACAAGAATTTTCAAAAAATACAAATGTCCATTTATAGTAATGCACTCTGTTTCAATCTACCCTGCAAACGAAAGTAGTTTAAATTTAAATTTTATTAAAAAATTAAAAAAAAAATATGGAAATGAAAAAGTTGGATATTCTGGGCATGAAAGCACAGTATTACCTTCAATCATTGCTGCATCAATGGGCGTTGTTGCAATAGAAAGACATATAACTTTAGATAGAGCGATGTGGGGATCAGATCAATCAGCATCTCTTGCAAAACCTGGAATAATAGCTTTATCAGACGGTTGTAAAAAAGTTCACAATATTCTTGGTGATGGAAAAAAAAAATATTTAAAAGAAGAAAATAAAAAAATATCTACAATGATATATTGGAAATAATTAAATAAACTAAGTGAAGAATAAAATAGTTGCCATTATACCTGCTAGAGGTGGATCAAAAAGAATAAAAAATAAAAATATAAAATTATTTAATTCCAAACCATTAATTTTCTGGACTATCAAGGCAGCATTAAATTCAAAGAAAATAGATGATGTTTATGTCACGTCTGAAAACAAAACTATTTTAAAAATTTCAAAAAGATTTAATTCCAAAATAATTAAGAGACCTAAAAAACTTTCAAATAATATAATTATGCCAGATAAAGCTGTTAGAGATGCATATTTGCAAATAAAAAAAAAATATAAATATGTTGTTACATTACAACCAACCTCCCCATTGAGAACAACATATGACATTGATGCATCAATTGAAAAAATTATTAAAACCAATTCAGACAGTTTGTTAAGTTGTTTTAAGGCACACCCTTTCATTTGGAAGAAAAATAATAAATTTTTTAAATCAAATAATTATGATTATAAAAAGAGACCAAGAAGCCAAGATATAAAATTATTTCAAGAAAACGGAGCTATATATATAACTAAACCAAATATTTTGATAAATAAAAATAACAGATTAGGAGGAAAAATATCAATTTTTGAAATGGGCTTTTGGAATTCAATAGATATAGATAACCTAGAAGATTTTAAAATGGCTGAATTAATTATGAAAAAATTAAAGTAATGAAAAAAAAACCGTTGATTATAGCTGAAATTGGTTTGAACCATCTAGGCGATGAAAGTTATGCTAACAAATATCTAAAAGTTTTAATGAAAACAAAAATTGATGGTATTAGTTTTCAAGTAAGAGAGAAAAATTTTTACAATCGAAAAAAAAAACTTCTTTTGAACAAGAATTTCTACAAATTTATTTTACATAAGGCAAAAAAAAATAAAAAACTTTTTGGAGTAGCTTTAGCAGACAAAGATAAAGTAGAATATTTTAGCAACATGAAAGTAGATTTCTTTAAAATCATAAATAGAGATTTAATTAAAAAAAAACTGACAAAAAAAATATATAAATCCTCTGCAAAAACAATTTTTGTTTCAACAGGAAAAAGTAAAATAAATGATTTAAGAAAACATTTAAGCTATTTAACTAAAGAAGAAAAAAAAAAATTAGTTTTCATTCATACCAAATTTACAAATAATTTAAAAAAAATAAACCTAGAGTCTATTAGATTTATAAAGGATAAATTAAATATTAGAGTTGGTTATGGAAATCATTCTTCTTATAATGATTTATTCTTATTATCTCTTTCCTATAATCCTTATGCGCTTTTTTTTTATGTAAGAGGTGATAAAAAGGTTGTGCATCCTGATCAAAATCATTCTATTAAACTTATGGAGGTTGAAAAATTCGTCAAATATATTAAAGAGATGCAATCATCTATTGGTAAGTATAGAAAATAATGAAAAAAATTGCACTTATTCTTGGTAGTTCAAAAGGAATTGGAAAGTCAATATACGAGGAATTAAAAAAAATTAATATAAAAATATATAATCCAAAAAGATCAGAATTAGACACTAGCAATATTAAGCAAGTTGAAAATTATTTGTTAAAAATTAAATCTGTAGATTACCTTATATTAAATACTGGAGGTCCTCCAAAAAAAAATTTTTTTGAAATAAAAAAATCCGATTGGTTAAAATACTACAATCAGTTATTTTTAGGATTTGTAATTATTCTGCAAAAACTTAAAATAAAAAATAATGGTTATATTTTTTTAATTTCGTCTCATACTATTAAAAACCCAGAAAGTGATCTGGTGTTATCTAATTCATATAGAGTAGCAATTTCAAGTGTATTTAAAACTGTTAGCCATTTGTATGCTACTAAAAGAATTAATTGTATTAATATTGCGCCTGGGCCAATAAAAACCAATAGGTTAAAAAATTTAGTTAAAGATTTAAAGAAATTTGAGAAAACCCTTCCGATGAGGAGAGCTGGGGATCCTAAAGAAATTGGAAAATTTATCAAGTCTGTTATAGTTGAAAATATTAAAAATTTAAATGGAGTTACAATTAACTTTGACGGAGGAATCTCTAAGAATATATTTTAAAATTCTGACTCTTTTGTTAAATGATCAAAATATATTATAAATTATTCAGAGATGCAGTTGTTACTGTAAAAGCGAAGCTTAAAGAAAGTAAGAATTATAGAAAATCAAATATAATTAAATATATTTTTCAATTATTTATAATTCGATTTCTTTTTGGCAACCCAACAATTAGAAATTCAATTAAAATAAAAAAATCTTATTTAGACAAATCATCTGATATTTTAAAGTCAAACCTAAAATCTGACGATGTTGTTAATTCGCTTCATATCAATGGTTGCTCAGAAATATTTAGCTTAAAAGAGGAAATTGTTCAAAAAATTAAAAGTGAAGTTTTGAATAATTTAAACGATGCTTATGCTTTTTCCCCTCAAGGAGAATATCGGTCTTTGAGTGACAAAAATTTTCTTAATTACGCTGAAATCAAAGATTTTTTGCAAAAAGAAGAGATGTATATTGTAAGGAATGATTTAAACTTCAAAAATAGTCCACATATAAAAAAAACTTTTACAAGTCCATTTTTTATGGAAATAGCCCGCTCTTATTTAAATACAAAAAAAATTACTTTTTCAGGTACATTTGTGGCTACTAATTTAATCAATAAACATTTAAGTTCTGACAATGAAAATGAAATTAAAAACAAGTCAGCACAATTATATCATCGAGATGTCAATTATAAAAAATTTTTTAAGATAGGTATTTACCTAACAAATGTTGAGTCCGAAAGAGATGGAGCACATGTTTTTATTCCAGGTAGTCACTCAAAGTGTCTTAAGAGACATATAGTTACCGATAGATATGATTCAAAAGATATCGAGGCTAATTATAAAAAAAAAATATATACTGGTAATGCTGGAAGCCTCTTTTTTGTTGATACATTTGGAATACATAAAGGCTCGACTGCAATAGATAATTTCAGGACAGTAATTTTTTTGGAGTATGGTAGAGATCATGTGGAATTATCAAAAAATGCAATATTTCTTTAAAAACTATTACCATTTATACTCAAAATTAAAATCAACTCTAAAATATTTAGGGGTGAAAGATGACAGTCAAATTTCCTGGAGAAAAATTTTAAAAAATAAAAAAAAAAAAATTTTTGAAGAACACAAAAAAAATTACAAGAATAAAACTGTTTTAATTGCAACAAATGTTGGTGGACAAAGATTTGCTGTAAATATTGAAGCTTTGATCTCAATAGCTCTTTATTTAAAAGGTTATGATGTAGAATATATTCTGTGTGACGGAGTTTTGAAAGCATGTTTGATGGCTCAACATAATTATTTATCTGAAGATGAAAATTTGAACTCAGGAATGAAAAAGATTTGTAAATCATGCTTTAGTCAGGGCGATTCTATATTTTCTGAGATTGGGTTTAAAATTAATTACCTAAGTGAATATTTAACAAAAAAAGATATTGAGCAAAATAATCTTTTAGCAAGAAAACTATCATTTAATGAAATGACCAAATTTGAAATTGATGGAATAAAAATCGGCATACACTCTTACTCTAACCTGCTAAGATTTTATGGTGCTGGAGAGGTTGAAATAAATCATGCAAGTACTGAAATTTTAAGAAATTTTATTGTATCCTCATTAATCACAAAAAAAAGTATTGAAAATCTTTTATCACAAAAAAAAATTTATAAAGTCTTTTTACACCATGCAATATATGTACCCCAAGGAATAATTGCTGAAGTAGCTAAAAAGAAAGGAATAGATTATACTTCATGGGTTCAAGCTTATAAAAATAAAAGTTTAGAAATTGCAAAAAATAATAATTGGGCTTCAAGAAATATTTTTGAAACTAACACACCTTGGATAAATTCAGATTTAGAAAAAAAAAGTGAATTAAATCTCTTAGATTATTTTGAAAATAAAAAAAAATTTAAAAGTAATGATTGGTTAAGTTTTAATTCAAAAAAGAGAAATGATTTTGTATTAGAATTTATTAAAAAATTTAAATTAATTGATAAGTCAAAAAATGTTTGTATTTACACAAATTTAATATGGGATGCACAAATAATTTATCCAAACCCAATCTTTAAAAATATGATGGATTGGGTGTATTCAACTGTTGAATATTTCACTAATAGACCTGATTTAAACTTAATAATTAGAGTACACCCAGGCGAAATTAAAAGTGGATATATATCTAAGGAGAGAGTTTATCATTCTTTAAAAAAAAAGTTTAAAAATTTAAAAAGAAATATTTATGTAATAGATAGTAGTTCTGAAATTAACAGCTATTTATTAGCTGATTACTGTGATTTAAATATAGTTTATTCTTCGAGAATAAGTTATGAACTTAGTGCCATGGGACACAATGTTATTGTTGCAGGCTCAGCATTTTGTAGTAATAAAAATATAACACTAGACCCAAAATCGAAAAATGAATATTTCACTTTGTTAAATAGTTTTCCAAATAATTTGAAACCAATCTCGTTTGAAAGAAAAATAAATGCATTAAAATATGCAAATTATTACCTGAATGAAGTTTGCGTTGAATTATCATCAATTAATATTAATAAGGAAAAGTGGCCACCATTTAACTTTAATGATAACTTAATTGAGATTCTCTTAAACGAAAAAGATAATGGGATCAAAAAAATTTTAAAATTTATATTGAATTAAAAAATCCTTGTACAAAAATTTAAAAAATATTTCATATATACTTAATAATGAGCAAAAAATTAAATCTTTAATTTTAGCTATTATAATCCTTGGGGGTATATTTTTAGAGGTAATATGTCTTTTCTCTATATATGAGATTGTAAGACAAACTACATCTTTAATGACACAAAGCGAAGAAATAATTAATAACAAATATTTAGAAATATTATTTGAAAAAATTGGATTTAGATATGAGCTTTCCAACATAGTTATTTTATCTGTTACTTTATATATAACAAAATTTTTTTATTTATTATTTATAAACTTATTGCAGTTTAAATTTATTAATTCAATTAGAGTTTTTTTGAATTTACTTTTATTAAAAAAATATATGTCAAAAAATTATATTTTTTTTTTAAATAATAATCCCTCAAAGTTAATTAGAAATATAGAAACAGAAGTTGGACAATTTATTCTTGGATGTCTGTTTCAACTTATAATTTTATTAACTGAGTTATCTTTGTTATTAATCTTAGTAATCAGTTTAGCCTTTATAAATTTTAAGATAATTTTGTTTTTATTAATTACTTTCTTTTTGTGTGCTACCATTTATTTTTTTATAATTAAAAGAATACTTTTAGTTCAAGGTGAAAAAAGAGTAAAGTTTTCAGAGAAATTATTAAAAAACCTTAATGAAGCAATGCACGGTATTAAAAATATAAAGATTTTTAATGCAAGAAAATATTTTCTAAGTGAAGTTGCAACTAATGCCAAAGGTTTGGCAAAAACAAATATTATTTTTAGTGTTTTTTCACAAATACCAAAAAATGGTTTAGAAATTATAGCTGTACTGCTAGTAGCACTTTTAATAACCTCAAAGAGTACAGTTAATTCCTTTGGTGTTGAAACATTTTCTACACTAAGTTTTTTCGTTTTAGCCTCTTTTAAAATTTTACCATCAATATCTAAAGTAATTCTTTCATTTCAAAATTTAAAGTTTAGTGAACCATCTGTTGATATATTGAGAAGAGAATTGAAAAATAATCTTTTTTCTAAAAATATTGGAGTAAATAATTTTAAAAATAAAATTAATTTTAAGCAAAATATAGTCTTAAATAATGTCAGTTTTAAATATAATTATAAATCAGATTTTGTTCTAAAAAAAATAAATTTGAAAATTAGCAAAAACGATATAATTGGTATTTATGGTGAGTCTGGATCAGGGAAATCAACTCTAATTGATGTTATAATTGGATTGTTGGAACCCACAACAGGTTGCATCAAAGTTGATGGTACAAAAATAAGCAACAAGAATAGAGAATCTTGGTTAGCTTGTGTAGGGTACGTACCTCAAAAAATATTTCTTACTGATGATACACTGATTGAGAATGTAGCTTTTGGAAAACCTAAAAATGATATTAACCAAAAAAGGGCTATAAATTCATTAAAACTAGTTGATTTAAATAAATTTCTAAATGTAAAAGAATTAAGCAGAAATTTGGGGCAAAGTGGAAATAATGTTTCTGGCGGGCAGCTTCAAAGAATAGGTATAGCTAGATCTCTTTATAAGCAGTCTGAAATTTATATATTTGATGAATCAACTTCCTCACTTGACAATAAATCAGAAAAAAAAATGATGACCTTAATTAAAAAAATCTCAAAAAATAAACCAGTGATTATTGTTTCTCATAATTTATCAAATTTGAAAATTTGTAATAAAATGTATTGCCTTAAAGATAAAAAATTAAATCTAATCAAAAAGAATTTTTAATTTTTTTTAATAATTAAATGTACTTCACTTGAAAGTTTCTTATTATCGAGGATAGACTGCAAAGAATTTATTTCATTTGCAAAAGTTTCTCTGAGTTTATTATAAAAAGTTTTTGAACTTTTTTTATCAATCGAACCAATCAATGATCTATTCAAATCTATAATATCAGAGCCAAACCACCACTCTGCACAGATGCTTAATTTAAATTTTTTTAGTATATATTTTATGGACTTGTATGTATAAATATGAGGATGGGTTGCTGCAGTATGTCGAGGATATATATTTTGAAAAATTTTATCAATAAAAACTGATAAGCTAAATAATGGAATTGATAAAAACAAATATTTATTTTTTGAAATATTAAAAGCTTTAAAAATTTTGTTTGGATCTTTTAAGTGTTCAATTACAGCTATTAAACTGATAATTGTGTAATTTCCATTTTTTATTATTTTAAGACTTTCTTCAAAATTCTTGGAGTGGAGTACGCTATTATTCTTTATATATTTTTCTCCTAATTTTATCATTTTAAGATTACTTTCTAAGCCTTTTGCAGAAATATCTCTTATTTCACAAGCTTTAATAAAATGTCCACAACCTGATCCAAGATCCAACAAACTAATATTATCAATTTCTTCTTGTTTTAAAAAATCTTTTATAAAATCTACCTTTGGTAGATAGATATTATTCACTCTTAAATTAAAATCTTTTAGATAATTTTGTTCATAAGAAAAATTACTATCATTGTAAATTTTTTTATGAAAACTATTTCCATCATCGTTATTACTATTAAGATGGGTACAATTAAAACAAATTTTATAACCCATTCCATGTGAATAAAAATCGATTGTTCTATTTAGCTTAAAACCACAATTTTTACATTTTTTTCTTAAAGGTTGTTTTTTTAAAAAACGTATGATTTTTTGATTATCTTTTATCAGTTTCTCATTATTTTTGATAAAACTTACTTTTATCTTCGATATATCTTCACTTTTCTTACTAAATCTTTCGTAGATACGCTTTGTTCTCATAATCACA
>CABYOT010000016.1 GCA_902520695.1 uncultured Pelagibacteraceae bacterium
TTCTTGAAACATTAGCAGAAGATGTATTCGATGAACTATTTAAAGATAAAAGAATTGATAAAATAAGTCTTCAAATTGAGAAATTAGAAATCATGAAAGATTGTTCATCCGTTGGTATTCAAATTTCAAAAAAAAGAAGTCATGATAAGCTCTGATATAGGTAAAGAAGCAATTAAAAAAGAACTACCACTTATACCCAAACTTCCTGGTGTATACAGAATGTTAAATGAAAAAAATGTGATACTTTATGTTGGTAAAGCAAAAAATTTACCTAACAGATTAAAGAGTTATGTTTCAGAGAAAAATCATATTATCAGAACCGAGAGGATGCTATCTCAAACAAGGAAAATTGAGATCACAAGCACCTCAAATGAGAGTGAAGCACTTCTTCTTGAGGCAAACCTAATAAAAAAATATAAACCTAAGTTCAATATACTTTTACGGGACGATAAATCATTTCCGTTTATCTTTATCGGAAATGAGGATAAATGGCCTCAAATTAGAAGACATAGAGGAAAAAAAACTAGAGAAGGTTTTTACTTTGGTCCATTTGCTTCAGCTGGATCTGCAAATTGGACTATTAAAATGATCCAGAAAATTTTTCAACTTAGAGTTTGTGATGATACAGTATTTAAAAAAAGAGAGAGACCATGTATCCTTTATCAAATCAAGAGATGCTCTGGGCCATGCGTTGGATACATAGAAAAAGATGATTATAAACTATCAGTAGATAATGCAATTGAATTTGTATCCGGTAAATCAAGAAAGATTCAAAAAAATTTGTCAGGACAAATGGAAAAGGCAAGTTCTGACCTAGATTTTGAAAAAGCTGCAATATTGAGGGATAGAATTAAATCTTTAAATATTATTCAATCATCGCAAAGAATAAATGAGGCAAATTTAGTTGAGGCAGATGTTATAGCTGGATACAAAGAGTCTGGTAAGACTTGTATTCAAGTGTTTTTCTATAGATCAAAACAAAACTGGGGAAACCAAGCCTTTTTCCCTAAACATGATCCAGACGATAACCTAAAAGAAATTTTGAATTCTTTTGTTTCTCAATTTTATGAAAATAAAAGTGTGCCAAGCTCCATTATCTTAAGTGAAGAAATTAAGGAAAAAGTCCTAATTGAAAAAACACTTTCCCAAAAAGAAAATAAAGAAATAAATATTTCTGTTGCAAAAAGAGGCTCTAAACTAAAAGTTGTAAATCAAGCTCTAAAAAATGCAAAGGATAGCCTAACTAGAAAAATTTATGAGAGCCAGAATAATAAAGAGTTGTTTGAAAATGTTTCTAAAAAATTTAATTTAGAAAATAATATTAATCTAGTTGAAGTTTATGACAATAGTCATATTCAAGGGACTAATAGTGTTGGAGCACTAATTACTTTTGGCGATGAAGGTTTTATTAAAAAAAGGTACAGAAAATTTAACATTAAAGTTAAGAAGAATGAACAAGATGATTATGGAATGATGAGAGAGGTTTTAAATAGAAGATTTAAAAGAGCTGTTCAAGAAAAAGATAATTATTTAACAATGCCAGACCTAGTAATCGTTGACGGAGGTAAAGGACAATACTCAGTAGCTAGAGAAACACTTAATGAATTAGGTTTACATGATATTCCAATGATCGCAATTGCAAAAGGTAAATTTAGAAATAGTGGTAATGAAACCTTTTTTCACAATGGTAAAGAATTTAAGTTTGAAAAAAATGACCCTACCCTCTTTTTCTTACAAAGATTAAGAGATGAGTCACATAGATTTGCAATAAGTGCTCACAGAGCTAAGAGAAAGAAAGGTATTAGCAAGTCTTTACTTGATCAAATTGAGGGAATTGGATCTATTAGAAAAAGAGCACTTTTAAATCACTTTGGCTCAGCCAGAGCAGTTGAATCTGCAAGTTTAGATGAGATAAAAACAGTTGAAGGAGTTGAGGAAAAAGTTGCAAAAAAGATATATAATTACTTTCACGAGTAATATATGAAAATTCCAAATTATCTAACTATTGGTAGAATTATAATTGTTCCTATATTTGTTTTCGCATTTTATTTGCCAGGGTTTTATGGAGATGTAATTCCTTTTGCGCTGTTTGTAGTTGCCTCATTTACTGATTTCTTGGATGGATTATTAGCGAGAATGTTTAAGGAGGAGTCCAAACTTGGTGAATTATTAGACCCAATTGCTGATAAAATTATAGTAGCTACTGCACTAATATTACTTGTTATGAATGGAACTATAAAAAACTATGAAGTTATTGCTGCAATAATAATACTTACGAGAGAGGTATTAATTTCTGGTTTAAGAGAATTTTTAGCCAAAGGAAGTGTTAAACTTCCAGTTTCAAGTCTAGCAAAAGTAAAAACATTTCTTCAAATGTTTAGTATTTCTGTTTTACTCACTGGAGAAACTGGAAATAAAATTATAAATTTCCAAGACTATAATGCTCAAACAATTGGAATAATTTTATTATGGTTGTCTGCTTTTCTTACTTTATATACTGGATATGAATATTTAAGGAAAGGTATAGACCATGCGATATCTGAGGATAATAAAGATTAAGCAGCCCTTTTTTTTCTTACTAATTTACCATAGCTTGCTGATAAATCTAAAATAAGATCACAAACTTTATAGTTATTTTCAGCAATTTGAGAAATTGGTGTTATCTCGGCAGCTGTACCAGTTAGAAAGCATCCTTCAAAACTAGGTAATTCATCTGGTTTAATTTTCCTCTCATGAACTTTTATATTTTTTGATTTTGCTAATTCAATAACAGTTTGCCTTGTGATGCCATTTAAAAATGAATCTGGAATTGGAGTATGAAGTTCACCATTTTTATCTTTAAAAAATATGTTCGCACTCGTTGACTCTGCAACATTATCTTCATGATCTAACATTAGCGACTCGCTATATCCTTGTCTTTCAGCCTCATGCTTGGAAAGTGTACAAATCATATACAATCCTGCGGCTTTGCTATCCCATGGTATAGTATTTGGAGCTGGTCTTCTCCAATTGGAAATATTTAATTTAATACCCTCAATTTTCAACTTAGGATCGAAATAGTCACCCCACTCCCAAGTAGCTACAGCAACATTTATTTTGGTTTTTTGTGCAGATACTCCCATCATTTCACTACCTCTCCAAGCAAAAGGTCTTAGATAACCATTCTGCACATTTTGAATTTTTATGATTTGATTGCAAGCTTTATTAATTTCCTCTTTTGTGTAAGGAATGTTCATATCCATTCGTTTCGCCGAATGATATAATCTATCTGTATGTTCTTGTAACTTAAAAATTTCACCATCATATACCCTCACTCCCTCAAAAACTAAACTTGCATAGTGTAGTCCGTGACTTATGACATGAAGTTTTGCATCCTGCCATTCAACAAGATCACCATTGTACCAGATTTTTCCGTCTCTTTTGTCGTATGGTATCATTTGATTTATTTTTTAGAAAAAATATCTTTGTATATATAATATGTCAATATAACTTACCATTATGAAAAAACTTTTATATCTAAAAGATCATCAATTAAAAGAATATATCGAAAAAATATTCAATGGATATAGAGAAACTGTCGCTGACGCAAAGAAAGTTTTGGATAAACATGCCTTAGGAACTGCTCACAATAAAGTAATTCACCTTATATCTTTGTATGAAGGAATAACTATATCAAGCTTGTTGAGAAAGCTTAAGGTTACAAAACAAAGTTTAAATAGAGTTCTCAATGATTTGGTAGAGATCAAGGCTATAGAATTTAAAAGAGACGAAATAGATACAAGAGTAAAGCATGTATATTTAACAGACCAGGGGGAAAAAATATTTGATGAAATTTTTTCTGCTCAAAAAAAAAGAATTTATGATGCATTTTTAAGTTCTGAATCTAACGATGTTTTAAGTTTTGATAAAGTACTAAAAAAGATTATTAATGAGAAACTTTAAAGCGCATATATTAATTGTAGATGATGATGACAGAATTAGAGATCTTGTAAGAGAGTATTTGAGTCAAAACAATTATCTTGTTTCAACTGCTAAAGACTCAAATGATGCTTTTGAAAAGACTAAAATTATTAAATTTGATTTAATAGTTTTAGATATAATGATGCCAGGAAAAACTGGATTAGAATTCACACAAGATTACAAAAAAAAAATTAATACGCCAATTTTGTTGTTAACTGCTAAAGGAGAACCTTCTGAAAGAATTGAGGGATTGAAAGTAGGAGCAGATGATTATTTAACAAAACCATTTGAACCCCAGGAACTTATTTTACGAATAAATAATATTTTAAATAAAACTAAATCATTAGAAATAAAAAGAATAATTGAATTTGGTAATATTAAAATAGATCTTAAGAAACTATTTATTTACAAAAATGAACAAAGACTAAAAATAAACAACACTGAGAAACTAATTTTAGAAAAAATGATAAATTCTCCTGGTAAAATATTTAAAAGAGAAGAAATTGCCAGTTTAATAGATTTAAATAAAGAGAGATCAATCGATGTAATAGTAACAAGATTAAGAAAAAAAATTGAAGAAACTCCAAAAACGCCCAAATATTTGCAAACAATAAGAGGAGAAGGATATGTCCTTTGGATTGAATAGAATTTTAAAGAACATTTTACCTAAAAGATTATTTTATAGAGGATTGTTAATTGTTGCTGTCCCAATATTAATATTACAAATCACAATTTCATTAGTTTTTTTTGACAGCTTGTGGATTAAAACAAATAAGGGTTTAACTAAAGCTTTGGTAGGTGAGATTGTAACAATTATTGACATTTATGATAACGAAAGTCAGTACAATAAAAAAATAGTTACAGATCTTTATAACAAAAATTTTAGTTTTTCGGTAAGATTTTTGAAGAATGAAAAATTACCAGATATTAAAGTTGAGAGATGGTTTAGTCCAATGGATAGAACATTGAGGAGAGAATTAAAACCTAAAATTGGAGAACATTGGTTTAATACTATTTCATATAAAGAAGTTGTTGATTTAAGAATTAAATTTAGAGATGGAGTTTTGCAAATATTTTTTCCTAAGGATAGAATTCAAGTATCTTCAATAAGAATTTTTGCATTTTGGATTACAGTTCCTGCAATTCTTATGATAGCGGTGGCAATGATTTTTTTAAAAAATCAAACAAGACCAATAACTAAATTAGCTCAAGCATCAGAGAGGTTTGGTAGAGGTGAAGATATTGAGGAGTTTAAACCATCAGGAGCTTTGGAAATAAGAAAAGCAGGTCTAGAATTTGAAAAGATGAGAAAAAGAATCTTAAGACATCTAAATCAAAGATCTGAGATGTTATCAGGAATAAGTCATGATTTAAGAACACCTCTCACAAGAATTAAACTACAACTTGCTGTTATTAAGGACAAGGATCTGTCAGAAAAAATATCAAAGGATGTTGATGAAATGGAAAAAATGCTAAATGAATACCTTCAGTTTACAAGTACAGGTGCTAAAGATAAAACCGAAACTTTTGATATTTCAGAACTTTTAGCTAAAATTATTCTTAAGTATGAAAATGAAAATATTCAAAAAAAATTAAAGAAAAATACCTATTTCAATGGAAGAAAAAATTTAATAACAAGGTGTATCAATAATTTGCTAGATAATTCTATTAAGTATGCAGAAAAAATTTCAGTAAATTTAGAAAAAAAAAACTCAATAATCCTCATTTCAATTGATGATGATGGCCCAGGAGTTAAAAAATCAGAATTTCAAAATATCACCAAACCATTTTATAAAATTGATAAAAGTAGGTCAGAGTCAAAATCAAGTGTTGGTTTAGGGTTATCTATATCATCTGACATTATCAAATCTCATGGGGGAGACATTGAATTTGAAAGATCAAAATTAGGTGGTTTAAAAGTGACTATTTCTTTACCTTGCTAACTTTTTTTCTCTTTTTTTTTTCTTCTAATTTTTTTTCAAGAATGCTAATTCTCTTATTTAAAACATCAACTTCATCTTTGCTTGCTAGTTTCATTTTAAATACAATCTCATCTCTCTTGGATTTAAGTATTGAAACTACCTCGTCAGATACATCCTTATAATTAATCAAACCTTGTTCAATTAATTTTGCAAATTTATCGAATACGAATCTTGATTTTGACATAATAATTATTTACTAGAATTATGTTTAATAGCTTATAATAAATTTTACAAATGTTTACTAATAATTTTGACCCAGTAGCTTTTGAAATATTCTCTTTAAGCGTCAGGTGGTATTCACTAGCATACATTTTCGGGATTATTTTCGGCTGGCTTTATTGTATAAAAATACTAATTAAAGACGATATAATTAAAGAATTGTTTGAAGATTATATTTCATATTTAATAATAGGAATTATAATTGGAGGAAGACTGGGATATGTAATTTTTTACAATTTTCTCTATTTTCTGGAAAATCCAGTTGAAATTTTCATGATATGGAATGGTGGCATGTCATTTCACGGTGGATTAATTGGTATAATTATTGCTAGTTATTTATTTTCAAAAAAAAATAATAAGGATATTTTTATTTTTTTGGATTTAGTATCTATCACAGCACCAATTGGAATTTTATTTGGCAGAATTTCGAACTTTATTAATGGAGAATTAGTTGGAAAAATTACAAATTCTAATTGGGGAGTTTTTTTTCCAAATTACGATGATAAATTGAGACATCCTTCACAATTATATGAAGCATTTTTAGAAGGAGTTATCTTATTTATTTTAATGAATTTAATTTTTTTTAATAAAAATTATAAAATTGGAACCTGCTCAATAATGTTCTTAATACTTTATGGATGCTTTAGAATTATCTCGGAAATTTTTAGAGAACCAGATATACAAATTGGATATTTATTTGGACATGTTAGTATGGGAATACTTTTAAGTATCATAATGATTTTAATTGGGTTTTTAATTTATTTTAAAAGAAATGATGAAGCCAAATCTCAAAAAATTTAAAATTACTTCAAAAAAACCTATGCCCATTGACGATTTTATTGAAAAAATTCTATATGAACCTGAAATAGGTTATTACTCTAGCAAAGATCCATTTGGTAAAAGTGGAGATTTTATAACATCCCCTACGATATCAAATCTATTCTCAGAAATTGTAGGTGTATGGTTGGTTTCTACCTGGGAAAAAATAGGAAAACCAAAAATATTTAATTTTGTAGAACTTGGACCAGGAGATGGGAGCTTAACTAAAGTTATAATTAGTACTATAAAAAAATTTCCAGAATTAAATAAAGCTATAAAAATTTACTTATATGAGAAAAGTGTATTTTTAAAAAAATTACAAAAGCAAAATATAGATAATAAACGTATTAAATGGATCAAAAACTTTAACTCAATTAAAGAGGGACCAGTTATTTTTTTTGGTAATGAATTTTTTGATGCAATACCAATTAAACAGTTTTCAAATATAAATAATGTGTTATTTGAAAAATATTATTCAGTAAAAAATAAAATTAATATTATTGAAAGATTTATAAAAAGTGATGAAAAAAATATAACCCAAATAAAGAAATTTGAGACATTAAAAAAACTCAAATTTATTGAATTTCCTAAAAAAGGATTTTTGGAGTTAAATCCAATAATAAAGAAGATCAATAAACTTTCTGGTGGTATTTTACTTATAGATTATGGGTATTTGAATGAAAATAACTCAAACACCATTCAAGCAGTGATGGACAATAAAAAAATTTCAACTGAAACAATGTTAAAAAATCTTGGTAAAGTAGATGTAACCTCACTAGTAAATTTTAATTTATTAAAAGAGTATTTCCTTAAAAATAAGCTTAAAGTTAAAAATATAGTTACTCAAAAGTTTTTTTTGGAAAGAATGGGTATAATAGAAAGAGCTCAGATTTTGGAAAAAAAAAAGACTAATACAGAAAAAAAATATATGAAAGAAACTTTGTGTCGGCTACTTGATGAGAAACAAATGGGTAGCCTTTTTAAGGTAATTTTTGGATATAAAAATAAGAAAAATGATTTTTTTGGATTTGAATAATGTTTAAATCAAAAAAACTTTCTAAATTCAAAAAGATTAGACATGGTTTTTTTAATCGAATGGGAGGTGTCTCAAAAGGTATTTATAAAGGTCTAAATTGTGGTCTCGGATCTGATGATAAAATTAAAGATGTTAAGAAAAATATAGAAAAAGTTTGCCAAAAAATTAGCTGTAATAAAAATAATCTCGTATTGTTAGATCAAATTCATAGTAATAATGTTTATAGAATAAATAAAATTCCAAGGAAAAAATTAAAAGGCGACTCATTAATAACAAATAAAAAAGGTATCGCTTTAGGAATTTTGACAGCTGATTGTGCCCCTGTTTTTATATATGACCCAATTAATAATTTAATTAGCGCGCTACATGCAGGATGGAAGGGAGCATACAAAAAAATAATATCTACTACATTAACAAAGTTTAAGTCAAGCGGTAGTAATTTTAATGATTTAATAGTTGTAATTGGACCTTGTATAGGAAAACAAAACTATGAGGTAAGAAATGATTTCTTGGATACATTTATTAAACAAGAAAGATCTAATAAAAAATTTTTTAAAATCAAAAGAAATAAAATATATTTCAGTTTAATTGATTATATTAAAGAGCAAGTTATGAAATTTGGGGTTAAAAACATTGAAATTATCAAAAAAGATACATATTTATCAAGTAACAACTTTTTCAGTGCTAGGAGATCAATTAAAAATAAATTAAATGATTATGGTAGAAATATTTCTGTAATTATGATTAAATAAGTTGTTCTCAAAAAATGAAGATTCTTACTGGAAATAGCAATAAAAAGCTAAGTAATAAAATTTCAAAAAATCTAAAAAATAAATTAGTAAATACCAGCATTAGAAAATTTGCAGATGGTGAGATCTATATTGAAATTAATGAAAATATACGAGGAAACAGTATTTTTATAATTCAATCAGTGTCCTCGCCTGCAAATGATAATTTAATGGAGTTGCTTCTTTGTATAGATGCACTTAAAAGATCATCAGCAAAAAATATTACTGCAGTAATTCCATATTTTGGGTACGCGAGACAAGATCGTAAGGTTGTACCAAGAACTTCGATTTCTGCAAAATTAGTCTCAAACCTAATTACAAATGCAGGAGCTGACAGAGTAGTGACTGTAGATTTACACGCAGGACAAATTCAAGGTTTTTTTGATATCCCAGTTGATAACCTTTTTGCTACCCCAATCTTTGCAAAGCATATTAAAAGGAAAATTAAAAGTAATAATATAATTTGTGTTGCACCTGATGTTGGAGGAGTTGAAAGAGCAAGAGCTTTAGGAAAAAAATTAGATGTCGGTTTAGCAATAGTTGATAAAAGGAGACCTAGTCCTGGAAAGTCACAAGTTATGAATGTCATTGGAAATGTTAAAAACAAAATTTGTATTTTAACTGATGATATAATTGATTCTGGAGGAACAATTGTTAATGCAGCTGATGCTTTATTAAAAAGAGGTGCAAAAGAAGTTCATGTATATGCAACTCATGGTGTTTTTAGTGGCGATGCAGTTAAAAAGATAAAGAATTCAAAAATTAAAAATTTAGTTATTACAGATAGTATAGACAGTTCAGACAAATTAAAAAAAGTAAGAAATATTGAAGTATTATCAATATCAATATTGTTGGCTGAAGCTATTAAAAGGATTTCTAATTCAACATCTGTTTCAGACCTATTTAAATAAAACTTGTAAAATTAACAAACATCGGTTAAAAACCAGCTTTTTATGAGCACAATACAAGCTACAATTAGAGAAACAAAAACTAAAGGCCAAGTGAACGAACTAAGAAGCAAAGGTAATGTTCCAGGTATAGTTTATGGTGGAGAACAGCCAAATGAAAAAATCTCAATTACAACTAAAGAGTTAAAAAATTTAATAAATAATGAAAATTTTTTATCTAATGTAATTTCTATTAATTTAGATGGTAAAGAACAAAAAGTTTTAACAAGAAATATTTCTTTTGATACTGTCACTGATGAGCCTATTCATTTCGACTTAATGAGAATTGTTAAAGGTGGAAAAATTATTTTAGAAATACCTGTGAAATTTATAAACAATGAACTATCACCAGGACTTAAACGTGGAGGTGTACTAAATATAGTAAGACGTAAGGTAGAACTGAGATGTCCGGCAGAAAATATTCCAACTGAGCTTGTTGTAGATTTAGAAGGTTTAGATATTGGTACAAGTATAAAAATTTCCTCAATTAATTTACCTGAAAATGTAACCCCTACGATACAAGGCAGAGACTTTGTAATTGCAACAGTTGCTGCACCTACTGTAGTTAAAGAGCCAGAAAAACCAGCAGAGGCAGCAGAAGGTGAGGCTAGCGAAGGAGCAGAGGCAGCTGCAGAAGGTGGTGATAAAACTTCGACTGATGGTGATAAGCCTGAGGGTGAAAAAGCTAAAGAAGAAGATAAATCCTCATCAGATAAAAAATAATAAATAGTGAAATTTTTTTTCCAGATTTAATTTGATATGTTGTTACTTGTTGGTTTAGGAAATCCGACTCCTAATAGTCAAAATAATAGACATAACATTGGTTTTAAGATTGTGGATGCAATCAACCAAAAATTTGGATTGTCTAAACAAAAACCAAAGTTTAAAGGATTATTAACTACTGGAAATATTGGTGATAAGAAAATATATGCAATTAAACCACTCACATTTATGAATAATTCAGGTATTTGTATTAGAGAGCTACTTGAATACTTCAAAATAGATGCAGAGGATGTGATTGTATTTCATGATGATCTAGATATTGAATTTGGAAAAATTAAAGCAAAGTTTGGTGGATCAAGTGCAGGTCATAACGGCATCGCATCAATTGACAAATTTATAGGCAAGGAATATTCAAGAGTTCGTATTGGCATAGGAAAGCCAGAAAATAAAATACCTGTCTCTGATTATGTGCTAAACGACTTTAATGAGGATGAACAAGTTCATTTGGACACGATAACAAGTAATATAATTGAGTCTTTAACTATATTAATTGACAAAAAATTAGACTTATTTTCTAGTACTGTTAACAACAATTAAATGGGTTTTAAATGTGGAATCGTCGGATTACCAAATGTTGGTAAGTCTACTTTATTTAACGCTTTAACAAACACTAATAAAGCACAAGCGGAAAATTTTCCCTTTTGCACAATTGATCCAAATATTGGTATTGTGGCAGTTCCCGATGAAAGACTTGATAAACTTGCTGAAATTTCAATTTCAAAAAAAAAGATTAATACTACCATCTCATTTGTTGATATCGCGGGTCTTGTTAAAGGAGCCTCTAAAGGGGAAGGATTAGGTAATAAATTCTTATCACACATCAGAGAAGTTGATGCCATTATTCATATGATCAGATGTTTTGACTCGGATGATATTCAAAATGTTAACCCAACTGTTGATCCTGTTAGAGATTTAGAGATTATAGAAACCGAAATGAAGTTAGCTGATTTAGAGTCAATTCAAAAGAGACTTGATAAAAAGAATAAAAAAAATGTTGATATTGAAGAGCTTAAATTATTAGAGGAGGCTCAAAAGATAATCGATGAGGATGGTGATTTAACATTATTCACAAATGAATTTGATGAAAGACTTTTAAAAAATAGTGGACTTCTTAGTACTAAACCAAAACTATATGTATGTAATGTAGACGAGGAGAGTATTAAGTCAGGTAACAAATATACCGAGGACTTTATAAAAAAATTTGATGAAGAAAATACATTGGTAATTTCAGCAGATATAGAAAATCAAATAAACCAATTAGAGGATGAAAATGAAAAAAAAAATTATATGAAAATGATCAATATGTCAGAGACAGGACTTAATTCATTAATAAGGAAAGGATACGAACTTCTATCCTTACAAACATTTTTTACATCAGGGCCAGAAGAGACTAGAGCTTGGACTATTACAAAAGAATCTACAGCACCAAATGCTGCAGGGGAAATTCATTCTGACTTTGAGAAAGGATTTATAAGAGCTGAAACAGTTTCTTACGAAGATTTTTTGAATAATCAGGGATGGTTAAAATCCAAAGAGGCTGGAAAAATGAGATTAGAAGGTAAAGAATATATTGTTAAGGATGGAGATATTTTAAACTTTCGTTTCAATACGTGACCAGATTTTTTTCATACTGAAATAAACTAAAACTGTTAACACTGATAAATATATAATTACCCTAAAACCTAGTTTATGTCTTGCCTCTAAATGTGGTTCAGCTGTCCACTGTAAAAAAGTTGTTACATCTTTAGCCATTTGGTCTACTGTTGCTTTCGTTCCATCTGAATACTCTACAATGTCATCATCCAGAGGAGATGCCATTTTAATTTTATTTCCATACATATATTTATTGTAATACACACCATCATCAAGCTCCATACCCGCTGGCGGCTCATCGTAACCCATTAAAACAGAATAAATATAGTTTGCTCCACCACCTCTTGCTTTTACAAGCACTGACATATCTGGAGGATATGCTCCGCCATTAGCTGCGATTGCTTCCTGAACATTTGCATAAGGCATTACAAATTTATCAGACAATTTAGCTGGCCTTTCATACATTTCTCCATCGCTATTTGGTCCGTCAGTTACTTCAAAATTTGAAGCAATTGCTTTAGCCTCAAGCTCTGTAAACTCTGGTCCACCTTTTTCAGCAAGATTTCTATAACTTAAGTGTTTAAGTGAATGGCAAGAAGCACAAACCTCAGTATAAACTTGATATCCTCTTTGCAAAGATGCTCTATCAAATTTGCCAAAGAAACTTTTAAAAGACCAGTCTACTTCCAATAGATCATGTTGCTCTCCAGCTGCATTGACTTTTGAAAAAAATAACGATGAAACTAAAATAAAAAAAAAGGTTAATTTTAATGAGTTTCTCACAGATTTTTTTTATAGTTTGAATTATCTCTAGCCATAGCCATATCTGGCGATCCGCCTAAAATTGGTTCAGTTATACTTAGTGGCAACGGGGTAGTTTTCTCCTTAAAACCTAAGAATGGAAGAATTAATAAGAAATGCGCAAAATAATAAGCGGTAGCAACTCTAGCTATTAATAAGTAGATACCCTCAGCAGGCATAGCGCCCACATAGCCAAGTATCAAAACATCAGCAACTAAAAACCAATAAAATTGTTTATAAATAGGTCTAAAAACTGTTGATCTCACTTTAGAAGTATCCAACCAAGGTAAAATTACTAGTACGAATATTGCAGCAAACATTGCAATTACTCCAAGTAGTTTATCAGGTACTGATCTTAGGATTGCATAAAATGGTAATAAGTACCATTCAGGAACAATGTGTGCAGGAGTAACTAGTGGGTTTGCCTCAATGTAGTTGTCTGCATGACCCAAAATGTTTGGTGAGAAAAATACAAAGAATGCAAATATTAATAAAAATATTAAAAGTGCAAATGCATCTTTAATCACTATATATGGATGGAATGGAACAGTATCTTTAGACGGTTTTTTTATATCTATTCCAATAGGATTATTATTTCCAGGAACATGTAGTGCCCAAATATGAAGAACTACTAAACCTAAAATTAAAAACGGAAACAGATAGTGTAAACTGAAAAATCTTGTTAGAGTTGGATTATCTACTGAATAGCCTCCCCATAGCCAATTCGTAATACTCTCGCCAACTAACGGAATTGCGCTAAATAAGTTCGTAATTACTGTTGCACCCCAGAAACTCATTTGTCCCCATGGAAGTACGTATCCCATAAATGCAGTTGCCATCATAAGAAAATAAATCAACATACCTATAATCCAAATAACTTCTCTTGGTGATTTATAAGAACCATAATACAAAGATCTAAAGATGTGGATATATACAGCTAAGAAAAACATTGATGCGCCGTTCGCATGCACATATCTTATTAACCAACCATAGTTTACATCTCTCATTATGTGTTCTACACTTTGAAAGGCTAAGTCAGCATGAGCTACATAATGCATGCCTAAAACAATTCCAGTAATTATTTGTGTAATTAAGCAAAAAGTAAGAATTCCTCCAAATGTCCACCAGTAATTTAAGTTTTTAGGAGTTGGATAATCTGTTAAATGGTTTGCAAGTGTTAATAATGGAAGTCTATCATTAAACCATTTTCCAACTTTTGATTTAGGTGTATATTCGTGATCACTCATAAAATTTTTTATCCTATCTTTATAGTATTGCTGTTTACAAATTCATATTTTGGCACTTCCATATTAGTTGGTGCTGGCCCTTTTCTAATTCTTCCAGATGTATCGTAATGTGAACCATGACATGGACAAAACCATGCACCATAGTCCCCTTTATCAGTTAAAGGTACACATCCAAGATGAGTACATACCCCCAACATCACAAGCCATTCAGGATTTTTTGCTCTGTCTTCATCTTTTTCTGGATGTTTTAATTCACTTAAATCAACGTCTCTTGCACTATCAATTTCATCTTGAGTTCTTCTTTTAATAAAAACTGGTTTACCTCTCCACAAAACTGTAATTGATTGACCTGGTTCTACAGCACTTATGTCTACTTCTGTACTTGCTAATGCCTTTACAGATGCGTCAGGGTTCATTTGATCTACTAAAGGCCAAACAACCGCGCCGACGCCGACTGCACCTGCAGCAGTTGTTGCAGTCACTATAAAATCTCTTCTATTTGGCTTCTTTTTTTCTGAGTCGGACATTTATTATTTTAATTTTTCTTAATATATGATTTCATATATGAAGAAAAACGTTATTTTTCCATGGTAACAATGACACACAAAAAAACTAAATCGATGCCTAAAATAGCACTTTACGAGCCTGATATACCGCAAAATACGGCTGCGATAGCTCGAACTTGTTCTTGCCTTGGAGCTGTTCTTGAGATTATAGAGCCTTGTGGATTTTTACTAAATGACAAGCGTTTTAAAAGAGTTGTGATGGACTACTTGGATAAAAAAATGATGAGGATTTACAAAAGTTCTAATGAATTTTTTGAAGAAAAGAAAAATGATAGAGTGGTTTTGATGACTACTAAGGCCAGTAAAATTTATACTGAATTTAAATTTAGAAGTAATGACACCTTACTCTTTGGTAGAGAAAGTGCAGGTGTTCCAGATGAAGTTCATAAAAGACTAGAGAATAGAATAAAAATACCCATGATTGAAAAAAAAAGATCCTTGAACCTCGCATCTTCAGTTGCAATAGTATTGTCAGAAAATATAAGACAATCAAATATTTATGGATCAAATAATTAAAAAAAAATTAGCTAGAAATTGGTTTAAGACTTTACAAGAAGTAATTTGTCAAGAAATAGAAGAATTAGAAGCAAAAAAAAATATATTCAAAATTAAAAATTGGGAGAGAGGAAAAAACTCAAATGAGGGTGGTGGCCAATTTAGAATATTAGAAAATGGAAGAATATTTGAAAAAGTAGGTGTAAATTTTTCTGAGGTTTACGGAAAATTTTCAAAACAATTTAGAAACAGAATCCCTGGAGGAGATAAGAGTCCAAACTTTTGGGCAGCAGGTATTTCGGTAGTAATGCATATGAAAAATCCTCATGTTCCGGCTATGCATTTTAATACTAGATATATTTATACTTCTCATGGATGGTTTGGTGGAGGGATGGATATTACTCCTTGTCTGAAAGATAAAAGTTTAGAAAAATGGTTTCATAATGAGTTAAAGAAATCTTGCAACAAACATAATAAAAATTTTTATAAAAAATATAAAAAATGGTGTGATG
>CABYOT010000017.1 GCA_902520695.1 uncultured Pelagibacteraceae bacterium
TTAATTTCACCCATCCATTTTAAAAAAAATAAGCCATAATCTCTCTCATTTAGCTTTAAATCTTTTATTCTATTACCTAAATTTTGAAGATTGTAACATTTCATACCAGTTAGAGGATCCTTTACTTTAAAATATCTATACGAAATTTTACTAATTTTTTCTTCAATTTTACGATTATAAATATTTCTATTTCCGATAATTAAATCAAAATTATGAATTTTTTTTTTTAATTTTAACGCATCAGATAGGTTATGTTGACCATCAGCATCAAAAGTAACTGCTATTTTGAATTTTTTATCCAAAAGAAATTTTAAGCCTCTTTTAATTGAATAATCGTAGCCCTTATTCTTTGAGTTTAGAAGATAGTAATCCGAATATTTTTTTGCAATTTTTCCTGTATTGTCTTTAGAATTATTATCAATTACTAGTGTAACACCTTTTTTTTTTAGATTAAGTAAAATTTTTTTTATTTGATTTTCTTCATTTAGTGCAGGTAATAAAAAAGCAATTTTCATCAATTCTTTTTAATATATTCTCCTTTTTTAAAGTTTTTGTTTGATTTTTTTCCAATTATTTTATTTATATCATAAATTGGCAAAGCATCTATTGGGCACGGTCTTAAAACCGATAGATCTTCTTTTTTGATTATTTCATTTTTTGCAATATCTTTATTAAATCTAATTGCCCTTCTCTGTAGTATTACAGTTTCTTTCTCATTATCTTCTATTTTCTTAATATCACTTCCTAATGAAGCCTCAAGATTGCGAGACAATTTAATCATGAGTTTCCATGAATTAGGATTCATTGAAAACTTATGATCTGGACCAATTCTTTGATTATTATCAGTAAAATGTTTTTCTATAACTCTTGCACCAAGCGCAATGGCTCCCAAGACTGTTTCATGCCCCTCAGTATGATCAGACAATCCTAATACTGCCTTGGGAAACTTTTTTTTATATTGTTTCAGAACATTTAAGTTAATGTATTTGAAATTTGTTTGTGAACCAGTATAGTTTGTATTACATTGCATAATACAAAGATTAGTATTTATTTTAATAACTTTTTTATAAATTTTTTTAACATCTTCTAATGTTGAGGCGCCAGTTGCGATTATTAAAGGTTTTTTAGTTTTGGCAATTCTTAATATATTTTCATGCCACGTTATATCTCCAGATCCTATTTTCCAAACATTTAAATGTTTATTTAAATAACTTATTATTTTACTGTCATATGGGGCTGTAAAATAATCTATATTATTTTTTTTACACTCTTCTTTTAATTGAATTGTCCATTCAAGTGGTAGCTCATTTTTTTCATAAATCTTGTATACTGAATCATTCCAGTGACTTTGGTGTGATCTTACATTTATTAATTTTTCAAACCCATAATTTGATACAAGAGTTTTTGCATAGAAGTTTTGAAATTTTGCAGCATCAGCGCCACAATCAGCTGCAAGCTTTATTAATTTTTTTGCTCTTTTTAAAGACCCATCATGATTTGAAGCAATGTCAGCTATAAAATAAGTAGGATTGTTCTCTGAAATTAGTTTTGTACCAATTTTAATCTTGCTCATATTACAATTAAATTTTAATTTAGCTAAAAACAATCGCTTTATATGAAATTTTTATTTAAAGAAACAGAAATATTCCCATGTTTAAAGCAAAATTTAATAAATTTGAATTTTATTTATATTTTCTTTTAGTTAGGTATACAACCATCAATATTCATGATTTCTAAATTGTACTACTTTATAAAATATTTATGTTTCAATAAAAAAGAACTTAAATCTGAGCCAAATAGAGAAAACATAATATTGAATGAAATATCCGATATTAAATCTTTTTCGATACCATCTTCATATTTTTGTAAAGCTCTTTCTGAGTTAATGAATGCCAAGGTAATCTCTTACAACATTACATTAGATTTATTTAGAGCAAGATATAAATATATATTAAATATTATTAATCCATTTAGCAGTTATTACATTTATAAATCTTTTTCAGATAAAATTTTATATTTGTTTTTGTACAGTAACAAGTATAAGAAAATTTTTAAAAATTTAAATTCTAAGGAAGATCTTTTAAATTTAAAGTATAAAAATATTGAGATTGGTGATCTTATTTATGATGATTATCTTACTAGATACAAATTGCCAACAATAGATATTAAAAGTAAAAAATTTACTCAATATATAAAACTAGTAGAACAATTTATATTATTGTGGGAAAATTATTTGTTAAAAAATAAAGTAAAAGCTGTTGTGACAAGTCACAGTGTTTACTTAATGGGATTAATAAACAGATTAGCAATTATTCATAATATACCGTCTTATTTAGTTACCCCCGCAATTACATATAGGTTAAATAAAAAACAATTTATTAGATGGTCTGATCAAGAAAAATATCCTAAACAATTTAAAAAATTAACACTTAAACAAAAATATAAACTTATAAAACTATCAACAAAAAATTTGAATAATAGATTGAGTGGAAAAAAAGATTTTAGATATAAAATGTCTAATAATATAGAGCCAGTTTTTAAAAAAAATACAAAGATCAATAAAATTAAATATACAAATCAAAAAAATAAAAATATATTGATAGCATCTCATTGTTTATCTGATGCACCTCATGTTTACGGAAGAACATTATTTACAGATTTTTACGATTGGTTAAATTATTTGGGCAAGGTCAGTCAAGAAAAAAAATTTACCAATTATACATGGTATATAAAACCACATCCGGCATTTTACAAAAAAGAATATAATTTCTATGATCAAATAATTAAAAAATACAAAAATTTTAAATTACTAGAAAAACATACAACCCATAATTCAATAATCAACGATTTAAAAATTAATTATGTTCTTACAGTTTTTGGAAGTATTGCACATGAATATCCATTGTTAAACATTCCTGTAATAAATGCTGGTAATAACCCACATTCTGGATACGATTTTTCAATTAATCCAAAAAGTATTTATGAATATAAAAAATACTTGAATAATTTAGATAAAATATCTTTGAAAATAAATAAAAAAAAAGTTTACGAGTTCTATGGAATGCACCATTTAATAGATCTTCCATTTTTTAATGATCTTAAGATTTATTTTAATAGCCCTCAAGATCATCAGGATTTCAATATTTATGTTAAATTTATAAGAAGTATCAATTCAAAAATAAATAAAAAAAAAATTGATACTTATAGAGATTTTATAAATGACAAATCAAAAAGAAGACTAATACATATCTGATTTATTTGATATAAGTTAAATTGATTATTTTTTTTAATCACTCTGTAATAAAATAAATTTATGAAAAAAAGCTATATTCTTAATGAAGGTTATGAGGGATCAAAAATAATTACCAAATCCTATGGATCACATATTTTTATCGATAAAAAAAAATACATAGACCTTTCGAATTGTGCAGGTAGTCAGATTTTAGGTCATAATAATAAAGTAATTTTAAATAGTTTTTCTCAATTAAATGTTAAAAAAATTTCAAATTATGCAAATCCAAATATATATGCTCTTGAATTTAGTAAAACTCTAAAAAAAATATTTCCAGAATTTTCAAAATTTATATTTTGTAACTCAGGTTCTGAAGCTGTTATGAAGGGACTTAGAATTTGTAGAGCCCTCACAGGTAACGAAATAATAATAAATGTTAGTGGTAGCTGGCACGGATCTCTAAATGAAACATTATATAAAACAAACAGATCACTAGACTCAATTAAAATTTCTGACGGACTACCTAATTATTCTAAAAAGAATATAAAATTTATACCTTATGGAAATATTTTAAAATCAGAAAAAATCTTAAAAAAATATAAAAATAAAATATGCTGTATATTGATGGAGCCCATTCAAGGTGCTCTACCCACAATTGAAAAAATCAAATTTATTAAATTTTTAGAGCAATATTCTAGAAAAAATAAAATTTTATTCTTTTTAGACGAAATAATAACCGGACTAAGAGATAAAGGTACGTCTTTTCAAAATAACAATAATATAAAATCGGATATATCAGTTTTCGGAAAATCATTTGGAGGTGGATTTCCATTAGGCATAATCGGAATTACACAAAAAACTTATAATGCTTTAAAAAAAAAAAAATCGAAAATTTTTTTTGGGGGCACTTTTTCAGCTAATTCCGTTAATATGTTTATAGCTAACAATATAACAAATTATTTAAGAAAAAATAAATATATTCTTAATTCAATAAAAAAAAATGCAGATTTTTTCAAAGATGGAGTAAACAAATTTGCTGAAAACAACAACTTAGATGTTAGAGTTTTCTCATATTCATCAATGGCAAGAGTAGTTTTTACCAAAAAACAAATTGTAGATAGAAATCAAAGAGATTTTCTTGAAAATCAAAACAACAATTCAATTAAAAAATTTAGAGATTTTATTTACAAAAAAAAAATATTTTACCCTTCTAATGGAATTATATTCTTTTCAGCATCTCTATCTAAAAAGGATCTAAAATATGTTATAAATAGTTTTCAAGAGGGGCTTTCAAAATATTTTTAATAAAAGTTTAAAATGTATCTATTTTTAAGATTTTAAGTTAAGGAATTCAATAACTTGCATAACCCCAGACTTACTAGGGTCGTTAATAATATTTTTATTTATATATTCATCGTAGTTTTTAACTGAATTATTAAGTTTATTTATTATATCAAATTTTTCGTCAAAATTAACGTCGTCTAAACTTATTTTGTGTAATTTAAAAATTGAAGAATACATTTCACATCTTTTATTTATATAATTGCCCATTAATTCTCCATACAATGAAATAATTCTCTTTTTTTGGGTAATAGCTTGAAGAATGGCACTACTTTCATGAAAAAAAACTACGAATGACTCACTAATATATTTTTCGGTTTCGTATTTTATACACTTAAGATCTTTAAACATTCCTCTTTTTTCAGATGAATTATTTTTTGGATGTAAGCACACTATGATCTCTTTATCGAAAATAATTTTAAAGTTATTCAGTACTTTATAAAGGTTATCATAATATTTTTTTTCACTTTCCTCTGAAACTTTACCTTCTCTAATAATTCTATCTTCGTGTTCAAAAATTCCGTCTATAAATACAATATATTTTTCAGATATTTTATACTTAGAATAATAAATTGCATCAAAATGCTTGCTATTTATTTTTATTATTTTTTTGTAATATGAAAAATTTAATATTGGTATTTTTTTTGCAATTCTACTACTTAATCCATTTGAAACTGATTTATATATGTATTCGCTTGCCTCAAAAAAATAATCAATTTTAGGGGTTAATCCTAATATGGATAATATTCTCAAGTAATAAATCTTTAATCTTATTTTTATAAAAGTATTTAAATTTCTAAAAATTTTTTTTTTATTCAAATAATTATAATTAAATGGATTGTAACCAAGATTACTTATGAGCAATGTCTTAATTTTATATTTAGCACAATAATAATTAATGAAAAAATATTCTAAGTTATTTGAGATACCATAAAAATACACCATATCTCTATTGGATCTTAATATATCTTTTAATTCTGAATAATCATCAGGTTGAAGGATTTTTGGGTTATATTTTCTCAATATTTCTTTAGAATTATTTCTCTTTTTTAAAATTTTGCTGACATCTAATAAATTTATTACTCCAAGTTCTTTTAAAAAATCTTCTATCAAAGATTTGTAACCTCGAAAAAATCTATCATTTGATAAATCTACTAAAAAACATAATTTCATCATAAATAAAATTTTTCAAACTTAACAAATCCAGTATGATTAATTAAGTCAATTCAACATTAAATTTTTATATAATATATGTTATATTAAAATTAATTAATTTGAGATGTTTTTATAGAATATTTTTAATTTTTTAAAATCGTCTTTATCATTTAAATCTACAAATTCAGTATTTTTCAATTCTAAACCATATGTCACAAATCTTTCAAAGTTATTAAAGTTTTCAATTTTTTTTAAATTATACCAATATAGTTGTGTGGCATCTTGGTAATAATTTATTAATTTCTGCGAAGTATAATTTTTATATTTTGGTTCTCTAAATTGAATTTCATTTTTCTTCCCCATTCTCAAAGCTCTTTGAATTGGATATTCATATTTTGCAATAGTAAGAACTTTTTGAGCTTTTTTTTTGATTAATTTTTTAAAAGAATTTTTAATAGTTGTTATTTTTAATAAAGGGTTCGCAGGATAAATATAACAAATATAATTAATAGAAATTTTTTTTCTTTTAAAAAAATTTACAAAATGTTCTAAAACATCTATATCTGTGGAATTATCATTGGAAATTATTTGAGGCCTAATAAATGGAATCTTTGCACCATACTTTTCTGCAATTTTTGCTATTTTTTTACAATTCGTACTAACAAAAATTTCGTCAAATATTTTTGATTTTTTAGCCAATTGAATGCTGTGAGCAATCATAGGTTTCCCATCAAATTTTAATATATTTTTATTTTTAATTCTTTTCGAACCTTTTCGTGCAGGTATTAAACACACCGTACTTACTTTCATCAAATAATCCTTTATTTATATTTATTGATAGATTTATTTTGCTATTAAATTGTAATTAAATTTTTCACGATAATTTTATAGTACATTTAAAATAAAAGTTTGTTTAGTTGATAATAATAATACAAAATATATATATATTAATATAAATAGTAAATTAATAGCATTTATTTATTATATATATAAAAAATCTGTATCTATTAGTATGAAAAAAATCCATTATTTTTTACCTCCAATAGTTATTGATTTTTTAAGATTTATAAAAAAAAAAATTAAATCCAAAGCCCAATTTATTGAGAAACCACTCAAGCAAGATTTAGATTTATATTCAGATCCAGAGATGGCAAAAGTATTGAATACTTGGGGAGAGAGAAATGCTTGGATAGAAATCCAACATTTATTGATAAATAAATCAAAATTTAAAATATTAGATATTGCTTGTGGCACGGGAATTGTCATGAAAATCTTAAAAAAAAATTTAAACTTTGAAGAAATTTATGGGTGTGATATTTCAAAACTATTAATTTCAAAAGCACATGAAAACGAAATTGAAAATAAATATTTAAAAATATGTGATGCAACAGATCTTCCGTATAATGAAAATGAATTTGATTATAATTATTCTATTGGCTCACTCGAGCATTTTACAGAAGAAGGAATTGTAAATTTTTTAAAATCAAGTAGAAAAGTCTCTAAATATTCAGGATACCACATGATACCAGTATCAAGAGATGGTAAAAATCATGGTTGGATCAAAAACTATCAATCATATTTTAATAACTCTATAGAGTGGTGGTCAGCTCAATGCAGTAAAGTCACATCTGATTTTTATTTTTTAGACTCCAGCTGGGAAGATGAATTTCGGTTGGAAAATGGTTAATATTAAACAAAGATAAATATGATTAATAAAATTCTTAACTTTTTTAATTTATAAAAAAAAAAAAATTTTTCAGATCACGAAAATGTGACTTTGTTACTAGGTCAAATTCATTCCAAATTAAATTCAAATTTAGAGTCTAATAATATTAATGATTATGAATTCAAAGCCTTTTCTCAGTGGGGAGAAGATGGAATTATTGATTATTTAGTATCAAACTTAAATATAGAAAATAAAACTTTTATAGAATTTGGAGTAGAAACTTACCAAGAGTCAAATACAAAGTATTTATTATTAAACCGTAATTGGAAAGGTCTAATTATAGACTCGTCTAAAAAAAATATAAGTATAATAAAAAAATCCTCTATTTATTGGAAATACTCATTAACTGCAATTAGATCATTTATTACTAAGGAAAAT
>CABYOT010000018.1 GCA_902520695.1 uncultured Pelagibacteraceae bacterium
GGTAATTGGGTATTATAATTATTTGCACATTCTAAGATATTATTCATATCTTTTAACTGACCAGAAGTTTTGCCTTTTGGACTAAAATCTTTATCTATCATTCTTTTTCCATGTGTTCTAAGAACTTTACTATCGGCCCAACCTCCAGACAAAGCCTTAATCATTTTATTTGGGTCTGCTCCAGCCTTTTCACAAAGAGTAACTGCTTCAGCAACAGCACCAATAGCTAATCCAACAATAATTTGGTTTGCTAATTTAGAAACCTGACCACATCCTATTGGACCAACAAGAGTTGGATTTCCCATTGATTTTAAAATATCTTTAACTGATTCAAAAACTATCTGTTCTCCCCCAATCATTATAGCTAGAGATGCTTCTTCAGCTCCTATCGTTCCACCTGAAACTGGTGCATCTAAGTAATTAATTTTTCGAGATTTTAAATTTTTTCCATGATTAACTGCTGTAGTTTGTTTTACAGAGCTCATATCAATTACAGTTGAATTAGGTTTTAAATTATTTAAAAATTCATCGCTACCTATAACTTCATTGATCGCATCATCATTAGTTAACATTGTAATTACTACATGACTTTCTTTAACAAGTTCTCCTATTGAATTTGAAATTTCGGCACCAAAGTCTTTTAGTGGCTCAGCTTTATTTTTGGATCTGTTAAATGCTCTAACTTTGTATCCTGCTTTTAATATATTTTTTGCCATTGGAAAGCCCATAAGGCCAGTACCAATAAAACCTATATTTTGCATTATTTTCTAGGAACAAAATCGTGGAAGTTTTGCGTCATTGCTTCTGGAAAGAACATAACACAAGCCAAAACAATCAATTGAATTACTATAAATGGTGCAAAACCTCTGAAAATATCAGTTAGTGAAATGTGTGGTGGAGCAACTGATTTTAAATAGAATGCTGCAGGACCAAATGGTGGGCTTAAAAATGAAACTTGCATATTTACACAGAATAGTATTCCAAACCAAATAGGATCAAAACCCAGAGCTAGTACTATTGGTAAAAAAACTGGCATTGCTAATAGAACTATTCCAACCCAATCCATGAATGCACCCATTATTAAAAACATTATTTGCATCATAAAGATTAAGTACATTGGTTTTAAATCATAAGCTAAAATAGTTTCTGCTACATAGGTTGGTCCACCCGCTAAAGAATAAGCTCCAGCTAAAACCGTAGCACCAAAAGTAATAGTTAATATGGTTCCTGAAGCTTTAAAAGTTCGAACAAGCGCATCTTTAAATAGAAACCATGTCAGCTCTTTTCTAGCGGCGATAATAATTAGTGTTGCAACTACACCCATACCAGCTGCTTCAGTTATACCAGTCATTCCAGAATAAATTGAACCCAAAACAATTATAACAATACCAATAGGTGGTAAAAGACCAGGGAGATACGACATCTTTTCTTTTAAAGTTAAAGCTGGTTCATCACTTAACGGTGCAAGATGAGGTTGTATTCTTGTTCTAATAAGAATGTATGTAATTATTAAACCGGATATCATTAAACCCGGAACGATTGCTTCTTGAAACAACATGGTAATTGAAGTTTCTGTTGTTAGTCCATAAATAATTAAAACAATAGATGGTGGGATCATTGTGCCTAAAGAACCCGATGCACAAATAATACCAATCGACATATCTTGATCATATTTCAATCTCAACATCTGGGGTAGTGCAATCAGCCCTAATAAAACTATCTCTCCTCCGATTATACCACTCATCGCTGCCATTATTGTTGCCATGATTGCTGTTACTACACCTACTCCGCCTCTAGTTTTTCTTAACCAAGCATTTAAGGCATCATACAAGTCTCTTGCAATATTCGAGCGTTCGAGTAAGGAGGCCATGAATATAAATAATGGTACCGATAAGAATGAGTAAGTTACAACAAGAGAATAATACCTTGAAAGCAAAATTCCTAAAGCATGTTCACCTATGTATAAAAATACAAGCACTGCTCCCATAAAACCTGAAGCAAAACCCATAGGCACACCTATTGATATCAATGCTAATAGTCCTACTATTAGTATTATCGAGAGTGTCCCTATCTCAAATTCCATTTTATTTTAAATCTTTGGCAGGTTGGTACTGTTTTTCTTTAGGATTTTTCCAATCAATAATTAAATTATTTATTGATTGTAGAGCTATAAGAAATATGCAAATAAGCGTGAGTGGCTTCATGGTTGCAGGAATTGGTGGATCCCAATAAGTTGCAAATCTTTCCCAATTTATAAATGATCTATATGCATCTTCCATGCCTCCATAAATTACAGCAGCTGCAAAAGTAACAATAATAAGAGTACTAATTAGATCAAAAATACGCTGAGTTGGCCTGCTTACATAGTCATATAATAAGACAATTCTGATATGACTTCTAAGTCTCGTAGCATATATTCCACCAACTAAATAACAAACACCTGCCAACCATAAACATAATTCATTGGCCCATAATGTAGGTTTAAATAGCACGTACCTCATAAAAATTTCATACATCATTACGATTACTATTACAGGGATTAAATATTTAATTGTGTGGCTTAAAAATAATGAAATTCTATCAATCCAATTTATTGGAAAATCATCTTTACTTGCAACTTTTTCATTTTGCTCTTGTAATTGTTTGTCTTGTAACTCTTTATCACTCATTATTAAAAAATATTTATAAGAAGGGCCATTTAAGGCCCTTCTATATTTTGTTAAGTGCTTTTTATTATAGGATACCGTTAGCTTTCATGTAAGCTTTGTGTATCTCAATAAGAGCGGCAGCTTCAGGAGATTTTTTCTTCCATTCTTCCCAAGCTCCTAATGCAGCATTTCTGAATTTAAGTCTGTCTTCTCTAGACCAGTCATGAAGAGTAACACCCATCTCATTTAAAGCTTTTACAGCTTCGGCATTTTTTCTCTCAACCAAACTAGTGATAGTTCTACCACAGATTTCTATTGCAGCTAACATCGCACCTTGCTCATGAGGCTTTAACTTATTCCAAACTTTTGTGTTACAAGCTAGGTGGTCAGCTGGCATAGAGTGGAAACCTGGATATGTAGCATATTTGTTTTGCTCATAGTGTCCACCAGCATAGTTTGTTGCTAATGAAGAATAGTCAGCACCATCAATTAGACCAGTTTGTAAAGCAGTTGGAACTTCACCGAAGTCCATAACGATTGGTTTAGCTCCTAATGCTGTAAAGATCATACTTTCCATTCCTGGAGGTGATCTAAATTTAAAGTCTTTTAGTGAAGCAACATCTGGAATTGGTCTGCTAGAAATTAAAGACTCATGTCCTGGTATCCACCAACCAATTAAAGTCATTCCATATTTATTGTAAAGTGCATCAACAGCTTCTTGAGCTCCTGGGAAATTCAAGAATTCATATTGTTGATACGGGTTGTCATATCCACCCATTACATCGCCTGCGAATTGGAAAGCTGCATTTTTACCAGTTTGGTATCCAGCACCTGTCATATCACAGTCAATAATTCCAGTTTGTGCAGAGTTAAATACCTCAGCAGACTTTCCTGTAACTGATGATGAGTAGAACATTTGTACTTTTAAGCTTCCACCAGAAAACTTTTCAACGTTTTTAGCGAATTGAGCTGCAACTTCACCATTAGGTGAGCTAGCTGTAAAGTGAGTTTCTATTTTTAAAGTTTTTGCATTTGCAGAACCAAATAAAGCAATAGAGACCACAGCAATAGCAGCAGTTATTTTTGTTATTAATCTTAACATTATTTCCTCTCAGTTGTGTTATTAGTTAAATTTAAACACAAAGAGAAAAAGATTTCAAATAAAAGAGAGAATTTATATATTTGTAAAATATATAATTTTTAATAGTACAACTTTTAGTCGAATATTAAACCACTTCTGAAAGTAATGGTTTATTTGAGAAAAAACACTTTAAATTATTAACTGCTAGCATGCTCATAGCTAATCGTGTTTCATGTGTCGCACTACCAATATGAGGTAAGACAAAACAATTATCTAATTCTAAATATCTTTTATCTGGATTTGGTTCATTATTAAATACGTCAAGTCCAGCACCATATATTTTTTTGTTTTTCAAAGCTTCTATTAGTGCATCGTCATCTACGGTTGAGCCTCTTGATGTATTTATGAATACTGAATGTTTTGGAAATAATTTCAAAGTTTCTGAATTAATTATGTTTTTGGTTTCAGCAGTAGCAGGTGTATGTAAGCTTATATAATCACAATTAGGTAGCATAGATTTTAAATCTGAATAATAAGTAGCATCTTTCTCAAAATCTTTAGGTAATTTATTTCTATTGAAATAAATTACTTTCATTTTAAAAGCTCTTGCTCTTTCAGCTACGATCTGACCAATTCTTCCCATTCCTATGATGCCTAAAGTTTTTCCTGTAATTTCATTACCAACCATTAATTTAGTTATATCTGGTCTATGATCTTTCCAAGTATTGGACTTAACTAAATTATAAGCCTCACCAATTCTTCTGGATGATGCTAAAATTAAAAGAATTGTTATTTCTGCTACAGCATCATTTAATACATTTGGTGTATTTGAAACTTTGATATTTTTTTCTTTAGCTGATTGTGTATGAATATTGTCATATCCAACTCCAACATGACCAATAATTTTTAATTTTCCATTTAAACTATCAAAAAAATTTTTATCTAATTTATCAAAACTAGTAGAGATTAAACCATCATACTCATTAGCAAGTTTTATTAATTCCTCGTATGTGTAAGGTTTGTCTTCTAAATTAAGAGTTACATCAAATTCTTTTTTTAATATTTCTTCAGCGCCATCAGAAATTTTTCGAGAAACTAAAATTTTTGGTTTCATCTAATGAGAGTTTCTTAGAACTCCTTTTGTTTTAGTGATATCTAAGTACTGATCTCTTGACATAATACATGCACCGTCTTCAAGTTGACCAACATTTGATCTAGATATTTCTTGCCACGGTGTTTGATTTGTAAGTTTCTTTATCTTTTTCTTTTTTCTTCTTTTAATAAATTCTAATTTTGTTATTTGAAGATCAACTCTTCTTTTATTTAGATCTATTGTCATTTTATCCCCCGTCTTAACAATAGCTAAATCACCGCCGACAGCAGATTCTGGTGATACATGAAGAATAGATGGGCTTTCAGAGGTACCACTCTGTCTTCCATCTCCAAGAGTTGGAAGTGCATTAATGCCTTTTTTAAGTAGTCTATCAGGTGGTTGCATATTAACCACCTCAGCAGAACCAGGGTAGCCAACAGGTCCACAACCTCTTATTATTAAAATTGAATTTTCATCAATATTTAACTTCTTACTATTAATCCTATGGTGATAATCCTCTGGACCCTCAAAAACTACTGCTTTACCTTTAAAAACATTAAGGTGCTTAGGATTTGATAAATATCTTTCTCTAAACTCTTTACTAATTACTGAGGTTTTCATAATTGCTGATGAAAAGAAATTTCCTTTCATAACTAGAAACCCAGCCTTATCAGTCAAATTATTTTTAAATGTTTTAATAACATCTCTATCTACATCGATTTTTTTTCTTAAATTTTGTGCAACTGTTTTACCAGTTACAGTAATTAGGTTTTGGTGAATTTTATTATTCTTCATTAATTCTTTCATGATTGCTGGTATACCTCCAGCTCTGTAAAAACCTTCCATTAAATGTTCTCCTGCAGGTTGGCAGTTTGCTAATAAAGGTATTTTGTGTCCAAGCTTTTGCCAATTAGATAAATCAAATTTTACACCCATATGTTTTGCGATAGCAATTAAATGTGTTGTACAATTACTAGAAGCTCCTATAGCACTTGCAACTATTACTGCATTTTCAAAAGCTTTCTTTGTCATAATTTTTGAAGGAGTTAAATCTTCGTGAACCATTTTTACAATTCTAGATCCAGTCTCAAAAGAAATTTGTTCTCTTTCTCTATAAGGAGCAGGTATCACTGCGCATCCTGGTAAAGACATTCCCAATGCCTCAGCAACAGAATTCATTGAGGAAGCTGTTCCCATCGTATTACAGTGACCAGGACTTGGTGAAGAGGCTGCTGCCATATCCATAAATTCTTCGTAATTAATTTCTCCCTTAGCATGTAATCTTCTTGCTTCCCAAATAATGGTTCCAGCTCCAGCTTTTTTGCCCTTATAATTTCCATCAAGCATTGGACCACCAGATAAAACAATTGCAGGAATATTTACTGTAGCAGCTGCCATTAACGCTGCTGGGGTAGTTTTATCACATCCAGTAGTAAGTATAACTCCATCAAGTGGGTATCCATAAAGTATTTCAACTAAAGACAAATATGATAAATTTCTGTCCAACATTGCAGTAGGCTTTTTTCCAGTTTCTTGAATTGGGTGAGTAGGAAATTCCATCGGAATACCACCTGCTCTTCTAATTCCATCTTTAATTCTTTTACTTAAATCCAAAAAATGTCTGTTACATGGAGATAAATCACTCCCTGATTGGGCTATTCCAATTATTGGATTTCCTGATTGAAGTTCTTTTCTTGTAAGACCATAATTTAGATATCTTTCTAAATACATGGCTGTCATGCCTGGATCTTTTGGGTCATCAAACCATTGTTTGCTTCTTAAATTCTTCTTTTTCATAAAATAATAAAATATATTATAATGATATATAAAACCTAAATTAAAAAATGAATAGTCTAATTGTACTCAATAAAAATGATAATGTAGGCGTAAGTCAATTTATTATACCAGAAAAAACGAAAATTAATGGTCAAGACATAAGCACTATTGATCCTATACCATTTGGACACAAAGTTTGTTTAAAACCCATAAACAAAGGTGATCCTATAATTAAGTATGATCAGATAATTGGATTTGCGTCAAAAAATATTACTGCTGGTGAACATGTTCATTCTCATAATTTAGAATTCAAAGAATTTGATAGAAAGTTTCAAGTACAGAATAAAAAAACAATTGTTGATGAAAAAGTTGATACCTTTTTCAATGGAATATTAAGAGATAACGGTCAAGTAGCTACCAGAAATTATATAGGTATCGTTAGTACAGTTAACTGTTCAGCAACTGTAACTAAAATGATTGTTGAAAAAATAAAATATTCTAACATTCTAAATGATTATCCTAATATTGATGGCATAGTTCCTATTACTCACTCAACTGGATGTGGAATGAATACTGTAAGCGAAGGAATGCAAATGTTTCAAAGAACAATTGATGGTTTTAAGAACCATCCAAATTTTTCTCATGTATTTGTTATTGGCTTAGGTTGTGAATGTGCTCAAGTGAGTTTGTTTGATGAGTCTGTAAAAAAACATAATAGAATTCATTTTTTAACAATTCAGGACGAAGGTGGAACCAAAAAAATTGTCGAAAAAGTTCTATCACAAATAAAAAATTTATTACCTGAGGCTAACAAAATTGAAAGAACTCCACAGTCTGTTGGTCATTTAACTTTAGCTCTTCAATGTGGTGGCTCAGATGGATATTCGGGTATAACTGCAAATCCAGCTTTGGGTGTAGCAGCTGATATGTTGGTAAAAAAAGGTGGAAGT
>CABYOT010000019.1 GCA_902520695.1 uncultured Pelagibacteraceae bacterium
GTCTTTTTTGAAGCGGTCGAGGTTTTTTAATGGAAATAACTGATTTCCAAGTATAAAAAATAATTTCATTAATTATTATATGTCAGAAAAATATCTAATTGTCGGTGCGACAGGTTCTATCGGATCCAATTTAGCAGAGCAAATGTATTCTTCTGGTAAAGAAATTCATTTAGTTGGAAGAGATGAAAGTCAACTTAAAAATTTAGCTGAGAAATTGAACTCTTCTTATACTGTGGCAGATGTATTACACGAGGGGTTCGTGGATACAATTAAATCAGACATATCAGAAATCAAAGGTGTAGCTTATTGTGTTGGATCTATAGATTTGAAGCCTTTAAAGATGGCAACTGAGAATGATTTCAATAAATGTATGAAACTTAATTTTTATTCTGCGGTGGACTTAATCAAAGGATATCAAGATAACCTAAAACAAAATAATGGTTCAATTGTTTTATTTTCAACAGTTGCAGCTCAAAGAGGTTTTACAAATCATTCAATAATAGCATCAACCAAAGCGGCTATTGAAGGACTAACTGTATCATTAGCGGCTGAATTTGCTCCAAACATAAGAGTTAATAGTGTTGCTCTAAGTTTAACTAATTCTAAGATAGCTCAACCAATGTTAAAAAATACAGCAATTGCTCAAGGAATAGCTAAAGCCCACCCACTTAAAAGACTAGGTGAGGGTAAAGACGGAGCAGCTTTAGCAAAATTTTTACTTACCGAGGAAAGTTCTTGGGTAACGGGTCAAATAATTGCAGTTGATGGTGGAAGATCAAAACTTTCATAAAGTGAAAAAAATAATATACGTTTTAATTCTTTTTTTCGTATTTGCCTCAAAATCGTATTCACAAAACTTTAAATTAGAAAAATTAGTTAACCTAGATTCACCTTGGGGATCCTCTTTTATTAATAGTAATGAAATAATAATTACAGAAAAAAGTGGCAAAATAAAAATTGTAAATATTTTATCTAGAGAAGTTCAAGAAATTAGTCATCAACTTAACTTTGTTGTCCATGGTCAAGGAGGCTTATTAGATATTATTCATAAAGACAATAATATTTGGATTTCATATACTGAAGATAGAGGTGGATATAAAACTAGCACCTCTATTGCAAAAGCAGAATTTAATAAGAAACAATTAAACTTTAAAAATATTTTTCAAGCAAATCCCCCAATAGACTCTGGTTATCATTTTGGATCAAGATTAGTTATCAAAGATAATTTTATATTTGCTTCTGCGGGTGAGAGAGGACAAGGTATGATTGCACAAGACGCCTCAAAGCATCCAGGTAGTATTATAAGAATTCATTTAGATGGAAGTATACCAAAAGATAATCCAAAGTTTGAGGGTATGGTAGATTGGTTGCCAGAGATTTATCAAATTGGAATTAGAAATCCTCAAGGGATGGCACTTTCTGAATTTGATGGAAAAGTTTACATGAGTAATCACGGTGCAAAAGGTGGAGATTGGTTTGGAGAAGTTAAAAAAGGTGAAAATTATGGATGGAAAATTTTAGGATGGGGAGGAACCAATTATTCTGGAATTCCAATTGGCCCAAAATGGAAACCTGGATTTACAAAAGCTATTCAATATTGGGTACCCTCAATAGCAACTAGTGCAATAACTATTTATAAAGGTGACGAGTTTAATGAGTGGAATAGTCATGCTTTAATCACTTCTTTAAAAGATAAATCCTTAAGAAAACTGATATTTGATGACTTATCAAATGTAAAAGAAGAGGTTATTTTTAAAAATAAAATTGGAAGAATTAGAGACATTCAAGTGCATCCCTATAACGGAAAAATTTATTTTTTATCTCAAGATGCTTTATGGTTAATGCAAAGAAAATAGTATATATTAAAATTTATGGATGATGTCGTCATAGTTGGTGGGGGTATAATAGGCGCTGCAACTGCATACTTTTTATCAATGGAAGGTAGAAAAGTTAAGGTAATTGAGAGAGACCCTACATATAAGACTGCCTCATTTCCTTTATCTTTAGGTGGATTTAGAAGACAATTTTTTCAAAAAGAAAATATACTTTTAGGTAAATTTGCTAGAGAATTCATCTTTAAAATACCAGAATTATTAAAAACAAAAAAAAATCCAAACCCAACGGCAAGCATGGTTCCTAATGGATACCTTTTAATGTTTGGACCAGAACATGCAGAGGAACAATACAAAGCTTTGGAAAATCATAAAGAATGCGATGCTGGTACTAAAAATATTAAAGGTTCAGAATTAAATAAAATTTTTCCATATATAAATAACGAAGGTATAGAAACAGCTACATATACTGATAATAAAAGTGAAGGTTGGATTGATCCTTTTATGTTTCATAGTGCTTTAAAAAGTAAAGCAATTGAGTTAGGCGCAGAGTTTCTTAAAGGTGAGGTTAAAAATTTGTCTGAGATAAATGCAAAAACTATCATTTCAGCAGCAGGATGTTGGACTAAAGAATTGTTATCAGATATTCCAGTTGAACCACAAAAGCACACTGTATTTCGAGTTAAATGTCCAAAACATTTTCCTGATATGCCACTAACTGGAGATTTAACAACAGGTGTATATTGGAGACCAGAGGGTAAAGAGTTCTTAGCAGGTTCACCTATATCTGTATTTGATGCGAAAGATTTAGAACCAGCATGGAATGATTTTGAAGAATTAGTTTGGCCTGCTCTGGCAAAAAGAGTTCCAGCCTTTGAAGAACTAAAATTAACCGGTGGTTGGGCAGGATTTTATGATTGTAATAAACTTGATAACAACGCAGTTGTTGGCAAACATCCAAAATATGACAATGTTTATTTAGCCTCTGGCTTCACTGGAAGAGGTTTAATGCAGGCACCAGGTATTGGAAGGGCTCTGACTGAATTGATTACAACAGGTAGCTACCAATCAATAGATATAAGTGTTTTTGATGTAGAAAGAGTTTTAAAAAGTAATGCTAGACCAGAACCTTACGTTTTATAATTTTTTAATATAAACTCCTAGTATTCCGTTAAATATAGATACAGCTAATATCAATACTTGTCCTTTAAACGAGTAAAATTCAAAGGATGGATAAAAACTTATCCCAATCGAAAAAAAAAAGATAAGTTAACACAAAAGGCCGATAAAATTTTTTTATAAAATTTAAAATTTTCACTTACTTTCTAGTAGCAATATAAACACCAATTGTTGCAAGTATAAATCCTGCTATATCAACATTGGATAATTTTTCTCCTAAAAATAAATAAGCCATTACAGCTGTTGTAGGAGGTACAAGAAAAAATAATGTTGAAGTTTTACTTACTGAACCTGCTTTTATTAAAAACATTAAAATTGTAAAGGCTCCAAACGACACTAGAATAATCTGATGTGTCATTCCTAATAAAAATCCTGTTGTAAAATTTATATAGGGAGTTTCAAATATTGATATTAAAATTAAATTAAAAGAACAGCCCCCAAAAGCTTGAAATCCATTATTAACTGATAATGGTACATTGCCGCTTAGTTTTTTTTGCCACAAGGTTCCTGTAGTGATTGCAGCAAGGGCAATAAAACAAGTTAATAATCCATCTTTAGGAAACTCTTCTCCAAAATCTACTCCAAGTACAAGCAACGAGCCTACAAAACCAAACACAATACCAACCCACTGCCTCCATCCTATTACCTCTTTATAGATTGGTCCTGATAATAAATTAGTTAATATTGGCTGAAGAGTAACAATTAATGCTACAACACTTGCAGGAACTCCTACATGAAAAGCATACCAACAACCACCAAGGTATAATCCATGAAACAATACACCGGTAGTTATACTTTCTAATATATATCTAAATTTTGTAAAAATTATCTCTTTTTTAAGCAATGCGAATAAGAAGAAACCTATAGTTACAATTCCAAATCTAAAGGCAAGTGCTGCAAAAGGTGATGCATTCTGAACTATAATATCACCTGAGATGAATGCAGATGACCATAGCAATATAAATAGTAAAGGAAATGTTTTGATCATTTATTGGGGATTATAAGTCACAAAATTTCTAAACTAAATTTTGACAAGCATTTTTCCTATATTTTTTCCGTTTAATAAATCAATAAATGACTTTGGAGCACTCTCTATTCCTTCGTATATAGTTTCTTTAAATTTTATTTTACCATCCGCCAACCATTTTGACATTTCAGTTTCAAATGGCTCTCTTTCATTATCGTGATCAAAAATAAGAAATCCTTTAATTGTGAGTCTTTTTACCAAAACATAAGCCATATTTTTTAAACCAGATCCTGGATTTGTTGCATTCATCTGTGAAATTCTTCCACAAATCACAATACGACCATATGTTTTCATTTGGAAAATAGCAGACTCTAAAAAGTCTCCACCAACATTATCAAAATAAAGATCAAAACCATCAGGACAAATTTCCTTGAAATGTAAGACAAGGTTTTCTACTTTCTTATAATTAAAAGCATGATCAACTTTTAATTCATTTTTTAACCAGTCAACTTTTTCATCAGACCCTGTGCTTGCAATAACTTTACAACCAAGATTTTTTGCAATTTGGCAAACTGTAGATCCAACACTACCTCCAGCAGAAGAGACTAATATAGTTTGCCCAGATTTCAATTCTCCATGTTTGAAAAGTCCAATATAAGCTGTATGCCCTGTCATTCCAAGTGGACCCAGGTACGACTGTATAGGCATATCAATTGGTTTTAGTTTCTTTAGTTCATCAGAACTACAAATAAATTTATCTCTCATACCAAGACTGCTAAATACTAAATCTCCAACACTAAAATCTTTATCATTTGAGAGTTCTACTTTACCAATTGCATACCCTTCCATTTCTTCACCGATTTTAAATGGTGGTTTATAATTTTTTCTCTCAGTCATTCTTGCACGCATGTATGGATCAACTGATATCCATGAATTTGACACTAAAATATTTTTTTCATCATTAATTGAAATTTCTTTTGACTTTATTTCAAAATCTGTCTCTTTTGGCAGGCCAATTGGAATATAATTTTTTAAAGATACGTATTTACTAACCACAGACATTTTAAGATCCCCAAATACTATTTAATATTGCTTCGCGTCTACATCCTTTTTTATATCTTAAGTAATTAAGAAAATTTATTTGGTAATAGTCTTGATGAACAGCCTCTGCAATGTAAAATTTATCAAATTTTCTCACATAAGTTACTACTTTTCTTTTAAATTTTTTCTCTATTTCCTTAATACTATTTTCTATTAAGTTTTTTTGCTTTTCATTTTGATAAAATGCCACTGATCTATAACTATATCCTTTATCACAAAATTGTCCTACAGCATCAAAAGGATCAATGTTGACCCAGAATTCTTCTAAGAGTTTTTCATAGCTAACTACTTCTGGAATATATATGACTTCAATAACCTCAAAATGGCCTGTGTTTCCATATGTAACTTCTTTATAAGTTGGATTTTCTGTAGTGCCACCTGAGTAACCAGAGATAACTTTTGAGACACCAAGAATATTTTCAAAAGACTCCTCCATACACCAAAAGCATCCTCCAGCAAAATAAGCTTTTTCAAAATTTGGTGAATTGGCAAAGCTGGTTGAAGAAATAAGAAAGAAAATTATTGATAAAAATTTTTTCATTAAAGGCAGCTATCTAGATTAATGATAGCTTACCTTTAATGTTTTGTATTTAAAACTTTATTTTTTTTGATATTTTGCCGCTTCTTCAGAACCGCCTGTAGCGCTTCCTTTACTGTATGAGTGAGCACCCATTCCAGCTAATTGTCCATCTTTAACAATCAAGTATTGGTTACGTATTTCACTACCTTCGAAGAAACATTCCAAGATTTCTCTTACACCATCAGCATATCTGGCTTGAGCAGATAGTGATGTTCCAGAAGTATGAGGTGTCATTCCATGGTTTGGCATTGTTCTCCACACGTGGTCGTTTGGAGCTGGTTGAGGAAACCATACGTCTCCTGCATATCCACTTAATTGCCCACTCTTTAAGGCTTTTGCTATTGCATCTCTATTACAAATTTTACCTCTTGCTGTATTTACAATATATGCACCTTTTTTCATTTTAGATATCATTTCATCATCAAATAAATTTTCTGTTTCAGGATGAAGAGGACAGTTAATTGTAACAACATCACATACTTTAACCATAGACTCTACAGTTTCATGAAAAGTAAGATTTAACTCTTTTTCAACTGATTCAGGTAATCTATGTCTATCAAAATAATGAAGATGTACATCAAATGGTTTCATTTTTCTTAATGCATCTAACCCAATTCTTCCAGCTGCAACAGTTCCAATGTGCATTCCTTCAACATCGTAAGATCTTTGAACTGCATCTGCAATATTCCATCCACCTTCATTAACGATTCGATGTTGGTTGTGGTAATCTCTAACAAGTGAAACTATCATCATTACTATATGCTCAGCAACTGATCTTGAGTTGCAGAAAGTAACTTCTACGACATCAATTTTATGATCCATTGCTGCTTGTAAATCTACGTGATCTGATCCAATTCCTGCAGTTATTGCCATTTTCAAGTTTTTTGCTTTCTCAATCTTTTCTTTTGTTAAATAATAAGGAAAGAATGGTTGAGAAATAACTATATCTGCATCGACTATATGTTTATCAGCTTCGCATCCTTCTCCATCTTTACTATTAGTTACAACTAACTCATGACCATTGCTCTCTAAAAATTTTCTTAATCCTAATTCACCAGATACACATCCTAATAATTCTCCAGGTGTGAAATCCCTACCTTTTGGACTAGGTAAAGTCATTCCATCAGGATATTTTTCTAATTTTGGAAGATCTGATAAAGGGTAAGCTTTTGGCATACCACCTTTAGGATCATCATATAACACGCAAAGTACTTTCATTTTTTCTCCTAATATTTATGTTTTAAAATCTCTCTATAGATATTTTCTTATGAAAGTGTAGCATAAAATTAGAACATCAATCAAACGAATAGTAGTTGATTAGGGGTATTTCTTTTTAGCAACGAATTTATTCAGAATAATTCCAAAGACTATTATAATCAAACATCCGGTTAATATTGGGGAGAATAAATAGTCAAACGATACTGAGCCCAATATGACTATAATAGGATTTCCTCCAGCTGGAGGGTGGGTTACATCTAGCAAAATCATCAGTCCAACACCAAGACCTACCGCTAAAGGTATCGATATATAAATTGGTAATGGGATAAAATTATAAAATAGAATTCCAATTGCTGAAGTTACTAGGTGACCAAATAATATATTTTTAGGTTTAGCAAATGGACTTTCTGGGTAACCGTATAAAAGAACCATTGAGGATCCAAATGATGCAATCAAAAAAAGTCCAAAATTTGTTTTATAAGTTAATAAAGTGAGTATACCAATTGTTATAGTTGTAAAAATCAATGCTAAAAAGGATTTAATAATTTTATCTTTGTTCATTTATTGTATTACCTTT
>CABYOT010000020.1 GCA_902520695.1 uncultured Pelagibacteraceae bacterium
TCACCATTTTCAATGTAACTATAAAGAGAGGAACCTGTTGGATCCGATAAATATATTTTAATATCTTTATTCTTTTCTTTTAAAAAACTACTTACTCCTGCGATTGTACCACCAGTACCAGACGAACATACAAATCCATCAATTTTGCCGTTTGTTTGTTCCCATATTTCTGGCCCAGTTGTTTCATAATGACCTTTAGAATTAGCAGTATTGTCAAATTGATTAGCCCAAACTACACCATGATTGTTACTACTTTTCAATTCATCAGCTAATCTTCCTGCATATTTAACAAAGTTATTTTCATCTTTATATGGTTTTGGTGGAACCAATCTTAAATCAGCTCCAATATTTCTTAATAAATCTTTTTTTTCTTGTGTTTGATTATCATTCATTACGATAATAGTTTTATAACCAATAGAATTTCCTAATAGACATAACCCAATTCCAGTATTACCGGCTGTTCCCTCAACAATTGTTCCACCTTTTGAAATTAATTTTTTTTCTTCAGCATCTCTTATTAATGCTAAAGCCGCTCTATCTTTTACTGAGCCTCCTGGATTAAGATACTCTGCTTTTCCATAAATATTACAACCAGTAATTTCTGATGCAGCTTTTAATTTAAATAATGGAGTGTTTCCTATTGCTTCGACAAAATTATTTTGTAAAGTTTTCATACATCAAGCTTTGTATCACTCCCTGGTGCAACACCATAGGGTTTAAATTCTTCAGATGCAGTTCCAACATTTTTTGCAGGAATTCCAACCATCACTGCATTTTCTGAAACATCTTTTGTAACAACAGCGTTAGCACCAATTTTTGCATTTTTACCAACTACAACTGGCCCAAGTATTTGTGCCCCTGATCCAACAACAACATTTTCTTTTAATGTTGGATGTCTCTTAACATTTCTTTGATTATCTGAATTTATGCTTGGAGCAATTCCGCCTAATGTTGCCATGTGATAGATAGTAACGTTATCCCCAATATCAGATGTTTCTCCAATAACTACTCCCATTCCATGATCTATGAAAAGATTTTTTCCAATTTTAGCATTTGGATGAATTTCTATACCTGTTAAAAATCTTGAGAATTGAGAAATTATTCTTGCAACAAGATGAAATTTTGCAATTGAAAAAAAATTTGCAATTCTATGAAAAAATACAGCTTTAACACCAGGATAAGTTAGTATTAAACTTAACTTTGATCTTGCAGCAGGATCTCTTTTAATTATCGAATCTAAAAAATCATTCATGTTTATTTAAGATTAGTTATTAAAATTTAACTACTTGTTACAATAGCAGTTTTCTGATGATGGTTTGCAATCACAGTTTTTACAAACACATCTGTCACAAGAACATTTTTTACATTTACAGTGTGTATTATTGCATGACATAAGAGTTATATAATTGTATATTTTTTAAAAACAATACTAATAATAACCCTGATTTTAGAGTTCTTTAAGCGTTAATCCCTTTAGATTTGCTGGTACTGCTATATCCATCATTTTTGGATTGGCTAGATTAAGATTATCCATAATTTCTGCATATTCCTCCTTTGAGCTAACTTGTAATCGAGGATTATTATTCTTTTCATTGCCTATTGTTGAATTTTTTTTTCCATTATAATCATGGGCAGGGTATACAAGCGTTTCTTCAGGAAGTTTTAACAATTTTCCAAATAATGACTCATAAGCCTCATGAGCACTGCCATTTTGAAAGTCGGTTCTGCCTGTTCCATTAATTAAAAGAGTATCCCCTGTAAAAACTCTATCTTTCATCAGATAGCTATAAGAACAGTCAGTATGACCAGGTGTATAAATAGCTTTAAGGTTAATATTTTCAATGCCTACATTTTCTTCATCTTTTAATTTAATATCAATAACTTCAGATTTAGAATTTTCACCCATTATACGAGTACAGTTTGTTCTTTTGTTTAACTCGTTTAATCCAGTTACATGATCTGCATGAATATGAGTATCAATTACTTTTACAAGTTTTAATTCTAAACTTTCTAAAACTTTTATATATTCATCGGTATGTTCAATTACTGGATCTATGATTAGAGCTTCGCGACCTTTTCCACTAGAAATGATATAAGTGTATGTTGAGGACTTAGTATCAAAAAGTTGTTCAAAAATCATAATTATAAAATAATTAAAATTTTATAAAATTAAGATTAATTTTCAATAGCTTTATGATTAGGCTTGCTCCATTCTTTTCCTTTAAACATCACATTCCATTGCAACCAAGGAAAAAGTCTAGATTTCATTTGCCAGTACATTGAACTTGGTTTTGTAGGATCAAAAGGAAAGCTTGGAGTAACTTTTCCTCCATAACAAAATTCAGCTAACATTACTTTTCCATATGCAACTGTTAGAGGACAAGCTCCGTATCCATCGTAAAGTCTATATGCTTCAGATGATTTATTAATATCTTTTACAATGTTATGAGCAACTATCGGTGCTTGTTTTCTTACTGCTGCACCTGTTTTTGCATTAGGTGCATTCATTACATCTCCTAAACTGTAAATATTTTCATATTTAGTATGTCTTAATGTCCCTTCTTTATGATCTACATCAACCCATCCACCAGCATCAGCTAATGGACTATTTTTTATAAAGTCAGGTGCAGTTTGAGGTGGTGTAACATGTATAAAATCAAATTTTCTTGTTACTTCTTTTGTATTTCCATCTTTATCTGATTGTTTGAATACAGCTTCTTTTGCTTCACCATTAATTGAAATTAAATTATGTTGAAAACTTCTTTTAATTCTATATGAGTCACAAATTTCATTTAGTGGCCCTTGAAAATGAGGCACACCAAATATTACAGGCTTTGCACACAAAAATTCTAAATTACTATCTTTAAGAGCACCTTTTTTTTTCATGTGATCTGCAGCTAAATAAGCAATTTTTTGCGGAGCACCAGCACATTTAATTGGCATTGGAGGCTCAGTAAATAGTAAAGTTCCTCCCTGCAAATTCTTTAAACATTCCCAAGTATAAACAGCCATATCTGAACTGTAATTGGTACAAACATTATTTTTTCCTAAAGTTTCTTTTAACCCTGCCACTCCATCAAAGTTAATTTTTAGACCAGGACAAACTACTAAATAATCATAAGAATATTCACCACCTGAAGTCTTTACAGAATTAGACTCTGGAGAAAAACTTTCAGCATATTCTTTAATCCAATTAACATAACTAGGCATTACAGATGACATTGGTTTTATAGTGCTGTTTACATCATAAGCACCTGCACCTACTAAAGTCCATGCTGCTTGATATAATGATTTTTCCGAAGGTTCTATAATTGATATTGATAAGTCAGACTTTAAACTTTTTAGTCTTGTGGCAACTGATATACCAGCGCATCCGCCACCGATAATCAAAATGTTTGAGTGATTAGAGTTATTCATATCAAAAAACCTAACACTTATAATTTGCTTAAGATACACGTCTTATAAGTTGTTTTTTCAAACTTAAATATCGTTGATAAACCTAATCAATAATTTATAATGGTTCTAATTAATTAAAAGGAGAGTGAAGAATGTTAAAAATAAACAGTATGTGTCCTGACTTTCAATGCAAAACTACTGAAGGAGATATCTCTTTTCATGAGTGGCTTGGAGATAGCTGGGGCGTATTATTTTCTCACCCAAAAGATTTTACACCAGTTTGTACTACAGAATTAGGTTCATTAGGACAAATGAAAGCTGAGTTTGATGCAAGAAATGTAAAAGTAATCGGACTAAGTGTAGATGGAGTTGAGGATCACAAAAAATGGTTAGAAGATATCAAAGATGTATCTGGAACGATGCCTGATTATCCTATTATCGCTGATGAAGATTTAAAAGTTGCAAAACTTTTCAATATGTTAGAGGCCGATGCAGGGACAACATCAATGGGTCGTACTGCAGTTGATAATGAGACTGTAAGAACTATTTTTGTTGTAAGACCAGATAAAAGAATTGGTCTTTATTTAACTTACCCAATGGCTACAGGTAGAAATTTCCATGAAATTTTGAGAGCCATAGACTCAATGCAACTGACTGCAAAACATAAAGTTGCAACACCTGCTAACTGGAAAAAAGGTGAAGACGTAGTTATTCTTCCAGCAGTTAAAGATGAAGAGGCTAAGAAAATTTATCCAGATGGATGGGAAACAGTTAAACCATATCTAAGAAAAGTACCTGACCCTTCAAAATAAACGGTTAAAAAAATATACAATAAACTCAGTTTTAGTTAATAAATACTAGGACTGGGTTATTGTTATTTAAATTTTTTATATTTTATCATTGATACGTTAGCAATGAGAAGATTTGGATCAACAAAAACTTTAGATTCTTTAATTTTTTTAAAAGATTTATAAGCAAATATTGCTATAGGTAACTCCGTACATCCTAAGATAATTTTCTTACACTTGATTTTTATAAGATAATTTACTGCTGGTCGAATTGCTTTTTCAGCTTCTCGAATTTTACCCATTTTTACAAATTTTATAGATTTATTAACCGAACTTTTCTGCAAAATTTTACTAGGGCTCAGTAAATCAAAACTTTTTTGGAAATATTTATGATAAATTTTAGTATTAAGAGTTGCTTCAGTCGAAAGAATTCCTATTCTAGAATTTTTTTTGGATGTTTTTTTTATATTCACATAAACTTCTTTAGGCATACTTAAGATTGGTATTTTAATTTTTTTTTGAAGATCGTCATACCAGTAATGTGCAGTGTTACAAGGCATCACAATAAATTTGCAGCCATTCTTTTCCAACATTTTACAACCTTCAACAAGAGACTTTAAAACGTTAGAATATTTTCTTATATTTTCAGGACGCCTTGGTATGTTTGATTTGTTATACAAAACAAATAAAGGATATTTTTGATCAAGCTTACCTCTATTAAGTTTTGCAAGTTTATTGCAGAAATCCAGACCTGCTTGTGTTCCCATTCCTCCAAGAATACCAATCATAAATTTTTTTGAATTTTGTATTAAAAACTAGCTTATACAACTATATTTTATCTAAATTTATGCAAGAAATTTATGTAGATGATTTTGGTGACGGCTTTCCACTAGTTTTAGTTCATGGATATCTAGGATCTTCAGAGATGTGGAAATTTCAAAAAGATTATTTAAGCAAATACTTCAGAGTTATTACTCCAGCTCTACCTGGATTTGGAGAAAGTCATGATATTAAATCTTTAAATTCCATAAACTTAATGGCAAAAAATATTTTGAAATTAGTTGATAAGAAAAAAATAGATAAATTTAATTTATTGGGACACTCAATGGGGGGCATGATAGTTCAAGAAATTGCAAGAATAAGTGGAGATAGAATTAATAAATTAATCTGTTTTGCTACAGGTCCTATTGGAGATATTCCTGGAAGGTTTGAACCAATAGATAAATCAATTGAAAGACTTCAAGTTGAGGGAATTAAAAATCATGTTGAAAGAATACCGCCTAACTGGTTTGTAGAAGGCAAAAATTCAAAAAATTATTCTTTGTGTGAAAATGCTGTTAAGAATACATCAAAAGAAACTGCTCAAAATGCATTAATAGCAATGAGAGATTGGAATGGACTTGAAAATTTGAAAAATATTAAAAATAAAACCCTTATTATATGGGGAGATAGAGACAAGTCATACAATTATGAGCAGATCTCTTTATTAAAAAAATTTATACAAGAAAGTTATTTAAAAATATTTGAAGGGTGTTGCCATAACGTACACTTGGAGGAACCAGAGAAATTTAATCAAGCAGTGAAAGAATTTTTAATTAAATGAATAAAAATGTATGGTTACTATTTGCTAGCAATGCATTTGCATTTTCAGTTGCACCTGTAACAGTGTTTTTAAGTGGAATAATTGGATCTAGCATAAGCCCAATTAAATCTTTGTCGACTTTACCAATGTCGTTATCAATTGTAGGCACAGCTCTTTTTATAATAGCTGCTTCCAAAATAATGAGTATCACTGGCAGAAAAAAAGGATTTATATTATCATCGATAACAAGCTCATTGTTTGCTTTACTGGCAGCCTATGCAGTGATGAAACAAAATTTTATTCTTTATTCATTCTCATGCTTTTCACTTGGATTTGGGATGGCATTTGCTCATCAATATCGTTTTGCTGCTGCTGAAAGTGTAGATAAAAAACAGGCTCCAAAGGCAATTTCCTTATTACTCTTTGCAGGAATTTTATCCGCTCTACTAGGTCCTAATCTAGCAAATCTTGGAAAGAATATTATTTCAGAGGGTTTATATGTCGGCTCTTATCTATGTTTGTCATTATTAACTTTATCATCAATTATTTTTTTAGTTTTTTATAATGAAAAGAAAGTTACTGAGAAAAAAAAAATTTCAAGAGGAAGATCAATTTTGGAATTAATTTCTCAACCAAGGTTTCTTCAGGCTTTAGTATCCTCATCTTTTGCTTATGCAGTAATGTCTTTTTTAATGACTGCTACTCCAATAAGCATGCATATTAATGATAATATGTCTTTAAACAGCACCAGTTTTGTAATTCAATTTCATATAATTAGCATGTTCTTGCCAGCATTAGTTACTGGAAATCTAATTAAAAAATTCGGACACAGCAAAATTATGTATTGTGGCGTATTATTTTTTATAATCACAATATTTCTGAGTTATCTTGATCAAACAGTTACAAACTATTTATTTTCATTAATATTTTTAGGTCTTGGATGGAATTTTCTATTTATATCAGGGACAAGCTTACTTGTATTAAACTATAGAGAAGAGGAAAGGTTTAGAGCTCAAGGTTTTAATGATTTTATAGTTTTTTCAATTCAAGCTACTGCAAGTTTAACAGCTGGTGTTGTTTTAAGTTATACTAGCTGGAAAACAATGAATATGCTTTGCATACCTTTTTTAATTATAATTATTTTTACAACACTAAGAGCAGATAGATTATCAAGAAAAGTTTAATTCTTACAGGCCGTGTCAACTTGTAACAGATATTGCTTATTGTAAGATCATTTTAAAAGCATATATGCATTTCATGAAATCACACAATACATTTTTAATTATCACTACCTTTTTATTATCAACATTTTTTGTTAATATCGGTTTAGCTGCAGATGTAACAGTAGAAATGTTAAATAGACTGGATAAACAGTCAAATGTTTTTGAGCCAAAGATAGTAAGAGTAAACGTTGGAGA
>CABYOT010000021.1 GCA_902520695.1 uncultured Pelagibacteraceae bacterium
ACTTGGTGCAGTAGCTAAAGGTGGTAAATCAATTTTAGAAGATGTGCTTGAATATGCAGAACCATTAAAAAATAAAGGTTTTAATTTTATGGACTCTCCAGGGTATGACCCAGTGTCTGTAACAGGTCAAGTTGCTTCAGGTGCAAATGTAATTTGTTTTACAACAGGTAGAGGTTCATGTTTTGGATGTAAACCTGTTCCAAGTTTAAAATTATCTACAAATACTGCGATGTATGAAAAAATGGAAGAAGATATGGATATAAATTGTGGGACTATCGCAGAAGGTAAAGAAGACATTGAAAAAGTTGGAAATAGAGTATTTGATCTAGTTGTAAACACTGCTTCAGGAAATAAATCGAAAAGTGAAATTAACGGCTACGGTGACGAGGAGTTTAACCCTTGGCAAGTAGGCGTGGTGATGTAACTTTTTGATAAATTTTTCATAAATTATCATGTCAAAAAATCAAAAAGCCTCTTTAATTAAGGTTATTTTTCTATCAGCTTCAGGGTTTTTTTTATTTGTTTGTATGGACTCAACTGCAAAATATTTAGGAAATGTTATGCCAGTTACACAAGCTGTGTGGGGAAGATTTTTTTTTCACTTTGTCGCTCTTTGTATCTATTTCGTAGTCTTTAAGCCAAAGCTAAATTTAACTAGAAATTTTAAAATTCAAATTATTAGGTCATTGTTAATGGTTACAGCAACTTTTTTTATGTTCAACTCTTTACAAAGATTTGATTTGGTTGACATATACGTAGTTTTTTTTAGCGCTCCATTAATCGTTTCACTTTTATCAGCATATTTTTTAAAAGATATATTGTCTCCTAAAGGTATAATTTTGATGTTGCTAAGTTTTGGATCAATTATTTACGCTCTAGGACCCAGTATGAAAATATTATCGCCAGAATTAATCTTTCCTATTGTGCCACCATTATGTTGGGCACTTTACCAATTTTTTACAAAGCTTATTTCAGGAAACAATGAACCTTTCTCTGCAGTTTTTTATACGGCAGTTACTGGTGCCTTGATATTTACAATTTATATTTCATTCAATTGGGTACCAATTGAAAAAAATATTTATTGGATTGGTTTAGTTGCTATGGGAATATTTGGTTTTATAAGTCATTTTATAATTATTTATGCAATTCAATTATCTAATTTGTCATTTGTAACTAATTTTCAGTATTCTCAGTTGCTTTGGTCAACAATAATTAATTTCTTAATTTTTGGGGTTCCCGCAGATATAAGTAAAATAGTTGGTCTTATTGGAATTATCATTTTTGGAGTTTTGTTTATTAGAGTTGAGGGCACAAAGAAGGTTAAAAAAATTAATTAATTCTTATTTTTTTACCTGATTGAGAACTTTTGTTTATTGCATCAAAAATTATTAAAGAATTTAATCCATCCTTACCAGTCACTTTTGGTTTTTCTTTTTTTAAAACTACTCTAGAAAAATGATCGATCTGATTAATTAGAGTTTCATTACTTTTTTGAACTTTAATTTTATTATTTAAAATATTATTCCACCAACTTCTTTCTTTTTTATAGTACCATAACTTTAAATTTGGAAATTGAACAGAGCCTCTTGTTCCTCCAATAAAATACGAAGATTGGTCAGTTATTGGATAGGCAGGATTTTCTCCAGCTGTTAATTCATAGCTCCATGGTGAAGTTATAGTATCAGATACATTTAGAGTACATAAAGTTCCAGATTTAAAAAATAAATTTACTGAAGCTGTATCCTCAACCTTATATTTCCTAATATTATTTGATTTAAATGCCTGAACATACTTAACAGGACCAAGTAAATAACAAATCATATCAATATCATGAACTAAATTAATACCTAATGGGCCACCACCTTCTCTTACTCTCCATTTTTCATTAAAATATTTTTTATGTTTATATAGCCAGCATAAAATATTTGCAGATACAATTTTTCCAAGTTTTTTATTTTCTATTATTTTTTTAACATTATTAACAATTGAATTATGGCGTCTATGATATCCTATCAGTAATGAAGTTTTATTTGAGCGTGCACTATTAATTATTTTTTTTGCTGATTTAATATTATCTGAAATCGGCTTTTCTAATAATACAGGAATTTTAGATTTCAAAAATCGAACAGTATCAGTTTCGTGTAGAACATTAGGTGTTGCAATTATTACTGCATCGGGTTTATCTTTTGCTAATAAAGTTTTGATATTTTTATAAAGTGGTACATTGAATTTTTTAGATAATTCTATCCCAGTTTTTTTTATTTCAACAATTGAGTGAAGAGATGCTAATTTTGATTTTTGGATAGCTTTAATATGTTGAAGTCCCATTAAACCTATTCCAACAACAGATATTTTAATTTTCTTAGACACTTATATAAATTTTAAGTGATACCTGCGTCTATAATAAAGTTTTGTTTCGTACATCCTGACGACACATCAGATGAAAGATGAACAACTAAACTTGCCACATCATCAGGTTTAAGCTGTCTCTTCAAGCACTGTTTATCAAGAATAAATTTTTTATACTTTGGAGTTAGCCAATGCTTTATTTGTCTCTCAGTAGCAATTGATCCTGGGGTAACAGAGTTGCATCTAATATTGTATTTACCAAATTCTCTTGCAAAAGATCTAGTCAGACCAATAACAGCAGACTTTGCTGTCTCGTAAGCAACTTTATCACCCTCACCCAACATCCATGAAACTGAACTTAAATTTACGATAGCTCCACCTTTATTTTTAATCATTCCCTTTAAAACTGCTTTAATTGAAAAGAAAAAATGTTTTAAATTCACATCCATTCTATTGTTCCAATATTTTTCATCTACCTGTTTAGTTGAATGCCTATCATCATTGGCTGCATTATTTATTAAAATATCAATAGGCCCTTTTGATTTTATTATTTTTTTAATTATATTTTCTAATTTTTTAATTTTTAAAAGATTACATTCAATAAAGTGTGGAGCTTTAATCTTTTTTTTTTTTAAATTTGAAATTAATTTTTTGGACTCTTTTATATTTATATCCACAAAATAAACTTCGCAATCTTGCTCACAAAAGTGCTCTACTATAGAAGCACCTATTCCAGATCCTCCTCCTGTAATAAAAACTCTTTTATTTTTAAGATCAAAATATTTTACTTTCATTTATATCCTTTCCTCTGTTTTAGCATCAAATAATGAAATTTGTGTTAAATCAAAATATAATTTTGTATTTTTTGATAATTCAATCTTTATCGTAGAAGGAAATTTAGCTAACACTTCTTGATTTTCATAATCAAAAGTCATTATCTGCTCGTGACCTATGTACTCACTTAAATCCGCTCTTAAATTAATTTCAAAATCTCCGTCATTAGATTTTTTTGAGAATATATGTTCTGGTCTAATACCAAAAAAAACTTCTTTGTTTTCTAAATTAGATTTTTCTTTAAAATCATATCCATTTATTGGAATTTCAAAGTTTGAGCCATTAACAACAAATGAAATTTGATTTGAATTTTGTTTAAGATTACCCTTAATCAAGTTCATTGAAGGTGAACCAATAAAATCTGCCACAAATGTATTACTAGGCTTGTTATAAATATTTTCTGGCGTATCATTTTGCTGGATCACACCATGATTCATTATTGCAATATTGGTACCTAAACTCATAGCCTCAGTTTGGTCATGAGTAACATAAACTACAGTTGTTTTAAGCTGTTGATGAAGTTTTTTAATCTCTCTTCTCATTTCAACTCTTAATTTTGCATCCAAATTAGATAGTGGTTCATCAAATAAAAATATTCTAGGCTCCCTTACTAGTGCTCTTCCGATTGCCACACGTTGCCTTTGACCACCTGATAGTTGTGAGGGTTTCCTCTGTAACAAAGCATCTACTTGTAAAAATTTCGATACTTTTTGTAACTGTTCCTCTATTTTTTCTTTTGATACTTTGGCTTGTTTAAGACCAAATATCATATTTTCTCGAACATTCATGGATGGGTACAAAGCATAAGACTGGAAAACCATCGCAATATTTCGGTCTTTTGGTTCAACTTTACTCACATTGTAGTCATCAATGTAGACATTACCTTCATTTATTGTTTCTAAACCAGCAATAATATTTAATAGTGTAGATTTCCCACAGCCTGATGGGCCTAGCAGAACTAAGAAGTTTCCTTCATCTATTTCTAAATTAATTTTTCTTAAAACTTCGGTTGATCCAAAGTTCTTTGATAATTCTTCAATTTTTAATGTTTTCATTCTAACCTTTTACTGCCCCTGAAGTTAATCCTCTAATAAAATATTTACCAGCTAAGACATAAACTATAAGTGTTGGAATACCTGCAATTATAGCAGATGCCATATCCACATTATATTCTTTGACACTTGTGCTCGATAAAACCATGTTATTTAAAGCTACTTGTATTGGGGCTGCTTCTCCAAACGAAAAAGTTGATCCAAATAAGAAATCATTCCAAATTTGAGTAAATTGCCAAATTACTGTTACTACAATTATAGGTGTTGATATTGGAAGCAAAATTTTAAAAAATATTTTAAAGAAACCAGCTCCATCAATTCTAGCAGCTTTGACTAATTCAGACGGAATAGAGACATAAAAATTTCTAAAAAATAAAGTTGTAAATGGTATTCCATAAACCGTATGAACTAATACTAGTCCAATTACAGAATTTGATATTCCTAGAACTCCAAGTGTTCTAGCCATAGGTAGCAAAATTGCTTGATAAGGAATAAAACAACCAAACAATAAGAATAAAAAGATCCATTTATCTCCTTTAAATCTCCATTTTGTTAAAACATAACCAGCCATTGCTCCAATAAAAGTTGAAAAGAATACAGCAGGAACTACCATTTTAATTGAATTCCAAAAATAAGGCTTCAGAAAAGTATCTCCTGCTCCATACCCTCTACCTCCCCATGCGACTAACCAAGAATCAAAGTTTAAAGTACTTGGCCAAGTTAAAAGTGTTCCTTGACGAATTTCTTCCATTGTTTTTAATGATGTTACAATCATCACATATAATGGAAAGATGAAATAAGAGGCGAATAAAATTAATACAAAATATAAAAACCATCTTAAAAAAATGTTTGTGTATTTTGATCTCTGTTCTAGTTGTTTATATGAGGATGATTTTAAACTACCTTGCATTTTCTCTCCTCAACTCAGAATATAAGTATGGTATTATTACTGCTGCTACTGCCATGAACATCATCATTGCACTTGCAGCTGATAAACCAACTTGACTTTTATGAAAAGCAGTTTGTGTCATATATAATGCAGGCATAGTTGTGGATATTCCTGGACCGCCCTGTGTTAACGCAACTATTAGATCATAACTTTTAATTGATATATGAACTAAAATTACAAAACTTGTAAAAAATACTGGTCTCATCATTGGAAGTAATATTTTCCAATAAACTGTGAACAGATTTGCTCCATCTATTTTAGCTGCTTTAACAATTTCATCTTCAACTGATCTCAATCCAGCTAAAAATAATGCCATTACAAAACCTGCAGATTGCCAGACACCCGCAATTACGATGGTATAAATAGCCATTTCTCGATTGACCAGCCAATCAAAAGTAAAGTTTTCAAATCCCCAATCAATAAACATTTTTTGGATGCCTAGAGTTGGATTTAAAATCCATTTCCATGCAGTTCCTGTTACAATGAAAGATAAAGCCATAGGGTACAGGTAAATAGTTCTTAAAACACCCTCTGCTCTAATTTTTTGATCCAAAAATATTGCAAGAATAATTCCTATTACTACACAGAAAATTAAAAATAATGCAGTAAATATAAGTAAATTATCTACAGCTATTAACCACTTTCTTGATCCCCAAAGTTTAACATACTGACCAACACCCCATAATTCATATTTGGGCAGAATTTTTGAATTAGTAAAAGATATATATAAAGTCCAAAGCACAAAACCATAGACAAACCAACCAATTAATCCAACAGCAGGCGCCATTACAATTTTTGGTAGATTTTTTTCCAACCACTTAAACATTATAAATATTTTTTAATTTTTGATTAAAAAAAAAGGCCACCTAAAAATTAGGTGGCCTCAATTTATGTTTTTTACATATTATCTAATACAGAGTCAGCTAAAGCATTTGCAGCATCAACAGATGACATATCAGAATTAAAGTGTTCTGTTATTACATCTTGAAGAGCAGCTTTCATAGTATTACCTTGAGCCATTCCATGAGCAAAACTTGGTACTAATCCACCACTAGCACCTGCAGTTTTAATGTCAGAATTTGAGGTTTTTGCACATTTATCAAATTCATCCATAGAAACATCTAATCTTGCTGGAATTGATCCTTTGTAAAGGTTGAAAACTTTTTGGAAGTTTTTACCCATCATCAACTTAGCTAATAATTTTTGACCTTCTTGTTTTTCTGGATCACTAGTTTTATAGAAAATGAAACTATCTACATTGTAAAGGTATCCATTATTAGAAGGTGTTGGAGAGCAATAGTAATCTACACCTGGAACTTTTCCAGCAGCTGTAAATTCACCTTTTGCCCAATCCCCCATAATTTGAAAACCTGCTTTACCTTCGATAACCATTCCAGTAGCAACGTTCCAATCTCTTCCTGGGCTACCTTCGTCTGTGAAACCTTGAAGTTTTCTCATTTGATCAAAAACTTTAACAGTTGTCTCACTTCTTAAACAAGTTTCTTTAAGATCAACGTAACAGTTTTTGTAATAGTTGTTTCCACCGATACCCATAGCTACAGCTTCAAATACTGTTGCATCTTGCCAAGCTTGACCACCATGTGCAAATGGAATTACACCAGCTGCTTGAAGTTTTTCTGCTGCTGCATTTAATTCATCCCATGATGTTGGAACCGAAATTCCGTTAGCGTCGAAAACTGCTTTGTTAGCCCACATCCAATCAATTCTGTGAATATTAACTGGAGCTGCACAATATGGACCACTGTTATTCTGACATTTGTGAACTGCAGCAATCATAGGATCTAAC
>CABYOT010000022.1 GCA_902520695.1 uncultured Pelagibacteraceae bacterium
TAATTGCTTATTATCAATTTTATTAAGGTTGCAAATAATTTCCGCTGCCCTATTTTTTTTTGAAATTATCTTTAACATTAATTATTTTTTATATTTTTTTGATTTAAAGGTTTTTTGATTATTGTTACAGGGTATTTTTTCTTTTCAACTTCAATATATAAATTTTTATTGATCAAGTCTTCAATAGAATTTCCAGAGTTGACATAACCAAATGAAATATTTTTTTTAAAATTAAATGAATAATTTCCTGATGTTGTTCTGCCAATTATTTTATCATCTAAGTAAATTGGCTCTTCATGAAGTAACAAGGGTTCTCCAGGTATGTTATCTTTCAATACCATCATGGCTAATGATTTTGTAGGGTTTTTATCTTTAATTTTTAATAATGCTTCTTTTCCAACAAAATTTATATTTTTTTTATAACTGATTGCAAAATTAAGTCCTGCTTGATATTGATTTTCTTCAGGTGATATGTCATGTCCCCAATGTAAGAAACCACTTTCCATTCTCATAATATCCATAGCATGAGCACCACACGGTGATAAGTCATGATTTTTACCCTCTTTAATAATTGCTAAAAATAATTTTTTGCTTTCATCTATGTTTGTATACAATTCGAATCCTATTTCACCTACATAAGATAATCTTTGAGCCCAGACTTTAACTCCGTCAATATTAACAAATTTTCCATGACTAAACTTTATACCTTCATTTGTAAAATCATCATTACTGATATTAGATAGTAATTTTCTTGAGTTGGGTCCGTATAATCCTAGGCATGTTAAATCTTCTGTTACATCTTTAAAATTGACCTCTTCTGAAATATGTTTTTTTATATGAAATTTATCATGTTCTCTTGTTGCAGCTGGACCTATCACTCTAAAATGGTTTTTTTCAAGACAAGTGACAGTAACATCGGTCTCTATTCCTCCATCTTCATTTAACATCTGGGTATAAGTTGCTCTACCCTCAATATCTTTTATGTTTGCAGTACAAATTTTTTGTAATTCTTCGTGAACATTTTGCCCTTCAAGGTCAAATTTTGAAAAAGGAGATAACTCAAATAATCCGACGTTTTCTCTAGCATTTTTAGTCTCAAATTCAGCTGATGGATACCAATTTTGATAACCAAAACTATAATTGTAATCAGCCTTTTCCCCTTTCAAGGCATACCACATAGGTCTTTCAAAACCACCCGAGGTTCCAAAACAAGCTCCTAATTTTTTTAGCTCCTCTTGGTAGGGTAATACAATTTGGTTTCTTGATGTTTTATGTTGTTTAAATGGCCAATGCATTCCATATAAATCACCAAGTGTTTCTGTCACTCTTTCCATTATAAATTTTTTTGATGAATGAAATTTTTGAAATCTTTTAATATCTAATGAAAATAAATCCTCATTAATGTGTCCATTAATCATCCATTCTGCAGTAACTCTTCCAGCGCCTCCTGAACTTGCAATTCCAATACTATTAAAACCACAACATGTAAAAAGTTTTTTAATCTCAGGCGTTTCGCCTAAAAGATATTGAGTATCAGGAGTAAATGATTCTGGGCCAGAGAAAAATTTTCTAATTCCTACATTTTCCAACATAGGCAACCTGTGAAATGATTTTTGTAAATAAGGTTCGAAATGATCAAAATCATCTGGTAATTCACCAAAGGAAAAATCATCTGGCACAACACCAGTATTTTTAAAAGCTGGTTTTGCATTTGGTTCAAAAATTCCAACTAACATTTTACCTGCGTCTTCTTTAAGATAGAGACAATTATTATAATCTCTTAAAACTGGTAAGTTTTTTGGTAGATCTTCCATTGGTTCTGTGATCACATAAAAATGTTCATTGGGATACAATGGAATACTAACATTCATTTTTTCACCTATTTGTCTAGACCACATGCCTGTTGCTAAAACAACATATTCACAATCAATTTTTCCTTTATTGGTCTCAACTCCAACTATAGAATTATTTTTAACAAGAATTTTTGTTACAGGTGTTTTTTCAAAAATTTGTGCTCCTTCCATTCTAGCAGCTTTTGCTAAAACATTGGTTACTCCTACTGGATCAGCTTGACCATCTTTTGGCATAAAAACACTTCCAATAATGTCCTCATTATTTACAACAGGATATAAATCCTTTGTTTGTTTTTTATCCAAAACATGCACTTCAACATCAGATAGTTGAGCGGTAGTTGCTTGCCTCAACAACTCTTGCATTCTCTCTTTAGTGGTAGCTACTGTAATTGCACCATTCTGTTTTAACCCTATAGATAATTCAGTTTTCTTTTCTAATTCTTGATAAAGATCCAAAGTATATTTTCTTAACTTTGTAATAGTAGATGAAGCCCCTAATTGACCCATTAAACCAGCTGCATGCCATGTAGTTCCAGATGTTAACTGATCTCTTTCCAATAGAACTACATCTTTCCAGCCAAATTTAGCTAGATGATATGCACACGATGTTCCAGCTACCCCGCCTCCAATAACTACAACTTTAGTGCTTCTTGGTAAATCTTTATCCATGAGTATATTTTTAAAGTATAATATTACTTAAAAACAAACAATGTGGTCAATGTGAATTGGTCGTTTAATACCAAATTTTTCGTCTATTTCATGCTGGTGAATATGATGTGAATGAACAAATACTGGAATTTGTAACTCGCTTGGTGTTTTTAAAGTATAAATAAAATTTGTTCCTCTAAATTTACGATCAACGACTTCTAATTTTAAATTACTTTTATCATCATGTTCTAAATCTTCTGGCTGTAATAAAAGTTTTACCTCTGATCCATTTGGATAGTGTTTAACAAAATTACCTTTAATTGTTCCAAGATCTTTATTTTCTAAACTATTTTCACTGGTTACTTTTGCAGGAATTAAAATTCCTCTATTTAAAAAATTTACAACTTCTACTGAATTAGGAAAATGATAAACATTATAAGGATCATCAAATTGTTTAAGTTGTTTATTTAATATAATTCCACATTTACTTCCTAAGTAAAACGCTTCGTATGAGTCGTGTGTAACAATTATAGTTGTTATTTTGGATTTACTTAATAATTGTTTTAATTCGACTTGAATTTCTTCTTTAAAGCTTTGGTCAACATTCGACAATGGCTCATCTAATAATAATAAGTCTGGATTCGAAACTAAAGCTCTTGCTAGTGACGATCTTTGCGCTTCACCTGCACTAATCTCATGTGGATATTTATTTAATATTTTTTTTAAATTTAAAAATTCTACTATTTCTTTTGCATTTATTTTAATTTTTTTTTTATTTTTTTTTTCTGTACCAATTAATATATTTTTTTCAACATTGTAGTGCGGAAATAAACTATTGTCTTGAAAGGCAAGTGAAATATTTCGATCCTCTGGCTCAATGTGAATTTTTTTTGAAGATATAGTTTTATTATTGATAATTATAGATCCATTATTAATCTTTTCTAATCCAGCGATTGTTCTCAAAATCGTAGTTTTTCCTATTCCTGAAGGTCCTAGAAGACAAATGATGTCTCCTTCGTTTTGAACTGAAAAAGACACATTTTTTACTTTTGTTTTTCCACCAGCTTTAAAATCAACGTTATTTACTTCTAAAAAGTTATTAGCCATTATTCTCTTTTAAAATATAATTTGAAGTTATTGTAATAAAAAAGGCAGCAATTAAAATTAAAAACAATGATGGTACTGCTGCTGCTTCAAGCATATCCTCTGATGCAGAGATATAAGCAGTAGTTGCAAATGTTTCAAAGTTAAATGGGCGTAAAACCAAGGTAATTGGCAATTCTCTAATTATTTCAAGAGATATTAAAATAACCACAAATAATAATGAATTTCTCAAATATGGTACATGAATATTCAGAAATGTTTTTCTTTTTGAATAACCAAGAAGATATGCACTCTCATCAACTGAAACGTTTATTTTTTCATATCCTGATTTTATTCCATTGAAAGCTAGTGAGTAAAAACGAACAAAATATACAATAATTAAACCTAAAACAGATCCAATAAATAATTTTTTAATTGATAAAAAACCTAAGGATTTAATTATATTCTCATCAAACCAGGCAATAAAAGTTATAAAAGCGACAGCTAAAATAACACCAGGTATGGCGTAACCTGAAATCGACAGTGTGGATAAAAAATTTAATGTTTTATTTCTTGAAACTCGATTTCCATAATTAGAAATCAAAGCAAATGTTATTAGAACTAAACTGGACAATACTACTAAATAAAGTGTGTTTAATAAAAGATTAATTATATTTATATCAAAGAAATTTTCTGGAAATTTTATTGTCCAATAAAGCATTTGTCCTAATGGAAATAGAAAACTTATAAAGAACAATAAAAAACAAAATAAAAAAGCAATAAAAGAATTTGTTCCAGAAAGTTTTATTTTTTCTTTTTGTTTAAAACCACCTCTTGTATCCAAGTGATATTTCGCTTTTTTTCTAGATAGATTTTCAGTCAGAAAAAGAATAAATATAAATAACAAAAGAAAAAATGATATTCTATTAGCAAAAGCTAAATCATCAAAAGTTATCCAAGCATTATATATACCTGTTGTTAGTGTATTAACTGAAAAAAAATCTACTGCACCAAACTCTGCTAGTGTTTCCATTGCAACTAAAGAGAGACCTGCAACTGTGGCAGGTCTGGCAGCTGGTAATATTATTGAATAAAAAGATTTAAATTTTGAAAAACCTAAATTTTTTCCAAGGTCTATTAAATTTTGTGATTGATATAAAAAAGAAGATCTTGCAAGAATATAAACATATGCATAAAGAGAAAATGAAATAGATAATATTAAACCAAACATTCCATCAAACTTTGGTATACTTTTATTGTACTCACCATCACCAAATAAAGTCTTTAATATTGTAAATGCAGTGCCATAATTATCAAAAAATGCAAATAAAGAGTATGCATAAATATAGGGTGGTATAGCAAAAGATAAAATTAATGCCCATTTAAAAAAGTTAACTCCTGGAAATTTGTAAAAAGAGACTATGTAAGCAGAACCAACACCTAGAAAAAAAGTTAGTATTAAGACACCAACTAAAAGTGACAAAGAATTAAAAATATATTCAAACAAAAAAGTTTTTTTAAGTATGTCAAAATATCTGGAAGTATCTTCAAAAAAACTAAAAGAGACTGTCAAAATAGGAATTATAACAAGCAATGAAATAAGCAGAGAGCTTAAAAACCAGATGTTAAATTTGTTTGTAAACATAGAGATATTTGTAATTTATATGACCTATATAGTCTCTTTTAATATTTTTAAAAGTGCCTACGAAGGATGCATAGGCACTTTAATTAAGAAAAGTCAGATATTGAATACCTTTGAAATGTGCGGAAAATCTTTAGTACTTATCTCTGATAATTTTCTTTTATTTATTCTTTTGT
>CABYOT010000023.1 GCA_902520695.1 uncultured Pelagibacteraceae bacterium
TTTTGCATATGAGGATTTAATATCTACATTATAATAACCTTTGTTTTGATAAAAGTTTTTTAATAAATTTTTATCAATGTTAACTTTTCTTTCATCTAAATATTTATTTGAAGTAATAAATTTCCAAAATTTTCCCTCTTCAGATTTTATGACATTTCTGAGTTTATTATCTTTAAAAATTTTGTTTCCTTGAAAATTAATATTTTTGATAATGGCTCTATTTCCTAAGACAAAATCATAGATTATATCAACAGAATTATTTTTATTATCTATCACTTTGGTCTCTATTTGTGCAAAATAGAAGCCACTTGCCCTTACTGTATTTAATATAAGATTTTTTTGATCAAGAATTTGAGTTTTCAAAAATGGGTATTTTTCAGTCTTTTTAGTAATTTCTTTTATTTGTTTAATGATATCTTTATTCTTAATTCCTTTAATAACTATTGATTGTATTATTGGATTTTCAACAATTTTTATTTTGATACTTTCATTTGTGGTAAGTATCTCAATATTTTTAAAATAATTAGTTTTATAAAGCTTTTTTATAGCTGAATTAAGATCTTCATTTTCTATATTGTTGCTTAAATCTAAGCCTGAAAACATTAATACTGTTTCAACAGAAAGTCTTTGATTTCCAGTTACAAGAATTTCTTTGTATGTATCAGCATTTACTTTTAAAATATTAACTGAGAGAAAAATAACTGTTATAAAAAAAAGATTTATAATTTTTATAATATATAGATTTATCATTTTACTAAATATAATTCCAAATATTGATCTACTTTTTTTACCATATTTTTTATATCATTTAAATTTCTAGGACATGTGTTATAGTATTTAGTAAAATAGGGTTTTTTTAACAATTTTAGCATTAAATTGTGTATAGTTATATAATTGATATTATTATTTAAATACAACCTTACAAGAGCATCGTTGATTGAAACAAGAATAATTTCATAATAGGTATTATTAAAGTTACTTTTAAGTATTTTTAATAATGGGAAGTTGTTGAGCTTTGGGTTTATAAAATTTATACCATTTAATTTACTATATAAAAATTCATCTTCATTATGTAAAAAAATATTGTTTGTTTCATGTAATGAATTTGCTATTGGAATTTCCATAGTTGTATCGTGGGCTAAAAATTTTGTTAATCCTGTTTTGAAATGAACTATAGCATGGATATAAGACTTGGGATGTATTAAAATTTCAAATTTATCAATACTTAGATTAAATATTTTTTTAGCCTCAATGACTTCAAAAATTTTATTCATCATAGTAGCTGAGTCAATTGAGATTTTTTTTCCCATGACCCAGTTAGGGTGTTTCAATGCATATTTTGGTTTTATATTTTTAATGTCATTTAATTTTTTATTTAAAAATGGACCACCAGATGCTGTTAGGTATATTTTTTTAATATTTTTTTTATTCTCATTTTTTAACAAATTCCATATTGAAAAATGCTCTGAGTCTAAGGGAATAAATTTAGTATTATGTTTTTTTAATTCTTTTTCTAAAAATTTCCATCCACATATAATTGACTCTTTATTTGCTAAACCTAAATTTTTTGTATGCTTAATTATTTTTATTGTAGGATATAGACCATTTAAACCTGATATAGCACTTACAGTAAAATAAACTTTTTTTTTGTTATTTTTTAACGCATCATCTAACGTAAAAAAAACTTTAATTTTTTTTTTTTTAAAAATGTCTACAAAGCTTTTAAATTTCTTTTTATCATTAATTACTACTTTTTTAACATTGAAATTAATTGCTTGATTATAAATTTTTTTTATATTTCTATTTGTAGTTAAAAGTTTGATACGAAATTTTGATTTATCTTTTGCTATTACATTTAATGTTGATTGACCGATTGATCCTGTAGAACCAAGTATTATTATATCTTTTATCATTTTACGCTGAGAATATAATTATTCCTAATGGTAAAGCCAACAATATACCATCTATACGATCTAAAATTCCTCCATGACCAGGCAATATTGTTCCTGTATCTTTTAAATTCGCTTTTCTTTTTAGTAATGAAATTAATAAATCACCTACTTGTGAAGTTAATGATAAAAATATTATTAAAAAAACTAATTTAGAATTAGACATAGCAAATATATTTTGAATATTTATATATAAATATCCAACTACTATAGATGAAATTAACGAGCCACCTAACCCTGAATAAGTTTTTTTTGGACTAATCTTAGTAAGTTTTTTTCCTCCAATTAATCTTCCAAAAAAAAATCCACCGATATCAGTAGAGATACAAATTAATATTAAAAATAAAACTTTATATTTATTTAACTCAAATGAATTACTAAGAAATAAAATAATAGCTGATGAGAAAAAGGATAAATATATTAAAGATATTAATATTGAGATAAAAATTTTGAAATTGTTTGAAGGATAAATTTTTTTAAAAATCTTAATAAATTCATCTAATGCAAAAAAGGAAACTATCAGAATTATAATATATAAAAAATATAAATTTATAAATGTATAAAGTAAAATTAAAATTAACATTACAGAAGTTAAAATTCTTTTATTTAATTCATTCATCTTAATCCTCCAAAATTTCTTCTCATACGCTTAAATTTTACAATAATTTTTTTAAAATCATCTTTATTAAAATCTGGCCAAAGTTTTTTTATAAAGAAAATTTCTGTATATGAAGATTGCCAAAGCAAAAAATTGCTTAAACGTTGTCTATCCCCAGTTCTTATCAATATTTCAGGATCTGGTATATCTTTTGTGTATAAGTTTTTTGAAATATTTTTTTCATTTACAACCTCCTTTAACTTAATTGTAGTTTTAATTGAATTGATAATTTCCTCCTTCGATCCATAATTTAAAGCGACGTTGATTTGAATTTTGTTATTATTTGTAGTTAATTTTTGCGCTTTAATTAATTTTGATTTTAAAAAAATAGGAAATTTATTTATATTTCCTAATATATTTATTTTAATATTTTTTTTTATAAGTTTTTTTAGTTGTTGGTCTAAATATTTTTCTAAAAGATATATTAAAAAAGATATTTCTTTCTTGGGTCTTTTCCAATTTTCTGTAGAAAATGTATATAGTGTTAAAAATTCAATTTTGTTGGAAATAGCAGCTTCTATAATTTTCTCGACATTTTTTACACCTGCGCTATGGCCGTAATTTCTTGTTTTATTTTTTTTTAATCCCCATCTACCATTGCCATCCATAATAATGGCGATATGTCTTGGTAAATTCATATTGTCATTATTTCATTTTCTTTTGCAGCCACTCTTTCATCTATGATTTTTATTTGATCATCTGTGTAATCTTGAATAATTTTTTCTTTTTTCTTTAAATCGTCTTCTGAAATATTTTTATCCTTTAATAATTTTTTTAATTCGTCGTTTGCCTCTCTTCTTATATTTCTAATTGAAATTTTACACTTCTCACCCATTGATTTAATAATTTTCTTCATTTCTGCTCTTCTTTCCTCACTTAGGTCAGGTACAGGTAATCTTATTAATTGACCATCAACCTGAGGGTTTAATCCTAACTCTGACTTTTTTATTGCAGAATCTATAAGAGCTACATTGTTCGTGTCCCAAACTTGTATACTTATACTTCTAGGTTCTGGTGTTGTAATACTGCCTAATTGATTTATTGGCATCTTTTGACCATAAACATCAACTTTTACAATATCAAGCATACCAGCATTTGCTCTTCCTGTTCTTAATGAGCTAAGTTCAGTTTGAAAAACTTCGTAAGTTTTTGACATTTTATTATTATATTTTGACTCTTCAAACATTACTCCCCTATTTTCAGTCTAATAAAATCATTTATTTGTAAATTAGAGATTTCTAAGTTTTTTATAACATCCTTAACTTTCATTTTGGGTTCCATTACCCAATCCTGCAACATCAAACTATTATCCTCTTTAAATTTATTAATTTTTCCTAAACTAATTTTTTTCACTATATCCTCAGGTTTTCCAGAATTTTTCAGTTCTTCTTCAATTAAATTTATTTCTTTATTTAACATTTCTTTGTCAATCTGATCTGCAGTTAACGCTAAAGGATTTAATGCTGCTATATGCATTGATAATTGCTTTCCAAATAAGTCTATTTTATCAGATTTCTCATTAGTATTCAAAGACACTATTACTATTAATTTTGATACATTGTCTTTTATTACTGTATGTTGATAGACAAAATTACGTGAATTTTGATCAGCTAAGGTCTTAACTCTCCCGATTGTTATTTTTTCCCCAATTTTTGCTATTAAGGCAACAAGATTTTCATCAACAGTTTTATGATTTTTCATCATTGACTTTTTTAAGTCTTCAACATTTGAAGAATGATGATTGTTTAATTCGCTTAATTCTTTTACAAAGTCTATAAAATCGTCATTTTTTGCTACAAAATCTGTTTCGCAATTTACTTCTATTAAAGACATTTTTTGGTCATCACCTGAAGTTACTACAACACCTTCAGTTGCACTTCTGGACATTTTTTTGGAAGCTTTAGCTATACCTTTAACTCTCAAGATTTCAGCTGCTTTATCTAAATCACCATTTGACTCTTTTAATGCAGCATTACAATCTTTAAA
>CABYOT010000024.1 GCA_902520695.1 uncultured Pelagibacteraceae bacterium
GTTCATCTTATAAGAAGAAAAGTAGATCCAAGAGTAATAATTATTAAAAATTCAGAAGGTGCAGCTGGTGGAACCATCAGACAAGTAAGTGAATTAGCAGAGGGCATTAGTCAAGAAAATGCTAAGAAGATTATTGCTGATGTAAAAAAACTAAAACTTAAAATCCAAATTAAAATTCAAGGAGAAGAATTAAGAGCTCAAGGAAAAAAAAGAGATGACCTTCAAGAAGCAATATCTGCAATAGAAGCTATGGATATAGGGCTTCCAATTGAATTTATAAACTTTAGAGATTAATCAAATATGATTGAAATCGTTTTAGGTATATTCGTTATTGTTGTCGTAGGTTTTTATTTATTTAGACCTACTTCAAAACAAGAAGAGAAAGATTTAAAATCTAAAAATAATTGGCGTGGTGGATTTTAAAAGGTCAATCTAGAACCAGAACTAGAACTAGGTGAGATAAATTTGTTGAAAAATTTTATTGATTGGAAATTTGTTGAGCCTATATTAGCTTAATTAATTTAAGAAAGGAAAAACTATGAACTTTGTTGGAACAACAACATATCAAGGTACTAAAAAAGATGCAGATGAATTATACAGTATTTTTAAAGATGATCTTGCAAAATGCACATCATCATTTGAATGGGCACACATTCGTGAAGGTAAAATGATTTTTATTGCAAATGTCACTGATGAAGAAAAATTTTATGCCTTATTTGAAGATCAAAGATCTAAAGACTGGAACGCAAAGTTTAATGCTAAAGATGAAGCTTGGAAACTTGAGAAAATAATGTAACTAGTTCCTAAACTAGAACTTTTGATGTAAAACAAAAAAAGTGAAGGTGTGAACAAAGAAAACGCAAGTAAACTCTGGAAAATTATTCAGGAAGCTGGCGATTATTTACAAGGACAACTTCCAGACCATCCTAATCATCCTAAAGGCAGAAATCCTTATGCTCATGTCGCAATTTGTGTAAAAGGTAAATTTAATGCAAGTTATAAAGATATTGAGGATGAAAAATTTGATGAAGTAGTAAATTATATAAATTTCCTTAAAGAAAATCCTAACTAAATTAAGATTTAATTATATTTAAAAACGATTCTACATCATCTGGATGAGTATTCCAGGCAGCAACTAATCGAACAGCTTTATCTTCCCACTCATCATCGTTAATTTTGTAACCATGCGAATTAAATTGATCAATTATATTTTTTGGTATTTTAACAAAAACCTCATTTGCATCTGTTGGATAAGCTAATTCAATATTTTTGTGTTTCAGTAAACCTTGGCTTAGTTTTTTTCCCATAGCATTTGCATGCTTTGCATTTTTTAACCAAACTTCATTTGAAATATAAGCATCTAATTGTGCTGATACAAAACGCATCTTTGACAGTAAATGGCCTGCTCTTTTCATTAAATAAGCTAAATTTCCAACTAACTCTGGTTTAAAAAAAATAATAGCTTCTGCTGCTAGGCATCCATTTTTAGTTGCTCCAAATGACAGTACATCAATTCCAGACTTCCATGTCATTTCTGCTGGAGTACAATTTAACGAAACTAGTGCATTTGCAAATCTTGCACCATCCATATGAATATTTAGATCATGTTTGTGAGTAATCTCTGATATTTTTTTTATTTCATCTAAATTGTAAGCAACACCAGTTTCACATAATTGAGTAATACTTACTGATGAGGGTTGAGTATGATGTACCACGCCTTTTCCAGAGATGTTTTTATCTAATTCTTCTGCTATTATTTTTCCATTATTACCATCCAGATTTACTAACTTTGCACCTCCAGTATAAAATTCGGGAGCTCCACATTCATCTACATTTATATGGGAAAGCCTATGGCAATAGATATTTCCAAAAGATGGAGTCATAGTTGATAAGGCTAAAGCATTAGCTGCTGTTCCTGAAGCAGTTGGAAAAACTATAACTTCTTTCTCGAATATTTCTGAAAATTTACTTTGTAAGTTTTTCGAAAGCTCATCATTACCATATGGAGTTTTGTCTTCATCATTAGCTTTAAGAAGTGCATTTAAGACCTCTGGACATGCACCTGTAACGTTATCTGAAGCAAATTTTACTCTTTCTCTTTTTGTTTTTATCTGTGTCACAATTATTGTTTTGGAAAATAATCTTTTAATTCACCTTCTCTATAAACATCTGCTGTACAACAATGTAATCCACCTCCAAATGCATAAGCGTCTCTAAGCTCAACAGGAACAACCTCCATTCCTAATTTATCAAGTTGCTCTGCTTGATATACTTCACTTTTTTCTACACATACAGTTTTAGGATCTAAAACTAAAACATTCATTGATAGCCATGTTGAAGAATAACACAGAGGAGGAGGCTCGTTGTGTGCAGGTTGAGCACTATCAATAATTTCCCATCCGTTATTTTCAAACAATTTTCTTTGCTCCTTAGGAAGCCTTCTTTGAGGATTGTTAATTATTAAACCCTCCTTGATAGGTGTAAAAGTTGCATCTATATGAATTGGATAAGGATCACCTGGAAAATTAACTGTATGAACCCTGTGATCTTTATAATGTCTTTTTAACCAATCAATTCCTTTTAAATTTGTTGTAAAACCATGTTGTACTACTAAGTCTTTTCCAAATCTTAAAACGTCAGCAGCATCAAATAGCGGCTCTTCCTCAGTTGTCACAAAATATTTATTTTCTGTCCATTCCAGTCTTTTTTGAATTCCTATTTTATCTGATAAATAATCTTCTCTGTAATCCTCGTCTGTTAATCTTGGTTTAGGAGCAGATTCGTGTCTCATATTTGGATCTGAATTATAATATTGTTTTAAAAGTGGTCGGTAACATAGATATTCAAACCATCGGCAACGATAACTCATCGTAGCCTCTAAAATTTCATTACCGACAGTTAACAAAACATCTCTCGGTGGCATGCATCCAAACATCGTCTCCGCTTGCCAATCAGGTGTAGATGTTTTTTGATTAAAATCAATTGGGTCTGGTCTATCAACTTTAATCCCTCTTTTTTTTAATATATTTGAGAAATTATCTAAAAGCTGATTTGCTTTATCTACAGTATCTTTAGTTCTTGGACCAAATTTTCCTCTCATATCGCTGTCTTCTGGAACTTTGGCATCTAATGCTGGCTCAGGGGCAGGTATACAAGTACCATCTGCTTTACCTACTATTACATGTTTCAATGGATCCCATTCATTCCAACTATTGACAATTACTTTTTCATTATTCATTTTAGTTTAAACCTATAAATCTTCTATTAGACTGCATAATGAGGCTGTAGTAAAAAATTGACATAAAAATAAAAAATCCACCAATTATAGTATTCGTAGATGGGACTTCATTAATTCCCATCCATGGTAACCACACCCAGAATATTCCACCGATTACCTCAGTAAGTGAGAGTAAAGTTAGATCAGCTGCTGGAATATTTTTTGATCCAATTGAATACAAAATCAAACCCATACATACTAGAGTTCCATGAGTAGCAAATAAGGCTTCATTTTTTCCAGTAGATAAAAAATTAGCATCGTTCGATATCAGTATTACAGCAGAAAATATGAAACAGAAAAAACCTGCAAAGGCTACAGTAGTAAATTTTGGCGTTTCTTTTCTCCATCTAAGTGAAACAGAAAAAATTGAGAAACCTAATGCAGAAATAAGTCCAAACACAAGCCCTGGCAATGAATTTTTACCAGAATTGTCAAAAGACATTATACATATACCCACTGCTGCAACTACAATCGCAATCCATACTGTTAATGAAATTTTTTCTTTTAAAAACAAAAATCCTAATAATGCTGTTATAAATGGCATTGCCGCAAGACAAAGTAGAGTGATAGCTGCTGTCGTATTAGTAATTGACCATATAAATGTTATCATTGCAGTACCAAGACCGATACCTCCAATTAAACCCGATATACCGATCTTAAAATAATTTTTATAAAACTCTTTTCCTTCCTCAAGGAACAAATACATATTAAGCAAAAGAAAAATAACTATTCCTCTTGTAAATAAATATTGCCAAGGAACTGTTTCTGGCTGATCGATGTGTCTTACAACATATGGACCAAATGACCAAAAAATACCAGCAATTAATACTATTGGGATGGCTACTTTAGGATTTTTTAAG
>CABYOT010000025.1 GCA_902520695.1 uncultured Pelagibacteraceae bacterium
ATTAAAATTGTAGGTGAAAATATTAGACAGAATAGGAAGATGTCCATTTTAATACTGGTGAAATAAAAAAAAGAAAAAATGAAGAAGATAGAAGCAATTAAAAATTGAAAATAAAAAACTAATCTATTTAAATCAATATTTAGATATTCATTAAGCAACAGGAAAAATTCTCCCGAAAAACCTCTTCTTACAAAACCACCTTCGTAGTTAATTAGCCAGTCTCCGATAAGCCAACCATTATTTAGGTAACTAAATTTGTTTGCTTGATAAACATAGTGACTAAACAAAAGAAATATTAGAAGAAAAAAAATTACTTTTATGTAGTTTTTTTTATAAAAAAAATTTACATCATTCATATTAAATTTTTTTTTTTGAAAGATAGTCACCTAATCGAAGTGAAAATTGAATTATAGGAAAAGTTGGATTATTATGACCACCTGTAGTAAAAATTGAGCTTCCTGCACAATATAAATTACTTGATCCATATACCTTGCAGTTTTCATCAACAACTCCAAACTTTTTTGACTCATGCATTCTTGTTCCTCCCATGTGATGATGGCCGGCTTTTTCATCATCAACAGGATACTGATTACTATTAATGACCCAATCATCGATTTGTAATCTTCCCATATCTTCATCTAAAAGGAATTGGGAAAAATACTCTAATGATGCTTTTATGGTTTTTTTATCAAAAGAATTTTTTTTCCAATTTAATATAGGTCTTGGAATATTGAATTTATCTCTTTCATTTAAAGATAACTCTATATTGTTATCAATAACAGGAAGTTGCTCCCACGCAGCTCTAATTCTTGCTGCGCACATCAAATTTTGATTAAATAATTCATAAATTTCTTTTGATAATTTTGGAGCATAACAAGATAAATCAGCAATAATTTGTTTTGCATCTGTGTATCCGGGCCACTCAATACGCAATCCACATGATAAAATATTTAATTTTTTTTGAATATTATATTTTAATTGCACAAATTTTACTTCTTCAATTTTAGATCTTTTAAACATTGGTAAATTAATAAATTTCTTTTTTAAGACTAGATTTCCTAAAGTATAATGAGGATGTTCCATCCAATACTTCCCTACTGGTATTTGTTTATCATAAAGTTTCTCATTATTAATTTTTTGTTGCCAAAGTAATTGACGAGAATTTTCAATTCCACCCATTGCAAAAACAAAAATTTTTGCTTTTATTTTTTTAGTAGAGCTATTGTAAGATACTAAATCACATGATTTAATTATATTTCCTTCAAGATTTAGTTTTTTTAAATTTGCATTTAATATTAAATCAACATTTTTATTTTTTTTAAAAAACTCAAAATATTTTGTATTAAATCTAGTACCAGAATAATCGAATTTGATTGATTCTAACTCATAGTTTTTTGATATACTCTCCTTGTAAGTTAATCGGTCAGGGTTAGGTAGACCAATAATATTAACTGTTTCGTTAAAGAAAGGATCAATGTCTTTTTTGTTAATAGGCCAAACTAGATAATGACCAATATCATTTCTTTTAAAATCCATTTCATTAAAAGTTCTACACCACCCACCCCAATGATTTGAGCTTCCACCAAAATATCTTAATCTTGTTATATCTAAATCAAAATATTCGTCTCCTATAACATTACCTCTATAGCAATCTTGAGATTTTTCAGAATAGTCAAGATCGCCTGCTTCACAAATTAATACTCTTTTATTTTGTAACTTTAATGCTAATGAAATACCAGCTGGACCCGCTCCAAATACACATAGATCATAAGTTACTTCTTCTCTAGTAAGATTATAATTTTCTAAATTAAATATCATTTATTTATCAGTGCTCTTAAGAATCCATCCGTTTAAATGTTTATATGATTTTTTGTATTTTGAAAAAATTTTATAAGAAAATGGCGTGACTAATAATGTTAAAAACTTTAGCAATATTCTTCTTTTAGTTATCATTAATATAATTGAATTAATTATCAAAATTACATTATCATATGAATTATTTAATAAAAATTATTTAAAAAAGTATTATTTTTTTAATATTACTTTATAAAAGTAATATTCTATGATTAGTGGCTGGGGAAAATTTAATAATTACAGTGCAAATATATTTAAGCCAAAAACATTAAAGGATTTAAAAGATTTAATTAAAAATCCAAAATTTAAGAATTTTATCAGCAGGGGAAATGGAAGAAGTTATGGGGATAGCTCGATTAACAAAAATATTCTTTCCTTAAAAGATTTAAAAAAGGTTATTAAAATTGATGTAAAAAATAAAATTGTAAATTGTACCAGTAATATATTATTAAAAGAATTAAATGAAAAACTTTTAAGCAACAAACTTTTCTTATGTGTTTCACCAGGTACTCAATATATTTCTATAGGCGGTGCAATAGCTAGCGATATCCATGGTAAGAATCATCATAATGACGGTTCTTTTTCTAATCATATTTTAGAATTTCAAGTAATGTTAGCTGATGGAACAGTTAAAAAATGTTCAAAGAAAAAAAACTCTAAATTATTTTATTCTACTTGTGGTGGAATGGGGCTTACGGGAATAATTTTATCTGCAAAATTTAAAGTGCAAGATATTAAATCAAATAGTGTTATACAAAATTCAATTAAAACTGCATCTTTAAAAGAAACTTTAAAAGAATTTAACATTAAACATAATCATAAATATCTAGTTGCATGGCTAGACATGAGTGCAAAAAATATTAATTTTGGCAGAGGAGTTGTTTATTTTGCTGACCACGGTGTGAAAAATGTTAGAAAAGTTAAACAAAAATTTAAAATAAATTTTAATTTTCCAAATTTTTTTTTGAATTCATGCCTTTTTAGAATTTTAAATACTGTTTTTTATATTATTAACAAAAAAAGTGAAAAAAAAATATTACATATGAATAAATTTTTTTATACTCTAGATAATATTCTTTTGTGGAATAATTTTTACGGTCAAAAAGGTTTTGTTCAAATTCAAATTTTAATAAAACCAAAAAATGCGTTGAATAATATTAAAAAAATAATTAAATTTTTTCAGTTTCATCGACAGTACTCTTTTATTACAACTTTAAAGAAAATGGGAAATAAAAATAACTGTTATCTTGGTTTTTCTGAACCTGGATATACTCTAACATTTGATATACCAAATAATAATGAACTTAAAGATTTTTATAAACAATTAGAAATTAAATTATTTAAGATCGATGCCAAAACATATCTAACCAAAGATAGTCTTATGTCAGAAAAATATTTTAAAAAAACTTATAAAAATTATAAAAAATTCATAAATTACAAAAGATTAATTGATCCAAGATCAAAATTTATATCTTACCAATCATTAAGATTAGGTATTAAATAATAAATTAGAAGTTTAATCTCTTAAAAATTCTTTCAGGGATTAAATTAATAATAATCATAATATATTTCCATAGAAAATTTATATAAACTACTGGTTTGTTCTTTCTTATACATTCTGAAATAATATCTGCCGTTTTTTCTGGTGATGTAACTAGAAGATTGAACCCTTTTGATGACATGCTTTTAGTAGAAATATATCCAGGTATTATTGTAATAATTTTAATTTTATTTTTATACATTTGTCTTAAACCAGATATAAAATTAATTAATCCTCCTTTTGCTGAACTGTAATACAATCGGTTTGACCTTCCCCTTAAACCAGCAACAGAGGTAATTACACAAATAAATGTGCTTCTTTGAAGTAAAATCTTTTTTAGTAACAAAGTAATTGATAATGCGGCATTGATAAAATTTACGTTAAGACTCTCTTTAGCTTTTTCATAATTTGTTATTTCCAAATTTACATCTCCCATGTATCCTGTTACCCAGAATATCCCACTCAAATCATTTGGAAGTTTATTAATGTCGACTATAGTTTGATTAAGGTCATTTAGGTCATTTACGTAAAAAA
>CABYOT010000026.1 GCA_902520695.1 uncultured Pelagibacteraceae bacterium
AAATATAAAAGTGAATAGAAAACAAATTGGTTCTGATCGTTTAGCTAATGCGATTGCTGTTATTGATAATAAATTCAATTATATTGTTGTTGATTTTGGTACAGCCACAAATTTCGATATTGTTATTAAAAAAGATTATATCGGAGGTGTTTTAGCACCAGGTGTCGAGCTTTCTTTGAAAAATTTAATAGATAAAGCCTCTTTAATACCTAAAATTAAGCTTGAAAAGACAACAAAAGTCATTGGCAAAAACACCAAAAGTGCTGTAAGAGCAGGGTTTTATCATGGTTATAGTGGTTTAATTGAAAATATAATTAAGCTTATTTTAAAACAAACTAGAAAAAAGTTCAAAATTATACTTACAGGTGGATTTGCACACTTATTTAAATCATCAATTAAAGGTATTAAAACGGTAGATAAAAATTTAACAATTAAAGGCATCTTAAAAGTCGCTTTAAATTAAAAAAAATATGAAAGATGAATTATTATTTTGTCCTCTAGGAGGATCTGGTGAAATAGGAATGAATATGAACCTATTTGCATACGGTAAGCCAGACAATCAAAAATGGATTATTGTTGATCTTGGTGTCACATTTGCAGATGATACAGTTCCTGGTGTTGATATTATATACCCAGATCCAGGATTTATAATCGATAAAAAAGATGATCTGTTAGGGATAGTTCTAACGCATGCTCATGAGGACCATATTGGAGCCATTGCTCATGTTTGGCCAAAATTAAAATGTAAAATCTACGCTACACCTTTTACTTCAGTTTTAATTACAGAAAAATTTAAAGAAAAAAGAATTGACATAACTGGTTTTTTAAAAATTGTAGAACTTAATAGTACAATTAATTTAGATCCCTTCAAAATAGAGTTTGTTACACTTACTCATTCAATACTAGAACCCAATGGCTTAAGAATACAAACACCAGCTGGAAATATTTTACATACAGGAGATTGGAAGTGTGATCCTGACCCTTTAATTGGTCGAAATATAAACTCTGAAAGATTAAAGGAAATAGGTAACGAAGGTGTGTTAGCCATGATATGTGATTCTACAAATGTATTCAGTGCAGGTAGAGCAGGATCAGAACTTGTAGTTCGTAAAAATTTACTTAAAATTTTCCAAAGGTTAAAAAAAAGAATAATTGTTACTTCATTTGCATCTAATGTAGCAAGAATGGAATCAGTTTTTTATTGTGCGGAGCAAACTGGAAGGCATATTTCGTTAGTTGGAAGATCTATGCATAGAATATTTAAAGCAGCTAGACAATGTGGTTATCTTAAAAATGTTATTGATCCAGTAGATCCTAGAGATGCAAAAAATATATCCAGAGAAAAAATTGTCTATTTATGTACTGGAAGTCAAGGAGAACCAATGGGCGCGATGAATAGGATAGTTAGATATACACATCCAGATGTGTTTATCGAAAGAAATGATGCTGTAATTTTTTCTTCAAAAATTATCCCTGGAAATGAAAAAAAATTGTACAAACTTCACAATAACTTAGTTAAAGAAGGAATAGAGGTTATATCTGAAGATAATGAATACATACATGTATCAGGTCATCCAAATAGAGAAGATTTACGGGATATGTATAATTGGGTTAAACCAAAAGCAGTAATTCCTGTTCATGGAGAGCATAGACATATGATAGAACACATCGAATTTGCAAAAGAAATGCAAGTCAAATACCCAGTTCAAGTTGAAAATGGAGATATTGTTAGGATATATCCTGGAGAAAAGCCAGAGGTCTATGACAAAGCGCCAAGTGGAAGAATTTATTTAGATGGAAATGTTCCAGTGGAAGAAGATTCTAGATCAATAAAAGAAAGAAGAAATATTTCGTCAAATGGATTTTTAGAGGCAACAATTATGATTACACCAAAAGGCAACATTCATAATAAACCCTTGGTAACATTTAGAGGTCTACCAGTATATGAGAATGATGATTTTATTTATGGACTAGAGGAAGAAATAGAAAGAACAGTTAAAACATTTTCATTAAACAACACAAAACAACAAGATAATCTCATAGACGCTCTTAAAATAACTTGTCGTAAATTTTCAAAAGAAAAAACTGGGAAAAAACCGCTAACAAATATAAACTTGATAAGAATTTAAATAATAAAATGTATTTTTCAAAATCATTTGTACCGACACTTAAAAATAATCCTACAGAAGCTAAAATTAAATCTCATCAGCTTATGTTAAGAGTTGGAATGATTAAGCAGTCATCAGCCGGAATCTATTCATGGTTACCTCTTGGTTTCAAAGTAATGAAAAAAATAGAACAAATTGTTAGAGAAGAACAGGATAGAATTGGAGTTCAAGAAATTTTGATGCCAACAATTCAATCATCAGATATTTGGAAAGAAAGTGGAAGATATGATGATTATGGAGAAGAGATGTTACGTATTAAAGATCGTCAAAATAGAGAAATGTTATACGGACCGACTAATGAAGAATTAGTGACAGAAATATTTAGGTCAAGTATTAAATCTTATAAATCACTTCCACAGTTATTATATCATATTCAATGGAAATTTAGAGATGAATTAAGACCAAGGTTTGGAATTATGAGATGTAGAGAGTTTTATATGAAAGATGCTTATTCTTTCGATTTAAACGATGACGAAGCTCTATTTTCTTACAACAAATTTTTTCTCTCATATTTAAGAACTTTTAAGAGATTAAATTTATCAGCAATACCAATGGCGGCTGATACCGGGCCTATTGGTGGAAATCTTTCCCATGAGTTTATAATTCTTGCGGATACTGGTGAAAGTAAAATTTACACAGATAAACGTATATTTGATGTTAATAGCTCATCTACTTTATTAGAAAAAAATTCGCTTTCTGATTTAAGACAACAATATGAAAAATTTTATTCTGTTACAGATGAGAAGTTTGACCAGAAAGAATTTGAAAAAGTAGTTCCAGAAGAATTTAGAGTAAACACAAAAGGAATTGAGGTAGGGCATATATTTTATTTTGGAGATAAATATTCAAAACCAATGAATGCTGCAGTAGATTTTAACGGTAAAAAAGAATTTGTTAAAATGGGATCTTATGGAATAGGTGTATCAAGGTTGGTAGGTGCCATAATTGAGGCTAAATACAATGATAAAGATGAAATAATGAAATGGCCAATATCAGTTGCTCCTTATCATTGTTCTATAATCCCAATGATTAAAAAAAATGATACATCAAATTTAGAAAAATCGAATAAAATACTTGAATATTTAAAGTCTAAAAATATAGACGTTATCATAGATGATACCGAAGAAAATATTTCAGCAAAAATAAAGAAATTTAATTTAATTGGAATCCCTTATCAGTTGATTTTGGGAAATAAAACTGATGGAGATTTATTTGAGTTTAAAGAAATTAATGGGGAAACTCAAAAATTAAATATCGAAGAAGTTGCGTCACAAATTTTAAAAGCTAAATCAAATTGATCTCACAGCTAGAAAGAGAAGTTACATTTAGATTTTTAAGGACTAGAAAAAACGATGGTTTTTTAAATATCATCTCAATTTTTTCTTTTATAGGTATTTCTTTGGGGGTAGCGGTTC
>CABYOT010000027.1 GCA_902520695.1 uncultured Pelagibacteraceae bacterium
TATGATATTAAGGATAAGTCAAAAAAAATAGAATATTTAAAAAATTTGAGAAAACGACAAAAAATAAGTAAACTTCAATTTTCAGAAAAATACAAATCTACACCTTTAAGATTTTACGATAAGGAATTTTTTGTTAAATTTATGAAAAAAAATTATCCTAAATTAAATTTTAAAATTTTAAAGTTACCAAAAGAGGCCACGGATAGCAAGTTTGGTTATTGTTTAAGAATAAATAAAATTTAAATGTTAATACTTATTTGGTTTATTGTTTGTATCCTATTTTTTTTTGTAAATAAAATTTTAGGAGCATCAGGTCACGCACTTGAAGTTTTTGCCCTATTGACTGCTGTAGCTTTATTCTTAATAAATAAGATTAGTAAAAAAAAAAATAATTAATTGTTGTGAGAAGAAATTTTTTAAAAATTGCTGGAGTTTCTATATTAGGATTTATATTTTATCCTCTAAGCTTGTTAGCAAGTAATTTAGTAGGATTTAAAAAAAAATTAAAAAAAGATGAGAGTGAGTACAATATAATTAATCCTGATCTTACAAATGAACAAAAAATAATAATGTTTGAAGAAGGTACCGAACGCGCTGGTACTAGCGAACTAAACTATGAGAAAAGAAAAGGATCATATCATTGCGCTAATTGCGGAGTAAAACTATTTGAATCCACTGCAAAATTTGATAGTGGAACTGGTTGGCCATCGTTCACTGAAGCAATACCAGGCGTATTTGTAACAAAAACTGATTATTCTTTTGGCATGAAGAGGACTGAGTATAGCTGTGCAAATTGCGGTGCTCATCACGGCCATGTATTCAATGATGGTCCTGATGGAGGAAAAAGATATTGTAGCAACGGTCTTTGCTTGCTTTTTGTCCCGGAAAGTTAGTAACTATATTTTTCTAGTATAACCAACATTAGTAGTCTTAAAATGCTTGAAAGGGATATTTGTATCTTTTATTGCCTTGATAGTCTCTTCCGTAATATTTCCATACACCTCTATTTCGAATCTATCCGCAATTTTGTTGTGTTTTTCAACATAAGCTTGGACTGGGGCATTACTTAGATGATGCAGCATGGCTTCACTATTTCGGTAAACTTCACTCCAAGTAAATTCTAAAGGATCAGTTGGATCTTGATCAAAAGTATGAATAAGCATGTCTGGCTCTGATGCGTTAACAGCATCGTCAGCTTCTTTTGCTATCTTGAGATACTCTTCAACCTTACCCTCTTTAACACGTATTCTAGCAATTAAAATAAATGGGTTGGCCATTTACCTATATAGCAGCCTGCTTTATAGATAATTTAACTTTTCCTCTATCAAATCCAATAACTTTTACTTTTACTTCGTCACCTTCTTTGACAACATCCGCTACTTTTGCAACTCTTTTATCTGCAAGTTCAGAAATGTGGACTAAACCATCTTGTTTACCTAAGAAATTAACAAAAGCACCAAATTCCATAATTTTCATAACTTTTCCATTATAAATTTTATTTAATTCAGCTTTAGCTGTGATGTCTTTAATCATTTGCATAGCAATGTTTCTTGACTCTTCATCTGGAGCAGCAACTGTAACTACACCCTCGTCATTTACATCAACTTTAGCACCAGATTTTTCAACAATCTCTCTAATTGTTGCTCCACCTTTTCCAATTACTGCCGCGATATCTTTTTTATCAACAGTAATCTTTTCCATTTTTGGGGTATGTTTTCCAACTTCGTCTCTAGATTTGTCTAATGCTTTATTCATTTCACCCAAAATATGAATTCTACCATCTTTTGCTTGATTTAATGCCTGCTCCATTATTTCAAATGTAATTCCCGTAATCTTAATATCCATTTGTAAAGATGTAATGCCGTCTTTAGTCCCTGCAACTTTAAAATCCATATCTCCAAGGTGGTCTTCATCACCAAGAATATCTGATAGTACAGAGAAATCCTCACCTTCTTTTATTAAACCCATTGCAATTCCAGCAACAGGTTCTTTAATCGGAACACCTGCATCCATAAGAGCAAGTGAAGTTCCGCAAACAGTCGCCATCGAAGATGATCCATTAGACTCTGTTATTTCTGACACAATTCTAAATGTGTAAGGAAAACTCTCTTTTGATGGAAGTGATGAGTTTATTGCTCTCCAAGCTAATTTACCGTGGCCAATTTCTCTTCTTCCTGTTCCAATTCTTCCAGTTTCACCGACTGAAAAAGGAGGGAAGTTATAATGCAACATAAATCTTTCTTTCTGAAGACCGTCTAAACTCTCTATTCTTTGTTCATCATCTGATGTACCTAGAGTAGTTGTTACGATCGCTTGTGTTTCACCTCTAGTAAATAATGCTGATCCATGTACTCTTGGCAATATACCTACTTCACACATAATTGGTCTTACATCTGCTAGACCTCTTCCATCTATACGATTTTTATTTTTTAGAATATCAGTTCTTACAATAGATTTTTCTAAATTTTTAAGTTGAGAATTTACATCTAAATCAGTGTAATCTTCATTTTCTTCGTATAACTTTTTAGCTTTCTCTGTTATTTTGGAAATCTGATTTGATCTATCTTGCTTATCTCTTGTAGAGAAAGCTTTTTTCAAATCCTCAGTAAATTCTTCCTCTAATTTCTTTTTTATCTCAGAAAGATCTTTTTTCTCAACTATCCACTCTGGTTTTCTACATTCTTTTGCAAGATCTTCGATCATTTCTATTATTGGAACGAAACCTTCGTGTCCAAATTTAACAGCATTCAACATTTCTTCTTCTGTTAAACCATTTGCCTCTGACTCAACCATTAAAACTGCATCTTTAGTTCCTGCTACAACTAAATCTAGTTTAGATTTCTCTAATTCAGTCTTTGATGGATTTAGAACATATTTTCCTTCAATATAGCCAACTCTAGAAGCCCCCACAGGACCCATAAAAGGCATTCCTGAGATTGCTAAAGCAGCTGAAGATGCAATTATAGATAAAATATCCGCCTCATTCTCTTTATCGTAAGAAATTACTGTTGGTAATAGTTGTACTTCATTTTTAAATTCATCTGGGAACAATGGTCTGATAGGTCTATCAATTAATCTTGATATTAATGTTTCACTCTCAGTTGGTCTAGCTTCTCTTTTAAAATATCCACCTGGTATCTTCCCAGCTGCATAATATTTTTCTTGATAATTGACTGACAATGGAAAATAATCCGTATCTGGATTTACTTTTTTTGCACCAACAACTGTTGCTAAAACAACTGTTTCTCCACACTGCGCTATAATTGCTCCATCTGCTTGTCTAGCTATTTTTCCAGTTTCTAAACTTATTTTTTTTCCACTTACATCTATTTCTTTTTTTACTACTTTAAACATTTACTTCCTTAAATTTAATTTTGTTAATACTGTTTTATAAGACTCCATATTGTTTTTCTTTAAGTAGTCTAATAATTTTTTTCTTCTATTTACTGCTCTTAAAAGACCAACCGAAGAGTGTTTATCTTTTTTGAATTGCTTAATGTGTTTAGATAGACTCTCAATTTTTCCAGTTAACTGAGCAATTTGA
>CABYOT010000028.1 GCA_902520695.1 uncultured Pelagibacteraceae bacterium
ATACTTATCCATATAAGATTCCAAATAAGAGCTTCAATTTTTTTCAAAATTTTTTTTTTAAAATTTAATGTTGTGATGTAAATCATCAGTAAAGAAAAAATAATTGAAAAAATTGATAAAATTGTTTTTATAACCATTAAACTAATCTCCAATAAAATAGCATAATAACTAGAAATAAACCCTGCAAAATATTCATTCCTTTATAATTATCACTTGAAATAGTTTTTATCGGAATTTGTGAAACATTACATCCATTTTTTATTGCATTACAGGTTATTTCAGCATCCGCAAAATAATGCATTAAACCTGTTGACTCCCAATTTATTCTTTTTTCATTAGTATTAAATACCCTCAGTCCACATTGAATATCTTTAATCTTTTTTTTAAAAAGAAATAAAAAAATTTTATTAAGAATAATAGTTCCTAGTCTTTTTTTAATATTCAAATTATATAGATTTTCTCTAAATCCAATAACAAGTTCATTATTTACATCTAAAATTTTATGACAAATTCTTTCAAGATCGTTTGCACTATGTTGTCCGTCTCCGTCTATAAATGCAATATATTTATAATTTTGAATTCTTGCATAATCTAGAGCAGTTTTCATGGAATTTGATTTACCAAGATTATATTTATGATGTATAAATTTTACTGGAAAATTTTTTACAATATTTAAAGTTTTATCTTCTGAGTTATTATCAACGACTAAAACATTTTTAAATTTTTCACATATTTTTTTCAGCAATGATTCAATTTTTTTTTCTTCATTAAAAGTAAAAATCGCAACCAAAATTGAATTAAACATTATTTAAAATCTTTCTCATACGCTTGTAATTGATTTACATTGTCAATTGTATACCATTTTTTTAGTATGATATCAGAAACATAAAGTTTTTTTTTCTTAATTAATCTGCTCCAAAGAACATTAAAATCCTCAGTTTTTTGGATTGTATTTTGAATTTTGTAGGGATTTATTATTTGTATACCAGAGCAATAAATCTTGCTTTTTTTCTTTCTGGATAGTTCTTTTACAATATTTTTTTCACTGTGAATATAGTCGCCATCAAGATCTTTTATTGGTCTTACTGGGATTACAAAACAGTGTGGACTACCTTTCTTAATGTAATCTTTTTCTAATAATTTAAAATTTATATCAGTGATATTATCACAAGTTAACACAACTACTGGTTCATTTAACATATTAAATGGAAAATTAAATACCCACCAAGCATTACCCTTTTCATTTGTATTTAAAACTGAACTTACATTATTTTTAATCACATGCTCAGCGATTAAACTTCCCTTGTATCCAACAGTTATATGGATATTTTTAAAATACTTTTGTACCTTTTTAATTCCATTTAGTATTAATGTTTGGTTTTTTATTTTAACCATTGCCTTAGGGATTGTTTTGGTTAGAGGCATTAATCGAACCCCGCGCCCTGCAGCTAAAATAATAGCATGATTAATCATAAATGATTATTTTAATCCAATTTTAAGTAGATTTTTTAGTTCTTTATTATTAAGTTTTTTTGAATTTTTTGAAGAAATAATTTTGTTTAAAGGTTTTTTAATTTTTTTATCATAATCAATTATATAATAAATCTTTTTATTATTTTTTAACTTATATGTGTTTTTAATTTCATTCATTCCAATTAAAAATTCATCTAACCTGTCGCCTTTTCTTGATTTAATTACTTTAAATGTTCCGCCATAATTTTTTATCCAAGTTTTTAGAACATCGATCATTAGTGATGATTTCATGTCAGCACATACGATTTTACCAGCAAATCTCCTAGAATTTTTTAATGAAAATGTAACTAAATCTACTGCATCATCTATTGTAAAGAAAAATCTTCTCATGTAGGGGCCTGTAGTTAATATATTCTTATTTTTAATATACATTTCTCTCCAAATTGGTAAAACCGAACCAGTTGACCATGCTACATTTCCATACCTTACACACAAGAAATCTGTATTAGAATTACTGTCAGCACTTAAAAATAATTTTTCCATAGCTGCTTTACTAAAGCCATAAAAATTTTTTATAGGCTGTGTAGCTTTATCAGTTGATATTCCTATAACTGTACTAACTTTTCTTTCAATAGCTACTCTAGCTAAGTTTGATGATCCTAGAATATTAACATCTGAACATTCAAATGGAAATTTTTCTGAAACATCTACAAATTTAGTGGCAGCGGCATGAATTATTATTTTAGGATTGCAATAACTTATCGCATCTCTTAAGGAGTTAATATTAGAAACATCTAGTGGAATATCTTTACAATTTGTTAAATTTGAAACTTCACGGTTTCTTTTTTGATTTCTAGAACCAATAAAAACATTGTAATTTTTTTTTAATTTTAATGCTAAATGAGTTCCTAAAAATCCACTTCCTCCTGTTATAAGTAGGTTTTTCTTCATAAATTAATTTTAAATATAAAAATATTAGCAAACTATTATAATAATTGTTTTTAATATACAATAAATGATTATTTAATTGTATAAAATTTCATAAATCAAAATAAATGAATGTAATAGAAAAAAAAATTAATTTTTTTTTTAATCATAAAATTTGCTTTATAATCTTATTGTTAACTAGTTTAACTGTCATTATTGTTAGTAGTCAGTTATACGATTATGAGTTGGCCTTGTTACTAAAGGATGCTTCATCATATATATTGTTAGCAGAAGATCCATCTCAATATCTTGTAGCCCAACATCAGGATGCACTTAGAATTTTACCAAGCTTGCTAGTATTTCTATTAAAATTAATAGGTTTATCTACAGAAAATGGTTTTAAGTTTTTGACGTATATATCTTTTATATATTTAAATATTAAAACATTTTATTTTTTAAGATCATACAAAATTGAGAATTATTTATGTTTATCAGCTGTAG